>CAZDXQ010000034.1:0-41243 GCA_964509545.1 uncultured Burkholderiaceae bacterium | reverse complement strand
CCCGCTAACCCCTTGAAACCGAAGCAATTCGCAAAACAAACTGTCGAAAATGAGTTTAAGCTCGGCTCCATGAACGCCCCTGCGGAAAAAGCGAATCCCTACGGCCGGCTGCCGCTCGACGGCGAAGGGCCGGTCGACCCGGGCCGGCAGCGTGATGTCGTGGCGCGGCTGCGCACGATGCTGCCCGAGCACTGCGTGCTCTACCGCGAGGAAGACACCCGCCCCTACGAGTGCGACGGGCTGACGCTCTACCGGCAGTTGCCGCTCGCCGCCGTGCTGCCGGAATCGCAGGAACAGATCGTCGCGGTGGTGAAGATCTGCCGCGACCTGGGCGTGCCGATCGTGCCGCGCGGCGCCGGCACCGGGCTGTCCGGGGGCGCCCTGCCGCATGCCGGCGGCGTGCTGTTGTCGACGGCGAAGCTGAACCGTATCGTGCGCATCGATCCGCTGGCGCGCACGGCGGTGGTCGAGCCCGGCGTGCGCAACCTGGCCATCACCGAGGCCGCGGCGCCTTACGGCCTGTACTACGCCCCCGACCCGTCGAGCCAGATCGCCTGCACGATCGCCGGCAACGTGGCCGAGAACTCGGGCGGCGTGCACTGCCTGAAGTACGGCCTGACCTTCCACAACGTGCTGGCGGTGCGCGGCGTGACCGGCGACGGTGACCTGGCCGAGTTCGGCTCCACCGCGCCCGACGTGCCGGGGCTGGACCTGCTGGCGCTGGTGATCGGCTCCGAGGGCATGCTGGCAGTCGTCACCGAGGTGACGGTCAAGCTGGTACCGAAACCGCAGCTCGCGCGCTGCATCATGGCCAGCTTCGACGACGTCGGCGTCGCCGGCGAGGCGGTGGCGGCGATCATCGCCGCCGGCATCATCCCGGCCGGGCTGGAGATGATGGACCAGCCCGCCACCCGGATGGTCGAGCCGTTCGTCAAGGCGGGCTACGACCTCGACGCGGCGGCGATCCTGCTGGTCGAGTCCGACGGCACCGCGGCCGAGGTCGAGGAAGAGATCGCGCGCATGACCGAAGTGCTGAACCAGGCCGGTGCGAAGCGCATCGCCGTGTCGAACTCGGAGGCCGAGCGGCTGAAGTTCTGGAAGGGGCGGAAGAACGCCTTTCCGGCCGCCGGCCGCGTCTCGCCGGCCTACTACTGCATGGACGGCACGATCCCGCGCAAGCGGCTCGGCGAGATGCTGCGCGCGATCCAGAAGATGGAAGGCAAGTACGGCCTGCGCTGCCCGAACGTGTTCCACGCCGGCGACGGCAACCTGCATCCGCTGATCCTGTTCAACGACAACGATCCCGAAGAAGTGAAGCGGGCCGAGGACTTCGGCGTCGAGATCCTGGAGCTTTCGGTGGCGCTCGGCGGAACGATCACCGGCGAACATGGCGTCGGCGTCGAGAAGATCAGCCAGATGTGCTCGCAGTTCACGCCGGCCGAACTGGAGCAGTTCCGGGCGGTGAAGCGCGCCTTCGATCCGGCAGGGATTCTCAATCCGGCCAAGGGAGTGCCGACGCTGCATCGCTGCGCCGAGTATGGCCGGATGAAGGTGAGCGGCGGCAAGCTGCCGTTCGCGCAGCTGGAACGCTTCTGATGCTCCTGCGACGCCGCACCGCCCTGTCGCGATCGTCGGCCTGCGCCTCGGTCCGCGACTTCGCGGCGAACTGAGCGATGGCCGACGCAGCCCTGGGCGAACTGATCGAGCGCGTGCGCGCAGCCGCCGCCGCGCGCACGCCGCTTCTGATTCTTGCCGGCGGCAGCAAGGACTTCTACGGCAACGACAGCCGCGGCGAGCGGCTCGACCCACGCGCGTACGCGGGCATCGTCGCGCACGAGCCGACCGAACTGGTGATCACTGCGCGCTGCGGCACGCGGCTGGCCGAACTCGAGGCGGTGCTCGATGCGGCCGGCCAGATGCTCCCGTTCGAGCCGCCGCATTTCGGCGCCGAGGCCACCGTCGGCGGGTGCATCGCCGCCGGCCTCGCCGGCCCTCGGCGAGCCAGCGCCGGCGGCGTTCGCGACTTCGTGCTCGGCGCGAAGCTGCTCGCCGGCCGCGGCGAGATGCTTTCGTTCGGCGGCACGGTGATGAAGAACGTCGCCGGCTACGACGTCGCGCGTCTGGCGGCGGGCTCACTCGGCGTGCTCGGCGTGATCACCGAGGTGTCGCTGAAAGTGCTGCCCAAGCCCGTGACGGAAGCGACGCTGCGCCTCGAACTCGATGAAGCCGCGGCACTGGCGCGGATGAACGAATGGGCCGGCCAGCCGATGCCGGTCTCCGCCACCGCCTGGCGCGACGGCGTGCTGCACGTGCGGCTGTCGGGCGCGCGCGCCGCGGTGGCGCAAGCGCAGAAGAAGATCGGCGGCGATCGTGCCGAAGGCGCGGCGTTGTGGCACGGCCTGCGCGAGCACACTGACCCATTCTTCCACGGCGCGACGCCGCTATGGCGTCTCGCCCTGCCGTCGACAGCGCAGCCGCTCGATCTTGCCGGCGCGCAACTGATCGAATGGGACGGCGCGCAGCGGTGGCTGCGCAGCGATGCGCCGGCCGGCGAGATCCGCGCCCGCGCTGCGGCACTCGGCGGCCACGCGACGCGGTTCCGCGGCGGCGAACGGCGCGACGTGTTCACGCCGCTGCCGCGGCCCATCGCCGCCATCCACAAGCGGCTGAAGGCCGAGTTCGATCCGGCCGGCATCTTCAATTTAGGGCGGATGTACGACGGGTAGATGCAGACCAACCTCGCCGATTTCATCCGCGACACGCCGGAAGGGCAGGAGGCCGCCGAGATCCTCGGCAAGTGCGTGCATTGCGGTTTCTGCACCGCGACCTGCCCAACGTATCAACTGCTCGGCGACGAACTCGACGGGCCGCGCGGCCGCATCTACCTGATCAAGCAGGTGCTCGAAGGCGCGCGGCCCACCGGTAAGACGCAGCTTCACCTCGACCGCTGCCTGACGTGCCGCAACTGCGAGACCACCTGCCCGTCCGGCGTGCAGTACGGGCGACTGGTCGACATCGGCCGCAAGGTGGTCGAGGAACAGGTGCCGCGGCCGCTCGCCGCACGCCTCGTGCGACAGGCGCTGAAGGCGGGGTTGACCAGCCCGCTGTTCGGGCCGGCGATGAAGCTCGGCCAGCTGGCGCGGCCGCTGCTGCCGGGCGCGCTGAAAAGCAAGGTGCCGGCGCCGCAGGACGCGGGAAGCACGCCGCGCCGCTCGCACCCGCGCCGGATGCTGATGCTCGAAGGCTGCGTGCAGCCGGCCATGGCGCCCAACATCAACGCCGCCACGCGGCGCGTGTTCGACGCCCTGGGCATCGAACTGGTCATTCCCGCCGCGGCCGGCTGCTGCGGCGCGATCCGTTATCACCTGAACGACCACGACGGCGGTCTCGCCGAGGCGCGCGCCAACATCGACGCCTGGTGGCCGCACATCGAGGCCGGCTGCGAGGCGATCGTGATGAACGCCAGCGGCTGCGGCGCGCAGGTGCGCGAATACGGCCACATGCTGCGCAACGACGCGGCGTATGCGGCCCGGGCGCAGCGGGTCAGCGAACTCGCCAGGGACGTGGCCGAACTCCTCGCGCCGATGGCCGAAGCGATCAAGGCCCGGTTGGCCGATCGGCAACGGGCTGCGGCGGCACGCGGCGCGCGCGTCGTCTTCCACTCGCCGTGCACGCTGCAGCATGCGCAGCAGGTCCGCGGCGAGGTCGAGGGGCTGCTCGCCGCGCTCGGCGCCGAGGTCCTACCCGTGGGCGAATCGCACTTCTGCTGCGGCTCGGCCGGCACCTACTCGGTGCTGCAGCCCGACCTCGCCTACAAATTGCGCGACCGCCGGCTCGGCCACCTCGAAGCGCCGGCGCCCGAGGTGATCCTGTCGGCCAATATCGGCTGCATCACGCACCTGCAAAGCGGCACCGAGCGGCCGGTAGCACACTGGATCGAGTGGCTCGACGCGCGGCTCGACGCAGCCGCGAAGCGATAGCCGCCGGCCGTGGCGATCCTGCAGGCGCTGGCGCTGCTGCTCGCCTTCCAGTTGATCGGCGAGGCGATCACCTTCGCCTGGGCGCTGCCGGTGCCGGGACCGGTGCTCGGCATGACGCTGCTCCTCGCCGCCGTGGCCCTGCGCCGCGACCTGCTGGCGCGGCTGAAGCCGACGTCGAACACGCTGCTGTCCCACCTGTCGCTGCTGTTCGTGCCTGCCGGCGTCGGCGTGATGGTGCACGGCGCGCGGCTCGCCGCCGAAGGCGTGGCGATCGTCGTGGCGATCGTCGTCAGCACCGTGCTGGCGCTGGCCGCCACGGCGCTGACCGTGCGCGCGCTGCTGCGCGACGACGATCCCGGATGAATCCCGTCGCCGACGTCTGGGTCTACCTCGCCGCGTCGCCGCTGCTGTGGCTGACGCTGACGCTCGCTGCCTACATCCTCGCCTTTGCGCTGTACGAGCGCAGCCGCTTCAACCCGCTGGTCAACCCGGTGGCGATCGCGGTCATCCTGCTCACGGGCCTGCTCGTCGCCACCGGAACACCGTATGCGACCTATTTCGAGGGCGCGCAGTTCGTCCACTTCCTGCTCGGGCCGGCGACCGTGGCGCTCGCCGTGCCGCTCGCCGAGCAGGTGCCGAAGCTGCGCCGCGTCGGCTTCGCGCTGACCGCTGGCCTCGCGGTCGGCGTCGTGGTCGCCATGGTTTCGGCGCTCGCCATCGCCTGGCTGCTCGGCGCATCCGACGCGACGATCGCCTCGCTTGCCGCCAAGTCGGTGACGACGCCGGTGGCGATGGGCATCAGCGAGAAGATCGGCGGCATCCCATCGCTGACTGCGGTGGTCGTCGTGGCGACCGGCATCGTCGCCGCCGCGCTCGGCCGCTTCGTCTTCGATGCGCTCGGCGTGAAAAGCCACGCGGTGCGCGGCTTCGCCATCGGCCTGGCCGGCCACGGCCAGGGCGTGGCGCGCGCCTTCATCGTCAGCGACGAGGCCGGCGCCTTCGCCGGCCTGGCGATGGGGCTGACGGCACTGGCCACCGCGCTCGTCGCGCCCTGGCTGGCGCCTTGGCTGATCTCGCTGCTCGGCTGATCAAGTCCCGCCGGCATCGATCGCCACGCCTCTCGCTCAGGCAGGCAAGGCGCGCCGGTGCGACATCACCGCCGCGCGTCGAGACTCGGGTCGGCAGCGACGGCGCCGGCCGAGCGACTTGCGTCGGTCAGCAGGCAACTACCGCCGCCGCTTTGCGCCACCCTTGCCCTTGCTCGCCGCTTTCGGCTTCGCCTTCACCGACTGCTGCGCCTGCGCGATCTCCTGGCCGCTGCGCCCCTGCAGCTTGGGCGTGATGTTGTCGTCGATCCACTTCGGGTCCCACCACTCCACGGGCAGCACCGGCACACCGGCGAGGTAGACGCCATAGTGCAGGTGGTCGCCGGCGGCAAGCCCGGTCTCGCCGGTCTTGCCGAGCACCTGGCGCTTGGCGACGGAGTCGCCTGTCCTGGCGTCGATCGAGCTGAGATGGCTGTATAGCGTGAACAGGCCGAGGCCGTGATCGACGATCACGCTGTTGCCGTAGATGCCGAGATCGCCGGTGAAGGCCACGGTGCCGCTGTTGGCGGCTTCGACCGGATACTGCTTGGTCACCGACAGGTCGTAACCGAGGTGATAGGCGGTGTCGACCGGCTCGCCGTTGTAGGTGTACGTGCGTTGGTCGGCGAAGTTGGCCTCGACCTTGGAATTGCTGAGCTGCACGAACGCATCCTTCCACAGCATCGCCGGCGTGGCCTTCTTCGTGATCGCCGCGATGCGGTCTTCGTTGTCCTTGCGCAGTTGCCTGTTGACGGCGAGGAAGAGTTCCTTCGGCGAGCCCTGGCGCGCGGCGGCGTCGGCGGCGAGCGGCGCCACCTTGTTCTGCAGGAAGCTGTCGGTCAGGGCGATGGTGCTCTTCCTGTAGCGGACGTCCTTCAGCTCGTAGGCGAGGCGCATCTCGCGCGAGTTGCCGGCGCCGTCGGTGGCGACGAGCAGCGGCCGCGCTTCCGGCGGCGTGTCGTACGGATGCGCGAACAGCGCGAGGAAATGGTCGGCACGATCCTTCACCTGGCCGGCGAAGCCGGGGAAGAAGTGCCCGCCGATCTTCACGCCGCTCGCAGCCGTGTCCGCCGACGCCTTGTAGACGATGACGCCGACGCCGCCGAAATTCACGTAGCGGTCGTCGGCGACCAGTTCAAGCGTCGGCGGCGTGATGTCGATGGTGACGTTCTTCTGCAGCACCGCCTCGTTGCCACTGAACAGCGAGGCATCGCGGGCGGCGACGCGCAGCACGGCAGGGCCTTCCTTCACGCCGGTGACCTTGGCCAAAGCCAGCATGAGTTTCTTCTCGCCCACCGGCTGCGTGAACTGTTCCGCGGCGAGGCTCATTTCGGTGCCGCCCTGGGAAAGCGTCGCCGTGACGGACTTCAGACCGGTGCCGCGGTCGGTGATCTGGATCTCGAGCGGCGCCAGGCCGAGCACGTCGACATCGGGCGAGACGGCGATCTGCGGCGGCGCAGACTCGAAGCGCGGCCACAGGTAATAACCGCCGCCGGCGACGGCGGCAATGACGATCAGCAGGAGGACGACGAGGGGAAGCTTGCTGCGGGGGCGATCAGACGAAAATGTGCGCATCGGTACTTCGGGTGGTTGACAGCGGGCGCGCTGACGGCAGTCACCGGCGCCCCGGCGTACCGTTCACTGGCGGCAGTGCGCAGCATAACCGCCGCCGCTCGATGGGCCTTCGGCACGCCTCGGCGTCGAGGAGCCCGTCGACCGGCTGCGCCGCCGGCCGCGGTCGATCGAGTTTCACTTCTGTCCCACGTACGGCTGCGTCGCGTTCTGGCGCGCACGGGAAACGGATCAACAGGGGCGGCGTCGCAGCGGTCAATCCGAGGCTCGCCGAACCCGAGCCCGTGGCCCGGATCCGCGTCGACCATTTCGATGTTCTCGTGCGCTTCGAAGTTCTTCCGTGCGACGGTCGCTGCGTCGCCGACGATTGGTTCTGAACCAACATCGCACCGGGCCAGTCGGGTGCGGCGATGCACATCGGTCCGCCACGGCCTGCGGCGTCTCGGCCGCTGTCGGCCACCAAGAGCGCACGTCGGGAGGTCGCGCGCAGTGGGCGTCAGCGATACAGGCAGGCAACACGGCAATAACCACACGACATTCTCCCGAAACGCTGGACGCCTAGTCTGTTCGCTTGAGCAGAATCGTTCTGTTCCGTAAAGCGAACTGACTGAAGGATGCGACCATGAGCAATGAAGGCGTGACCGTGATGCTAGATCTGCGTTTGGACCCCAGCGATGAACTGCGCGTCAGGCTCGAGGACGCCCTGAGGAACCGCCCGGGGATCCGTTTCATGGATTTCAGCCCGCATGTGCGTCGCATAATGCGAGTGAACTACGACGGTGACGCGATCAAGGCGGCCGAGATCGGGCGCGTGGTTCACGCAGCGCTCGGCGCCCAGGGCCCGAATACACGCATCGTCGGCCTCTGACTCGAACCTGTTCAGAGGCCGCTGCCGGCGGCGAATGCAGCCGACCGCTTCCGGCATCTCCGAGGATTCGCCAAGGCTTCGATGGCTGCCGGCCGAGACCCCGTTGCACCGATCGGACGGCGCGTCGGAGCGATCGTTCGGAGCGGACTGCTCACATCGACAGCGACCCTTCGCGGAAGTCGGTCCGATCGAGCCAGACGTTGACCAGCACCGGCCTGCCGCTGCGGGCGATCTCGCGCGCAGCGGCGAGCACGGATGGAACCTCGTCCGTCTTCTTCGCGATGAGGCCCGCGGCGCCGAAGCCCTCGACCACGCGCTGGTAGTCGCTGCGCGCCAGCACGGTGCCGACGTCGTCGTGCAGCATCTTGACCTGTTCGCGCGCGATCTGCGACCAGCAGGCGTCGTTGCCGACCACGGCGATCACCGGCGCGCCATGGCGGACGAAGCTGTCGAACTCCACGAGCCCGTAGCCGCTGGCGCCGTCGCCCCAGATCAGCCACGTCTCGGCCTGCGGCCGCAGCAGCTTCGTGCCGAGGGCGAAGCCGGCGCCGACGCCGAGCGTGCCGAAAGCCCCCGGGTCGAGCCACGACAGCGGCCCGCGCGGCCGCACGATATACGACGCCGTGGCGACGAAATCGCCGCCGTCGGCAACCATCACCGCGTCGTCGGCGGCGGCCGCGTCGAGTGCGCGGAACAGCGCGATCGGATTGACGTGTTCTCCCACCGCGGCGGCCTGCGCATCGATCTCCTGCTCGCGGGCGTCGTCGCGGGCGCGCAATTGCGCCACCCAGTCGGGCCGGCGAGCGCGGTCGCCGAGTTTCGCCGCCAGCGCGATCAATGTCAGACCGGCGTCGCCGATCGCGGCGACGCTCGGCCACCGGTTCAGCTTCGCATCCTTCGCGCTGCGGTTGGCCGCGATCAGCGTGGCCGAGCGGCGCACATGCTTGCCGTAGTCGAGGCGGAAATCGCAGGGCACGCCGGCCAGCAGCACGCAGTCGGACTCGCGCAGCGCGTTGCGGCGCGCGTGCCGCATCTGCAGCGGATGACTGCGGCCGAGCAGCCCGCGCGCCATGCCGGACAGGTACGCGGGAATGCCGAGAGTCGCGATCGCCATCGCCAGCTCCGGCACCCGCTCGACCGCCAGCAGCGCCTGGCTGCCGATCACCATCAGGGGGCGCTGCGCGCGCGCGAGCGCCGCGGCGGCGCGGGCCACCGCGGCTTCGGCCGCAACCGGCGCCGCGACGGCCGTGACCTGCGGTGCCGACATGTGGCCGCTGCCGTCGAACATCCGATCGGCATGGCGGTTCAGGTACCAGCGCAGCAGGCGGTCGCCAATCGAGGTGCCCGTGCCGGCGGCCTGCGCGTACCACTGGCGGATCAGCGCCTCGTCGTAGAGCAGATCGACCGCGCACTCGACGAACACCGGCCCCGGCACGCCGTCGGCGGCCAGCCGCAGCGCTTGTTCGACCGAGGTGCCGAGGTCGGCGACGCGCCTGACCTGGAACACGCGCTTGACGTGCGGCGCCACCAGCGGCCTCTGGTCGATGTCCTGCAGCGCGCCGCGGCCCTGCAAGGCGGTCGGCGCGGCGCCGCCGAGCAGCAGCAGCGGGCTTTGCGCCAGCTGCGCGTTCTTCAGCGCGGTGATCGTGTTGGTCAGCCCCGGACCGGCGGTGACGGCAACCACGCCCGGCGCGCCGGTCAGCCGCGCCACCGCATCGGCGGCGAACACCGCCGTGGCCTCGTCGCGCGTGTCGACGACGCGGATGCCGCGCGCCTTGGACGCGGCGAGGATCGGCGAGATGTGGCCGCCGCACAGCGTGAACAGGATCGGCACGCCGTGCGCGCGCAGCACCGCGGCGATGCGTTCGCCGCCGTTCACTTCGCCGCCCTTGCGATGTGTTCGGCCACCAGCACCTTGAAGTCGATCTTGCCCACCCGCGTCTTCGGCAGTTCGCGGCGGAATTCGATCTCGCGCGGGCACGACCACTTGATCAGCCGCTCGCGGCAGAAGTCGATCAGCGCCTGCGCGGTGGCGTCGCCTTCCTGCGCCGGGTCCTTGAGCACGACCACCGCCTTCACGCGCTCGACCTGCGCCTCGTCGGGCACGCCGATCACGCAGGCGTCGGCCACCAGCGGGTGCCGGTACAGCACGCTCTCGACCTGCGCCGGGTAGACGTTGAAGCCGGAGGACTTGATCATCCGCTTGGCGCGCACGGTGAAGTAGAAGAAACCGTCGGCATCGCGTTTGCCCAGATCGCCGGTGTGCAGCCAGGTGCGGCCGTCGGCATGCGCCTTCAGCGCCTCGGCGGTCGCCTGCGGATCGTCGAGGTAGCCCGTCATCACCGCCGGGCCGGCGATGCAGATCTCGCCCTCCTCGCCGGGCGGCAGTTCCTCGGTCGTGCCGTAGCGGCAGATCGCGGCGTCCATGTCGGGGAACGGAATGCCGATCGAGCCTTCGCGGTATTCGGCAAGCGGCATCGCCATGATCGCGGTGACCGCTTCGGTCAGGCCGTAGCCTTCGAGCAGCTTGACCTTGCCGCCATGCGCGGCCACCAGCGCCTCGAAACGCTCCTTGACCGGTCGCGGCAGCGTGTCGGCGCCGGAAAAGCACGCCCGCAGGCAGGACAGATCGCTCTTTGCCAACCGCGGATCCTTCGACAGCGCATCGAACAACGTCGGCACGCCGACCAGCAGGTTCGGCTTCGCCGACTTCAGCAATTTCGCTACGATCTCCGGCGAGAACTGCGGCACCAGGATCGACTTGCCGCCGGCCATGAACGCCGCGTTGACGCACACGCCGAGCCCGAAGCCGTGGAAGATCGGCAATATGGCGAGGATCGAATCGCCGCTGCCCATGCCGCCCCAGGCCGCCGCCTGCATGCCCTCGGCGATCAGGTTGCGATTCGACAGCACGATGCCCTTCGGCACGCCGGTGGTGCCGCCGGAGAACAGGATCGCTGCCGCATCGTCTGTCGTCGTCGCCGCGCGCGGCGCCGGCGCATGGTCGGCCGCCATCACGTTTTTCCACCAGCGCACACGATGGTCGTCCGGCACGGCCGCGATCTTGCGCCCCTTGGTCAGCCAGAAACCGAAGCGCTTCAGCGGCGACAGATCGTCGCCGATGCGCGCCAGCACGATGTGTCTGAGCGGCCGCTTCGGCTTCAGTTGCGCGAAGACGCCGTAGAACGCATCGAGGGTCAGCGCCACGAGCGCGCCGCTGGCGTTCAGGTAGTGCTCGATCTCCGGCCCCGTCGACAGCGGATGGATCAGCGCCGGCACCACGCCGAGCTTGTTCGCGGCATAAAAGGCGATCACTGCCGCAGGCGCCGTGGGCATCGAGATCAATAGCCGGTCGCCGCGTTGCAGGCCGAGCGCGGCGAGCGCGGCGGCAGCGGCTTCGATCGACGCCAGCAGTTCGCGATAGCTCGCGGTGGTGCCGAAGAAGTCCCAGGCGATCGCCTGCGGCAGCCGCTGCGCGGTGGCGGCGACGGCCT
This sequence comes from uncultured Burkholderiaceae bacterium, assembly GCA_964509545.1. GTDB lineage: Bacteria > Pseudomonadota > Gammaproteobacteria > Burkholderiales > Burkholderiaceae_F > JADJWR01. The sequence goes on along the minus strand of CAZDXQ010000034.1, from coordinate 30,244 downwards.
CGTAGAGCGTGACGCGCGGATAGTCGATGCTCGCCGGTACCGCGCCGTAGTAGCGCAGCCACGGCCGCTCGCGGGTCGTTGTCATGATCGCGTTCGCGGCGGCGGGCGCCGCCTCTCCCCTGCGCGGAAATCTAGTGTCCCGAATCAGAAGTTCGCCGAGCGAAAACGCCGAGGGCCGCGCCATGCTTTGGCGCCGTGCTCGCCTGGTTCCCAACCAGGCTCCGCGCGGCTTCGCGCCTGACACGCCCCTCGACGTTTTCGCCGTTCGTGCACCGCGGCGGATAAAACATCATTCGACGAACCTCTGACTCGGGACACTAGCAGCGCCGCGTCGGCGCCGGCAACCGCAGTCGACGCGCCAGCTCAGCGCAGCGGCTCGACGGTGCCCGAGCCGCGGATCGTCTTGCTAATCTTCGGCGCGCCGCGATAGCGCACGTCGCCAGAGCCGTCGATGTCGGCCTTCAGTTCCTCGGTTGCATGCACGCGCGCGTCGCCGCTGCCGCGGATGCGCACGGCGACCTGCGCCGCAGTCAGGTCTGCGCAGTGCACGTCGCCGGCGCCGTCGATCACGGCGCCAACGCTGGCGGCACGGCCGGCGGCACGGAAGTCGCCGCTGCCGGCCAGCGACACCGCGACCGCTTCGGCCGCGATGCGCTCGATCGCGATGTCGCCCGAGCCCTGGATCGTCGCCTCGAAGACTTCGGTTTCGATGCGGTCGGCGCGCACCTCGCCGGAACCGCGCACGACGATGCCCTGCACGCGCCGCGCCTGCACGCGCACCTCGACCTTGCTGCGCGTGCGAAACGACGCGCCGGACTTCACGCCGATGCGCAGCGTGCTGCCGGTGACGACGGTCTCGATCAACGGCGTGATGTTGTCGTCGGCATGGACGACGACCCGGTCGGCATCGGCCGCCTGCACGCGCACGTGCAGCGGGCCGTCGAGGATCAGCCGGTTGAAGCCCGGGGTCCGGCGCTCCTCGGCGATGACCCTGCCCGAACCTTCGACCCGCCCGCCGTCGCCGCCGAAGATCGAAAGTCGAACCGCCGGCTGCGCGGCCGGGCGTTCGCCGGCAAGCACCGGCGCCAGCGGCGCCAGCGTGCCGGCCAGCAGCAGGGCCCGGCGCAAGCCGGCATCGATTCGATCAGGCATGTTCAACCCCTTGTCGGCCGAGGCGGCCAGTATGCGCAATCGGCCCGCGCCGCGCCCTTGCCCTGCGACGCAGCGACGCCGCGGCGGTTCGAAATGCAGCGGCGGGCGACCGGCGCCTTACTCGCGCATCAGTTCGCGCCGGATTCGATGCACGGCGCGCCAGACGACGAAGGCGAGCAGCGGGATTGCCGCCGCGACCACCCAGTCAGGGTTCAGCGCCGGCCAGACCGATCGCAGCGGCTTGGCCAGGTAGGCGACCAGGCCGGCACCGTAATAGGTGATCGCGGCCACCGATAGTCCTTCGACCGCCTGCTGCATGCGCAGCGAGATCTTGCCGCGCCGTTCGATCGCCGCCAGCAGCCGCTGGTTCTGTTCCTCCCGCGCCACGTCGACCCGCGTGCGCAGCAGCGCGCTCGCCCGCTCGATGCGCGCCGACAGTTCCTCCTGGCGACGCGCCGCGGCCGCACAGGAGTCCATCGCCGGCGCCAGCCGCCGCGACAGGAAACCGGCGATCGTGCGCCGATCGCCAATGCGCGCCTCGCGCAGTTCGCGCACCCGGCTGCTGACCAGGTCCCAGTAGGCCTTCGCCGCCGAAAAGCGAAATGCCGTGGCCGCCACCGACCGCTCGACCTCGGCCGCCAGCCGGGTCAGTTCGTCGAGCAGCCGGCGCTCCTCGCGCTGCGCCGCGCCCGCATCGCGTTCGCCGTGCAGCGCCGCCGTCGCCGCGGTGATCTCCGCCAGCCGCAGCTCGATCGCGTTCAGTTGCGGAAACGCGGCGCGCGCCAGCGGAAAGGCGAGCAGCGCCATCATCCGGTAGACCTCGATCTCGATCACCCGCTGCACCGCGCGCGCCGTCTGCGGCGCGCTCATTCCGGCGTCGAGCAGCAGCCAGCGCGAGCGGCCGCCGTCGCCGGCGCCATAGACGACGAAGTCGGTGAACAGCCACGCCTTGCCGTCGAGGATGCGGGTGCCGGCCAGCGCATCGGCGTCAAACCAGCGCCGCAGGTCGGCCTCGGCCGGTTCGCCGTCGCCGCCGGGCAGCACGACGATGTCGGCGGCAGCGATCAGCCGGCCGGGAAGCCGCGTCAACCCGTCCGGGGAGAACGCGCCGAAGGCACTCGGAAACTCGGCCAGCGCCGGCAACGACGCCGCGTCCAGCGGCCGCACCAGCGTCAGGCTGACGAACTCGCCATGGCGCTCCCACTTCACGCGCAGTTGCGGCCGCTCGAAGACGATGTGCGCCCGGTCGGCCGGTGCTGCGGCTTCGCTGCCGAGGATCTCGCGCACCGCGGCGAGGATCGCCTAGGCCGGCGCATCGAGCAGCGCCAGGCAGGAGACGACTGCCGGCGTACGAACCCGCGCGGGGGGCCGGGCGTGCAACTCGTCGGCGAGCTTGCGGCGCAGCGGATGTTCGGAAGGCAGCGGCGTCGATGGCATCGGCGACGTGGGTGATCGGGCCGAGATCGGGGCGAGCGTAACCCAGCGCTGACCGGTGCCGTGGCGGCGTGGCCGGCCGCGCGCGGCCGCCGCGGCAGCCCTGTCGGCAACGACGAGGCGACTGCGACCCGCAGACCGGGCGCGACCCGTCTTGCCGTGACGACGGCATCGTCCGCGCGGCGTACCCCACCTTGCGGTTGGTCAATGCCAGCCGAAGCGCCTAACCGGAGCCGGCGAGAACGCACACCTCGCTTGATGGATCCGCTGCTTACCCTGACCGGTATGGCGCCGCCGCTGCGGCGGGCGCCTTCAACCACGGAGGATCCATGAGACGGCTTTCGACGGCAGCGCTGGCTGCCGCGGCGATGCTGGCAACCGGCGCCGCTGCGCAGAGCGCGTCGCCACCGGCCGGGCGCCTGCTGGCGTCCAACTGCTTCCAGTGCCACGGCACCAACGGCGCCGGACCCGGCTTCGATCCGCTGGCCGGCAAGTCGGCCGATTCGATCTACAAGGAACTGCTGGAAATGCGGGCAAAGGAGCCGGGCAACGACATCATGAAGGCGCACGCGCGCGGCTACACCGACGAGCAGTTGCGGCAGATCGCCGCCTACCTGTCACAGCAGCGCCGCACGTCCGGCCGCAAGGACTGAGGAGGATCCGATGAAAGACCCGATGCACAATGATTTCGATCCCCTGCGCCGCCGGCTGATGCGGATCGCCGGGCTGGGCTCGCTCGGCGCGCTGCTGCCGGCGCTCGGCTGCGGCAGCGGTTCCGACACGGCCGCGGAGACGACCAGCGCCGCCCTCGGCTCGTCCTCGCCGCCGGCGACGGTGCCCGCCAGCGGCGTCGCCGGCCGCGTCGTCGTGGTCGGCGGCGGCATGTCGGGCGCCGCGGTCGCCAAGTACCTGCGCCTATGGGGCGGCGCGACGCTGAAGGTCACGCTGGTCGAGCGCAGCGCCAACTACACGTCGAACATCATGAGCAACCTCGTGCTGACCGGGCAGCGCACACTCGGCTCGCTGCAGTTCGGCTACAGCACGCTGGCCAGCCGCTACGGCGTCGATCGCGTGCAGGATGAAGTGACCGCGATCGATCCGGCGAAGCGGAAGGTGATGCTGGCTTCGGGCGGCACGCTCGATTACGACCGGCTGGTGCTGGCGCCGGGGGTCGAGTTCATCTACGAACTGGCGCAGGGCGGCATCCCTGGGCTGGAAACCGCAGCCGCTCAGGCGAAGGTGCTGCACGCCTGGCAGGCCGGCGCGCAGACCACGGCGCTGCGCAACCAGATCGCGGCGATGCCGGCCGGCGGCGTGTTCGTGCTGGCCATCCCGGCGAAGCCGTACCGCTGCCCTCCGGGACCGTACGAGCGCGCCTGCCTGGTCGCTGACTGGCTGAAGAAGAACCGGCCGGGCTCGAAGGTGATCGTCCTCGACGCCAATGCCGGCATCACCGCCGAAGTGCATTCGTTCACCGATGCCTTCATGAACGTGCACGCCGGGGTGATCGAATACAACCCGAATGTCGTGATCAGCAGCGTCGATGCCGGAACGATGACGGTGAACACCAACGTCGGCAGCCTGCGCGCCGACGTGATCAACGTCATCCCGCCGCACCGCGCAGGCCGTGTGCTGACCGATGCCGGTCTCGCCGACCAGGGCGGCCGCTGGGCAAGCGTCAATCAACTGACCTACGAATCGGCCGTCGCCGCCGGCATCCATGTGATCGGCGATTCGGCGGGCACCGCGCAGCCGAAAGCCGGCCACATCGGCAACCAGCTCGGCAAGGTGTGCGCCGACGCCATCGTTCGCGCCTTCGGCGGGCTGACGCCCGATCCGGCGCCGGTGACCAACTCCGCCTGCTACTCGCCGATCACGATGGAAACCGCTTCCTGGCTGACCGCGGTGTTCGCCTACAACCCGGCGACGCAGTCGATGGCGGCCGTGGCTGACTCGTTCCGCGAGGCGGCCTCGCGCAGCAGCGACAACTTCAGCCGGATGAACAAGTGGTTCGGCGCGCTGATGAGCGAGACCTTCGCATAGGCAGGACCGGCCGCGCTGGCCGCTGTCGCGGAAGTCGTGAAAGTCTCGTCGCGAGCGGCCCGAGAGCCTGCCTCGGACGTGATCCGGGGTCGCGCCGGGCAGCGCACCTGTACAGAGCCGTACAGCGAACAGCGCAGGCGCGAGCCGGACACGAGGCATGCCACTGCGGCATGCCTCGTGCCTGCGAGCGCGCGAGCGCGTGCCAGCGCGAGCGCGGCCGGCAAGGCCGAGATCGGATCGCACAGCAGAACGGTCCACGCCTTCTGCAGCGTCGTTCAGTTCGGCGGCCGCAGCAGGCGCATCGTTGCCTCGTCGCCCTCGCCGCCGAAGTACCGCGCCAGCGCCCGACTGAACAGCGGCTCGCCGGTGGCGTGCGCGAACAGCGTCATGCAGGAGCGGAACTTCAGGTCGTCGGGGGGACCGAAGATCTCGCGCGCGCTGCGGCCTTCGATCGCCAGCACGAGTTCGGTGCACTGCCTCAGGCGCGGCCCGAGCAGCGGATGGTCCCAGTAGGCCCGGGCCTCGGCCTCCGTACCGATGCCGTAGTGCTGCGCCATCGCGCTGGACCCCAGGCCCTTCAGTTGCGGAAAGACGAACCACATCCAGTGGCTGCGCTTGCGGCCGGCGGCCAGTTCCGCGCAGACCTGCGCATACACCGGTGCCTGCGCATCGACGAAGCGCTGCAACCGGTGCGGATCGCCCATCGCGGCGGCCAGCCGTAACGCCGCCTCAGCGGCGCCGCTGCAGCGACTCGATGATGCGCTCGACCCGGCCGCGGTCGCGCGCGTCGGCCACGCCGGGCGTGGCGCACCACTCGAGCAGGATCTCGCCGGCGCTGCCAGCAGTCGCCGCCGTGTCCTTGAAGCGGCTGCGCAGCTGCTTGACCTGCACGGCAAGGCGTTCCTTGATCAGCTCCGCCGGGCTCGGCAGGCCGAGCGCAAGCTCCAGTTCGAGCAGCGCATCGCGGCGCCGCGCGACGCCGGCGTCGATGCGGTCGAGGTGGTCGTACCGCGCATCTTCGTCGGCGAAAGCGCCCAGCGCCTGGTCGCGACGGCCGGCCATCTTCTTCTCCCAGGCCTCCGCCAGCGCCGCAGCCGCGGCCCAGCGGCCGCGCACCGCCTCCGCGTCGGGCGGCGCCGGCGGGTCGGCCATCAGCGCGGCATCGAGTTCGTCGCACAGCTGCGCCTTGGCCAGCAGCGCCTGCCACACCGCCGCTTCCTTGCCGCGGCTGCGCGCGCTCAGCAGTCCCTCGACGGCGCCACGCGCGGCGCGGAAGCGCGTCTCGAGCGCCGCCGGCACGGCGTTGGCGGCCGCCGCCTCCTTCCATTTCTGCTGCAGCTCGCGCAGGCTGCGCCGGATCCGCTCGTCGGCGGGCTCCGTCGACTGCGCCAGCGCGTCGAGCTGTTCGATCACCTGCTCGAAGACGCGGCGCTCGCCGCGCTTGCGCTCTTCGATCTCCTTGCGCTTGCTGTCGCGCGACTCGAACACTGCGTTGCAGGCGGCGCGGAAGCGCTCCCACAGCGCGCGCTCGTCGCGGCCGGCCAGCGGATGCGCCCGCGCTTGCTCCTGCCAGCGCGCCTGCAGCGCGCGCGCCTGCGCCGGCGCTTCGCGTTCCTGCGCCCGGGCCACCAGCGCTTCGGCCTCGGCAATCAGCGCCTGCCGCCCGGCCTTGGCCGCGCTGCGCGCCTGACCGATCAGCTCGCGCAGCGGGGCGAGCGCCTGCTTCATCCGCGCGTCGAGCTTCTTCCACGTGTCGGGCTCGACGCTGCCCAGCCCGGCGCCGTGCCACGCCTGGTCGGTCTCGCGCAGCCAGCGCTCGATCGCGCGCAGGTCGTGCGGCTCGGCGAGCAGCGCCGGCACCTTTTCGGCGGCCGCGGCGATGAATTCGTCGCGCTGCTTGCGCGCCTGCTTGCGGCTCGCATGCAGTTCGGCGAAGTGCCGGGCCGCCGGCGCATACGCCTTCTCGCAGGCGGCGTCGAACCGCTCCCACAGCGCCTTGGGCACGCCGGCGTGCTGCTCGTCGAGCGCCTTCCACTCGGCGCGCAGCTTCGGCACCTCCTTGGCCAGATGCGCCGGCGGGTGGGCTTCGGCCGCCAACGCCTCGGCGCGCTCGCAAAGCTGCACGCGCGCCTGGTGCTGGCCGAAGCTCATCCACCGCTCCAGTTCGCCGAGCTGCTGCACGACGCGGCTCAGGCGCTGGATGGTCGGCTTCGGCAGCGTGCCGGCCGCCGCCTTCAGCGCCCGCGTCTGGTCGGCGGCGGCGCGCGCCGCCTGCACGTGGCCCGCGGCCAGCGCCTGCTCGGCTTCATGCAGCAGCGTGTGCAACTGATGCCGCGCCGCGCTTTCCTGCTGCTGGGTGGCGCGCATCTGCGCCAGCCGCCGGCTCTCGATCAACATGATCGCCGCCTCGAAGCGGCGCGACAGCTCCGGCGTGCGCACGGCGAGCTCGAGCGCCTGCCAGCGCAGCGGCAGCTGCGCGTTGTCGATGCCGGTGTCGGCAGCCAGCCGCTCGGCCTCGGCGACCAAAGACTGCGCGGTGGCCAGCGCCGGCGCGGCCTGCTCCCAATGCGCCAGCGACTTCTCCGCCTGCGCCAGCTTGGCGACCGCCGCGGCGTCGTGCAGCTCCTCTGCCCGGGCGCGCCACGCCTGAAGTTCCGCGCGCAGCTGCGGCAGCGCCTCGGGCGCCGGCGTGGTCACCAGACCGGCAAGCCAGTCGGCGAGCCGCTGGTCGAATTCCGCCTGCGCCCGCTGCTGCTCGCGCTCGCGCTCGAAACGCGCCTGCAGGGCGGCCCCGGCGGCGTCCCAGCGCGCCAGCCGCTCGGCATCGTCGCGCAGATCGAGCGCCTTCCAGCGCCGTTCCAGTTCCACCGCCGCCATCACGACCGCGCCCGGCTGCTCGACCAGCGCCTCGGCCTGCGCCAGCAGCGCGTCGGCCTGCACCGCCTGCGCTGCGCGCCGATCGATCGCCTCGACCCTGTGCCGGGCGAGCCGGGCCACGCCGCGATCCTTGTCCTTGGCCGACTCGGCCAGGCGGCGCAGCGCATCGGGGTCGCTGACGCGCTCGGCCGCCGCCATGCGCACCGGCGCGTGGGCGCCGGCGAGCGCGATTTCGACCAGCAGCTGCTGCTCACCGATGCCCTCGAGCGCGCGGCGCAGGCTTTCGCCATCGGCGATCCCGTCCAGCCAGTGGCCCAGCGATTCGACGATCGCCGAGCGCACCAGCGGCTCGCCATCGCCCGACCAGCGGGCGATCAGCGCGGCGGCATCGCTGCAGCGGCGCGCGGCGGCAGCGCGCACCTCGGGCGCGGGATCGGCGTGCAGCAGCCGCAGCAGTTCGGCCGAGTCCGGCGGCAGTTCGGCCACGCCGAGCAGCCGCTGCTGCGGATCGGCGTGTTCGTGCAGCGGCGTACGCGAAAGGATCTTGTTCAGCACGGGACGAAGTCGTATGGGTGGCGAAGTGTTCGAGGCAGCCAAAGGTAGCCGGCGCTACAGGGCATCGGCGGAAATCAGACGCACGCCGGCCGCGGCCAGATCGCGCCGCGCCGCCGCCAGCGAGCCCTCCGTGTCGATGGCGCGGCAGGCGTCTTCGATGACGGTCGTGTCGAAGCCGGCGGCCTGTGCGTCGATCGCGCTCCAGGCGACGCAGAAGTCGGTGGCCAGGCCGCAGCAGAAGACGCGGCGGATGCCGCGCTCGCGCAGCAGCCCGGCGAGCCCGGTCGGCGTTGACCGGTCGGCCTCGAGCAGCGCCGAATAGCTGTCGGTGAAGGCGTGATAGCCCTTGCGCACCACTGCCTGCGCATGCGGCACCGCCAGGCCGGCGGCGAACTCGGCACCGCGGCTGCCCTGCACGCAGTGGTCGGGCCACAGCACCTGCATGCCGTAAGGCAGTTCGATCCGCTCGAAAGGGCTGCGGCCCGGATGGCGCGAGGCGAACGAAATGTGCCGCGGCGGATGCCAGTCCTGGGTCAGGATCACGTTGGCGAACTTCGCCGCCAGCGCATTGACCACAGGCACGACCTCGTCGCCGCGCGGCACGGCCAGCGCGCCACCGGGCAGGAAGTCGTTCTGCACGTCGATCACCAGCAGCACCGCATCGTCATTCATCGCGTTTCGCCTTCACCCGCCGCGCGCAGGCGCGCGCGCACCAGTTCGATGTGGCTGCGCAGCGCGTACAGCTCGTCGGCATGCGACAGCGGCACCGTGATCCGGCCGACCCTGCCGTCGAGCGCGTCGAGCTCGTGCAGCAGCCGCTCACGGTCCGCCGCCGGCAGCCCGGTCTGCTCCTCGATGCCGCGCAGCTGGCCGTACCAGCGGAAGATACGCGAGCGCACGCGGAATTCGTACAGCGGCGGCACGACGCGCGAGGCCGGGATCAGCACGGCGATGATCGACACCAGCACCACCCACATGCGGTCGATCAGGTTGGCCAGCCAGAACGGCAGATAGCGCTGCAGCAGCGGCGGGCCACTGCGATAGAAACGCGCCGCCTCGTCCGCCAGCGGCAACTCGGGCGATTCGGCGCGCGGAAACTGGCCGGCGCGGGCGAACCAGCCCGGTCCGCCGTGGATCTCGTGCGCCGCCTGCACGGCCAGTTGCACCAGCGCCGGGTGCGTGTTCTCGCGCGCCGCAAGCGTCGCGGTGACGGCCACCAGAGCGACGTCGCGCGACGGCAGGTCTCGCGCCAGGTCGACCACGCCGCGCGGTAGCACCAGGTGGCTGACGAAGGCAAAGCGCCGCGCGTAGGCCTCGGCCTGCGCGAACTCGAAAAGCCGAATGCCGGGCGTCATCAGCAGCATCTGCACCAGCGGCGACTCCGGCGCCGACACCAGCACGATGGCGTCGAGGCGGCCGTCGAGCAGCGCCACCACGGCCGCCGTCGGCCCGAGTTCGGAAATCTGAAGCGACGACAGTTCGACGCGGTTGGCGTGCAGCAGCTTCAGCATCAGGTTGCGGCCGCCGGCACCGGCCGGGCCGAGGTTCACGCGCAGCCCGGACAGTTCGCCCACCTGCGCCAGCGGCGTCGGGCCGGAACGCCCCTCTCGCAGCGCGGAGCGATAGAAGATCCGCACCGGCTCGTAGAACAGGCTGCCGAGCGACACCAGCGGCGTTCCGCTCCTGTCCTCGTCGACCGCGTAAAGCGCCTCGCCGGCGCCGCCCTGGACGAAGGCCAGGTCGACCGGCTCGCGCGCATCGCGCAAGAGGCGCAGGTTTTCCGCCGAACCTTCGGTGGCGCGCAGTTCCACCTCGATGCCGTGCCGCGACAGCAGCCGCGCATAGGCGCGGCCGAACTCGGCGTAGGCGCCCTGGTCCGGGCCGGTCGCCAGCACCATTCGCTTCGGCGGCGCCGGGTCGAGCAGGACATACGCGGCCCACAGCGCCAGCACGGCGATGAGCACGAAGGGGGCGGCCGCGGCGGCGAGGTCGCGGATCGACAGCAGCGTGTGGCGCAGCAGGCGGGGCATCGGCGCAGGGTTTTCGCGGCCGATTATGCAAGCGCCCGCCACTGCGCCGCGCCGATCGACGAGCCGCCGCTGAGTCGCGGCCGCTGCCGATCGGCGATCGACAACAGAAGCGATCGCGGAATCCCTGACGATCGCCGCCGGGAATTCTGCGATCGGTTCTACACTGCGGCGCACCGCCGGCGCATGACCGGGCAGCGGAAGTCGGCACAGCGCCCGGCTGCGCAAGAACGAAGAACACGACGAGGACACGACCATGAAGATCCTGGTGCCGGTCGACGGCAGCAAGTACAGCCGGGCGGCGATCGAGTTCATCGCCTCGCGCGCCACCCTGATCGGCGCCAGCCCCGACGTGCAGTTGCTGAACGTGCAGTTGCCGGTGCCGGTTCGCGCGGCGCGGCTGATCGGCAAGGCCGCGGTCACCACCTACTACGAGGACGAGTCGAAGAAGGCCTTGAAGGGTTCGCTGTCGGCGTTGAAGCGCGCCGGCCTGCAGGCCGAATCGGCCTACGTCGTCGGCCATCCGGCCGAGGAAATCGCCCGCCGCGCCGACGCGGCAAAGGTGGACCTGATCGCCATGGGTTCGCATGGGCACGGCGCGCTGGCCAGCCTGCTGCTCGGCTCGGTCACGCTCGGCGTGCTCGGCCGCAGCAGCCGGCCGCTGCTTCTGTTGCGCGGCCATGGGCCGGCGCCGGCCGACTCGCTCAAGGTCGGCATCGCCGTCGACGGCAGCGACTACGGCATCGCGGCGGCAAAGTACACGCTCAAGCACCGCACGCTGTTCGGCGCCAGGCCGCAGTTCACCGTCATTCACGCCGTGCCCGAGTTTGCCGGCGCGACGATGCCCGACATGGCCGGCATCGCGCTGCCGGCGTACTCGGCCGAGGAAATCAAGGCAATGCAGCAGCAGGCCTTTGAGAAGGCGGTCACGCCGGTGCGCGCGCTGTTCGACGGCGAACGGGTGCCCTGCGACAGCGTCTGCCTGACCGGACCGGCCGGCGACGAGATCGCCGCCTATGCCAGGAAGAAGAAACTCGACGTGCTGGTGATGGGTTCGCACGGCTACGGCGCGATCAAGTCGGCCGTCCTCGGCTCGGTCGCGCAGCGCGTCGCCGCCCGCTGCAACACGCCGCTGCTGCTGATTCGAGAGGTCTGACCGCGCGGCGCAGGAAAGCGGCAGCCTTCGCCTGCGTACCTTCGGCGGGCCGCTGCGAGTGGGCGCAGCGCCTGCAGTGCGGCGGTCCGGTCGGCCCTCGTGCCTTGCGCCTTCGACGGTGGGCGACAATCGCGCCTTCGACGATGACCTCCCGCGCCGCTCAATTACCCCCAGCGGTCACGACGCCGTGGCTCGCCTCGCCGGTGCTGGCGTGGTTCTTTGTCACGACCTGGGGCTGCGGCTACCTCGCCACCAAGGTCGGCCTGCTGCACGCGCCGCCGTTCACCTTCCTGGTGCTGCGCTTTGCCACCGGCGTGGCGCTTCTGGTGCCACTGGCGCTTTGGTGGCACCGTCGCGAGAAGCTGCGCTGGCCCGGTTCGCCGAACGAATGGACGCACGTGCTGGTGGCCGGCCTGCTGATGCACGCGGCCAATCTCGGCGGCAGCCACTACGCGCAGTACCTCGGCATGTCGGCGGGTGTCACCGCGCTCGTGCTGTCGGTGCAGCCGCTGGCCACGGCGATCATCGCCGCCGCGCTGCTGCATGAGCGGCTGCGCGCTGACCAGTGGCTCGGCGTCCTGCTCGGCCTGGCCGGCGTGGCGCTGGTCGTCTGGCACAAGATCGACGTGCGTGCGGTCAGCGCAGGCAGCGTCGCCTGCGTGCTGTTCTCGCTCGCCGCCACCACCATCGGCACGCTTTACCAGCGGGCGTTCTGCCCGACCGTCGACCTGCGCGTCGCGTCGCTGGCGCAGTTCGGCGCGGCGCTGGCAGTGCTGGCGCCGCTGGCCGTGGTCGTCGAGGATTTTGCCGTGCACCCGGCCTGGGCCCTTTTCGGCGCCGTCGGCTTCCTCGTCGTGTTCTCGTCGATCCTCGCCGTCAACGCGCTGCATACGCTGATGCGCCGCGGCGAGGCCACGCGCGTCACCAGCCTGCTGTATCTGACGCCGATCATCGCCGTGCTCCTCGAGTGGCTGATGTTCGCGGTCGTGCCGACCGGTCTGACCGCCGTCGGCGTGGCCGTCACCTGCGCCGGCGTGGCGCTGGTCGCCTGGCGGCCCAGGCGGAACTGAGCGCAGCGACGGCGGGCGATGACGCTGCTGACCATCATTTCGCTCGGCGTGCTCACGCACACGACCTTCGTCTCGGCGCGCATGGTCGGATCGCTGTACGCGCTGGCCAACGGTGCGTCGACCTTCACCGTCGGCGTGCTGATGGCGCTGTTCGCGCTGGTGCCGATGCTCACCGCGGTGCGCGCCGGGCGCTGGCTCGACGCGGTGGGCCCGCTGAAGCCGCTGGCGGCCGGCGCCGCGCTGCTGGCCGCCGGCGCCCTGCTGCCGGCGCTGTTCCCCTTCGCGGTGGCCGACATCGCGCCGCTTCTGGTCGGCGCCTGCCTGATCGGCACCGGTTCGATGCTGGTGCAGCAGACCACGATCAATCTGGTCGGCGAACGCGCCGACCCGAACCGGCGCGCGGCGGACTTTTCCTGGCTGGCGCTGGGCGCGTCGATCGCCGGGCTGGCCGGACCGGTGGCCAGCGGGCTGCTGATCGACTTCGTCGGCCATCGCGCGGCATTCGCCGCCCTCACCGTGCTGACGCTGGCCAACGGCGCGCTGCTGTTCGCCCATCGCCGCGACCTGCCGACGCGTGCGGCCCCGGCGCAGGCGGCCGAGCCGCGGCCGATGTTCGAACTGCTGTCGATCCGCGATGTGCGCGACGTGCTCATCGCTACGGCGCTGGTGTCGATGTCGTGGGACCTGCAGAACTTCATGATGCCGGTGCACGGCACGCGCGTCGGGCTGTCCGCCTCCGAGATCGGCCTGGTGCTCGGCAGCTTCGCCGTGGCGACCTTCGTCATCCGGCTGGCGATGCCGCAGCTGTCGCGCCGCTTCAGCGAGTGGCAGGTACTGACCTTCACGCTGTTCACCGCGGCGCTGGCCTTTGCGCTGATCCCATGGTTCGGTTCGTTGCTGCCGCTGGCCGCCTGCACCTTCCTGCTCGGCCTCGGCCTGGGCGCGGCGCAGCCGAACGTGATGTCGCTGCTGCACGGGCGCACGCCGCCGGGGCGGGTCGGCGAGGCGCTCGGCCTGCGCACCACGATAATGAACGGCAGCCACGTCGCGCTGCCGCTCGTCTTCGGCGCCGCCGGCAGCGTGGTCGGCGCCCGCCTCGTGTTCCTGATCATGGCCGCCGTGCTGGTCGCCGGCGGCGTGACGGCACGGCGCCAGGTCAGATCGCGATGACGGCCATCCCGACGCCGGGACGCTGGACCGAGGCCCAGCTGCAGGCCTCGCTGGCCGCAGCGCTCGCGCACTGGGACGGCCATACGCCGCTGTGGGTGTTCGGCTACGGCTCGCTGATCTGGAAGCCGGAGTTCGAGTTCGAGGTCCGCGAGCCGGCGCGCATCCATGGCTTTCACCGCCGGCTGTGCCTGCGCTCGGTGCTTTACCGCGGCACGCACGATTGCCCCGGCATCGTCTTCGGGCTCGACCGCGGCGGATCCTGCCTCGGCATGGCCTACCGGATCGCGGCGGCAAGGGTGCCGGCCGTGTTTCGCCAGCTCTGGGAACGCGAGATGTTCCTCGGTTCCTACCGGCCGACGTGGATCCGCGCCGATCTTGCGCGCAGCGCGGGCCGGACGCCGGCGCTGGCGTTCGTCGTGCGTCGCGACGCGCACAACTACTGCAGCCACCTCGGCGAGGACGAGATCGTCGACATCCTGATCAGCGCCTGCGGCGTCAAGGGCACCAGCCTCGATTACCTGCAGCGCACGGTGGCCGCGCTGCACGAGGCCGGCCTGAACGATCCGCACCTGCAGCGGCTGGCGCACAAGGCCGCGCGCAGGCTGGCGGCGCGCGGACCGTAAACTGCAGCGGAAAATGGACATCTCGCAGCTGCGCACCGACTACAAGCGCGAAGCGCTCGACGAAGCCCACGCCGACCCCGATCCGGTGCGCCAGTTCTCGCGCTGGTGGGACGAGGCGCTGGCCTCGAAGCTGCCCGAGCCCAATGCGATGACCCTGGCCACTGCCGACCGCGACGGCCGGCCATCGGCGAGGGTGGTGCTGCTCAAGGGCTTCGACCACGCCGGCTTCGTCTTCTATACGAATTACGAGAGCCGCAAGGGGCGCGAACTGCAGGCCAACCCGCAGGCGGCGCTGCTGTTCTTCTGGCCGGAACTGGAACGGCAGGTGCGCATCGAAGGCGCGGTGCAGCGCGTCAGCGACGCCGAATCCGATGCCTATTTCTCCAGCCGGCCGCTCGCCAGCCGCATCGGCGCCTGGGCCTCGCCGCAGAGCCAGCCGATTCCCGGCAAAGCGTGGCTAATGGCGCAAGCGGCTGAAATGGGATTGCGCCACGGGCTGAATCCTCGGCGGCCGCCGCACTGGGGCGGCTACCGCGTCGCCCCGGAATCGTTCGAGTTCTGGCAGGGCCGTCCGTCGCGGCTGCATGACCGGCTGCTCTACACCCGCGACGGCGCGCAGTGGACGCGCGCGCGCCTGTCGCCCTGAGCAGCATCGGCCGCAGCGGATCGCCGGGTTCCGTCCTAGTGCCTTTCCGGTAGGCCGCCGGCCGCCATGACGCGAACGGGTGACGTGGTTAGAATGCCTCGATGCGTCAACCCCGCGTGCCTAGTGCGTGAACAGGCGCGCCAAACTGGCGGGATATCCCGCGAGCGAGCGCCCATGAGCAGCGACAAGACCACGGTACTCATCGTCGAGGACGAACCCGAATTCCGCCTGCGCTTCAAGCAGATCGTCGAAGGCGAGCCGACGCTGGAGCTGGTCGGCGTGGCCGCCAACAAGCGCGAAGCGCAGGAACTGATCGACCACACCAAGTTCGACGTGCTGCTGATCGACCTCGGCCTGCCCGACGGCAACGGCACCGAGCTGATCCGGCAGGTCAGCGCCAAGCGGCCGGATGTCGACATCATGGTGGTCACCGTCTTCGGCGACGAGCAGCACGTCGTCTCTGCGATCGAGGCCGGCGCCACCGGCTACATCCTGAAGGACTCGACCGCCGCCGATGTGGTTTCCTGCATTCGCCTGCTGCGCGCCGGCGGCTCGCCGGTCAGCCCGGTGGTGGCGCGCAGCGTGCTGCGCGCGATACGCAACCGCATGGGCGGCGCAGGCGCACCGGCCCGCGGCGGCGGCGGACCGATGCCGGAGAACAATCCGCTGTCGGCGCGCGAAACCGAGATCCTGCAATTGCTCGCCAAGGGCATGAGCTTCAACGAGATCGGCGAGATCCTCGGCATCTCGCCGCACACCGTCACGGCGCACATCAAGAAGATCTACCGCAAGCTGGCGGTGCATTCGCGCGGCGAAGCCGTCTACGAAGCCACGCAGATGGGCCTGCTGCGCGGCTAAGTTGGCCCCTTTGCATCATCTGCGCGCCTTTTTCATCGCTCTGGCGGCCGCCGCCGCCCTGATCGTTTCCGCATCCGCCTCGGCGGCTGCAGTGCGGTCGGTCGACTGGGCCGCCACGGCCATCGGCGCCGAGCCTGCGGCCAGTGCGCAATGGCATTCGTACGACCTGCCATTGCACTGGACCGCCGGCCCAGTCGAGCCGCTGCACGGGCTGGCGTTGCGCATGCGCCTGTCGCTCGACGCCGCGCCGACGCAGGCCTGGGCGGTGATGCTGGCGCACGCCACCACCGGCGGGCGGATCAGCGTCAACGGCCGCATGGTCGGCGAGATCCAGTCGGCCGATGCCGACACCGAAGTGCGTTGGCGGCGGCCGCACCTGCTGGCGATCGATCCGGCGCTGCTCGTTGCCGGGGAGAACTCGATCCTGATCCAGACCACCTATCGCGGCGGCCTGCACCTGCTGGCCGGCGTCGAGGTCGGTCCGCTGGCCGAGGTCGGACGCCACTACGACCGGCAGTACTTCCTCAGCAGCATCCTGCCCTGGGTCGGCGGCACGCTGGCGGCGTGCTTCGCGCTGATCTTCGGCCTGCTCTGGCTGCGCCGGCACGACGCCACCATCGCCCTGGTGGCGCTGGCGTCGGCCTTCTGGGTGCTGCGCAGCGCCTTCTTCCTGATCGAGACCGTGCCGGTGGCGGCCCGCCTCTGGCTCGAGGCGCTCTTCTACGTCGCCAACGGCGGTTTCGCCGCGGTGATGACGCTGGTGCTGCTGCGCCTGGCCGGCCGCCAAGGCGCGCGCGTCATGTGGCTGACGGCGATGTACGCCGCCCTTGGCCCGGCGCTGCTTTTCGCCACCGGCGGCCACGCCGTTCCGTACCTGGACCTGCTGTGGATCCCGAGCCTGGTCGGCATGGTGACGCTCAGCCTGCTTTACGCGTTGCTGTCGCGCGTGCGCAAGCACGAGTCGCTGCAGATCGTCGTCATCACAGCGATGGCGGTGGCGATTTGCGCCGCCGCCTACGACTATGGCGTCATGCAAGGCTGGCTGCCCGATGCCACCCTGCTGGCGCTGCACTGGGCCGGGCCGCTGCTGCTGCTGGCGCTGGCCACGCCGGTGGTCGACCGCTTCGTGCGCGTGCTGCGCGAGGCCGAGGGCGCGCGCAGCGACCTCGAATCGCGGGTGCGCGAGCGCGAACAGATGCTCAAGCGCAACTACGAGCGCCTGCGCGAGGGCGAGCGGATGCAGGCCACGGCCGCCGAGCGGCAGCGGATCATGCAGGACATGCACGACGGTCTGGGCACGCAGCTTGTGAGCTCGCTGATGCTGGTCGAGCGCGGCGCGCTGACGCAGGCGCAGGTGGCGCAGGTGCTGCGCGAATCGATCGACGACATGCGGCTGGCCATCGACGCGCTGGCGCAGGGCAACTCCGACCTGCTCGCCGCGCTGGGCAACCTGCGCTACCGCATGGAGCCGCGCTTCCGCGCCGCCGGCATCGAGCTGATCTGGGATGCGCGCGGCATGCCGGAGGAGCTGAACATCAACCCCGACGCGGTGCTGCCGATCCTGCGCATCGTGCAGGAATCGCTGACCAATGCGCTGAAGCACAGCGGCGCGCGGGCGGTTTCGGTCGCGCTGCAGGTGACGCAGGACGGCGACGATGCGCCGACGCTGCAGATCCGCATCACCGACAACGGCAAGGGCATCACCGGCGAACGTGTCGGCGGCCGCGGGCTGCTGAACATGCGCAGCCGCGCCGGCAAGATCGGCGGCACGCTGACGCTGGAGAGTGTTCCCGGCACCGGCACGCGCGTGAAGCTGGTCTACAAGATGACCGACTACCACACCGGGCTGACGCGCACGCAGACGCAGATGGGTTTGAACACGGAAGCGATCATCGAGCGCTTCCGCGAAGGGGTACGCTGAGACACCGGCCGCTCATGTCGAACCGACCATGAGCGCCGACAGTCCTTCCGGATCGCTGTTCGACCTGCCGCCCGAAGGGACCGATGCGGTCGGCGCGGCGGTCGCCGACGAAGACCTGCAGCGGCTCGGCCGCCGGCTGCCGGCGTCGATCTTCCTCGGCACTTCGTCGTGGAGCTTTCCGGGCTGGCAGCGCATCGTCTACGAGGGCGAATACAGCGAGGCGCAGCTGGCGCGCGCCGGACTGGCCGCCTACAGCCGTCATCCGCTGCTGCGCGCGGTCGGCATCGATCGCGGCTTCTACGAGCCGCTGGCGCAGCAGCAGTACGCGGCGTATGCGCGCCAGGTGCCGGAGCACTTTCGCTTCCTCGTCAAGGCCCCGTCGCTGGTCACGGACGCCGTGCGCCGCGCCGAGCGCGGCCTGCCGGCTGCCGACAACCCGGCGTTTCTCGATGCCGAGCTTGCCGCCGAACGGTTCGTCGAGCCGGCGATGCGCGGCCTTGGCGGGCGTGCCGGACCGCTGGTGTTCCAGCTCTCGCCGCTGCCACGGCCGCTCGTTGCCGATGGCGGCCAGGCGCTGATCGACCGCATCGGCAACTTCCTCGCCCGGCTGCCTCGGCAGGTCGACGGCTGCGCGCCGATCTATGCGGTGGAACTGCGCAATGCCGAACTGTTGACGCCGCGCTGCGTGCGCATGTTGCGCGAAGGGGGCGCGCGCCTGTGCCTCGGCATCCACGCGGCCATGCCGGCGGCGGCACGGCAGGCGGCGGCGCTGCGGGCGATGGACGCGCCGGCCGACGAAGGCGACGACTGGACACTGAAAGGCCCGCTGGTCGTGCGCTGGAACCTGCACGCCGGGCTGCGCTACGAGGAGGCGAAGAACCGCTATGCGCCCTTCGACCGCCTGCTCGACGCCGATCTGATCACGCGCGGAACCCTGGCGCACCTAGCGCACGTGGCGGTCCGAAGTCACCAGCCGGCCTTCATCATCGCCAACAACAAGGCCGAAGGCAGCGCGCCGCTGAGCTGCATCGAACTGGCGCGGGCGATTGTCGGTTAGAGGACGGGGCTGCGGACTGGTAAGCAGCCCTGGGATCGTTGCGCGCGTCGGGCGGCACGCGATCCGGAGCTGTCTGACAACGTGCACGGCTCGGCGCCACCAGGCCGACTATCGGCAGCAGCAAGGCACGACGGTCAACGCTTGGGATTTCCCGACGTGCGCGCCCAGAGCCTGGAGAACTGAAAGGACAACTCGCGGTGGTGCCGTATGGACAGCAAGTGCACCAAGTGCCCCGGGGCTGCCACCGAATACACGATCAGGTAATCGCCGTGCAAGTACTCGCGCAGCCGATCAGCCGCACCCGGCGCCAGCGCCGCCAACTGGGCCAGGGCTTCCGCCGACTGCGGCGGCTGATCGAGATAGCGTCGACCGATGCGCGGGAAACGTCTGAGGTTCGGAACGACTATGGTACGCAGCTCGTCGAGCAACCTGTCGTAGGCAAAGGCTGCATCCGCTTCGGCGAGGAAGGACTCGATCGCTGCCAATCGTTCCAAGAAACTGGCGGTCAGTTCGACTCGGACGATGGGGTCAGCCACGCTTGCGCGGGATCCTGCGGGTCGTCACCTTGCCCTTGGTGACAGGTGCTCGCGCGCTTCCTCGCCGAACCTGCAGTGCAGCGATGCCGGCATCCGCATCCTGCGTGCGCCCTGCTGCAATGTCCGCGAGGCCCCGCCGCGCGTCGTCGATCAGCAGCAGGTGGATGCGCTCACGCTCCAGGCGGTGGTAGTAGTCCAGCCGCTCAGCGTCTATGAGTGCGACATAGCTCTCACCGTTCTTGGTGATGATCTTCTCCGCGCCGGCCTTGACCTGTTCGGCCAGGTCGGACAGCGTGGCGCGCGCCTGGGTGAACGGGATGACATCGCTGGCTGAGACGCCCATGGCCGGCCCTTTCTTAAAGTTGCAGAATTCTGTGCAGTTTACGTGCTTTTCTTGCGCTCGGCGGGAACCCCGGCGTCCCCGAGGCCCTGCTCGATCACCGGCGGAAACTGGACTGCCCGACCAACTTCGGCTCGCCAGAAAGCGGCCCGTCGGCAAGAGCGACTTCAGGCCGAAAGCCAGCATCCGACCGCCGCTCATAGGCAGCGGCTGAAGGACGTATAGCCGCCGACGGCGACGGCTGCGACTGCAAGTCGCTTTACAGCTGCCGTTCGCCTGCAGGACAACGCCGGCAGCGCCCGACCCGTCAGCGACATTCACAACCCTGAATCGGCCGCCACGACGCCGTCAGCCGTCGATCGGCTTCTTCAGCATCGTGCATGACTGCGATGAACCCCGCTCGGCCACGGCGACAATGCGCAAGCGTCGGCGCGCCGCCGCATCGCGGCGCCGTCACAGCTGAGGTCGCCCGACCGGCAGGCCAGATCGATGGGCTGACGGCCGAGCGGCCCCGAGCGCGGCCGCATTCGGTGCGGCCGCGTCCGGCCCGCTGCGAGTGCGCTCAGGTACAGCAGCAGGCGACGACGGTCGTTCGCCGCCATTGCGTCGGATCAGGCGGCAGCAGCGGGTTGCACGACGGGCACGGCAGGCGCGCGGTGCCCCCAGACGCTGGCGACATGGTAGGTCTCGACCTGCCAGGTCGCATCGTCGATTTCGCGTCCGCCATATCCATATTCGACCTGGAAGCCCGAAGGCGTCTGTGCGTAAAACGAGACCATCCCGTCGTTCGGGTGGCAACCGAGTTCCGATCTGATGGGCACCCTTTCATCGCGGCACAGGTCGTAGGTGGTGCCGACGTCGCGCAGTTGGCGGACCTGCAGCATGAAGTGGTGCAGCCGCTTGGGTGCCGCATACTGCGTGATGGCCAGCGAATGATGGCGGGGGCCACAGTGCAAGAAGGCCACTCGGTTTGCGTCGGTGCCGCCCATTTCCAGATCGGCGAAATCGCTGATCCGCAGCCCCAGGCCGTCGCGGTAGAAACGCAGGCTCGCCTCATAGTCGTCCACGGCGAGCACGAAGTGGCCGAGGCCCAGGTCCGAGGCGACGAAGCCCGCGATGTCGCGCGGCGACCGGAAGGGCCGCTCGGGGTGGATCAGCGGCGCGCAGCAGACCTCGGTGGCGATGCCATTGGGATCGTGCAGGCGGATCAGCGCGGCGACGCGACGCTGCCGCGCCTCGGCGGCGCTGCCCCACGTGACTGCCGCGCCCTGCGCATCCAGTCGCTCGGCGACGGCGCGCAGAGCCTCCTCGTTGCGTACCTGCCACCCCGCGTAGGCGATGTCGTCGCGCGACCCCCTCCGCAGCGCGAAGCGATGGTGGTGTTCGTCCAGGCGCAGGAACAGGGTGCCGTCCGGATCGGTGCCGCCGGACTCGAGCCCCAGGATCCCGGTGGCAAAGCGTTCCCAGCGGGCGAGATCGCCGACTTCGAGTCCAAGATAGCCAAGCTGTGTCACGCGTTCGGGGGTCATACGGGTCTCCGGCTGTTAACAGGGGCGTGCGCTGCACGAGGCGAATCTTCGCTTCTCGCAGCGGGCGCGGCGAGGTACATTGCCGGCGCGAAATGGTAATTTTTGGACAACATGGGTGCTCCGGGGCAGGCAGTCGGCAAACGCGCAGTGCGGCGCCCCGTGACTTCGGTTCACTACGCAGCACCTCCGGACTACGCGCTGGACGTCGAGGTCTATCCGGTGGCGGAACTGCGGCGGCGCGTGGGCGATGCCGATGCGCGCGGCCTCGAGCGCATCGACTTTCACTCCCTGCTCTACGTCACCGCGGGTCGCTATGCGCACATCGTCGATTTCGAAACGCAAGTGATGACGCCGGGTTCGCTGCTGTTCCTGCGGCCGGGACAGGTCCATCGCTTCGGCGACCTCTCGGGCTGTGATGGCTGGCTGCTCGTCTTCAGGTCTGAACTGCTGCCGTCCGGGTCGGAAGCCAACGCCGACAAGGCGGTTGACGGACTCGAACTGAGGCAGTTGGCCGACGTGCAGCCCACGCACCTGCGGCTGCCCGTGAACGTGCGGCCTGCCGTCACCGAGACGTTGGAGCGTATGGCCGACGACGCCACGCGCCCGGCCTGCAGGGCGCTGAACGCGCTCATGCGCAGTCAGATGCAGTCGCTGCTGATCCGTCTGCAACTCGACGGCGCGCCCTCGGCGCCAGGTGAGCGCGTTCAGCCCGCAGCGCTGCAGCGCTACCAGCGATTCCGTGCCGCGGTCGAACGCGACTTCGCGCGCTGCCACGGCGTGGCGCACTACGCGGCTCGCCTGGGATGCTCGGAGAAGAGCCTGACACGCGCGGCACTGCAGGTCACCGACCGAAGCGCCAAGGCCGTGATCAGCGAACGCCTGGTGCTCGAGGCCAAGCGCCTGCTGGCGCACACGCTGCTGCCGGTGGCCGTGATCGGCGACCAACTCGGCTTTGCCGAAGCGACCAACTTCGTCAAGTTCTTCAGCCGCGAGACCGGGCTGACTCCCGGAGCCTTCCGGGCCGAGCAACGCGGTCAAGGCTCCCGGAGCCAAAGAAACTAGGCACCGGCTTCAGTGAGGCTGCCCGCAGCGGCCGTTCACGAGGGACCCCTGCCGGCCGAGTCAGCCCCGACGGCCGCGCTGACCGAAGGGCGCTTCCGCAGCACTGCGGACGTCCACGGTCACCCGTTCGACCGGCCGGAGATGGCCGGCGGGCGTTTGCCGCCGAAGCCCGCGCTTCCGATCGTTCTCACCCCATCATCTGGCTCGGCAGCCACAGCGCGATCTGCGGAAACAGCGAGATCAGCACGATCGCCAGGAACATCAGCAGCACGAAGGGAGCCGAACCCTTCAATACGGTGGGCAGCGGCACGTCGGGCGCCACGCCCTTGAGCACGTACAGGTTCAGCCCCACCGGCGGCGTGATCAGGCCCACTTCCATGTTGATGGTCAGGATCACGGCGAACCAGATCAGGTCGAAGTTGGCCGCCTCCAGCACCGGGGTCAGGATCGGCATCACCATCAGGATGATCGCCACCGGCGGCAGGAAGCAGCCGGCGACCAGCAGAAAGACGTTGATCGCAGCGAGCAGCACCCAGCGGTTCATGTCGAGGTCGACCAGCCACTGCGCCGCCGACTGGGTGACATACAGCAGCGACAGCATGTAGGAGAACACCGCCGCCGCGCCGATGATCATCAGGATCATCGACGACTCGCGCACCGTCTCGCGGAAGATGCGCCACTGGTCGGCGAGCCGCCACTGGCGGTAGATGACGATCACCAGGATCAGCGCCAGCACCGCCGACAGCGCCGCCACCTCCGACGGCGTGGCCAGGCCGCCGTACATGGCGTAGCCGATGGCGATGACGATGCCGATGAAAGGCGACACGCGCCCGACGCCCTCCATCTTCTGCGCCAGCGTGTAGCGTGGCGCCTCGACCTGCGGCGCGGCGCGCTGCGCGAGCAGCGTCGTCACCCAGGCGTAGAGCGAGAACAGCAGCACCAGCAGCAGACCCGGGATGACACCGGCGAGGAACAGCCGGCCGATCGACGTCTCGGTGACCAGCCCGTAAAGGATCATCGTGATCGACGGCGGGATCAGGATGCCGAGCGTGCCGCCGGCGCAGATCGAGCCGGTGGCGAGCGCTGCCGGGACGCCGCGCCTGATCATTTCCGGCACGCCGGCCTTGCCGATCGCCGCCGCGGTGGCGGGGCTCGAACCGCAGATCGCGGAGAACACGCCGCAGGCGAGGATGTTGGCGATGACCAGTCCTCCCGGCACGCGGTCGAGCCAGCGGTGCAGCGACTCGTAGATGTCCTTGCCCGCGGCCGAGGCGCCGATCGCCGCGCCGAGCAGGATGAACAGCGGGATGGTGAGCAGCGCGAACGACGACAGTTCGTCCATCATCAGGATCGGCACGTTGGCGATGCTGGCCGCGCCCTTGAAGAGCAGCAGGAAGCCCACCGCCACCAGCGTCAACCCCCAGGCGATCGGCAGCCCGGAGAACAGCACCACCAGCGTGACGACGAGGATGACGCCGCCGATCTGCAGTTCGGTCATCTGGCCCCCGCGTCGAAGGCTTCGCGCAGCAGGTCGGCGACGTACTGCAGCGCGGTCAGGCCGAGCCCGACCGGCATCGCCAGGTAAAGCGGCCACTTGTAAGGCGCCCAGGCGCTTTCGGTGCGCTCGCCGCGGGCATAGGCGTGCAGCGTCAGTTCGATGCCGGCATAGGTCAGGTAGATGCATACCGCAAGCCCGAGCAGTCCGACAACGATCGCCAGCGGGCGCGCCAGGTGCCGCGGCAGGTAATGCGACAGCAGGTCGACGCCGACATGACCCTGGGTGGCCAGGCAGTAGGGCGAGGCGAGGAACAGCGACGCCACCATCATGTAGACAGAGAACTCGATCTCCCACCAGGTCGAGGCACCCATCGCCCGATAGGCGATGCTCCACGTGATGACCAGCGCCGCGGCCAGAAGCATCACCGCGGCGAGGGCGGCGCAGGCCGTGCTGAGCCGGAACACGGCGCGCACGAAGGCAGGCAGCATGATGACCTCGCAAAAAAAGCGGGCCGATCGACGGCCCGCCGCGGCATCAGACCGTGGCGCTCACTTCACCGCCAGCAGCGCGTCGAGCAGGTCCTTGGACGTGGGCGACCTGGCGGCGAACTCCTTCCATGCCGTGTCCTTGGCCAGCGCCACCCACTGGTCGTACTCGGCCTGGGTCATCTCGCGCACCTTGGCGCCGGCCTTCTTGTACTCCTTCTCCATGTCGGCGACCGCCTCGCGCTGCAGGCCGAGGAAGTACTCGTCCGACTTCGCCGCCGCCTCGTCGAAGATCTTCTGCTGCGCCGGGGTGAGCTTGTCCCAGTGCTGCTTCGACATCACCAGCGGCTGCAGCAGCATCCACAGCGAATACCTGCCCGGAAGCGTCGCCATCTTGGTCTGCTCGTACAGGCGCATGCTGACGAAGGTCTCGGCCGAGGTCAGCGTGCCGCTGAGCACGCCCGACTGCAGCGCCGGATAGATCTCGGTCGAGGCCATGTTGACGACCGAGGCGCCGGCCGCCTTCAGCATCGACTCGAAGGTCGGGTCGGCGGCGCGAAGCTTCAGCCCCTCGACGCTCTTCGGTCCGGTGATCTCGCGGTCCTTGGTGGCGAAGGCGCCGGGCGTCCACCACCAGGAGACGATGTGCACGCCGTGCGCGTGCGCCAGGTCCTGCAGCTTCTTGTGGAACGGCGTGCCGCGCAGTTTCATCGCGTGGTCGAGCGTCGGCACCGTGCCCGGCATGATGATGATCGAAAACTCCTGCGCCTTGCCCACCGCGTAGGACATCGGGAACACCGCCATCTCGAGCGTGCCGTTTTGCAGCGCGTCAAGCTGCGCCACCGGCTTGATGCCGAGCGACTGCGCCGGGTAGATGCGGAACTTCAGGTTCGGGTCGCGCGCGTTGACTTCCTTGACGAACACGCGCGTGGCCAGGTCGCGGCCGTCGGCGTTGGCCTTGAACTGGTGCGAAATCTTGATCTCCTGGGCCGCGGCAACCGCGCCGAACCCAAGCACGGCCAGCGCCGACGCCCAGCGGGCGAATGTCTTCATGACTCCTCCTTGGCTTCAAACGGGGGCGTGCGTGCGGATCGCCGCCGCCATCCCTTACTCCCTAGGGCCGGCATTGTCCCCGCTGGCCGCACTCCAGCCAAGGGGCGGATCGTGCGTACCACAAACCCATCAACGGCCTCGTTGCCGCCGCACGACGGACGCCGGCCCGCCGGCGCCGCACCGGTCAGCCCTGGCGCGGCTTGCGTCTGGCGGCAAAGGTGCGGCGGAATTTCTCGACTTTCGGCGCCACCACGACCATGCAATACCCCTGCGCCGGGTTGTGGCGGAAGTACTCCTGGTGATAGGCCTCGGCGCGCCAGTACTCGGCCGCGGGCAGCAGCTGGGTGACGATCTCGTCGTCGAAGCTCTCCTGCGCCTCGCGGATCACCGCCTCGGCGACGGCGCGCTGGGTGTCGGAGTGGTGGAAGATCACCGAGCGGTACTGTTCGCCGACGTCTCCGCCCTGCCGGTTCAGCGAGGTCGGATCGTGAATGGCGAAGAACACCTCGAGGATCTCGCGATAGCTGATCACCGTCGGATCGAACTCGACGCGCACCACCTCGGCGTGTCCGGTCGTGCCTTCGCACACCTGACGGTAGGTCGGATTGGCGACGCCTCCGCCGGCGTAGCCGGATTCGACGTCGACCACGCCCTGCAGTTCCTCGAACACCGCTTCCAGGCACCAGAAACAGCCGCCGCCTAAGGTGGCGAATTCATGGCCGGGGGCAGGCTCGGAAGCCAGCGGATTCCTGATCGACATCGGAGCGTCTCCTTTCGCGGCGTGGCGGGTTTGTCGTTCCCGGCCGCGCCAGCTTACCGGTCGAGCACGACCGGCCGGTTCGGAAGTTCATCGCGGTTGGCGGCGCCTTCGACGGCCGGAAAGTGCAACGCCAGCAGGTCGCCGATCCGCTCGACGCCGGCGACGACGCCGCCCTCGAACTCGCCAGCGGCAAAGCGCCGTGCGATGTCGTCGCAGATCGCCTGCCAGCCCTCGCGCGGTACGTGCGCGGCAATGCCGCGGTCGGCGACGATCTCGATGCCGTGATCGGCCAGTTCGACGTACAGCAGCACGCCGTTGCGTTCGTCGGTGTCCCACACCCGCAGCTTGGCGAACAGCATCTCGGCTCGCTCGCGCACCGGGGCGTCGCGCTTCAGGTAGCTCCACGGCAGCGCCGATTCGACGGCAAAGCGGATCTCGCCCCGGTGCGCGGCCTCCCCCTGGGAGATCGCCTGCTCGATGCGCGCCAGCGTCGCCGGCGGGAACGCGCGCGCGACGGTGCGCGGCGCGCGCAGCCCGTGTTTCAGCCAACGCAGGAACCTGCCCATCACCAGCTCCCGCCGGCGCCGCCGCCGCCGAAGTTGCCGCCCCCGCCCGAAGACCAGCCACCGCCGCCGCTGCGGCCGCCGATGCCGCCGAATCCGCCGGGGACGAACACGCCGCCGCGGCGACCACCAAGCACGCGCCCGCCGCGGCCGGGTCCCGAAAAAAGCGCAAAGAAGAACGCCGCCACGCCGACGATCAGCCCGAGCTTCAGCGACGACAGGATCCAGCCGGCGACGGTGCCGGTGGCGGCGCCGGCGACGATTGCACCCAGGATGCCGAAGACCTTGCGCAGGACAGCGGCAGCGATCACTCCGGCCATCACGAACGGCGCCAGAAGCGCGACGAGGTCCTCGCCGTCGCCGGAGGCACTGCCCTTCGCCGCCGGCGCCGGCAGCGCCTCGCCTTCGATCAGACGGAAGACCGCATCGAGCCCGGCCTGCAGTCCACCGGCGTAATCGCCCTGCCTGAAGCGCGGCGCGATCTGCTCGCGGATCACGCGCGCAGCGGCCAGATCCGGCACCGCGCCTTCCAGCGCCTTGGCCACCGCGATCCAGACGCGGCGGTCGTCCTTGGCCACGACGATGAGCAGCCCGTCGCCGACCTCGGCGCGGCCGATCTTCCACGCATCGCCGATGCGCTGGGCGAAATCGGCGATCGGCTCGGGTGCCGTGCTGCCGACCATCACGATGGCGATCTGCGTGCCGCGCGCTGATTCGAAGGCGGCGAGCTTCGCTTCCAGCGCCCGCCGCTGGCCGGCATCGAGCGTACCGGTGGTGTCGGTCACACGCGCCAGCGGCGGCACCGCCAGCGTGCCGTCGGGCAGGCGCGCATCCGCCGCCGCGACGGCCATCGGCAGCGTCACAGCGAGCGCCAGCAGCAGCCACGCCGCGGCGCGCCGCGCGCCAACGGTGAAGTTCATCGGGCCTCCGCGCCGCGACAACGGGCTATTTCTTCGCCGTGCCGAAATCCACCGTCGGCGCCTTCTGGATCGCGGCCTCGTTGTCGACGGTGAACTGCGCCCTTTCCCGGTAGCCGAAGACCATCGCCGTCAGGTTGACGGGGAACTGCCGCACCAGCACGTTGTAGTCCTGCGTGGCCTTGATGAAGCGGTTGCGCGCCACGGTGATGCGGTTCTCGGTGCCTTCAAGCTGCGTGCGCAGGTCCTGGAAGCCCTGGTTGGCCTTCAGGTTGGGATAGTTCTCGACCACGACCAGCAGCCGCGACAGCGCCGATGACAGTTCACCCTGCGCCTGCTGGAAGCGCGCCAGCGCCGCCGGGTCGTTGACCAGTTCCGGCGTGGCCTGGATCGAGGTGGCCTTCGCGCGCGCCTCGACCACTCTCGTCAGCGTCTCCCGTTCGAAGTTCGCCTCGCCCTTGACGGTTTCGACGATGTTCGGGATCAGATCGGCGCGCCGCTGGTACTGGCTGATCACCTCCGCCCAGGCGGCCTTCACGGCCTCGTCCTTGCTCTGGATCTCGTTGTAGCCGCAGCCGGCGAGCACGCCGGCGGCGAGCAGCGCAAACAGCGTCCGGATGATCTTCATTCGCTTTCCTCCCGATAAATCAGCGCTCAAGATGGAGCCGTGGCGGGCGGCATCAAGTCCGCGCCGCCGACAGCGAGGCAGCGGCGGCCGGGGCGCAACGTCTCATCGGCGCGCCGGGCGGCTGTCGCATTGATGTCGCATCGCCTCGCCATACTGCTGCCAGGCGAGCTGCGCGGTGGCGGTACGGCCGGCGAGTTCGAGCTGGATCAACAGCGCGCGCAGCCTGCGGCGGCCGGTTTCGCACAGTTCGGCGCGCGAAATCGCGCCGAGCAGCTGATTGACCTCCGCCACCTGCGCCAGCTCCGGCGGGACGTAGCCGGCGTTCTTCAGCAGCCGGTAGGCCACGCGCAGGTCTTCCGGCACCAGCCGGTCGTCATCCAGACTGAGTGGCCGCCCGGCACCGGGCAGGTTGTCGAACTCGCCGCATGCCATCGCCGCCTCGATGCGTTGCTCGACCAGCGCATCGAGGCCGAAGCTCCGGGTCACGTTCATCGGCCGAATGCTACCTGCCCGGGTCCGTACAATCCTGCCGTGCAAGCAAAATCCGACCCGACCCTCGAACTGCGCAAGGCGCTTGGCCAGTTTGCCACCGGCGTGACGGTGGTCACGGCACGCGCAGCCGACGGCGCGCCAGTCGGCCTGACGGTCAATTCGTTCACGTCCGTCTCTCTCGACCCCCCGCTGATCCTGTGGTGCCTGGGGCAGGATTCGGCCAGCTTCGACACCTTCCGCCTTGCCGAAGCGCACATGATCAACGTGCTGGCTGCCGACCAGCTCGATGTCGCCAAGCGCTTCGCCTCGCGCGGCGCCGACCGGTTCGCCGGGCTGCGCTGGAGCCCGACCGATACGGGGCTGCCGCGGCTGGACGGCTGCATCGCCTGGTTCGAATGCGCGATCCGCAGCCGCTACGAAGAGGGCGACCATCTGGTCCTCGTCGGCCGCATCGAATCGTTCGAGGTGGCGCGCGGCAAGCCCCTGATCTTTCACGACAGCCGCTATGTGGCCGAACTGACCGAATCGCCGCTGCCGCGCGGCCTGCGCTCGCCGCTGGGCTGAGAGCCTGTGAAGGAATCGTTGCGAGCGGCCCGAGGTCGCGCTGAGCAGCGGACCCGTACAGAGGCGTACGGCGAGCAGCGCAGGCGCGAGATCGGGACGCGCAGTAGATTTGTTCACAGGCGCTGAGCGGGCAAATCGGCCCCGGCCGTGCCCGGTTCAGCCCGCCGGCCGGCTGGCCAGCCGGATGCCGCCGACGATCAGCATCAGGGCGATCAGGTGGTACAGCCGAGGCGTGTCGGCGAGCAGCCACATCGAAAGCAGCGCCGCGAACACCGGCGTCAGGTTGGCAAAGTACACCGGGATCACGGCGCCGACGCGACGCACGCCGAGGTCCCAGCACCAGTAGGCGACGAGCGATGGGAACACCGCCATGTACAGCATCGCCGAAGCCACGCCGCCGCTCCACTGGATGCGCGCCGGCGACAGCGCCGCCTCGAGCAGCGTGAACGGCGCGATGGCGGCGATGCCGATGGCGATCTGCACCAGCAGCAGCGGCGCGAACGGCAGGTCGGGCCGATGCTTGCGCAGCAGCCACGTATACAGCGTCCAGGTCAGGACGGCCCCCAGCATGATCAGGTCGCCGGGCACGAAGGCGAGTTGCGCCAGGTTGGCCGGATCGCCACGCGCCATGACCGCCACGACGCCGGCGACCGATAGCGCGGCGCCGAGCCATTGCGCCGGCCGCGCGCGTTCGCCGAAGACGGCTGCGCCGAGAACGAGGATGAACACCGGCGAACTGGACGCGATGAGGCTGGTGGCCATCGGCGTCGAGGTCTGCAGCGCCAGGTACTGCAGCGTGTTGTAGGCGCCGACGCCGAGCGGGCCGATCGCGAGCAGGATCTTCCAGTGGCGGGCGAGCGCGGCACGGTGTTCGAGCACCGCGCGCCAGGCGAACGGGAGCAGCAGCACGAAGGCAATCACCCAGCGCGCCAGCGACAGTGCCACCGGCGGCACGTCGCCGACGAGCAGGCGCGCCGCCACCGCATTGCCGGCCCAGGCGAGCGGCGGCAGCGTCAGCAGCGCGGCGGTGCCGGCATCGAGTCTCATCGCCAGGCGAGTACGCCGGCCGGCGGACAGAGTCTTGCGGAGGACAGGTGCGACAAGCGCAAGGGCATCGGTTGACCAGCTGAGCGCCCCCAGGGCCGGGCCATGCCCAGCCCGCCCCCGCGGGGTCTGAAGCGGTACCCGTTTGATGGACGCCACGATCCGGCACAAGCGTTATCCACGG
>CAZDXQ010000033.1:0-42323 GCA_964509545.1 uncultured Burkholderiaceae bacterium | reverse complement strand
TCGCGATGACGGCGAAGCCGATCTCCTTGGTGCCCTTGATCGCCGCCTCGACGCGGTCCATGCCCGCCTCGATGTTGCGGTAGATGTTCTCCAGCACGACGATGGCGTCGTCGACCACCAGGCCGATGGCCAGGACCATCGCCAGCAGCGTCAGCGTGTTGATGGTGAAGCCGAAGGCGTACATCAGCGCGAAGGCGCCGACCAGCGACACCGGGATGGTCACCAGAGGGATCAGGGTGGCGCGCAGGTTGCGCAGGAAGAAGAAGATCACCAGCACGACCAGGATCACCGCCTCGGCGACGGTGGTGAACACCGAGTCGATCGAGCGGTCGATGAACACCGAGGCGTCGTAGGCCACCGTGATCTTCATGCCCGGCGGCAGCGTCTCGTTGATCCGCGCCACCTCCTCGCGCACCGCCTTCGACAGCTCCAGCGGATTGCCGGTGGCCTGCTTGACCACCCCCATGTTGATCGACGGCTCGCCGTTGAAGCGGGCGATCACGCGCTCGTTCTGCGCGCCGATCGTCACCGCGGCCACGTCGCCGAGCCGCACCGGGTAGCCGCCGACGTTGGCGATGATCGCGTCCTCGAACTGGCGCGCGGTCTGCAGATCGGTGGCGGCGACGATGTTGAATTCGCGCTTGGCCGACTCGATCCGCCCCGACGGCAGCTCGACGTTGCCCCGCCGCAGCGCGTCCTCGACGTCCTGCACCGTCAGCCGGTAGCCGGCCAGGCGGTCGCGGTCGACGTTGATGCGCATCGACGGCCGCCGCTCGCCGAAGATCCAGACATCCGCCGCCCCCGGCAGCACCGACAGCCGCGGCTTGACGTAGCGGGCCAGGTAGTCGGAGACCTCGATCGGCGTGCGCGCGCCCTGCGTGACCGCCATCCAGATGATCGGGAAGGCGTCGGCCTCGACCTTGGCGATCACCGGCTCGTCGACGTTGTCCGGCAACCTGGCGCGCACGCGCGCCACCTTGTCGCGCACGTCGGCGGCGGCCGAGTCCGGGTCGCGGGTGATGCGAAAGCGGACGTTGATGTTGCTGCGTTCGGCGCGCGAGAACGAGGTCATCAGCTCGACGCCCTCGATGCCGGCGAGCGAATCCTCGAGCACCTTGGTGATCTGCGACTCGACGACTTCGGCCGAGGCGCCGGGGTAGCCGGTGGTGACGCTGACCACCGGCTCGTCGATCTTCGGGTACTCGCGCACGGCCAGCCGGCTGTACGAGATCAGGCCGATCACCAGCACCAGCAGCGACAGCACGCTGGCCAGCACCGGGCGGCGGATGCAGACTTCGAACAGCGACATCGTCGTCCTCCGGTTCAGCCCTTCGCCGGCGCTTCGGCGCCGCCCTTCGACGGCGGCGCGCCGCCGGCCTTGCCGTCGTTCGCGGGCGGGGCGGCCGCGCCCTTGCCGGCTTCCGGCGCCGGCGCGCCGGCGGCCGGCGCGGCGCCGATCACGCGCACCGGCTGGCCGTCGCGCTGGACACGGATGCCGGCGGTGACCACCCGCTCGCCGGCATTGACGCCCTCGAGCAGTTCGACCTGCGCATCGCGCCGCACGCCGAGCTTCACGCGCACCCGCTTTGCCTTGCCGTCGGCCACCGTGTAGACGAAGAAGTCGTCGCCCAGCGGCACCACCGCCTCCTCCGGCACCATCAGCGCGTTGGGCCGGTCGCCGAGCAGCACCCGCACGCGGGCGAACATCCCCGGCCGCAGCCGGCCGTCGATGTTGTCCAGCCGCGCCCGCACCTCCAGCGAGCGGCCGCCGGCGTCCACCCGCGGATTGATCGCCTCCACCGTGCCGGCATAACGCGAACCGGGCAGCGCGTCGGCAAGCAGTTCAACCGGCAGGCCGGTCTTCAGCTGCTGGAAGTGCCGTTCCGGCAGGCGGAAGTCGGCCTTCAGCGTCCGGATGTCCTCGATGTTGACCAGTTCCGCGCCGTCCTTCACGTAGTCGCCGATGCTGACACTGCGGATGCCGACCACGCCATCGAAGGGCGCGACGATGCGCATCTTGGCCAGCCGCGCCTCGGCAAGCTTGAGCCGCGCCTCGGCGACCTGCACGTTCGACGCCGCCTGATCCTGCGCGCTCGAGCTGACGAAGTTCTTCGTCGCCAGGTCTTCCGTTCGCCGCAGATTGCTGCTCGCCAGTTCGAACTCGGCACGTGCCTGCGCCACTTCGGCCTCGTTCAACGTCGCGTCCAGACCGATGAGAAGCTGCCCGCGCCGCACCGGCTGGCCGTCGCGAAAGCCGATGAGCGCGATCCGCCCCGAGACCTCCGGCCGCAGGATCACGCTCTCGTTCGAACGCAGCGAGCCGACGGCGGTGATCGACTCCAGCACGCGGACGGGCCTCAGTTCGACGACTTCGACCGGCGCCGGCCCACCCGGACCCTTGGTCGGCCCCTTGGCATCGCTGTTCGCCTTGCCGGACGCATCCTTCGCCGTTTCGGGCTTGCCGTCGGCGGCGACCGCGCCGCCCGCAGGCGCGCGGTGATTCAGGTAGTAGGCGGCGGTGCCGGCAGCCAGCAGGCCAGCCATCGCCACGGCGGTCACGGTGTTTCTGGGCATCGCCGACAGAAGGAAAAACGGGCGCAGCACGCTGCGCCCTTGAAGTCAAAATGTAGCATCGGGCCAGGCGCCGGCGCGGGGCCGCGGATCGGCTCAGCGCCCGCTCGCCAGCGCGACACCTTTGTTGGCCAGCGCATCGGCGCGCTCGTTGCCGGCCACTCCGGCATGGCCTTTCACCCAGCGCCAGTCGATATCGTGCGCGGCAGCGAGTTCGGCCAGCCGCCGCCAGAGATCGGCGTTTTTCACCGCCTTATTGCCCGCGGTCTTCCAACCGCGCCGGATCCACATCGGCAGCCACTCGGTCACGCCCAGCTTCACGTATTGCGAGTCGGTGTGGACGATCACCCGGCAGCGCCGCCTGAGCCGGGAAAGCGCCTCGATGACCGCAGTCAGTTCCATACGGTTGTTGGTTGTGGCCGGATCGCCGCCGAAAAGTTCCTTCTCGTGCATGCCGGCGCGCAGCAGCGCCCCCCATCCGCCCGGGCCCGGATTGCCCTTGCAGGCGCCATCGGTCCAGATCTCCACATACGGCTGGGCGCCAGAAGCCAGCGGCAAAGCCGGCCCGCCGCTGCCGTCGTCGTCCGCTGCCGGTGCGATACGCACGCCGCGCGCGTGCTTCATCGGCGCTG
Source organism: uncultured Burkholderiaceae bacterium (assembly GCA_964509545.1). Taxonomy (GTDB): domain Bacteria; phylum Pseudomonadota; class Gammaproteobacteria; order Burkholderiales; family Burkholderiaceae_F; genus JADJWR01. The sequence continues at coordinate 39,120 of CAZDXQ010000033.1, read as the reverse complement.
AGCGCTCGGCGCACCGTCGTTCGCCGCCGCGTCCTCATCGCCATCGACGCGGACGCTGATGGCCTCGTGCGTGATGAACAGCGAACGGTTGGCCACCGGCACCAGCGCCCGGGCGCGTTCTTCCTTGCGCTTCCACGCCGGTCCGATCAGCCGCATGCCGCGCACGCGCTTCACTGCGGTGAGCATGTACACCGATCCGAGCACCGGCCACCAGCGGTCGCCGGCCTTTTCCATGAAACGCCAGCGGGCCAGCCATCTTTCGCTGCGCGCCCACGGCACGTAGCAGCCGAAGCGACCGCGGTTGACCTCGAACGACAGCAGCTTCAGCCAGTCCTTCAGCCGCGGCAGCGAAATGAACTGCCCGACGCGCGGCAGGAAAGGCGCCACGCCGAGACGCGACATCACCTGGCGCAACCCCCACAGGCTGCCCGGATTGAAGCCGGTGATCAGCACATGCCCTTCGGGCACCAGCACCCGGTCGACCTCGCGCAGCACCTGGTGCGGTTCCTGCGCGAACTCGAGGATGTGCGGCATCACCACCAGGTCGATCGAGGCGGTGGCGAACGGCAGTTCTTCGTAGCGGTTGATCACCGCCACCTTGGTGTGCTCGCCGCCGCCGTTGTACAGCCGTGCGTCGAGCAGGCGGTCGGAGGCGCAGAAGCGCAGCGGCATGCGGTTCTCGCGCAGCGCATCGATCTCCGGCAGGCCGAGCTGCATCGCGTGATAGCCGAAGATGTCGGCCACGCAGGCACTGAGCTGCCGCTGTTCCCAGGCGAGCGCATAGCGGCCTGGCGGCGAACGCAGAAACGCCGACAATGCCTCGCCGCCGGATTCGGCCATCACGTCACCGCGCATGGGCTTTCGGATGCCGTTGCGGCATCATCGACAATTCTCGTCTCGTCCGCGCTGCATTGCCCCGGAAACATGGCCTCCGACCCCGATCTTCGGATCGATCCGATCCCGGCCTTCAACGACAACTACCTGTGGCTGCTCGTCCGCGGCAGTCATGCCGCGGTCGTGGATCCGGGTGATGCGCAGCCGGTATTGGCCCACCTCGAGCGATTCAACCTGAAACTGATCGACATTCTAGTCACCCATCATCACGGCGACCACGTCGGCGGTGTCAGCGCGCTCGTCCGCGCCACCGGCGCCCGCGTTTACGGGCCGCGGGGAGAATCGATCCCGGCGCGCGACATCGCCGTCGGCAACGGCGATCGCATCGAGGTCCTCGACGTCGGCTTCGACGTTCTGGACGTTCCCGGACACACGCGCGGCCATGTTGCCTACTTCGCCCCATCACCCGGTTGGCTTTTTTGCGGCGACACGCTGTTCGCTGCCGGCTGCGGCCGCCTGTTCGAAGGGACCGCGGAACAGATGACGGCGTCTCTGGCTGCGCTGGCCGCGCTGCCGCCGACGACCCGCGTGTACTGCGCCCACGAATACACCGTCTCGAACCTGCGCTTCGCCCTCGCCGTCGAGCCCGGCAACGAGGCGTTGCGGCTGCGGCAGCAGGTCTGCATCGCGCTGCGCCAGCGCGGCGCACCGACGCTGCCGTCGACGATCGCCGAGGAGCTCGCCACCAACCCGTTCCTGCGCGCAGACGTACCCGCGGTACGCCGTGCGGCCGAGGCCCGCGCCGGTCGCGCTTTGCATTCGACCGCCGAGGCATTCGCTGCGCTGCGGGCCTGGAAGGACGTGTTCTGAACCGGCGATCCGCGCCTATACTCGGCCGGTCCACCGCCTAGAAACCCTGATGCCGACGTCGAAGTTCATCGGCCGTATCGGCGTGGCGCTGCTTCTGGCCGGCGCCATGACTTCTACATCCGCGCTGCAGCCGGCCCCGGCGCACAGCAGCGAGGCGGTGCCGGCGACCATCGCCGGAGCGGCAGGCTCCAGCAGCGGCGCGGCCTCGCCGGATCCGCTCGGCACCCTGATCCGGAAGCTCGCTTCGGAACATCCGGCCGATTCGGCAAGGCTGCAGCCGTTGCCGCCGTCCGACCCCAAGATCGACTTGTGGCAGCGCATCCGACGCGGCTTTGCGATGCCGGACCTCGAAACCCGCGCTGCCGCCAACAGCACCCGCTGGTACGCAGCGCAGCCGGATTACATCGGCCGCATGGCCGGACGCGCCAACCTGTACCTGTTTCACATCGTCGAGGAGATCGAGCGCCGCGGCATGCCGACCGAGCTGGCACTGCTGCCGTTCGTCGAAAGCGCGATGCAGCCGGAGGCCGAATCGCACGCCAAGGCGGCCGGCCTGTGGCAGTTCATTCCCTCCACCGGCAAGCTGTACCAGTTGCAGCAGAACCTGTGGCGCGATGAACGGCGCGACGTTCTCGAATCGACCCGTGCCGCGCTCGATTACCTGCAGAAGCTGCACGACGATTTCGGCGACTGGCACCTGGCGCTGGCCGCCTACAACTGCGGCGAGGGCTGCGTGGCGCGGTCGTTGCAGCGCGCGCGAGCGCGCAAGCAGTCGACCGAGTACTCGCGCCTGCGGCTGCCGCGCGAGACGCTGGGCTACGTGCCCAAGCTGCAGGCGATCAAGAATATCGTCCGCGACCCGGCTGCGCACGGCGTCGAACTGCCGGCGATCCGAAATGAACCGTATTTCGCCGTCGTGCGCAAGACCCGCGACATCGACATCGAGACCGCGGCCCGACTGGCCGAGATGCCGGTGGAGGAGTTCCGCGCCCTGAATCCTTCGTTCAACCGGCCGGTGATCGTCGGCGCGGGCGATGCCAATCTGCTGCTTCCGGCCGATCGAGCCGAGATCTTTCTCGCCAACCTCGCCGCGTACGAGTCCACCGGGCAGGCGCTGGCGAGTTGGACGACGCATACGGTGAAGACCACGGAAACGGTGGAGAGCATCGCCGAACGCGTCGGCGTCAGTGCCGAGCACCTGCGCGAGGCCAATCGCATTCCGAAAAGGCACAAGTTGGCGGCCGGCTCGACCATCCTGATCCCGCGCGACGAGACGATGACTGCCGACATCGCCCCGGACAAGCTTGCGGCCGCGCTGGCGCTGGTGCCAGAGCGCGGCGCCCAGCGGCTCATCACCTATCGCGTGCGGCGTGGCGACACCCTGAGCAGCGTGGCGCGCCGCTACCGGATGAGCATCGACGAGATCGTCGAACTGAACCGCCTGCGCACCAGGCAACTGTTCGCCGGCCAGCGGCTGAACGTGGCCGTGGCCGCGCGGCCGGCCGCTCGCGCCCTGCGCCCGGCCGCTGCCCGGACGGCCAGCGCACAGAAAACGGCGTCACATCGCCGCTGAAGCCGGGCCGGTTGTCCTCGATCCGCCCGCCTCGCTGCCGGCGCGCGCCCGCCGGTTGCTGCCGGCAATTTCGCACCCGATACCGTCGCCCCGGGGCGGCGGGCCAGAGCGTCTCGGCAGCAAGCACGTTGCGTTGAATCCGTCACGGCCTGACGGCCCCGGCGGTACCGGTACCATTCGGCCCGGTTCTTATTTCCCGCCTCGATCGATCATGGCCTTTCTCTCCGGCAAGCGCATCCTGATCACCGGCCTGCTGTCGAACCGCTCGATCGCCTACGGGATCGCGCAGGCCTGCCGTCGCGAGGGCGCGAACCTCGCCTTCACTTATGTCGGCGATCGTTTCCGCGAACGCATCACCGAGTTCGCCGCCGAGTTCGATTCCGACATCGTGCTGCCCTGCGACGTGGGCGACGACGCGCAGATCAGCGGCGCCGTCGCTGGCCTGCGCGAACGCTGGGGCAGCCTCGACGGCCTGGTGCACTCGATCGGCTTCGCGCCGCGCGAGGCCATCGCCGGCGAGTTCCTCGACGGTCTATCGCGCGAGAACTTTCGCATCGCACACGAGATCTCCGCCTACAGTTTTCCGGCGCTGGCCAAGGCGGCGCTGCCGCTGCTCGAAGGACGGCCGGGCTCGCTGCTGACGCTGACATACCTCGGCGCCGAGCGCGTGGTGCCGCACTACAACACGATGGGGCTGGCCAAGGCGTCGCTCGAAGCTTCGGTGCGCTACCTCGCCAACGATCTCGGCCCGCGCGGCATCCGCGTCAACGGCATCTCGGCGGGGCCGATCAAGACGCTGGCGGCCAGCGGCATCAAGGGCTTCTCGCGCATGCTGGCGTTCAACGAGGCCAATGCCCCGCTGCGCCGGAACGTGTCGATCGAGGAGGTCGGCAACGTTGCCGCCTTTGTGCTGTCCGACCTCGCCTCGGGCATCACCGGCGAGATCATCCACGTCGATTGCGGATTCCGTTCCGTGGCATTCGGGCTGGCGGCGGTGGGCGCCGACGCGGGCAACTCCGGCTGATCCGGCCGGCGCGCGTCGCTTCGGGCCCCGCCTGTCTCGCCGCGCGGCCAGGCCGTCAGGGGATCGCGCAGGTGCGGAAGCCGACGAAGATGTCGTCGCGCTCGGGGCGAAAGAAGTTGCGGAAACGCGGGTGCAGCAGGCGCGGCGGCGTGGCGAAGCTGCCGCCGCGCAGAACACGGTGCGTGCCGAACCACGGCGCTGAATAATCGGCGTAGGCATCGGCGGCGAAGCCCGGGTAAGGCGCGAAGGTCGAGGACGTCCATTCCCACAGGCCCAGCGGTCCGATGGCGCCACAGGCCGCGGCAAGTTCCCACTCGGCCTCGGTTGGCAGGCGGCGGCCCCGCCAGCGGCAGTAGGCCTGCGCTTCGTGCGCAGTGACATGGCACACCGGCGCGGCCGGACGCAGCGGCTGCCATTTGTCGAAGCGGCGCTCGCAGAAGCCCGCACCGTCGCGCCGCCAGTCACGCGGAAGTGCCCGTCCGGTCTCATGGCGCCAGCGCCGACCCTCGGCGCTCCACAGGTCGTCGCGGCCATAGCCGCCGTCATCGACGAAGGCCGCAAACTCGGCGTTGCTGACCAGCCGGCACGAAATTGCGAAGGGCGCGATCACCACCTCGTGCGCCCATTTTTCATTGTCGAAGACGAAGCCTCGGCCTGGCGTTGCGCCGAGCTTAAACGGGCCGCCCGACAGTTCGACATCGCCGCCGCTGCCAGTGTCGGCCGGCCCGGCCTGCGGCAGCGGCGGCGGCGCATAGCCGAGCGTGTGACGCATGTAGGCGAATGCCTCCGCGTGCATGTCCTCGTGATAGAGCGCCAGCCGGAAGCGGTACAGGCCCGCATCGCTGTCCTCGGCCCGCTGCAGGGCTTCCATCGTCGCCGCAAAGACCTGCCCCACGTATCGCTCCGTCTGGTCGCGATCGGGCAGATCCAGCGCCCAACGCGTGTCGTGCGCGACGCGGCTGGAGTCATACCAGCGGTCGGCCTCGGCCAGGATCGAAGGCCGCGTCGGCCTGCCTTCAGCCGGACCGCGCAGACAGAAGTTCTCGGTGAACCAGCCGACGTGGCCGTATTCCCACAGGAAAGGGTTGACGATCGGCAGCCGCGGCACGGCGAGCTGCCGATCGGTCAGATCGGCCAGCAGCGCCTTCGTATACTGGCGAGCACAGTGGAATGCCTCGCGCAGCGCGTTTCTGTCGAGGTTGCGCACGCTGATTGCGGTCCGTGGTGTCCAATCACAGATGAAGCACGTCGGCCGGCCGCGGGTGACGATCGTCACGCCCTATCTCGCGGCTGCGAACAATGGTAACTGGCATACGGCGTCGCGCTGGGCGCGTTTCCTCGGCCGGGCATACCGGGTCCAGGTCGAACAATCGTGGAGCGGGTTGCCCTGCGAACTGCTGATCGCGCTGCATGCGCGGCGCTCTGCGGAGTCGATCCAGAAGTTCGCGGCGGCGCATCCGGATCGGCCGCTGATCGTCGTGCTGACCGGCACAGACCTGTATCGCGACCTCGCGGTCAGTCGCGAAGCCCGCCGCTCGCTGGAGCTGGCCACGCGCCTGGTCGTGCTCAACGAACTGGGGCCGCGCCGGCTGCCGCGCCCCGAACGGAGCAAAGCCGAAGTGATCCTGCAATCGGCGCGCCAGCTGTCTGCGGGCCGACCGCCGCAACGACTCCTGGCGGTGGCCGTGGTCGGCCACCTGCGCGACGAGAAGAACCCGCAGTTCGTTTGGGCGCTACTGCGCCGGCTGCCTGCCGATCTGCCGCTGCGCATCCACCATGTCGGCGCAGCCGTGCAGCCGGCGCTCGGCCGCGAAGCGGCGCAGGTGGCCGCTCGCGATCCGCGGTACCGCTGGCTCGGCGAACTGCCGCGGCCGCGCGCCCGCCAAATCATCCGCAACAGCCACCTGCTGCTGCACCCGTCGAACATGGAGGGCGGCGCGCAGGCAGTGATCGAGGCCGTGCGCTCGCACACCGCGGTTCTGGCCAGCGGCATCGACGGCAACGCCGGACTGCTCGGCGAGCACTATCCCGGACTGTTCACCGAAAACGACGTCGAGGCCGCGGGCGCCCTGCTGCTGCGTTCGGCGCATCAGGCAGAGTTCCTGCACCGGCTACAGGCGCGCTGCGAACAGCGCGCCCCGCTGTTCGCGCCCGGCCACGAACGGGCAGGCCTGCTGAGCCTTGTGGATAATTGTCTGCAGCGATCGAAGCGGAGACCCTGATGAATGCCCCGGAAGCGCCGAAGCTGCGCCTGACCTCCTTCTCGCATGGCGGCGGCTGCGGCTGCAAGATCGCCCCTGGCGTGCTGGGCGAAATCCTGAAGGGCTCGCAGGGCCTGGTGCCGCCGCAGCTGCTGGTCGGCATCGAAACGTCGGATGACGCCGCGGTTTACCGCCTGAACGACGAGCAGGCGCTGATTGCGACCACCGACTTCTTCATGCCGATCGTCGACGACCCTTACGACTTCGGCCGCATCGCCGCGACCAATGCCATTTCCGACGTCTATGCAATGGGCGGCACGCCGATCATGGCGCTGGCATTGCTCGGCATGCCGATCAACCAGTTGCCGGTGGAGGTGATCCGTCGCATCGTCGAAGGCGGCGAATCCGTATGCTCGGCCGCCGGCATTCCGATCGCCGGCGGCCACACGATCGACTCGGTCGAGCCGATCTACGGACTGGTCGCGCTCGGCCTCGTGCACCCGCGCCAGGTGAAAAAGAACTCCGCCGCGCAGGCGGGCGATGTGCTGATCCTCGGCAAGCCGCTCGGCGTCGGCATCTACTCGGCGGCGCTGAAGAAGGATGCCCTGGACGCGGCCGGCTACGCCGAAATGATCGCCAATACGACGCGGCTGAACACGCCGGGCCGCCGCCTTGCCGACCTTGCCGATGTGCACGCGATGACCGATGTCACCGGCTTCGGGTTGCTCGGCCACCTGAACGAGCTGTGCCGTGGCAGCCGCCTTGCGGCGCGCGTGACGCTTAAGGACGTACCGCTGCTGCCGAATGTCGAGGCGCTGGCCGCCGGCGGCTTCATCACCGGGGCATCGGGCCGCAACTGGGCCGGCTACGGCAGGGACGTGACGCTGGTCGATGTGTCCGACCTGCACAAGGCCCTGCTGACGGATCCGCAGACTTCCGGCGGCCTGCTCGTGAGTTGCTCCCCGCCGGCGGCCGACGAAGTGCTGTCGATCTTCCGCGCCGAGGGCTTCGACCGTGCCGCGATCATCGGCCGGCTCGAAGCGGGCCAGGGCATCCGGGTCGAAGGCTGAGCGGAAAGCACGGCATCGTCGTTCTGCGGCCGGACCGGCGAGGATCGGCGCAACAATCGACCTCGCCACGGCCCTGCGACGACGCGCATCGGCTCGCGTGTTCCGGGCAATGCGTCGCGCATCGACAACGCCTGAGCGGAAAGCGACGGTCGCTGACGGATAATCGCGCCACCCATGGATACGACGCCGCCCCCGGGGCGCAGATTATTCCGGCAGGAAGCGATCGATGCCCAGCGCGAGAAGCTGCTGGGCGAGGTGTCGATCGCACGGCCTGTTCCGACCTGGATCTTCACGCTGCTTGCCATCGCCTTCGCCGCGCTGATCATCGGCTTCATGTTCTGGGGCGAATACACGCGTCGCGAGCGGGTCGAGGGCTTCCTCGCGCCGCACGCGGGCGCGGCGCAGATCCTCGCGCCGGAGGCCGGCATCCTGGCCGAACTGATGGTGCGCGAAGGCGACGAGGTCGCCGCCGGGGCGCCGATCGCCCGCCTGTCACTGGAACGGGGCACGGCGTCGGGGGCGACCTCGACCGAACTGGTGCAGCGCGAACTGTCGCTGCGCGTGGCCAATCTCGAAGCGGAAAAGGACAACATCCGGCTGCTCGCCGAGCAGCAGAAGGAGCAGCTTCGCCGCCGCATCGACGACCTGAGGAAGGAACTGGCGCAGGCCGACGCCGAGATCCGCATGCAGCAGACCCGCGTGGCCTCGTCGCGCGAGGATTTTCAGCGCACGCAGCAGCTGGTCAAGGACGGGTTCGTCTCCGACACGGCACTGACCGCGAAGCGCAACGACCAGCTCGACCAGCAGGTCAAGCTGGAGACCCTGCGCCGCAACCGGGCGACGATCGAACGCGACCTGCGCAGTGCGCAGAGCGACCTGCCCACCGTCGACCTGCGCGCCCGGCAGCAGCTCGACCAGCTGACGCGCGAAAAGGGCCAGCTGCAGCAGAACCTGGTGCAGGAGGAGACCAGGAAGGAAACGATCATCCGCGCACCGATCGCCGGTACGGTCACCAACATCGCAGTGTCGCGCGGCGCGTCTCTGGCCGCCGATGCGCCGTTGGCCACGGTGCTGCCGGCCGGAGGCGGCCTGCAGGCGCAGCTGCTGGTGCCGACGCGGGCGGTTGGCTTCGTGCAGCCGGGCAACGCGGTGGTGCTGCGTTACGAGGCGTTTCCCTTCCAGCGCTTCGGCCAGTACCGCGGCACGGTCGACAACGTCAGCCGCACGGTGTGGTCGCCTGGCGAGAAGGTCGGGCCAATGACGGTGCGCGAGCCCGTCTACCGCATCGATGTCGAGCTCGAGCAGCAGACCGTGGCGGCCGGCACCCAGCAGATCGCGCTGCGGCCCGGCATGCTGGTCAACGCCGACATCCTGCTGGAGAAACGCACCGTCTTCGAATGGATCTTCGAACCCGTCCTCGAACTGCGCGGGAGGCTGCACTGACCGCATGGCAGGCCGCTGCGGAACCGACGAACGGGAGACGTGCCGGCGCTGCATGCGCCCATCGGGAACCTGACCTTGTTCCGTAGACATGTCCCGCTGATCCTGCAGTCGGAGGCGCCGGAGTGCGGCATCGCCTGCGTGGCGATGATCGCCAGCTACCACGGCCATCGCACCGACCTGTCGGCGATGCGGCTGCGGCTGGCGCCTTCGATGAAGGGCGTCACGCTGCAGCATATCGCCGCCATCGCGCAGTCGATGAAGCTGTCGCCGCGCGGCGTGCAGGCGCCGCTGCAGCTGCTCGGCAAGCTGCGCCTGCCGGCGATCCTGCACTGGGACATGAACCACTTCGTCGTCCTGACGAAGGCCAACCGCCGCCGGATCACCGTGCTCGATCCGGCGCGCGGCAAACGCGTGCTGCCGATCCACGAGGCCTCGCGCCACTACACGGGCGTGGCGATGGAGTTCTCGCCCGCCGAAGGCTTTGCCCGGACCGACGAACGTGAGCGCATCACCGCCTGGCAGCTGCTGACCGCGGCCGGCGGCATGGGCGGCACGATCGCGCAGGTGATGCTGCTGTCGCTGGCGCTCGAGGTCTTCGCCGTCGCCTCGCCGTTCTTCGTGCAGCTGGTGATCGACCGGGTGGTCGTCGGCCGCGACCGCGACCTGCTCACCCTGCTCGGGCTGGGTTTCTCGCTGCTGGTGCTGATGCAGGTGGCCACGACCGCGGTGCGCGCCTGGCTGGGCGTGTACCTGTCCACGCACCTGAACCTGCGCCTGCTCGACATGCTGTTCGGCCAGCTGCTGCGGCTGCCGCTGGCCTGGTTCGAGAAGCGGCACATCGGCGACATCTTCTCGCGCTTCAAGAGCGTCGACGCGATCCAGCGCACGCTGACGCTGGCCTTCGTCGAAACGCTGATCGACGGCGCCATGGTGGCACTGACGCTGGCGGTGATGTTCTGGTACAGCCCGCTGCTGACCGCCATCGTCGTCGGCGCCGCCGCGGCCTACGGCCTAGTGCGGTGGATCTTCTACGGGCCGCAGCGGCGCGCCGCTGACGAGCAGATCGCGCACGAGGCCAAGTCGAACACGCACTTCATCGAGACGCTGCGCGGCATGCTGGCGATCAAGCTGAACCTGCGCGAGACGCAGCGGCGCGTCGCCTACCAGAACCTGGTGGTCGAGCACACCAACGCCGGCGTCAAGGTGCAGAACCTGGCGATCATCCACCGCGCCGCCAACGGCCTGATCTTCGGCCTCGAAAACGTGGCCGTGATCTGGCTGGCGGCGCTGCTGGTGATGGATGGGCGCTTCTCGGTCGGCATGCTGTTCGGCTTTCTCGCCTTCAAGCTGCTGTTCATCACCCGCATCAACAACCTGGTCGACAAGGCGATCGAGTTCCGCATGCTCGACCTGCACGCCGAGCGCATCGCCGACATCGCGCTGGCCGAGCCCGAGCGCACGCCGACGGCCAGCTTCACGCCGAGCGCCGCGCCGCTGGTGATCGAAGGCAAGGGTCTCGGCTTTGCCTACGGCATCGAAGGCTTCACCTTCCGCGGCGTCGACTTCACCGTCCGGCCGGGCGAGACGGTGGCCATCGTCGGTCCTTCGGGAGCCGGCAAGACGACGCTGGTCAAGGTGCTGGTCGGCCTGCTCGATCGCAGCGAAGGCACGCTCACCTATTCCGGCCGCGACGTGCGCGACTGGGACCGCGCGGCCTATCGCAGCCGCATCGGCGTCGTGCTGCAGGACGACCAGCTCTTCGTCGGCACGCTCGAGGACAACATCAGCTTCTTCGACGCCCAGCACGACCCGCTGCGCGTGCGCGACTGCGCCCGGCTCGCCGGCATCGCCGACGATATCGAATCAATGCCGATGCAGTACAACACGATCGTCGGCAGTCTCGGCGTGGCGCTGTCGGGCGGGCAGAAGCAGCGCGTGCTGCTGGCGCGCGCGCTGTATCGCCGGCCGCAGGTGCTGTTTCTCGACGAGGCCTTCGACCAGCTCGATCTGGCGCGTGAACGCGAAATCACCGAAAGGCTGAAGGCACTCGGCATCAGCCTCGTCATCGTCAGCCACCGCCCGGAAACCGTGCGCGCGGTCGACCGCACAGTGCGCCTCGGGGCGGCCTGACGCGCGTCGCCGGCAGATACGACGCTCGGTTGTCCTCTTCAGGTCCATGCGAGCGGACCGCATTCTGCCTGACTCAGCGCTGCGCATCGAGGCGCGAGCGCGGCCCGATGTCGCGCCCACCCGAGCGGCGCAGCGTGCTGGCGATCTTCTCGCGCGCGCGGATGAACGGCGATGCCCGCGCCGCCTCGCCGAGGTACTCGTCGAGATCGCCGACCTCGCGCTGCAGGCGGCGGATCAGCGCCAGGAACAGATCAGTCAGTTCCGGGTCGAACTGGTGGCCCTTCAGGTAGGCGATCTCCTCCAGCGCCCGCGCCACCGGCCACGGTTCCTTGTACGGGCGGCGGTGCGTCAGCGCATCGAAGACGTCGGCCAGCGCCGTGATGCGCGCTGCAATCGGGATCGCCGCACCACCGATGCCGTTCGGGTAGCCGGAGCCGTCCCACCACTCGTGGTGAAAGCGGGCGATGTCCTCGGCCATCTGCATGTGCGGCATGTCGCTCTGCGCCAGCAGCTCGGCACCGACCGTGGTGTGCGTCTTCATGATCTCGCGCTCGGCCTCGGTCAGCCGGTCGGGCTTCAGCAGGATGCCGTCGGGAATGCCGATCTTGCCGATGTCGTGCAGCCGCGCGGCCAGATCGAGCATGAAACAGGTCTGGTCGTCGCAGCCGAATTCCTGGCCGAGCAGCGATGAAAGCCGGCCGACGCGATAAGAGTGCTCGCCGGTGGAGTCGTCACGCAGCTCGGCGGTGACCGCCAGCCGCTCGAGCATTTCGATGCGCGACTTCATCAGTTCCTGCTGCGCCACCTGCTCGGCCAGCTTGCCGCGCAGCGACTGCTCGTGACGCTCCATCACCGTGTCTTCGGAAGCCTCCTGTTGCTGCCGGGCGAGGTTCTCCAGATGCAGGCGATGATGGCGCAGCGCGTTTTCCTGCTGCGTCTTCTTCGTGTGCATCATCAGTTCGCGCAGGTAAACGAGCGCGACGTCCGGCTTGCCCGCCACCTCCTGCGCCCTGACCATGGAGAGCAGCGCGTCGCGCAGGTGCGACTTCACCACTCGCGCCCGGTCGAGCGCCTGCGACAGGCGCGAGATGCCCAGATCGATCAGGCCCGCGTGCACCTCGCACAGCCCCTCGGCGAGCGCCGCCTGCAGTTCGGCGCGCTCCGATTTCGATTCGCGCGCGTAGCGCTTGGCCAGCTCGCAGCGCTCTTTCGCCCGGTCGAGGCTGTCGACTTCCAGCAGCAGCCGCGTGTACGCGCATTCGGCCAGCACGCGGTTCATGCGATCGGTGGCGTTGGTCGGTTCGCCGGCACACTCAATCGCCGCCTTGATGCTGCGCAGGCCCTTCGCGTGATCCTCCAGATACAGACAGATGCCGGCGATATTGGCCAGCGCCAGGGGCTTTCTCGGCGCGATTGCGGGGTCCTGACCGGCAAGGGCCACAACGCGCTCGAAGCACGCAACCGCTTCGTTCAACTGCCCGGCGTAAACAAGCGCCGTCCCGAGGTTGACCCATACCGGAGCCTCTGCCTGCAATTCATGAAGCCGCTCGGCCAGATCGAGTGCTTCCGCATAGGACTCCACCGCGGTCGCGATGTTTCCGGTGTCGGCGAGCAGGATGCCGTGAAACGTCAGCGCCTTGCGCAGCGACGAGGCGTCCTGCGTCCGCCGCGCGCAATCGACGGCGACACTGGCGTGCTCCAGGCCCGAGAAAGGCTGGCCCGAGACATAAGCGAACTGGGCTGACAGCAGCAGCGCCTCGACGCGCGCCTCGCTGACGACGTCGGCCGGCAGGCCGTGTAGCGTTTTCTTCGCTGACGCGAACAGGCGATGGGCGTCGGAACCCGGTGCCGCTAATGCAGAACGCAGCGCCGAAGCCAGTTCCTCGAGGAGATGAAGCGCTTCCTCTCGGTTCATCGCGCTGATGCGCGATGAAACCTCGTCGAGGTGATCGATCAAAACTCGCATGTTTGCGGTTCCATCCCAAATCCGGGGCATCGATCAATACGCGCCGATCGATAAACATCCCGCACATCGATAGCGATGTTGCTATCGATCGAAACCAAGTAACGTGTTTAGAGGATTCAATCATGGAAGCCATCGTTTGCCAAGTCGCCGAAGCCAAAGCTGTCGAGATCTCCGTTGACGCGCAAGCGGTGGCCGATTCGATCACCTTGCTGACGAGTACGGAGATGTCGTTCGTCGGCGGCGGGCTGATGGCGGTCTGCTTTGCCTGATTCGTCAGTCAGGCCGTCACGGCCTGAATAGCAGGGCCGTGGCGAAATTCCCCTGCTGATCGCGCCAGACGGCGCCGTCGCGACCAAAGGCGGCCGCGGGCGCTTCGCGCGGGAGCTTGTACGAGTTCTCCGTAAGCATCCTCTCCCCGGCGCGGAACGCGCGGGGGCCATCGGGGAGGCCTACGGAGATTTCTTTTTTCGCCTCCAGGTGCATCTCGATCCGTGACTCGCGTTCGTTGAAGAACGCGACGTGCCGCCAGTCGCGCACATCGAAATCGGAACCGAGGACCCGGTTCACGTTGTTCAGGATGTTCAGATTGAACGCCGCCGTGACGCCGAGGGCATCGTCGTAGGCCGCCTCGAGCGCCGCGCGGTCCTTGACCAGATCGACGCCGAGCAGCAGCTTGCCGTCGGGCCCGCACAGATCCCATATCCGGCCGACGAACTGCGCCGCTTCCTGCGGCCTGAAGTTGCCGATCGACGAGCCCGGATAGAAGAACAGCCGGTTTTGCCTGCGCACCTGCGGCGGCAGCACGAGCCGGCGCGAGAAGTCCTGGCCGACGCCAACGATGTCGAGCAGCGGATGCCGGTCCTGCACGCATTCGAGTTTCTCGCGCAGGAAGTCGACCGAAATGTCGATGGCGACATATTGAGCCGGGCGCAGCAGCCCGAACAGCCGCTCGGCCTTTTCGCAGTTGCCGGCGCCCAGATCGATCAGGGTGCAGCCTGGACCCACGGCCGCGGCGATTTCCTCGCCGTGCACCTGCATGATCTGGCGCTCGGCGCGCGGCAGGTAGTACTCCGGTAACTCGCAGATCGCTTCGAACAGACGCGAACCGAGCGCGTCGTAGAAGAACTTGGGCGAGATCGCCGCCTGCGCGGCGCGCAGGCCCTGCAGCAGTTCCTGCCGCTGGTTCTCGCCGCCCGGCGAATCGATCTCGACGAACGTCGGCCGGCGCGCCAGCGCCCGTCGCTGCACAGGCTGATCCACGGCTTCCCTCCCCGCGGCCGGCGGCCGCTCCCGGGCAGTTTGGTCGCCTCGGGCGCGAATTTCTATCAGTAAGGATCGAGATCCGCCGGCATGCCGGCCTCGCGCAGCTGCCGCAGTACTTCGTCGATATGCTCCGGCCCGCGCGTCTGGATCACCATCTCGAGCTGCGCATTCTGCGCCGGCAGCGTGGTGAAGGCGCGCTGGTGCTCGACTTCCTCGATGTTGGCGCCGGCCTGAGCCACGACCGTCGCCGCGCGCGCCAGTTCGCCCGGCACGTCGCGGGTGGCGATGCGGATCCGCGCCAGCCGGCCGGCGCGCACCATGCCGCGCTCGATGATGTCGGCCAGCACCATCGGGTCGATATTGCCGCCGCACAGGATCAGGCCCACCTTCTTGCCGGCGAAGCGCTCGCGGTGGCGGATCAGCGCCGCCAGCCCCGTGGCGCCGGCACCCTCGACCACGGTCTTCTCGATCTCCAGCAGCAGCACGATCGCGTGCTCGATGTCGCCTTCCGCAACGAGCACGATGTCGTCGACGTGCCGCCGGACAATTTCGCGCGTGATCAGGCCCGGCGATTTCACGGCGATGCCTTCGGCGAGCGTCGCATTGGCCGACGGCATGTCGAGCCCCTTGAACAGCGCGTACATCGCCGGGAACTGGTCGGTCTGCACGCCGATCACCTCGATCGACGGCTTGACGGCCCTTGCGGCCAGCGTCACGCCGCTGATGAGGCCGCCGCCGCCGATGGCCACGCACAGGCAGTCGAGCTGCGGCTGCGCCGCCAGCATTTCCAGTCCAATCGTGCCCTGGCCGGCGATCACGCGCGGGTCGTCATACGGGTGCACCAGCGTCAGGCCGCGCTCGCGTTCGATCTTCAGCGCCTCGATCTTGGCGTCGTCGAAGTTGTCGCCGGCCAGCACGATCTCGGCGCCGAAGCCGCGCGTGCGCTCGACCTTCACCACCGGCGTGTAGCGCGGCATCACGATCACCGCCGGAATGCCGAGCCGCTGCGCGTGGTACGCCACGCCCTGCGCGTGGTTGCCGGCGGACACGGCGAGCACGCCGCGGCGGCGCTGCGCATCGGTCAGCTGCGCCAGACAGTTCAGCGCGCCGCGCTCCTTGAAGCTGGCGGTGAACTGCAGGTTCTCGAACTTCAGGTAGATCTCGGCGCCGGTGATCTGCGACAGCGTGCGCGAGTGCAGGCACGGCGTGTCCTCGATCTGGCCGCGCAGCCGCTCGGCTGCCGCGCGTATGTCGGCGATCGTGACGACTTCCGGCTCGGCCATGACCTCTCCCGAGAACCTGCCCGCGGGCAAATCGTGCCGATCGCGCAGGGACACGCTCGCCGCGAAGCATATTCGATGCGGCTCAATAAAATGGCGCCATGCTGTCCATCCAGGGGCTCGCCAGGCGCTTCGGCCCGCGCCCCATCCTCGATGCCCTCGATCTCGAACTGGCCGCCGGCGAATACGTCGCCATCGTCGGCGAATCGGGCGCCGGCAAGTCGACGCTGCTGAACCTGATCGCCGGGCTCGACTCACCCGATGCGGGCCGCATCGTCATCGGCGGCGAGGAGCTCACGAAGATGGACGAGGACTCGCGCACCCGCCTGCGCCGCGCCCGCGTCGGCTTCGTCTTCCAGGCCTTTCATATCCTGCCGCACCTGACCGTGGCGCAGAACGTCGAACTGCCGCTGGTGCTGCTCGGAATCGAGCCCGGTGCGCGAAGCACGCGCACGCGCGAACTGCTGGCCGCCGTGGGGCTCGGCGACCGCGGCGACTCGCCGCCGCGCGAACTGTCCGGCGGCGAGCTGCAGCGTGTCGCCGTCGCCCGGGCGCTGGCGCATCGACCGGCGCTGGTGCTGGCCGACGAACCGACCGGCAACCTCGATCCCGACACGGCCGACACCGTGCTGCAGCTGCTGGCGCGCACGATCAAGGCCCAGGGTGCGGCTGGCATCCTGGTCACGCATTCGCTGCACGCGGCGGCGACCGCCGATCGCGTGCTGCGGCTGGAGCACGGCCGGTTGCGCGTCGACGGGGCGGTACCGGCGTAGCCCTGGATCAAGCGCCGGAAGCGGCATTGCCGCTACCGTGGCGCCATGATCGGTTCGAATCATCGCAATCAACGCGACGGCCCCGCGCCGTGGGCCGAAGCGCACGACGATCTGCTGCTGCGGCTGCGCTCGCGGCCGGAGGGCCTGTCGAGCGTCGAGGCCGGACTCAGGCTGCGCGAGCACGGCCCCAACCGGCTGAAGCGCCCGGTCGTTCGCGGCGCACTGCAGGTCTTCGCCGCGCAGTTCAAGAGCCCGCTGGTGCTGATCCTCGTCGTCGCGGCGGTGATTTCGATTGCGACCGGCGAACTGATCGACGCCTCGATCGTGCTCGCCATCATTGCCGCCAGTGCGATGCTGAGCTTCATGCAGGAGTACCGCGCCGGCCGCGCGGTCGAGCGCCTGCTCGAGCGCATCAAGCTGCGCGCCGACGTGCTGCGCAACGGCCAGAAGATCGAGATCGATGCCGAGCAGATCGTCCCCGGCGACGTGCTGCTGCTTGCTGCCGGCAGCCTGATCGCCGCCGACGCCCGGGTGCTCGAGGCGCACGATTTCTTCGTCAACGAGGCCGTGCTCACGGGCGAAACCTTTCCGGTCGAGAAGCACGCCGGTGTCGTGGCTCCCGGCGCAACCCCGCCGCAGCGGACGAACTGGGTGAGCCTCGGCACGAGCGTGCGCAGCGGCACAGCGCGGGCGCTGGTGGTGGCCACCGGCAAGTCGACGACGTACGGCCAGATTGCGGAGCGTCTGGCGCTGCGCGCGCCCGAAACCGAGTTCGAGCGCGGCATCCGCCAGTTCGGCACGCTGCTGACGCAGCTGATGACGCTGCTGGTGCTCGGCATCTTTGCCGCCAACGTCGCCTACGCGCGGCCGGTCACCGACTCGCTGCTTTTCGCCCTCGCCCTAGCCGTCGGCATGGCGCCCGAGCTGCTGCCGGCGATCATCAGCATCACGCTGGCGCGCGGCGCACAGCGGATGGCGCGTTCCGGCGTGATCGTGCGGCGGCTGGCCGCGATCGAGAATTTCGGCTCGATGGACGTGCTCGCCACCGACAAGACCGGCACGCTGACCGCCGGCGTCATCCGCCTCGACGACGCGCTCGACGCCCAAGGCAACCCGTCGCCGCGGGTGCGCGAACTGGCCTGGCTGAATGCCCGGCTGCAGACCGGCCTGCAGAACCCGCTCGACGAGGCGATCATCGGCAGCGCCGCACCGCCGCCGCAGGCGGACCTGGCCAAGGTCGAGGAGATTCCCTACGACTTCGTGCGCAGGCGGCTGAGCATCGCCGTGCAACGTGGCGACGATCCCGACGCAGAGGCACTGCTGATCACCAAAGGGGCGCTCGATCCGGTCGTCGCCATCTGCGGCGATGTTCGCGACGGCTCCGGCACCGCGGCGCTCGACGAGACCGGGCGCCGCAGGATCGCCGCACGCGCCGACGCCTGGGCCGATGCCGGATTCCGCGTGCTGGCCGTGGCGACGCGCCGCATGAGCAGCCCGCCGCCGTACACCGCCGCCGACGAAACGTCGATGGTGCTCGAAGGTTTCCTGCTCTTCTTCGATCCGCCGAAGCCCGACGCCGCCGAAACGCTCGCCAGCCTGCGCCGGCTCGGCATCGAACTGAAGGTCATCACCGGCGACAGCCACCGCGTCGCGCTGCACGTGGCACAGGCGGTCGATCTGCCCGTCCGCGGCGTGCTCACCGGCGCCGACATGGACAACCTGCACGACGAAGCGCTGTGGCAGCGCGCCGAGCGCACGACGATTTTCGCCGAGGTCGACCCCAACCAGAAGGAGCGGATCATCAGCGCGCTGCGCCGTACCGGCCACGTGGTCGGCTACCTCGGCGACGGCATCAACGACGCGCCGTCGCTGCACGCGGCCGATGTCGGAGTGTCGGTCGACACCGCCGTGGACGTGGCCAAGGAGACCGCCGACTTCGTGCTGCTCGAACACAGCCTGGCCGTGCTGCGCGACGGCATCGAGGAGGGCCGGCGCGTCTTCTCCAACACGATGAAGTACGTGTACACGACCTCGAGCGCCAACTTCGGCAACATGCTGTCGATGGCCCTGCTGTCGCTGGCGGTGCCGTTCCTGCCGCTGCTGCCGAAGCAGATCCTGCTGAACAACTTCCTGTCAGACCTGCCGGCGATGGCCATCGCCGGCGACCGCGTCGACGCCGAGATGGTCGAACGCCCGCGCCGGTGGCGGGTGGCGCGGATCCGCGACTTCATGCTCGCCTTCGGCCTGATCAGTTCGCTGTTCGATGCGTTGACCTTCGCCGTGCTGCTGCTCGTGCTGCGCGTCGCGACCGAGGAATTCCGCACCGCCTGGTTCGTCGAGTCGCTGCTGACCGAACTGGTGATCCTGCTGGTGGTGCGGACGCACCGGCCGCTCTGCAGCAGCCGGCCGAGTGCCGGCGTGCTGTGGAGCACCGTTGCCGTCGCGGTCGCCGCCGTGGGCGCACCTTACGTTCCGGGCTTCGCGTCGACCTTCGGCTTCGTACCGCTGCCGCCGAGCCTGCTGGCGATGCTTCTGGCGATCACCGGCGCCTACGTGCTGGCCAACGAGTGGGCCAAGCATCGATTCCGGCGACGTTTCGGCCTGTGATGGGACTGAAGGCCCGGCCGATACACTGCCCCCGTGTCCTGGCTTCTTGTCCATGTCATCGGCGGCTACGCGCGCAGCCATCCGCTGCGTGCCGCCGTGCAGGTGATCGCCATCGCCGTGGGCGTATCCCTCGGATACGCGGTGCACCTGATCAATGCCTCGGCACTGCAGGAGTTCTCCGCCGCCGTGCGCCAGGCCAGCGGCCAGGCCGACGCGTCGGTGATCGGCCCGCGCGAAGGCTTCGACGAGGCCGTCTACGCGCGCGTGGCGTCGTCGCCACAGGTGGCCTGGGCCAGCCCGGCGCTCGATGTCGAAGCGCCGATCGTCGAGCCCGCACGGCTGCGCGGACGGTCCCTGCCGATCCAGGGCGTCGATATCTTCCGTTCGGCACTGCTCGCGCCGCACACGATCGGCGAGCCGGCGGCGAACGACAGCCGCTTTGCGCTGCTCGACGACGGCGTCTACCTGTCGCCGGCGGCGCTCGAGGCACTGCAGCTGGCAGCAGGCGAGACGATCGGGGTGCAGGTGGGCGGCCGCGTGCAGCGCCTGCGGATCGCCGGCCGGCTTCCGGCGGCCCGCGCCGGCCAGATCGTGGCGGTGATGGACCTCGGCTTCGCCCAGTGGCGGCTCGATCGGCTGGGCAAGCTCTCGCGCATCGACCTGCAGTTCGCCGCCGGCAGCGCGCCGCAGGAAGCCGCCGCCGACTGGCAGTTGCCCGCCGGCGTCAGCCTGCAGACAGCGGAGAGCGCCGCCACGCGGGTATCGAACCTGTCGCGCGCCTATCGCGTCAACCTGAACGTGCTGGCGCTGGTGGCACTGTTCACCGGCGCCTTCCTCGTCTACTCGCTACAGGCGCAGGCCGTGCTGGCGCGGCGCACGCAGCTCGCCTTCCTGCGCGTGATCGGCACCACGCGCGGCGAAGTCGAACGGCTGCTGCTCGCGGAATCGGCCGCGCTCGGTGTTCTGGGCGCGGCCTTGGGCATCGCCATCGGCCTCGGCGTCGCCAGGGCCGCACTGCGCCTGCTCGGCGGCGATCTGGGCGGCGGCTTCTTCACCGGCGTGCAGCCGCCGCTGCTGGTCGATCCGGCCTCGACGCTGCTGTTCTTCGCCCTCGGCGTCGCTGCCGCCACCGTCGGCGGCTGGCTGCCGGCGCGCGATGCGGCCGGCTCACCGCCGGCGCTGGCGCTGAAGGCCGGCTCCGGGCTCGACCGCGACGTCCGTGCCCAACGCACCTGGCCGGCGCTGCTGCTCGCAGCGCTCGCCGCGCTGCTGCTGCAGGCGCCACCGCTGCAGGGCATCCCCGTCGGCGCGTACCTGTCGATCGCCGTGCTGCTGGTGGCAGCCATCTTTGCCAAGCCATTGATCGCGCCGCACCTGTTCGGGCCGCTGCAACGAGCGCTGTCGCGGCGGGCGTTGGCCGCCGAGGCCGCGCCGTGGTGGCTGGCCGCCACGCGGCTGGCCGCCACGCCGCGCTTCGCAGCCATCGGCGCCGCCGGCATCGTCGCCAGTTTCGCGCTGATGGTGGCGATGGCGACGATGGTGGCCAGCTTCCGCGTCTCGGTCGACCAGTGGCTGACCCGCGTGCTGCCGGCCGACATCTACGTGCGCGCCGCAACCGCGGCGGCCGGCAGCCTCGGCGGCACCACGGCGGCGCTGAATGCCGAAGACCAGCGCATGCTCGCCGCGCACCCGCTGGTGTCGCGGGTCGACTTCTCGCTGAACCTGAAGATCACGCTCGATCCGGAGCGCGCGCCGGTGTCGCTGATCGCCCGACCGGTGGACCGCGCCAGCGCCGCACGGCAGTTGCCGCTCACCGGCGAGGCGCTCGCGTGGCAACCAGGCATGTCGCCGCCGGCGTGGGTCTCCGAGGCCGTCGTCGACATCTACGGCGCGCGCATCGGCGAGGAACTGCGGCTTCCGATCGCCGGCAAGGTGCAGCCCTTCGTCGTTGCCGGCATCTGGCGCGACTACGCGCGGCAGTTCGGCGCCATCGTCATCGACGCCTCGGACTACGAACGCATCGCCGGCGCCGCCCCGCCCACCGAGGCGGCGCTTTGGCTCGCATCTGGCGCCAACGCGGCCGCCGTCGTCGCCGAGCTGCAGCCGAAGATGCAGGCGAAGAGCGCCGAGTTCGCCTCCGCCGGAGAGATCCGCGCCATCAGCCTGCGCATCTTCGACCGCAGCTTCGCCGTGACCTACGTGCTGGAGATCGCCGCCATCGTCATCGGCCTCACGGGCATCGCCGCCACATTCTCGGCGCAGGCGATCGTGCGCATGCGCGAGTTCGGCATGCTGCGCCACCTCGGCGTCACCAAGCGGCAGATCCTGCGGCTGCTCGCCATCGAGGGCCTGCTGGTGACGGGGCTGGCCATCGTCATCGGGCTGGTGGTCGGTCTGGCGATCGCCTGGATCCTGGTCGACTTCGTCAACCCGCAGTCGTTCCACTGGACGATGGACTTTCGCGTACCCGTACTGCTGGTCGCCGGGCTGATCGTTGCGCTGCTCACCGCCGCGGCGCTGACGGCGCTTGCCGCCGGCCGCCGCGCGGTCGCACCAGACGCCGTGCTGGCGGTGCGCGCCGACTGGTAGACCGCGCGTCCGCCCAATCGACACCCGGGATAACCCGTGCCGGCTGGCTGGGATGCGCGAAGCGGAGGGCCGCTTTCAGAATCTGCCGGCCCCACGGCCCGGCGCCGACGCTCTCGGCAAGCCACGGGAGACTCAAACAGAGCCAACCATGAACAGGAATTCCCTTCTCGCCGGCGTGCTCGCCGTCGCCGCACTGATCGGCGGCTGCGCCACCCATGATCACGCCAAGCGCATCCATGCCACCGCCGACGTCTACCCTGCGATCGGCCCGTACTCGCAGATGGTTCAGACGGGCGCCCTGCTGTTTCTATCGGGCGTGATTCCGCTGAACAAGGCCGGCAACGCGGTGCAGGGCACGACGATCGAAGAGCAGACCCGGCTGGTGCTCGATTACATCGGCGCTCAGCTGAAGTCGCAAGGCCTCGGCTACGAGCACGTGGTGATGTCAACGGTGTACATGAAGAACCTCAACGACTTCGGCGCGATGAACAAGGTCTACGCCGAGTACTTCAAGTCGCAGCCGCCGGCGCGCGCCACGGTCGAGGTGGCCCGCCTGCCGCGCGACGTGCTGATCGAGATCGCAGTGGTCGCCGCGAGGCCCTGATCGAAGCGCCGGCGCGAGGCGGCGCGCTCTCGCCGGCGCGATGTCGACGACAATCGGCGTCATGAACGCGCGCCGCCGCCTGCTGCTCGCCGCCGCCGCGGCACCGCTTGCGGCCCGCGCCGGGGTCGAGTACGCCGCAGTCACGCCGCGGCTGCTCGTCTTTCCGCGTGACCACGGCGCGCACCTCGACTATCGCACCGAGTGGTGGTACCTGACCGGCTGGCTCGATACCGAGCCGCATCCGGCCGGCGTGCAGATCACCTTCTTCCGCACGCGCACTGGGATCGACCCGGCCAATCCGAGCCGCTTCGCCGCGCAACAGTTGATCATCGCCCACGCCGCCATCGCCGATCCGGTGCATGGCAGCCTTATCAAGGACGAACGTATCGCCCGCGCCGGCTTCGACATTGCCGGCGCGTCCGAAGCCGACACCGACGTGCGTCTTGACCGCTGGCGCTTGCGACGCCGCGCCGACGGCATCTACGAATGCACGGTGCCGGCGCGCGGCTTCACGCTGGAGTTCACCGCGCAGCCGACGCAGCCGCTGCTGCTGCAGGGTGACGACGGCTTCTCGCGCAAAGGACCGCAGCTTGCGCAGGCCAGTTACTACTATTCGCAGCCGCAGCTGCGGCTGCAGGCCACGCTGCAGCGTGACGGCAGGACGCGGGACCTGACCGGGAAGGCGTGGCTCGACCACGAATGGTCGAGCACGCTGCTCGATCCGGACGCCGCGGGCTGGGACTGGGTCGGCATGAACCTCGACGACGGCGCGGCACTCACCGCCTTTCAGATCCGCCGCCGCGGCAGCGGCGGGAAGCTTCATGCCTACGCGTCGCTGCGCCAGGCCGGCAGCGCCCGTCCGCGCATCTACCTGCCCGATGAAGTCGAGTTCGCCGCGGTCGAACGCTGGAGTTCGCCGCGCACGCGCGCGGCCTGGCCGGTGGCGCAGCGGATCCGAGTCGGCGAGCGCGCCTTCGCAACGCGGCCGCTGTTCCCGGACCAAGAACTCGATTCGCGCGCCACCACCGGCGCGGTGTACTGGGAGGGCGCCAGCCTGCTGCTCGAAAACGGCCAGCCCGTCGGGCGCGGTTATTTGGAAATGACCGGGTACGTCGAGCCGATACGGCTGTAGGGCTCAACCTGACCCGAATGTCGCGAACGGACCCCGAACCAAAGTTCAAGCCGCGCGCCTCGAACGACCGCAAACCGCTGTCGCCGGGCCGCTGATTCCGCCTGAGTCGATCGTCACCGCGCCCCTCGACGCGCGGTCATCGAGTGCATCGTCGACCATCCTGAGCCGCCGGCGCGAACACTTCCCCGCCCGCCGGCACGCGCCCGGATGCCGCGCGCGGCATGACCGACCTTGCTGCGCTCGGCGCAACGCGAAGAGCCGGTTCAGGTGGGCCCGTAGACCACCGCTTTCGCCATGATCTCTTCGGCCTCATGGCGTTGGTGCAGCGCCAGCCCGAGCATTGCCATGTCTTCGGCCTGACGTGCCAGGACCTGCTGCGCGAAGGGCAGGAACTCGTTCTCCTCCCTGCGCACGTGCTCGTTGAAGCGCCTGACCAGTTCGCTCAGCAGCGCCGAGTCCAGCCGTGGGAGGTAACCGTTCGCGATCGCTTGCACGGCCGGCTCGAGCTGCTTCCACAGCTGAGCGATCTCGCGGTGCTCACGAACGAGTTGCGCGACCATGGCATGGGCCCGGTCCCCTTCAGCGCCCGGCTGAGCGACCCGGAGCACCGCGGGGAACAGGTCGCGCTCCTCGTCATCGTGGTGGGCGAGCAGGCGATCGCGGAACATCTTCAGCATGTCGGCGGCGCAGGAGCGCGACCGTGCCGCGGTGGCGATCATCTCGGGCAGGCCGAGCGATGTCTCGAGCACCGTCACGAACCCGACGTGGCACTTGGAGAAGTCCTGCAGGGGGGTCTCGGCTTCGGTCGCCTGGCGGGTCGGTGTATTGGACATGCGACGCCCCTTCGACAAGTCGGGCTCCTACTCTGGCACTCCGAACGCTCCAAACCTTGATGCACATCATGCCGCAACGCTGGACGACCTCGATCCCGCCTGGGGCAGGCGGCCGATCGTCGTCTCCCTTTCAGGCGCGCGCCGGCCATGCGGGACCGAGTTCGGCGGGCCGGCCCACGGCGCTGGCCGCCGGGGCTTGCCCGCCGACGCTGGCGCCGGGGCCGCTCGAAAGCACGGCCCGTCAACCAACGGGAGACCCGGTTTCCTCTGCCGTTCGATCGCCCCGCCAAGGATCCCCTCGGCATCGCGTTCGGCGTGATCGCCTCGGCGTCGAGCAGGCAATGCAGGATCGGCGGCTTGCCGCTCTGACAGCATTGTTTCGGCGTAGGGGGAGATGGGCCCAACGCGCACGGCAGCAGGCGAACGGCTGCCTTACGATGCGTGCCTCCGCCCGCCTCGATCCGCCTCGACGATGAAGGAAATGCACTGGCCCGCGCTGGTCACGCTGGCCGCCCTCACCCTCGCCTTCGCCACGGCCGCGATCGTCGGCAAGGCGCGCGTCAGGTACCGCATCGCCGCGCCGGCGACGAGCGGCCATGAGATGTTCGAGCGCGCCTACCGCGTGCAGATGAACACGCTGGAGAACGTCGTGATCTTCATCCCGGCGCTGTGGCTGTGCGCGCTGTACTTCGGCCCGCTGACGGCCACCGCCTTCGGCGCCCTGTGGCTGGTCGGCCGCCTCTGGTACGCCGCGGCCTATCTGCGCGAGCCGAGGACGCGCGGCAGCGGCTTCGTTCTCGCCTACGTCGCCTGGGCCGGGCTGATGATCGCCGCCTCGTGGGGCGTGCTGCGCGGATTGATCGGCGGATGAATGCCAGCACCGCTCTCCAAGCCGCCGACAGCGCGCCGGCGGCGGCCCGCCTGCGGCCGCTGCGCGCGCTGCTGCCTTTCGTGGCGCGCTACAGGCCGCAGATCGCGCTGGCCCTGCTGTTCCTGCTGCTCGCCGCGGCGAGTACGTTGGCGCTGCCCTACGCGGTGCGCCAGCTGGTCGATGGCGGGCTGGCGCTGGCGCCGGGCGCGGAGGCTGCCGCGCGGCTCGCCGCCATCCGCAACCATTTCCTCGGCCTGTTCGCCGTCGCGGTGGCGCTCGGCGTGTTTACCGCGGCGCGCTTCTACATGGTGACCTGGCTCGGCGAGCGCGTCACCACCGACCTGCGCCAGGCCGTCTACGCGCACGTGCTGCAGCAGAGCCCGCAGTTCTTCGAAACGCTGAAGACCGGCGAGGTGCTGTCGCGGCTGACCACCGACACCACCGTGATCCAGAATGCCGTCGGCTCCAGCATCAGCATGGGTCTGCGCAACACGGTGCTGTGTATCGGCGGGCTGGCGATGCTGATCGCCACCAGTCCGCGGCTGATGCTCACCGTGGCAGGGATCATCGTGCTGGTCGTGCTGCCGACGATCCTGATCGGCCGCCGGGTGCGCAAGCTGTCGCGCGCCAGCCAGGACCGCATCGCCGACACCAGCGGCATCGCCGGCGAGATCCTGAACGCGATTGCCATCGTGCAGAGCTTCACGCAGGAGGCAGCCGAGGCGCGCCGCTTCGGCACGGCGAACGAACAGGCGTTCGCCGCGTCGATCCGCCGCACGCGCATGCGCTCGATGCTCACCGCGTTCGTGATCATCGGCGTGTTCGGCTCGCTGCTGTACGGCCTGTACGGCGGCGTGCAGGCGGTGCTTGCCGGACGCATCACGGCCGGGCAACTGAGCCAGACCGCGCTGTACATCGCCGTGGTCGCCGGCAGCGTGGCCGTGCTGGCCGAGGTCTGGGGCGACCTGCTGCGCGCTTCCGGCGCCACCGAGCGGCTGATGGAACTGCTGCACTCGCAATCCGCCGTGGCGGACCCGCCGCAGCCGCAGCGGCTGCCGGCCCGCGCCGGCGGCGTGCGCATCGAGTTCGACGCGGTGCGCTTTGCCTATCCGTCGCGGCGCAACGCGCCGGTGCTCGATGGGCTCTCGCTGGCGATCTCGCCGGGCGAGAACGTGGCGCTGGTCGGCCCGTCCGGCGCCGGCAAGACGACGATCTTCCAGCTGCTGCAGCGCTTCTACGACATCGACGGCGGCAGCCTGCGTATCGACGGCGTCGAACTGCGTGCCTTGCGCCTGGCCGATCTGCGCGCGCGCATCGCCGTCGTGCCGCAGGAGCCGGTGATCTTCTCCGGCACCGTGCTGGAGAACATCCGCTACGGCCGCCCGGATGCGACCTCGGACGAGGCGCTGGCGGCGGCGCGCGCCGCCTTTGTCGACGAGTTCGTCCGCCAGTTGCCCGACGGCTACGCCACCTTCGTCGGCGAACGTGGCCTGCGCCTGTCGGGCGGACAGCGGCAGCGGGTGGCGATCGCCCGGGCGATGCTGAAGAACGCGCCGCTGCTGCTGCTCGACGAAGCCACCTCGGCGCTCGATGCCGAAAGCGAGCGGGCGGTGCAAGCGGCGCTGCAGGCCGCGATGGCCGGCCGCACGACCATCGTCATCGCGCACCGGCTGGCCACCGTGCAGCGGGCCGACCGTATCTACGTCGTCGAGGCCGGCCGCATTGTCGATTCCGGCACGCACGCCGAGTTGATCGCGCGCGGCGGGCTCTACGCCCGGCTGGCGGCGCTGCAGTTCGAAACCTGAGCCACTACGGCGCGCCGGCCGGTTCTGATCAGCGGCGCACCGCGGCGCCGGCGCTCACGAATAACTTTCCTTCCACCGAACCGGCAGAAAGCGGATCAGCGGGACCGGCGGTCTGTCGGGCGAACGCAAGGCGTGCGACAGGTCGACCGCGATGTCGCGCGATTGCGGCGACGGCGCCGCTGTGTCGAAGTCGATCGACAGCAGATACTGCCGGTTGACCTCGTCCAGCGGCAGTGCCTGGTCGATCGCGCGGTGTTCCCATCGCCCGCCCTCGGTCACACGGTTGCCCTGCGCGTCCCAGCGGCCGAATTCGTAGCCGGCAAGAGCGCGGTGGGATTTCCCGGCCACGCTGAGGACCGCCCGCTGCGGCTCGAAGACGAACCCCGGCTCCAGCGGCATGACGTTCACGTACACGCGCGTCCTGCCCGGCGCCACGTCGCGCGTGGGGACGCTGCGCGGGTCGATCGACAGCGGCAGCACGTACAGATAGACCTGCGTGTCATAGGTGCGCAGCTGATTGCCGATCGTCACCCGCAGCCGCAGGCCGGGCACGGCGAGCAGCGAGCGTTCGTGTGCTTCGTGAGGCGTCCGGCTTTCGGGCGGTGGTGGCGGCGGCATATCGCCGATGTAGGCGAAGCTTTCCCAGCCGCCGCGGAACCCGGCGCACGCGGCAATGAGGCTTCCGACCGCGAAAACGAGCAACGTGCCTGTCAGCGTGCGCATGGCGCGCGCAATGCTACGCCATCGGCGCGCAGCCTTGATCCAGGGCACGACGCGACTGCCCATTTCGCCGAGCATGGAACCAAGTCCGCCGAATCGAACCACATGCAAGGGGTGCAAGGATGGCGGTTTGGCTCGGCCTGAAGGCTGTATGCATCACGCTCATCGGGTTGCTCGCGCTCGGGGTTGCCGCTGCGCAGGCGCCGGGCGCGGCCGGCGACGCGGCGGTGCTGCGCGAGCGCTTCACCGCGCTGCGCAGCCAGCCGGAGCCGAACCCGTTCGGCATGCCGCTGTACCTGCGCGCCGACGAAGCCTCGCGCCGCGTGCAGGGCGACGTCTATGCGCTGCTCAACCACCCTTACGACGAGGTCCGCCCGGGCCTGGAAGGCGTCGGCCAGTGGTGCCGGATCCTGATCCTGCACCTGAACGTCAAGTACTGCCGGCCGTCGGACACCGCGCCGCGCAACGTGCTGACCGTGGGCGTCGCGGCGAAGAACGAGCAGTCGCTCAGCAGCGTGCATTGGACACGCTTCACGTTCAGCGGCCGCAGTGCCGGCGACGAGTACCTGCTGGTGACGCTGCGCGCGCCGAGCGGGCCGTTCGGCACCAGCGATTACCTGTTGAGTGTCGAGGTGGTGCCGTTCGAGGGCCGCTCGCTGTTGCACCTGACCTACGCCTATTCGTATGGATTTACCGCCGATCTGGCGATGCAGGCCTATCTGGCGACGCGCGGCCGGAACAAGGTGGGTTTCACGGTCGTCGGGCGGTCAGCAGACGGCCAGCCGATCTACGTCGGCGGCATGCGCGGAGTGATCGAGCGCAACGTGATGCGCTACTACTTCGCCATCGACGCTTACCTCGGCGCGCAGCGGCGGCCGCCGCAGGACCGGCTGCTGAAGAGCCTGCAGGACTGGTTCGACGCGACCGAGCGCTATCCGCAGCAGCTGCGCGAGGTCAGCCGCAGCGAGTACCTCGACATGAAGCTGCGCGAGGTCGAGCGGCAGCAGGCGTTGGCGGCTGTCAACGGAACGCCGAGTCGCCCCAGATTTCCTTGACCCCGCGGGGGCGGGCCGGGCGAAGCCCTGCCCTGGGGTCCTCATTAGAATTCCGCGCCATGCGCCAGTACGAAGACTTCATGCGCCATGTGTTCGAGCATGGCACCGACAAGCGCGACCGCACCGGCACCGGCACGCGATCGGTGTTCGGTTACCAGATGCGCTTTACGCTGCGAGAAGGCTTCCCGCTGGTCACCACCAAGAAGCTGCACCTGCGCTCGATCATCCACGAGCTGCTGTGGTTCCTGCGCGGCGAATCGAACCTGCGCTACCTGCACCAGAACAAGGTGACGATCTGGGACGAATGGGCCGACGAAAACGGCGAGCTCGGCCCTGTCTACGGCGTGCAGTGGCGCTCGTGGCCGACGCCTGACGGCGGGCACATCGACCAGATCGCGCAGGTGCTGGCCGAGATCCGCCGCAACCCCGATTCGCGGCGGCTGATCGTCTCGGCGTGGAACGTCGGCGACATCCCGAAGATGCGGCTGCCGCCGTGCCACCTGCTGTTTCAGTTCTACGTCGCCGAAGGCCGCCTGTCCTGCCAGCTGTATCAGCGCTCGTGCGACATCTTCCTCGGCGTGCCGTTCAACATTGCCAGCTACAGCCTGCTCACGCACATGGTGGCGCAGCAGTGCGACCTCGATGTCGGCGATTTCGTCTGGACCGGCGGCGACTGCCATATCTACAGCAACCACTTAGAGCAGGTGCGCGAGCAGCTGGCGCGCGCGCCGCGCCCGTATCCGAAGCTCGTCATCCGCCGCCGCGCGCCGACGCTGTTCGATTACGCCTACGAGGACTTCGAGATCGTCGACTACGATCCGCACCCGCACATCAAGGCGCCGGTGGCGGTCTGACGATCGTGCTGTCGAGGAAACGCAGCGCCGCCCCAGGGTTCCTTGACCCCCGCGGGGAGCGGGCCGGGCGCAGCCCGTCCGTGGGGGCGCTCAGGGGTGCTGCGCTTGCCGGCCTCGTCGGCGTGACGCTGGTCTGGGGCCTGAACTGGCCGATCATGAAGTTCTCGCTGCGCGAGCTGTCGCCGCTGTTCTTCCGCGCGGCGACGATGACCGGCGGTTCCCTGCTGCTGATGGCCTGGTTCTCGGCGCGCGGCCACGACATGCGGCTGCCGCGCAGCGCCTGGGCACCGGTGGCGCTTCTGGCGGCGCCGAACGTGCTCGGCTGGCACCTGTTCTCGATCCTCGGCGTGCAGGAGCTCGCCTCGGGGCGGGCGGCGATCCTCGGCTTCACCATGCCGATCTGGACCACGCTGCTGGCGGTGCTGTTCTTCGGCGAACGGCTCACCGCGCGCGTGATGATCGGCGCGGCCGGCGCGGCCATCGCCATCACACTGCTGGTGGCGCATGAATTCGTCGCTCTGGCCGGCCGCCCCGTCGGCATCGTGTGGATGCAGATCGCGGCGCTCGCCTGGGCGCTGGGCACGATCCTGATGCGGCGCACGCGGCTGGCGCTGTCGACCCAGGCGATCACCGTGTGGATGATGCTGCTGTCCTCCGCCGCCTTCTGGCTGATCGCGCCGGTCTTCGAACCCTGGCCGCGCTGGCAGTTCTCGGCGCCGATGTGGGTCGCGCTGGCCTGGGGCGCGGCGATCAACTACGGCATCGCGCAGGTGGTCTGGTTCAACCTCGCCCGCACCCTGCCGCCCACCGCCAGCGCGTTCTCGATCATGGCGGTGCCGATCGTCGGCACGGTCTCCGCGATCGCCATCGTCGGCGAGGTGCCGCGCTGGCAGGACTGGGCGGCGGCGCTCGCCGTTATCCTCGCCATCGCTTCCGCACTGCTCGGACGCCCCGCCTCGCGATGACCCTGCCCCGCATCACACTGATCGTCGCCCGCGCCCGCAACGGCGTGATCGGCCGCGACGGCACGCTGCCGTGGCGGCTGCCCGAGGATCTGGCGCACTTCAAGCGCACGACGATGGGCCATCCGATCCTGATGGGGCGCAAGACCTGGGAGTCGATCGGCCGCGCGCTTCCCGGCCGGCGCAGCGTCGTGGTCTCGCGCCAGGCCGGATACACCGCGACCGGCGCCGAGGTCGTGCCGAGCCTCGACGCCGCGCTGGCGCTCTGCGCGGACAGTGCCGAGGTGTTTGTCATCGGCGGCGCGCAGCTTTATGGCGAGGCGCTGCCGCGCGCGCAGCGGCTGATCGTCACCGAAATCGACGCGGATTTCGCTGGCGACACCCACTTCCCGCCGGTGGACCCTGCTCTTTGGCGTGAAACCTCGCGCGAGCGCCTTGGGCCGGACGCCGGCCGCGACTACGGCATCGATTTCGTCGTCTACGAACGTCGCCGCTGAGAAACCGCGCGCGCGAGCGGGTGCCGGCTAGCGCCAGCTGCCGCGGCCGCACATCTCGACGACTGACCGGGCTCGGGCACGTGTGCGGGCAGCGCCCCCGGCGCCGAGGCACACATCGGCCACGAACGCGACGGACGGAGCCGCGACGCCGGTTCGATACACTGGAGCGACCGAGCCGCCAGCGGGACGCCGATGAAGATCGACTTCGTTTCCGACGTGACCTGCCCGTGGTGCGCGGTCGGGCTGTACTCGCTGGAGCAGGCGCTGCAGCGCCTCGGCGATGCCGTACCGGTCGAGTTGCACTTCCAGCCGTTCGAGCTGAACCCGCAAATGCCGCCAGCCGGCGAAGACGCGATCGAGCACCTGTCGCGCAAGTACGGCGCCTCGGCCGAGCAACTGGCGGCTTCGCGCCGCCGCATCGTCGAGCGTGGCGCCGAGGTCGGCTTCGCCTTCGGCGAGCGCACGCGGGTCTGGAACACCTTCGATGCTCACCGGCTGCTGCACTGGGCCGGGCTCGAAGGCAGGCAGCGCGAGTTGAAACACGCGCTGCTGGCCGCCTACCACGGCAAGGACGAGAACCCCGGCGCGCACGACGTGCTGCTGCGCCTGGCCGGCGAAGTCGGCCTGTCCGAGCAGCGGGCGCGCGCCATCCTCGATTCGGACGAGTTCGCCGACGACGTGCGACAGCGCGAGGCCCACTACCAGCGCCTCGGTATCCACTCGGTGCCGTCGATCATCATCGACGACCGGCACCTGATCCAAGGAGGCCATCCGCCCGAGGTGTTCGAACAGGTGTTCCGCGAACTCGCCGCGGCCTGAAGGCGCCCGGGCGCGCTGGGCAGCGCCGGCCGGACCGAGGCAGAATGTGCATGCGCGCCGCGCTTTCCGTGGTGTCATTCCTTGCCGGCTGAGGAGGAACCCCATGCGCCGCTGGCTCACGCTCGTTCTCACGGCCCTGCTGGCCGCCTGCGCCACGCCGCAGGCGACGGTGGTGCGGCACGAGCAGTTGTTCGACGACAGCCTGTTCGGCGCGCCGACGGAAAGGATCGGCGCCGCCCAGGTGTTCGCGCTCAGCGAGCCGATGAAGCACTACCTGCGCTACGACATCGCAGCGCAACTGCGCAGCAAGGGGCCGCAGCGCGGCCTGCTCGATGCGCTGTACCAGAAGGGCGAACTGAAGCTCGACTACGACGCCAGCACGACGCGCACGGCAGCGCAGGCGTTCGAGGCGCGCGCCGGCAACTGCCTGTCGCTGGTGATCATGACTGCGGCCTTCGCCAAGGAAATGGGGCTGGTGGTGCGCTATCACAGCGCCTATCTGGAGGAAACGATCAGCCGCAACAGCAATCTTCTGCTGCGCAGCGGGCACGTCAACCTGTCGCTCGGCCGCAATTTCGCCGATTCGCGCAACTCGCTGCACAACCCGCTGACCGTCGACTTCCTGCCGCCGGAGGACCTGCGCGGGCTGCGCACGGTCGAGATCCCGGAAGAGATGGTGCTGGCGATGTTCATGAACAATCGCGCGGTCGAGGCGATCGTCGGCGGCAGGCTGAACGATGCCTACGCCTGGGCGCGCGAAGCGGTGCGACAGAGCCCGGACTTCGTGGCGGCCTTGAACACGCTGGGCGTCGTCTACCTGCGCCGCGACCTGCTGCCGCAGGCCGCGGCGGTGTTCGACTACGCGCTCGAACGCGATGCGCAGAACCGTTCCGCGCTGGCCAACCTGGCCAAGGCCTACGCGAAAATGGGGCGCGTCGACGAGTCGATGCAGCTTTACCGGCGGCTGGCGAAGCTGGAGCCGGATCCGCCGTTCCACTACTTCAACCTCGGCCTGGCGGCGATGAAGCAGCATGATTTCCGCGCCGCCCGCGACCATTTCGCGCGCGAGGTGGCGCGCGCCGACTATCATCACGAGTTCCACTACTGGCTGGGGCTGGCCAACTATCAGCTTGGCAACGTCGAGCAGGCGCGCAGGCATCTCGCCCTCGCGCTGGAGGCGAGCACGACGCGTAATGAGCGCGACCTGTACGCCGCGAAGCTCGACTGGCTGCGCAGCCACGGCAAGCACTGAACGGCCGCGCCGCCGTCAGCGGCGCGGCGCACCCGGACCGCGGCTGGCGGGCGCATCGGGCAGCAGCCGCAGGTGATACAGCCGGCCGGCGCGCTCCACCAGCAACTCGCTGACGCCGGCCTCGAGCAGCGCATCCAGCTTCTCGCCGCTGTCGTAGTCGCGGTGCCTGTGGTAACGGCCGAAGTTCTTGTCGACCTCGGTTCCCGGCGCAGCCATCGCGCCGGCGATGTCCGACAGCAATCCGACCTTGATCTCCATCTCGTCCACCTGCAGCCGCGGCAGCGCGGCGTACGCGGCCGCCTCCGTCGAGCCGAGTGCGGTGGCCACCCAGCGCCGCGGCTTCGGGTAGAAGCCGAGATCGCGCAGTTCGCGATCGGCGCGCAGGATCGCCTCGCCCTCGCCGAGGCCCTGCGCGAGGAAGGTGGCGATGAGTCCGCTGCGGACGCGCTTCAGTTCCTGCAGTTCGTCGTGGTCGGCCTTGCGCGAGACCTCCAGCAAGGCGGCCAGCTGCGGGCCGTCCGGATACCGCGCCGCATAGGCAGGGCCGGCGCGCAACACGCGCATCGAGCGGTCGGCGTGGTCGAGCAAGATCAGCGCCGCCGGATAACCCTCCGGGCCGGGCAGGGTGAACAATTCGCGCTCGCCGGAGATCACCGGCTCGCTGCCGCCGATGCCTCCGCCCGGCGCCACGCCCCATCGCCCGCGCCGTCCGCCGCCTTCGCGCCAGAGGCCGCGCATCTGGTGAATCTCCGATGTCGGCACGCGCGGCAGCGCCATTTCGAACGCCTATTGCAGCGCGCCGTCGGGTTGCGGCAGCAGCGACGCCTGCAGCCGAACGAACAGCCGGCCGCGGTACTGGCGCAGGGTGCGGCCGAGCACGGGCGAGGCGTTCCAGTGTTCCAGCGTGACGACGCGGTCATCGACGAGGTCGAGGCGGTACAGCGACAGCGAATCGGCGAACGCCCGCGCGTACGCCGGCGGCGTCAGGTTTTCCCAGCCCATGCCCCAGCTGATCCCGGTGGTGCTGCGCTCGACGAAGTAGACGCTGCGTCCGTCGGCGGAGAAGGCCGGCGCGAAGTAGCCGGTGTGCCGCTCGAAGGTGACCAGACGCAGAACGGCCGCCGCCGCGACGACCAGCGCGGTCGCGCCGATGACGAGCGGCACGGCCCACGCTCGAAGGCGTTTCGAACGCGTCACCGTCGCTCCTGTGGCCTCAGGGTCCGGTTCACCGTGGTCGAAGCGCGCCGCGACTGCGGCGCGCCTTCAGCAGCGGACCCGGTCGAACGCATGCCACGCAGGCCCTGCCGTAAACGGGCAAGGCTCAACCCGCCGCACCTGACGCCGGACAGCCGCTGAGCAGGGGCCGGGCCGTCGACACCGCAACGCAGGCGTGCAGGCACGGGGCGATCGGCTGGCCGCGTCTCAGGCCACCGCCTCGCGCATGGTGACGAATTCCTCCGCCGCGGTCGGATGGATGCCGATCGTCGAATCGAACACGGCCTTGGTCGCGCCCGCCTTCAGCGCCACGGCGAATCCCTGGACGATCTCGCCGGCGTCGGCGCCCACCATGTGCACGCCGAGCACGCGGTCGCTGTCCGCCTCGACGACCAGCTTCATCAGCGTCTTCTCCTTCGATCCCGACAGCGTGTGCTTCAACGGCCTGAACTCGCTGCGATAAGTGCGGATTCGCCCGTGCCTTTCGCGCGCCCTGGCCTCGGTCAGGCCGACGGTGCCGATGTTCGGATGCGTGAACACCGCCGTCGGAATGTTCTCGTAGTCCATCGTCCGCCCGCCGCTGCCGAACAGGCGGTCGACCACCACCATCGCCTCGGCCAGCGCCACCGGCGTCAGCTGCACGCGGCCGATCACGTCGCCGACGGCGAAGATGTGCGCAACCGAGGTGCGCAACGCATCGTCGACGGCGACCGCGCCACGTTCGTCGACGCGCACGCCGGCCGCATCGAGGCCAAGCCCGCCGACGCTCGGCCGCCGCCCCGTGGCGGCGAGCACGCAATCGACCTCGACGGTCGCGCCGTCGCGCAGCCTGACTGCGAGCCCGCCGCAGACGCGTTCGATCGCCGCCACCTGAGCGTTCAGGTGCAGCCCGACCCCCTTCTTCATCATCTCGTCGGCGACGAAGGCGCGGATGTCGTCATCGAAGCCGCGCAGCAGCTGCGCGCCGCGGTAAAGCTGCGTCACCCGGCTGCCCAGCCCGTTGAAGATCGAGGCGAACTCGCAGGCGATGTAGCCGCCGCCGATCACCAGCAACCGCTGCGGAAACGGGTCCAGGTCGAAGATCTCGTCCGACGTGATCGCGTGCTCCTGCCCCGGAAACTCCGGCCGCACCGGCCGCCCGCCGGTGGCAACGAGGACGTTCGCCGCGCGCACGCGCTCGCCCGCGATCTCCACCGTATGCGCATCCGCCAGCCGCGCGCGTCCGCGCAGCAGTTGCACGCCGGCGCTGATCAGCAGCTTCTCGTAGACGCCGTTGAGCCGCATGATCTCGATGGCGCGGTTGCGCTTCAATGTCTCCCAGTCGAAGCTCGGCGCCACGCCGCTCCAGCCGAAGCCCTGCGCGTCCTCGAAGTCCTCGCGATAGTGCGCCGCGTAGCTGTACAGCTTCTT
Organism: uncultured Burkholderiaceae bacterium; assembly: GCA_964509545.1. Taxonomy (GTDB): domain Bacteria; phylum Pseudomonadota; class Gammaproteobacteria; order Burkholderiales; family Burkholderiaceae_F; genus JADJWR01. Next base: position 3,468 of record CAZDXQ010000033.1, on the reverse strand, counting down.
CGGAATGCAGCCGAGATTGACGCAGGTGCCGCCGAGCGCGGCGGATTCGGCCAGCGCCACGCGGGCGCCGCGCTGCGCGGCCATGCGCGCGGCGCGCACGCCGCCGCTGCCGCCGCCGATCACGAACAGGTCGAATTCGTTCACCGTCTTCTCCCGAAGCTTGTCCGCGGCACGCCCTTCGACCGACGGACGCATGCCGCTGGCCGGGCGCTCGATGCGGGCCGCAAGAGCTTACCGGCGGCCGTCCGATGCCGCCGACAGGAGGCGACGCGAGCCGCCTCAGCGCTGCAGCGGCCTGAAACGGATGCGGTGCGGCGCGGCGCCTTCCTCGCCGAGCCGCTTCTTCTTGTCGTCCTCGTACTCGCGGTAGTTGCCTTCGAAGAAGGTCCACTGCGAGTCGCCTTCGGCGGCGAGGATGTGCGTGCAGATCCGGTCGAGGAACCAGCGGTCGTGCGAGATCACCATGACGCAGCCGGGAAACTCGATCAACGCATCCTCGAGCGCGCGCAGCGTCTCGACGTCGAGATCGTTTGAAGGTTCGTCGAGCAGCAGCACATTGCCGCCGGCGGCGAGCGTCTTCGCCAGGTGCAGCCGGCCGCGCTCGCCGCCGGAAAGGGTGCCTACGATCTTCTGCTGGTCGGCGCCCTTGAAGTTGAAGCGACCCAGATACGCCCGCGACGGCATCTCGAACTTGCCCACCGTCAGCACGTCCTGCCCGCCGGAGACCGCCTCCCAGACCGTCTTGCTGTTCTCCAGCGCCTCGCGCGACTGGTCGACGAACGCGAGCTTCACCGTCGGCCCGATCTTCACCGTTCCCGAATCCGGCTCCTGCTTGCCGGTGATCATCCTAAACAGCGTCGACTTGCCGGCACCGTTCGGGCCGATGATGCCGACGATCGCGCCGGGCGGCACCTTGAAGCTCAACCTTTCGATCAGCAGCCTGTCGCCGAAGCCCTTGGTGACATCGACAAACTCGATCACCTCGTTGCCGAGCCGCTCGCCGACCGGGATGAAGATCTCCTGCGTCTCGTTGCGCTTCTGGTACTCGTAGCTCGAGAGCTCCTCGAAGCGGGCCAGCCTCGCCTTGCTCTTGGCCTGACGGCCCTTGGCGTTGCTGCGCACCCACTCCAGTTCCTGCTTCATGGTCTTGATGCGCGCCGCCTCCTGCCTGGACTCCATCTCCAGCCGCTTTTCCTTCTGCTCCAGCCACGAGCTGTAGTTGCCCTGCCACGGAATGCCGAAGCCGCGGTCGAGCTCGAGGATCCACTGGCAGGCGTTGTCGAGGAAGTAGCGGTCGTGGGTGACGCCGACCACGGTGCCCGGAAAGCGCAGCAGGAACTGCTCGAGCCACTCGACGCTCTCGGCGTCGAGGTGGTTGGTCGGCTCGTCGAGCAGCAGCATGTCCGGCTTCGACAACAGCAACCGGCACAGCGCCACGCGCCGCTTCTCGCCGCCGGACAGGTGCTCGATCGGCGCGTCCCAGTCGGGCAGGCGCAGCGCATCGGCGGCGATCGTAAGCGCGTGTTCGGTATCCGCCCCGGCGGTGGCGACGATCGCCTCGTACTTCGCCTGCTCAGCGGCGAGGGCGTCGAAATCGGCGTCCGGCTCGGCGTAGGCAGCGTAGATCTCTTCGAGTTTCTTCTTCGCCTCAATCACCTCGCCCAGGCCGGCCTCGACCTCCTCGCGAACCGTCTTGTTGGGGTCGAGTTCCGGCTCCTGCGGCAGGAAGCCGATCCTGAGGTTCGGCATCGGCACCGCCTCGCCGTCGAAGTTCGGATCGACGCCGGCCATGATTCTGAGCAGCGTCGACTTGCCCGAGCCGTTCAGCCCCAGCACGCCGATCTTGGCGCCGGGGAAGAAGCTGAGCGAGATGTTCTTCAGGATCTCGCGCTTGGGCGGCACGGTCTTGGACACGCGCCGCATGGTGTACACGTACTGCATCGACTTGCCCTCTGAAGCGAAGGCGCGAAGCTTACCGAATCATCCCTCTAGACCGGGGCTCGCCGGCGCCTGAGTTTCCCTGTGCCAATCGCTATTCTTGGCCTCTCTCCCGGTCGCCTGCGCCGGCCGGCGCCCCCGCACAGAGGTTCGTTCATGCCCCCGATCCGTCTTTCCTTCGCCGTCGCCCTGCTCGTCGCCCTGCCTGCAGTGGCGCAGGTGACCGTCTCCGACCCCTGGGTCCGCGGCACCGTTGCCGGCCAGATGGCCACCGGCGCCTTCATGAAGCTGCAGTCGGCGAAGGACGCCCGACTCGTCGAGGCGACTTCGCCGGTCGCAGGCGTGGTCGAAATCCACGAAATGACGCTGCAGAACGACGTGATGCGCATGCGCGCCGTTCCGGCACTCGACCTGCCCGCCGGGCGCACGGTCGAACTGAAGCCGGGCGGCTCCCATGTGATGCTGATGGACCTGAAGCGACAGATGAAGGCGGGCGACGTCGTCGCGCTGACGCTGGTGGTCGAGTCCGGCGGCAAGCGCGAGACTGTCGAGGTCAAGGCCGCCGTGCGCGCACCTGCGGCGCGCAACGACATGATGATGAAGCACAGCCGCTGACGCGGCCGCAGCGGAGAAGCGCGCGCCGCGGAGAGGACGGCGGCATTCGGATCGACGACCGAAGCGGGCGACCCTCAGGGCTCGCGCCGATAGACCCAGGTACCGAACGGCGTCCAGGCGCCCCTGCTCTCGGCCTCGATGCGGAACGACTCGCTGCCGTCAGCCTCGCGCGTGATCCAGGCGCGCCAGTGCGGGTGCCTGTCGCTGCCGACGATGCGCGCCTGCATGTACAGCGCGCCGTCGCGCACCTCGACGAAACCGGCGCCGAATCCACCCTGGTCGATGACGTCGGTGAACTCGATCCGCTTGGTCTCCGCATTCCACAGGAAGAGCGTGTAGCGAGTCTGCACGCGCTTGCCCGCCCGCTCGCCGAAGCTGCGGCCGATCAGCACGCGGCGGTCGAACGACCACTCGTAACTGCGGATGGTGCGGACTTCCTCGCCGTTCGCCGTCCTGAAGGTCGTGACCCACTGCCCGCCGACCCAGTGCGCCAGCGGTTCGAACGGGTCGGCCGGCGGTTGCGCCGAAGAGAACACTGCGCTTGCCGCCAGCAGCAGCCCGAACATCCATCTGCGCCATCGCGATGTCATCTTCTCCTCCCCGACATCTGTCGTCCTGCCTGCCACCCATTGCCGATGCGCGCGACCCTGAGGCGCCCGGATGAAATCGACGTGACGTGGCAACGGCCCGCCGAGAATCATCCGGCGCTGCGGATCAGCGCCAGCACCTTGTCGCGCCTCGCTGCATCGGCGTCGAAGCCGCCGTCCAAATTGACAGATCCGCTTGTTACGCGCACCATTTCTTATCAATAGAGGCTCCTCTAGCAGGAGGATAGGTTTGTTCGAAGGTCTTTCATGAACGGGCGATGTCCCGATCGCTGTTGAACGAGGCCGTGTGACGGCTCCTGATTCATGA
>CAZDXQ010000032.1:0-42397 GCA_964509545.1 uncultured Burkholderiaceae bacterium | reverse complement strand
TCTGAACTGCTGCGGCCGCGACGCGCGTGGCCGGTGCGCGCGAGGTCTACGGCGGCCGAAATCGTTCGGGTACGCTAGCCGCAAGGCGGAAAGGCCCGATGAAACACCTCCCCAACGCCATCACGGTGCTGCGTGCGGCGCTGATCCCGTTGCAGGCGTGGCTGCTGCTGGAGCGCGACTACGCGCTGGCCTTCGCGCTGTTCGCTGCCTCCGGAATCAGCGACCTCGTCGACGGCTACCTGGCGCGACGCCTGAACCTGCGCACGCGCTTCGGCGCGGTCGCCGACCCGCTGGCCGACAAGCTGACGATGCTCACCGTTGCCCTGCTGCTGGCGCAGCAGGGCTGGTTGCCGTGGTGGTTCACGCTGCTCGTCGTCGGCCGCGATCTGCTGATCGTCGCCGGAGCGGCCGCCTACCACCTGCTGGTCGGACAGGTGGAAATGGCGCCAAGCTGGATCTCCAAGTTGAACACGGTGCTGGAATTCGTCTTCCTCGCCAGTGTGCTCGCACTCGGCGCCGGCCACCTCGCCGACGGCGCCTGGTATCAGGTGCTGCTCGTCGTCACCACGGCGACGGTCATCGCCTCGGGCACCTCGTACGTCGTCGTCTGGAGCGGCAAGGCGGTGCAGGCGCTGCGGGCTGAGCGCTGAGCCGCCCGCACGCGTCGCGCGTCGGTTCAGGCCACCGTCACGTCTTTCGACAGATAGACGTCCTGGATCGCGTGCAGCAGCGCGATGCCTTCGGCCATCGGCTTCTGGAACGCCTTGCGCCCGGAGATGAGCCCCATGCCGCCGGCGCGCTTGTTGATCACCGCGGTGCGCACGGCAGCAGCGAGGTCGCCGGCGCCTTTCGATTCGCCGCCGGAGTTGATCAGTCCCGCCCGGCCCATGTAGCAGCCGGCCACCTGGTAGCGGGTGAGGTCGATCGGGTGCTCCGAGGTCAGGTCGCTGTAGACCTTGGAACTGGTCTTGGAGAACTTGACCGCGTTGAAGCCGCCGTTGTTCTCGGCCATCTTCTGCTTGATGATGTCCGCCTCGATCGTCACGCCGAGATGGTTGGCCTGGCTGGTCATGTCGGCCGACAGGTGATAGTCGACCTCGCCCTGCTTGAAGGCGCTGTTGCGCAGGTAGCACCACAGGATCGTGACCATGCCGAGTTCGTGCGCGCGACGGAATGCCTGCGACACCTCCCAGATCTGGCGCCGCGATTCGGCCGAGCCGAAGTAGACGGTGGCGCCGACCGCGATCGCGCCCATCTCGAAGGCCTGCTCCACCGCGGCGAACATCGACTGGTCGTAGGTGTTCGGATACGACAGGAACTCGTTGTGGTTGAACTTCAGGATGAACGGGATCCTGTGCGCGTACTTGCGCGACACGCTGCCCAACACGCCGAGGGTGGAGGCCACGGCGTTGCAGCCGCCCTCGATGGCCAGCCGGACGATGTTCTCGGGGTCGAAGAACAGCGGGTTCGGCGCGAACGACGCGCCGGCCGAGTGTTCGATGCCCTGGTCCACTGGCAGGATCGACACGTAGCCGGTACCGGCCAGGCGACCGCTGCTGAAGATCGCCTGCAGGTTGCGCAGGACCATCGGCTTGCGATCGGTGGCAGCGACGACGCGGTCGACGAAGTCGGGGCCGGGCAGGTGCAGGCTGGACTTGGCGATCTTCGGCGTCGAGAAGCCGAGCAGCTTGTCGGCATCGGCGCCGAGCAGTTGGGCGATGTTGGTCATGAGCGTGATCCTCCAAGGAAGCCGCGCGGCCATCGGCCGCGGCTCAGGAATCGGGCACTGAGCGCCAGCGACTAGGGTAGCCGGTGCCCGCTGGCGAGGCTCTGCACGGCGTCAATGATGCGTCATGCAGGCGGCGCCGGTCGCGACGCCATCCGGTCGGACGCGACGCGGCTACGCCGCCATTCTTGCAGCGATCGCGTTGCCGGCGCGGGCGAACGCCTTGCGGCCGAGGATGCCGCTCACCCACTGGCCGGTGGCCACCACCTTGGCCAGGTCGATGCCGGTGTCGATTCCGAGCCCCTGGAGCAGGTACAGCACGTCCTCGGTGGCGACGTTACCGGTGGCACCCTTGGCGTACGGGCAGCCGCCGAGGCCGGCCACGCTGGTGTCGAAGGTCGAGATGCCCATCTCCAGGCAGGCATAGATGTTGCCGATCGCCTGGCCGTAGGTGTCGTGGAAGTGGCCGGAGACATCGGCGAGATCGTAGTGCTGCAGCGCTGCCGCCATCGCCGCCTGGGTCGCCCGCGGTGTGCCCACGCCGATGGTGTCGGCGACGCCGCAGTGTTGCACGCCGATCTCCTTCATCAGCCGCGCCACGTAGCCCACGGCCTCGGGCTTGATCTCGCCCTGGTACGGGCAGCCGAGCGCGCAGGAAATGGCGCCGCGCACGTGGATGCCGTGAGTCCGCGCCGCCTCCACCACCGGACGGAAGCGCTCGATCGACTCGGCAATCGAGCAGTTGATGTTCTTCTGCGAGAACGCTTCGCTGGCTGCGCCGAAGACGACGATCTCGTCGGCTCTTGCGGCGAGCGCGCCTTCGAAGCCCTTCATGTTCGGCGTCAGCACCGAGTACACGACGCCGGGCTTGCGGCGGATGCGCGCCATCACGTCGGCGGCGTCCGACATCTGCGGCACCCATTTCGGCGAGACGAAGCTGGTCACCTCGATGTTGCGAACGCCGGCATCGGTGAGCCGGTCGACCAGTTCGACCTTGACCTCAGCCGGGATCATCTGCTTCTCGTTCTGCAGCCCGTCGCGCGGGCCGACGTCGACGACGGTGACTTTGCTCGGCAGACTGGCCATGGGCGATCTCCAGCGCGGTGCGCCGATGGTAGCGCCGCGCCGGCGCGGACTTCAGTACCCGCGGGCGCGATCGACGAAGCCGGGCAGCATCGCCGCCGGCGTGCCCGCTTCCAGTGCGGCCAGCGCCGCCGCGATCTGCTGCGCCGCCGGCTCGCGCGGGGTCGGGCCGGAAAGGTGCGGCGTCACCGTCACCGAACGGTGCTTCCAGTACGGGTGTTCCGCCGGCAATGGCTCGACGCGGAACACGTCGAGCACGGCGCCGGAGAGGTGGCCGGAGTCGAGCAGCGCCAGCAGGTCGTCGTCGACGATCGTGCCGGCGCGGCCGACGTTGATCACGTGGCTGCCCGCCGGCAGCTTCGACAGGCGCCTGCGGTCGAGCAGGTCGCGCGTCTCTTCGGTCAGCGGCAGCACGTCGACCAGGATCTGCGTGCCGGCGAGAAACGCGTCGAGGCGTGCGCTGCCGTCGAAGCACTCGACACCGGCGAGTGCCTTCGGCGTGCGCGACCAGCCGCGCACCGGGTAGCCGAACAGTTGCACGGCCTGCGCGATCTGTGCGCCGATCGCGCCCAGCCCGAGGATGCCGACCGTTGGCGGCCTGCCGCGCGGCCGGTCGACGTTCCAGTCGCGCACCGCATTCGGCCCGCCGAAGCGGTCCAGCCCGCGGGTGATGCGGGCGATATAGAAGCAGACGTACTCGGCCATCTTCGGCGCCATGCCGGCGTCGACCAGGCGCAGGATTGGCATATCGCGCGGCAGCGCCGGCATCGCCAGCAGCCGTTCGACGCCGGCGCCGACGTTGAACACCGCGCGCAGTCCCGGTTCGACCGCGAACAGTTCCGGCGGCGGCAGCCAGACGACCGCATAGCGCGCATCGACCGGCCGGCCGTCGAAGACCTCGAACTGCGCCGCGACGCCCGCCCGCGCGCAGGCGTCGCGCAGCGGCGCGATCCAGGCCTCGGTGGTCATGTTCGAAAGGGCGACGGCGATGCGGACGGGCGAAGGCATGGCGACGTTTCGGCAGGGTTCGACGACCGATGGTGCGCGCCGCCGGAAGATACCGCTTGTTTGCCGAAGTCGCGCCGCCCGGCCGTGCGCCGATCCGCGTCCCGCGCGGCCACGGCGATCCGGCCGCGGCGGAGGGTAGAGGACGACTTTGCCCGCCGGCGATGCCGTTGCGTAGGAAAACGATGAAGGCGCGCGCTTCGACGGCTCGGCCGTGCCTCGTCAGAGCTCGCGCGCGAGGAAGATCGCCCCTTCGATCGGGTTGTAGACGTACGGCGCGACCGGCTCGAAGCCGAGCGCCGAATACAACCGCAGCGCCGCCGACATGGACGGCAGCGTGTCGAGGCAGATCCGCCGGTAGCCGGCAGCACGCGCCTCGGCGCAGATACGCTCGGCCAGCCGCCGCCCGAGCTGCGTTCCGCGCGCCGACGGCTGCACGTACAGGCGCTTCATCTCGCACACGCCGTCGCCGACCGGGCGCAGTGCCACGCAGCCGACCGCGCGTTCGCTGTCCCAGGCCAGCAGCAGGCGTCCCTGCGGCGGCGCGTACTTGCCCGGCAGCGTCGCCAGTTCCGTCTCGAAGTCCTGGAAGCACAGGTCGATGCCCAGCCCGTCCGCATATTCGCGGAACAGGCGCCGGACCACAGGCAGGTCGGCGGGGTCGGCGGCAAGACGGATGTCGATCATCGCATGGCGTGTTACGGCGGTCGCGATCCCGGCGAACGTGCGTTCAACAGCCGAGCTGGCTGGCGAGGTCCAGGAAATCCGCGGCGATGAAGTCCCACCGCTGCGCAGGCTGCAGGTCGGAGGTCTGCCCCGGCCCGTGTTCGCGCGGTCGAGGCACGAACGCCGTGCGCAGGCCGCAGGCCCGCGCGGCGGCGAGATCGTCGTTGTGAGCGGCGACGAGGCACACCTGCGTCGGCCGCAGGTCGAGGATGTCGGCGGCGCGCAGATAGGCTTCGGGCTGCGGCTTGTAGGCCCCGGCCACCTCGGCCCCGAGGATCGCGTCCCAGGGCAGCGCGGCGCGCCGGGCCATGTTCAGCAGCAGCGAGACGTTGCCATTGGAAAGCGGCGCGACAATGTACCGGGCCTTCAGCCGCTGCAGTCCCGCCACCGCGTCCGGCCACGGATCGAGGCGGTGCCAGGCGCGGTTCAGTTCGTCCAGTTCGTCGGCGCCGACCGCGGACAGGTCGACGCCGTGTTCGAGCAGCACGGCGTCGAGGTTCTCCCGGTGCAGCACGTCGAGCCGGGTGAAGGGGCGCCGCCCGGACCGGCATTGCTCCATCGCCGGCTGGTAGCGCCTGCGCCAGGCGTCGGCCACCGCGTAGGGATCGAGCTTGTCCGCACCATGGCGCCCGAAAAAGGCGCGCAGCGCTCGCGCAACCCCTTCGCGCCAGTCGACCACCGTGCCGAAGACGTCGAAGACCAGCGCCCTGGTTTCACTCATCCGTGACCCGAAGGAGAAAGAACGTCAGCTTAGCCGCGCCGCCGACCCGAGGCGACTGGCGGCGTCTCGCGGGATAATGCCGTCCAAGGAGGACGGTCATGCCGATCTACGAGTATTCCTGCCAGAACTGCGGCCGCGAGTTCGAGACCCTCGTGCGTTCAGGCGCGGCGCCTCAGTGCCCGCAGTGCCACTCCACTGAACTGCACAAGCGGCTGTCTGTGTTTGCCACCGCCACTTCGCAGGAGCCGGCGCTGCCCGGCCCCTGCGGGACATGCGGCCATCCCGGCGGCCCCGGCAGCTGCGCCCTGCAGTGATCCTGCCTGCCGGCGCCCCCCGGGCAGGGCGTGGCGCCGGCCTACATCTCGAGGACGACCTCGCCCGAGACCGGATCGGTCAGGCCGAGGCCGCCGCCGAGGTCCTCGAGCGTGTCGCGGAACGTGTCGAGGACGGCGATCATCTTCGGCCGGGCGTCGGCGAGGCTCTGGAAGCTGTCCCACTCGCCGATGACGCAGTAGGTCCGGTCCCCGGTCTTGATCAGTGACACGCGCCGGTTGCCGGCGAAGTCCCGCTTCGCCTTGCGGTGCGCATCGATGAACTCGGTTTCGCGTCCGGGCTTGACCCGGAAACGCACGACATTGAAGGCTGTCATGGCTCCACCCGCTCCTTTCGGTCAGTTACGGTGCCGAGCCGCTGCAACTGCCGGGCCGGGCACGCAGGGGATCCGGATCATGGCGCCGCGCGCAGGCAGCGGCAAGCGTTCGCGCCGTCGCGTTCGAGGGGTGCCGGGTTTGCGCCGGGGAAGCGGACCTGCTCTGACTTCGAAGCTGCGCCGCGGCGCAGCGTCGTTGTTGCCGCCCCCAGGGCTTATGTGTCGTCGCCGGCGAAGGTGACCAGCGGCGCGCCCTCGGCGACCTGTTCCCCGGCAGCGTAGAGGATCGCTTCGACGGTGCCGTCCTGCGGGGCGACGATCGTGTGCTCCATTTTCATCGCCTCCATGACCAGCAACGGCGCGCCCCTGGTCACACGGCTGCCGGCGGCCACATGCACGGCGATCACCTTGCCCGGCATCGGCGCGACCAGCCCGGCGCCGCCGCCGTCGTGCTCGCCGGCGTGCGCGATCACATCGACCAGGCGCAGCGTGCGATGGCGGCCGCCGCTGAAGACGTGCAGATGGTCGCCATCGCGCACGACGTCCGCCGTCAGCCGCCGGTGGCCAAAACGCAGCGACAGCCGCGAGCCGTCGCGCGCGGCGATTGCAAGCTCCGCGCCGTAGCCGGCGTGCCGGTAGTGGTAGCCGTCGCGGCCATAGTCGAGCAGTACGTCATGCACGCCGTGCGCGGAAGCCAGCGTCAGCGTGCGCGTGTAGGTGTTGTTCAGCCGCCAGCCGTTGCGGGCGTCGAAGGGATCTTGCCGGCGCTCGCCGGCAGCGGCCTCGTCGGCGAGCACGCGGGCGCAGACCGCGGCGAGCATGTCCTCGGGAACGCGGGTCTCGGCGGCAAACAGCCGGTCGCGCTCGCGCTCGATCAGCCCGGTGTCCAGATCGGCGGCGACGAAGGTCGGGTCGTCCATCAGCCGGGCAAGGAAGTCGACGTTGTTGGCCAGGCCGACGATATGGAATTGCCCCAGCGCGCCGCGCATGCGGGCGATCGCCTGCGCCCGGTCCTCGCCCCAGACGATCAGCTTGGCGATCATCGGGTCGTAGTGCGGGCTGATCGCATCGCCGGCCCGCACGCCGCTGTCGATGCGCACCGGCGCCGGATCATGGAAGGCGTTGTCGTCGGCATTGCGCCTGAATTCGACCGCCGCCGGCGTCGCCACGTACTTCAACGTGCCGATCGCCGGCAGGAACCCCTTGTCCGGATTCTCGGCGTACACGCGCGCCTCGATCGCATGGCCGCGGATTTCCAGTTCCTCCTGCGCCAGCGGCAGTTTTTCGCCCGCGGCCACGCGCAGCTGCCACTCGACCAGGTCGTGGCCGGTGATCATCTCCGTCACCGGATGCTCGACCTGCAGCCGCGTGTTCATCTCCATGAAGTAAAAGGTGCCGTCGGCATCGACGATGAACTCCACCGTGCCGGCGCCGACGTAGCCGACCGCGCGCGCCGCGGCCACCGCCGCTTCGCCCATCGCCCGCCGTCGCTGCGCGTCCATGCCCGGCGCCGGCGCTTCTTCGATCACCTTCTGGTGCCGGCGCTGCACCGAGCAGTCGCGCTCGAAGAGGCTCAGGCAGTTGCCGTGCGTGTCGGCGAACACCTGCACCTCGATGTGCCGCGGCCGCTGCAGGTACTTCTCGACCAGCACGCGGTCGTCGCCGAAGCTCGCCGCCGCCTCGCGCTTGCACGATGCGAGCGCATCGGCGAAGTCGGAGGCAACGGAGACGATGCGCATGCCCTTGCCGCCGCCGCCCATCGTCGCCTTGATCAGCACCGGGTAGCCGATCTTCTCGGCCTCGCGCGCCAGCAGCGCCGGGTCCTGGTCGGCGCCGTGATAGCCGGGCACCAGCGGCACGGCCGCCGACTGCATCAGCGCCTTGGCCTCGCTCTTGCTGCCCATCGCGGCCAGCGCACGCGGCGGCGGGCCGATGAAGACCAGCCCCGCGTCGGCAACCGCCCTGGCGAAACCTTCGTTCTCGGACAGGAAGCCGTAGCCGGGATGGATCGCCTGCGCGCCGCTGGCTTTGGCCGCGGTGACGATCAGCGCGCCCTGCAGGTAGCTGTCGCGCGCCGGCGGCGGACCGATGCGCACGGCCTCGTCGGCGAAGGCCACATGGCGGCTCGCTGCGTCGGCGTCGGAGTACACGGCCACCGTCCGCACGCCGAGTCGGCGCGCGGTCGCCGCGATCCGGCAGGCGATCTCGCCGCGGTTTGCGATCAGGATCTTGTCGAACATCGTCTCCTCGCGGCGAATTCTTCCCGCGTTGCGCCCGCGGCAGGGTCGCGGCTGGTGCCCCGCAGCAGCGCGCAGCGGGCGGTGGCGGGCGGGAAATTGTGTCGCATCGGTTCAGGACTTCGGCGCCGCTTCGCGGCGCAGGTCGAGGGTTCCGTCGAACTGGATGAACCAGCCTTCGCGCTGGTCCACCAGCATGTCGATGCGCAGCGGCAGCGCCGCGATCAGTTCGCCCGGCACGAGCGCCGGCTGTGCCGAGATCGACAGCTTCAGATCGCCCTGCGGCCCGGTACGTGATCGCAGCAATTGCCTGACCGTGGCCAGCGCCGCCGCCTGGTCGGCGGCTAGCGCATAGACCTGCCAGGCGCGCCCGGCCGGTGGCGCCGGCAGCCGAGGGTCGAACGACACCGGCTGCTGCAGGCGGAAGACGAAGCGTTCGGTCGCCGCCTGCACGTCGATGACCACCGCCTGGAACAGCACGCGGGCGTCGGTCAGCACGGCGGCGCGCAGCGTGGCCGGGTCAAGGGCAAAGAAATCCGTGGTCGTGAAGCGGCGGCTCTGCGGGGCCGGCGACGGGGCCGTTGCGCAGCCGGCGACGAAGGCCACCGCAGCCGCAAGCAGCATGCGACGCCTCACGATGCCTGATCCCGCGTGGAGCCGCTGCCGATCAGCCGGCGCAGCATGCGGACGAAGAAGCGCAGCAGTTTCGGCAGCAGCCACGCGGCGGCGAGCACCAGCAGAAGCACGATCGCTGCTGCCGCCCACGGATAGGCGAGCACCAGCAGCAAAAGGCCGCCGGCCAGCACGTCCTCGGCGCTCGAGGCGGCGACGTTGCTGAACGGCTCCGGCGAGGTATTGATCAGCGCCCGGCCGCCGGCCTTGGTGAAGTGGCTGGTCGCCGCCAGCGATCCGCCCAGCAGCGCGGCGATCGTCGCCCACAGCGCCGAGTCGCCGCCGAACAGCGCCGCCGCCAGCGCCGCCCCGGCCGGAATGCGGATCAGCGTGTGCGCCGTGTCCCACAGCGAATCGATCGCCGGAATCTTGTCGGCGAAGAACTCAACCGCCATCATCGACGCCGAGGCGCCCAGCACCCACGGATGGGCGAGCGGTTGCAGGCCGGACGGCAGCGGCACCCACTGCATGTAGCCGGCCAGCCCGACCGCAAACAGCACCAGGTACAGTCGGATGCCGCTGGCAAAGCCCAGCACCGAGGCGATGGCGATCAGCTGGGCGGTGTCGAAGGTCTCAGGCATGGGTCGATTGCGGGCTCAGCGCAATGGGAATCCGCCACGGATGAACACGGATGAACACGGATCAGGCGTGTTGAACAAGGCTCAAAGGACGCGCCGCTGATACTAGAACCTATCTCAGAATCCCCGACGGTCGCGTTGCGACGAGAAGCGGCCGGATGCTAGGCGGCGCGCGAAGGACAGTAGCCTGCGCTACGGCCGAGCGCGCCAACAACGCAGACGGCCGCTTCTCGTCGCAACCCTCCGGGGCGGGGTCGCCTGGGGCGCATCGCGTCGTTGCGGCTCGGGTCCTTGCCTCGGGCAATGGTCCCCTCGCCGCGCCTCGCGCTGCATCCCCAGGCGGCCCCGCCGCGGCCGCCGGGGATTCTGAGATAGGTTCTCGACTCTACGGCCGAAATTGATCAGTAGGCCGACGCCTTTGCCCGTCGCCCGGAGATAGTTGAGCAACTGCGCTTCGTGCGCCGGCACCAGGGAAGCTTGTGCCTTGATTTCGACGACCACGGCGTCGCCGACCAGCAGATCGGGACGGAACTCGCCCACGATCCGACCACGAAAATGCACTTGCAGCGCCGGCTGCTGCTGCACGCTATGACCCTTCTCGGCGAGGGCGATCACTAACGCGTTCTCGTAGACGTTCTCAAGGAAGCCTGCTCCCAGATCATTGTGCACGTCGAATGCACAGCCGATGATCGACTCGGTGATATCGCCACATCTCATCGGCGCGTCCGCTTCTTCTATCCGTGTCCATCCGTGTTCATCCGTGGCGAGAATCCTTCCGGGCGTTCGCTCGCCTCACATCTCCTCGTCGTCGCCCTCGGCGGCGGCGATTTCGGCTTCGTATTCGCTGACCCAGCGCGGCTTGCGCTTGTCGAGGAAGGCGCGCACGCCTTCACGGCCGTCGGGCGAGGCGCGGATCGCGGCGATTCTTTCGGCGGTGTCGGCGAGCAGTTCGTCGTCGATCCGGCGTCCGGCCACTTCGCGAACCAGTCGCTTGGCTTCGGCGACGGCGGCGGCTGACGTCTGCAGCAGCGCGGCGACGATCGCATCGAGGCGCGCGTCGAGTCCGTCGGGCGGCGCGACCGCGTGCACGAAGCCGAGCCGCAGCGCCTCGGCGGCGTCGAAGCGCTCGGCGCTCAAGGCATAACGCCGCGCCGCCTGCTCGCCCATGGCGCGTATCACGTAGGGGCTGATCGTCGCCGGGATCAGGCCGAGCCTGGTCTCGCTCAGGCAGAAGTTCGCCGTGCTCGCCGCCACGGCGATATCGCAGGCCGCGACCAGGCCCATGCCGCCGGCGTAGGCGTCGCCATGGACCCGGGCCAGCGTCGGTTTCGGGCATTCGTAGATGGTGCGCAGCATGTCGGCCAGCGCGCGCGCGTCGGCGCGGTTTTCGTCGTGTGAGTAGCCGGCCATGCGCCGCATCCAGTCGAGGTCCGCGCCGGCGCAGAAAGCCGGTCCGCGGCCGGCCAGCACGATCGCCCGCACGCCGTCGTCGGCGCCCAGCCGCGCGAACGCCGCCGCCAGTTCGGCGATCAGCGTTTCATTGAAGGCGTTGCGCACTTTTTCGCGCGCCAGCCAGACGACGGCGACACGGTGCGCAATGTGAACTTCCAGACCGTCACTCATCGCTACCTCGTCCACATTCAGTCCGCCGCCGCCCGCGCGTCCGCGTCTCGGCGTGGCGGCGATGCCTCACTCGTTCAGACCTCGGTCGAAGCGCTTGGCCACTTCCTCGAGCATCACTTCGGTGGCGCCGCCGCCGATGGAAAGGATGCGCGCGTCGCGGACCAGCCGCTCGATCGGCGACTCGCGCATGTAACCCATGCCGCCGTGGAACTGCTGGCAGTCGTACATCAGTTCGTTGGCCAGTTCGCCGGTGAGCGCCTTCAGCATCGACACTTCGCGCACGTTGTCATGTCCCTGGTCGACCTGCCAGGCGCAGTGATACAGCAGCTGGCGGGCGGCCGCCACTTTCGCCGCCAGCATCGACAGGCGCTGGCGGATGGCCTGCCGGTCCCACAGCGGCGCGCCGAAGGCCTGGCGCTGCGTCACGTGTCGGAACGTCAGGTCGAGTGCCGTGTGGCAGTGGCCGATGGCCATCGCAGCCAGTGCGATGCGCTCGGTCTGGAAGTTGCGCATGATGGCGTAGAAACCGGAATTCTCCTCGCCGAGCAGGTTCCGGGCGGGCACCCGGCAGTCGTCGAAGACGAGTTCCGCCGTATCGGAGGCGAGCCAGCCCTGCTTGCGCAGGGCGCGGCTGACGCGCAGGCCGGCCGTGCCCTTCTCGACGGCGAGGATCGAAATTCCGCGCGCGCCCCGCGCCTCGCTTTCGGTGCGCGCGGCGACGAAGTACAGGTCGGCGTGCACGCCGTTGGTGATGAACATCTTGCTGCCGTTCAGCACATAGTGCGCGCCGTCGCGCACGGCGCGCGTGCGGATCGCCGCCACGTCGGAGCCGGCATCCGGCTCGGTCACCGCCACGGCGGTGATGCACTCGCCGCGGCAGATCGGCGGCAGCCAGCGCGCCTTCTGCTCCGCATTGCCGGCAAGGGCCAGATGCGGGCTGGCCATGTCGGTGTGCGCCAGCACGGTGATCACGAAGCCGCCGCAGGTCGAGCGACTCAGTGTCTCCTGGAACACGACGCTGGTGACCATGTCGGCGCCGGCGCCGCCATACTCGGGCGGATAACGCAGGCCGAGCCAGCCGAGTTCCCCCATCCTGCGCAGGACGGCGCGCGGCACGCTTCCCGCCTCGTCCCAGGCCAGCGCGTTGGGCTCGACCTCCTGCGCGACGAAGCGCGCCACCTGCCGGCGCAGGTCGGCGTGTTCGGGGCGATCGAAGATCGTCGCGTTCACACAGTCGGTTCGCCGGAGACACGGGCCCAGCGCATCGTGTGGTGCGACAGCAGGTCCTCGCTGTGTTCGCCGCGGCACTCGGCCACGCCGTAGATGCTGCGCCGCCCGACGCGCATCACGCGAGCCGTGCAGACGATGTTCTCGGATCGGCCACTGCGCAGGAACGCCGACTGCATGTCCGATGTCACCCAGACCTCGTCGAGCCCGCGGCAGGTCATGATCGCCAGCCAGAACGCGGTGTCAGCCGCGCCCATCAGCGCCATGCCGCTGATCAGGCCGTCGGAACGTTCGAGCCCTTCCTCGAACGGCAGCAACAGTTCGCACTGTCCGCGCGCGCAGGAATTGACGCGCATGCCGTACTGGCGCAGGAACGGCGTGTCGTCGATGACCCCGTTGAGCGCTTCGAGGGAAACCTGCGAGTCCGACATCGACAGTCTCCTTTCCGTGTCCACGCCTGCGCGCCAGGCGGCAGGCGTTGCCTTGGCTGCGGCGGCTCGTGCCTACATCCTGAACACGCCGAAGCGCGTCTCCGGGATCGGCGCGTTCAGCGCCGCGCTCAGGCCGAGGGCGAGCGTCATGCGCGTGTCGAGCGGGTCGATCACGCCGTCGTCCCACAGCCGGGCGCTGGCGTAGTACGGGTGGCCCTGGTGCTCGTACTGGTCGAGGATCGGCTGGCGAAAAGCGGCTTCCTCGTCGGCGGACCATCGGCCTCCGCGCGCTTCGATGCTGTCGCGCTTGACGGTGGCCAGCACGCTGGCGGCCTGTTCGCCGCCCATCACGCTGATGCGCGCGTTCGGCCACATCCACAGGAAGCGCGGCGAATAGGCGCGGCCGCACATGCCGTAGTTGCCGGCGCCGAAGCTGCCGCCGATGATCAGCGTGAACTTCGGCACGCTGGCGCAGGCCACGGCGGTGACCATCTTGGCGCCGTGGCGGGCGATGCCCTCGTTCTCGTATTTCCGGCCGACCATGAAGCCGGTGATGTTCTGCAGGAAGATGAGCGGCACCCTGCGCTGGCAGCACAGCTCGATGAAGTGCGCGCCCTTCTGCGCGCTTTCCGAGAACAGGATGCCGTTGTTGGCGACGATGCCCACCGGCATGCCCTCGATCCAGGCAAAGCCGGTGACCAGCGTCGTGCCGTAGCGCGCCTTCCATTCGTCGAACTCGCTGGCGTCGACGATGCGCGCGATCACCTCGCGCACGTCGTACGGCTTGCGCGTGTCGGTCGGAATCACGCCGTACAGCTCGGCCGGGTCGCAGGCCGGCGGCCTTGGCGCGCGCAGCTGCTGCGGGCCCGGCTTGACGTAGTTGGTGGTGGCGACGATGCGGCGGGCCAGGGCGAGCGCGTGCGCGTCGTTCACCGCCAGGTGGTCGGCCACGCCGCTCATCCGCGTGTGCACGTCGCCGCCGCCGAGTTCCTCGGCGCTGACCACCTCGCCGATGGCGGCTTTCACCAGCGGCGGGCCGCCGAGGAAGATCGTGCCCTGCTCGCGGACGATGATCGATTCGTCCGACATCGCCGGCACGTAGGCACCGCCTGCGGTGCACGAGCCCATCACCACCGCGATCTGGGGGATGCCCATCGCCGACAGCGTGGCCTGGTTGTAGAAGATGCGGCCGAAGTGCTCGCGGTCGGGAAACACCTCGTCCTGGTTGGGCAGGTTGGCGCCGCCGGAGTCGACCAGATAGATGCACGGCAGCCGGTTCTCGCGCGCGATCTCCTGCGCGCGCAGGTGCTTCTTCACCGTCATCGGGAAATAGGTGCCGCCCTTGACCGTGGCGTCGTTGCACACGACCACGCATTCGCGCCCGGCCACACGGCCCACACCGGTGATGATTCCGGCACACGGCGCCTCGTCGTTGTACATGCCCCAGGCGGCCAGCTGAGACAGCTCGAGAAACGGCGTGCCCGGATCGAGCAGCATCTGCACGCGGTCGCGCGGCAGCAGCTTGCCGCGCGCGGTGTGCTTGGCGCGCGCCGCCTCGCCGCCGCCTTCGCTCATCCGCGCCACCTGCGCCTTCAGGTCGGCCACGAGCTGGCGCATGTTCTCGGCCGCGGCGCGGAACTCGTCGCTGCGCGGGTTCAGCTTGCTTTGCAGGATCATGGTTGTCGGGATTCGGCGCAGTGCGGCCGGTCGAGCCGCGTTTGGACGGTCGAGTGCGTCAATATATTCACGCCGGGCCGGCGCGTGGCTGGAAGAGTTCTACAGGATTGCCCGACGGATCATCGACCAGCACCTGCCTGCCCCCCGGTCCCTTGATCGGCCTGCTGCGAACGCGCGCACCGGCCGCGGCGAGCTTTTCGATTGCCGCGTCGATGTCATTCACGAATTCACGGACAGCAGCCACCTGTTCCCCCGAGTTCATTTTCAGCCTGCGTGCCTGCTTGCGGCCGACCGACCCCGGCATCAGCTCCGGGCAGATCCAGACCGTTTGCCGTCGGCCTCGGCCACGCGCATGGTAGTGCGATTGCCCGTTACGCGGAGAAGGCGGCGCCGCCACGGGCGCTGCGCGCCAGGCCTGTCGTTGTGCCTAGAACCTATCTCAGAATCAGCGACCGTCGGGGATTGTGAGATAGGTTCTAGCTCTCCGGCGTTCGAGCTGTGCGCCGCGCAAATTGCCACGCGGCCAGGGCGAACGCCAGCGCCTGCAGCGCCGCGCTGACGAAGAACGGTGCGCCGATGCGCCAGTCGCCGGCCGGCAGATGGCTGACCTCGGCCAGCACCGGCGCGCCGATCATCGGCGCGAGCACGACCATCAGGCTGGCCAGCGAACTGAGCGCGCCCATCGTGCGGCCCTGCTCGGCCGGATCGGCCGCCTTCGATACCAGCGCCTGCAGCGACGGCGCGGCAGCGAAGGCAAGCAGATTGGCGAAGATGATCGCGTACATCATCCAGCTCTGCGTGGCCGCGCCCCAGGCGATGAAGGCCAGCACCCACGAGCCGATTCCAGCCAGCGCCATCGTCCGCTCGCCGAAGCGGCGGATCAGTCGGCCGAGCAGGACTCCTTGCACCAGCACCGACATCAGGCCGACGACGAACAGCGACAGTCCGCTTTCGCGCGGCCCCCAGTCGAAGCGGAAGTTCGTGTAAAGGACCCAGTTGGTGTGCAGGATGAACTGCGCCAGGTTGATCAGCCCGTAGACGACGACCAGCACGCCGACGCCGCGCAGGCGCGCCAGCGCGGCGAGCGAGGCGATCGGACTGGCGCGGCCGATCGCGAACGGCTGCCTTCGGTCGCGCGGCAGGGATTCGGGCAGCACGAACCAGCCGTAGGCGAAGTTGGCCAGCGACAGGCAGGCCGCGGCGTAGAACGGCAGACGCACGTCGATGGCGCCGAGCATGCCGCCGGCGGCCGGGCCGATGATGAAGCCGACGCCGAACATCGCGCCGATGCGGCCGAACTGCCTGGCGCGGTCCTGCGGCGGCGTGATGTCGGCCAGGTATGCGTTGGCCACGGCAAGCGTCGCCCCGGTCGCGCCGGCGAGCATCCTTGCGGCGAACAGCATCCACAGCGACGTGGCCAGCGCCGCGACGAGAAACAGCGTGCCCAGGCCGGCGATGCCGATCAGCAGGATCGGCCGCCGCCCGTAGCGGTCGGAAAGCGCGCCGAGCCCCGGCGCGCACAGGAACAGCATCAGGCCGTAGGAAGCGGCCAGTGCGCCGTACCAGTAGGTCTGCGCCTCGCGGCTGGACGTGAACTCGCCGACCAGCACCGGCAGCACGGGCAGCATCAGTCCGACGCCGATCATGTCGATCAGCACCGTGACCAGGACGAAGGGAATCGCCGGCCGGCGCAGCAACGCGTGCTCCGTGCGGCGCTGGCTCAGTGCCCGCGCACGTGCATCGCCTAAGGCGAAGGCATCTCGCTCACGCCCGGCTGCGCCCGGCAGCGGTCGAGCCATTGCCGCACTGCCGGATAGCCGCCGAGGTCGAAGCCGCCGTCTTCGGCGCGGTGCGTGTAGGCGAACAGCGCGATGTCGGCAATCGAGAACGTGCCGGCGGCGAAGAACGGCTGCCGCGCCAGATGCCGCTGCATGACCGCCAGCGCCGCATGGCCGCGCTGCACCAGCATCGGCAGCCGCGGATCGTCGTCCTTCTTCAGGAACAGGCGGACGAAGCGTGCCACCGCGATATACGGTTCGTGCGAGTACTGCTCGAAGAACATCCAGGCGAGCGCCTGCGCCCGGGCCAGCCGGTCACCGGGCCAAAGGCTGCTGCCGTCGGCGAGGTAGCAGAGGATCGCGTTCGATTCGGCGAGGAAGGTGTGATCGTCGATCTGCAGTACCGGCACCTTGCCGTTCGGGTTCATCGCCAGGAACTCCGGCGTGCGCGACTCGCCCTTCATGATGTCGATCTCGTGCCAGCGGTACGGCAGGCGCAGCAGATCGAGCGCCAGGCGGACCTTGTGGCAGTTGCCGCTCGTGCTCGTGCCGAAGACGCGGTGCGGCAGCAGGGGCGCAACGGGATGAGGCATGTCAGCTCGCCTTCGAGAACAGGTGAATCACGACCACGCCGGTCAGGATCAGCACGATACCGATGACCTCGCCGGCTTCGAGCGACTGGCCGAACAGCCGCCAGCCGATCAGCGTGACCAGCGCGATGCCCACACCCGACCAGATCGCGTAGACGAGGCTGATCGGGATCAGTTTCAGCGCCCGCGTCAGCGCCAGGAAGCAGGTGAAGTACGCCAGCAGCACGACCAGCGCCGGTCCCGGGCGGGTGAAGCCACTGCTGACCGACAGGGCCGAGGTTCCGGTCACGCCGGCGAGGATCGCGATCGCCAGGAACAGGTAGGCGACCCAGCGTCGCGGCGATGGCGCCGGCGCGTGGATCGACTCCTCGATCCGCGTACCGGCGGCGGCGGCCAGATCCGCCAGCGGCTCGTGCGCGCCCGGCGCGACGCCGAAGATCTCGGTCGCGGGTTCGCCGCCGGGCATCGACGGTGGGCGCGGCTCGGCCGTCTCGCTCATCCGGCGACCTTCACCCAGCGCATCGTCAGGCTGAGTCCCGCGCGCGGCAGGTGCGGCGCTCCTCGCGCGCTCGCACCGCGCGGAAGGCCTACCGGTGCAGCGGCCGCCGGCAACGCGCAACGCCCGCGAGTCGCCGCGGCCTGGCTCAATGCGTCCCCACGCCGGAGAACACCTGGATCACCACCACGCCGGCGACGATCAGCGCCACGCCGAGCAGGGCCGCCGCGTCGAGCCGCTGCCTGAACACGAACCAGCCGATCAACGTGATCAGCGCCACGCCGACGCCGGACCAGATCGCGTAGGCGATGCCCACCGGGATGACCTTCAGCGCCAGCGACAGAAAGTAGAAGGCCGCGCCGTAACCGACGATCACCACCAGCGACGGCGCGAGCCGCGTGAAGCCTTCGGCCGCCTTCAGGGCCGAGGTGCCGATCACCTCGGCAACGATGGCAATGGCGAGATACAGATAGGACATCGGCGATGGCCTCAGGACGCGCCGCCCGCCTGTGCCGCGGCGGCGGCATGCGCAGGCGCGAGGCCGCCACGCGGCCGAGGGTGTCGATCGGGCGGTGACACGCCAGCGCAGCGTCTCAGAACGGCCCCGTGGCGAGCCAGCGTTCGACTTGCGGCAGCCGATCGTGGCCCCAGAACATCTCGCCGTCGACGAAGATCGTCGGCGCGCCGAACACCCCGCGGGCGATCGACTCGTCCACCAGCGCCTTGAGCCGATCCTTGATCGGCTGCTCCTGTATCCCGCGTGCCAACTGCACGGGGTCGGCACCGACCTCGGTGGCCAGCGCGGCGAGCACGGTCGGCTCGGCAAGGTTGCGGTCCTGGGCAAAGTAGGCGCGGAATGCGCCGTGAAAGAACCGCGCGGCGAGTGCCGCATCGTGCTCCTGCAGCCAGAGCAGGGCGCGTGCCGCGTTCACGGTCGAGATCGGAAACAGGCTCGGCTTCCGGTACGGTACGCCGGCGAACCGGGCGCTGCGCTCGAAGTCATGGGTGAAGTAGTTCGCCTTCGGCCGCACCAGTTCGGTCAGCGGTGCGCCGCCGGTGGTCTTGAAGATCGCGCCGAGCAGCGTCGGCTTGAAGGCGACGGCGCGGCCATGGCGCGCGGCCAGTTCTTCGATCTTCTCGCTCGCCAGGTACGAGTACGGCGAGGAAAAATCGAACCAGAATTCGATCGGCGTCGGCATCTTGCGTTTCCGGGAACGAGGCTTTGCGCCGGGCAGCGCGCAGCCGTGGCGGGCGCAACGCGTGCGCGCGCGGTCGCCTGCACGGGCCCGATTGTGCCGCACTCGCCGGCTGCGTACGATGCTCGCCCAACGGCGTGCGCGACGGGGAGGGCGCGGTGGCGTGGTTGTGGTTGCCGGCGGCGCTGGCGGTCGTCTATGGCATCTGGGTGTTCAACCGCCTGGTCGCCGACCGCAACCTGGTCGCGCAGGGCTTCGCCGACATCGACGTGCAGCTGAAGCGGCGCGCCGACCTCGTGCCGCGGCTGGTCGAGGTGGTGCGCGCCTATGCCGCCTACGAGAGGGCGACGCTCGAAGCGGTGGTCGAGCTGCGGGCGCAGGCGCAGCAGGCGGCCGAGCGCGACGCGCCCAAAGGCTCGCACGGCGAGCGGCTGGCGGTCGAAACACGGCTCGGCGGCGCGCTGGCCCGCGTGCTGTTGCTGCAGGAGAACTATCCGCAACTGAAGGCCGATGCCAATTTCCGTGACCTGTCAGCGAAACTGGTCGAGGTCGAGGACCAGCTGCAGCACGCGCGCCGCTTCTACAACGGCGCCGTCAAGCAGTACCTGACGCGGCTGCAGACTTTTCCCGAGGTGATCGTCGCCCGGTTGTTCGCGTTCCGCGCGCCGGCCTTCTTCGAAACCGAAGACCGCGCCGCGGTGCAGGTGCAGCTATGAAGCGCTGGCTCGCCGTCGCGCTGCTCTTTCTCGCCGCGGCCGCCGGCGGCGAGGAGCGGGTCACCGACTTCGGTGCCGACATCGCGATCGCCGCCGACGGCGCCATGACCGTCACCGAGACGATCGTCGTGCAGGTCGAGGGCCGCGAGATCAGGCGCGGCATCCTGCGCGACTTCCCGACCGCGTATCGCGACCGCCTCGGCAACAAGGTGCGCGTGTCCTTCGACGTGCTTGGCGTGCGCCGCAACGGCGCCGCGGAGAACTACGCGACCGAGGCGCTCGACAACGGCGTGCGCGTCCGCGTGGGCCGAGCGGACGTGCTGCTGCCGCACGGCAGCCACACCTACGCGATCACCTACCGCACGACGCGCCAGCTCGGCTTCTTCGACACGCACGACGAGCTTTACTGGAACGTCACCGGCAACGGCTGGACCTTCGCCATCGACCGCGCGCAAGCGCAGGTACGGCTGCCGCGCGCGGTGCCGGCGGCGCAGCTCGCCGCCGAGGGCTACACCGGGCCGCAGGGCGCGCGCGGCGCCGACTACCGGGCGCAGGTCTTCGACGGCGGCGGCGCGTTCGAGACCACGCGGCGGCTCGCCCCGCGCGAGGGCCTGACGATCGTGCTGACGTTTCCGAAAGGCGTGGTCAGCGCGCCGTCGGCGCTCGCGAACGCGCGCTGGTTCGTGCGCGACAACGTCGGCGCGGGCGTCGCCGGCGGCGGGCTGCTGCTGGTGTTCGTCTTCCTGTACTGGCGCTGGGACAAGATCGGCCGCGACCCGAAGCCGGGGCCGCTGTTTCCGCGCTACGAAGCACCGAAGAACCTGAGTCCCGCGGCCGTGCGCTTCGTCGACCGAATGAGCGCCGACGGCCGCTGCTTCGCCGCCGCGCTGCTCGGCCTCGGCGCGCGCGGCTACCTGAAGATCGACCAGCACGACGACGGCTTCACCCTGACCCGCAGCGGCCGCGAGGTGCCGTTCGGCACCGGCGAAAAGACGATGAGCGAAAAGCTGTTCGGCGGCAGGAACACGGTGGCCATCGCCAAGAAATACGATCCGTCGGTGGCGGCGGCGCAGAAGGCGCTGCACGAAGCGCTCGAACACGAGTACGAGGGCGTGCTGTTCAAGCGCAACCGCGCGCCGCTGGTGCTCGCCGGAGTGGCCGGCGCCGGCGCTGTCTGGGCGGCGGCATCGCTCGAAGCGTCGGTGCCGGCGATCATCGGCGCCGCGACGCTGCTGGCGGTGGCGATGCTCATCGGCGCGCGGCTGCTGCCCGCCTACAGCGTGCAGGGCCGAAGGCTGAAGGACGAGATCGAGGGGCTGCGCCTGTACCTCGGCGTAGCCGAGGGCGACAACCTGGCCCGGATGCAGGCGCCGCGGCTGACGCCCGAGGAGTTCGCAAGACAACTGCCGTACGCGCTGGCGCTCGACGTCGAGAAGACCTGGGCCGATCGGCTGGCTGCGGCGCTCGGTGCGGCCGCCGTGGCGCAGGCGGTGTCGAGCTACTACCACGGCACCGACTTCGACTCGGGTTCCTTCGGCATCGGCGATTTCAGCGAGGGGCTATCGGCAATGAGTTCGACCGTCAGCGCCGCGTCGAGCCCGCCGGGATCGAGTTCGGGGTCCGGTGGCGGCGGCTCCAGCGGCGGTGGCGGTGGGGGTGGCGGCGGCAGCGGCTGGTGAGGGCGCGGCAGTGATGCGCCCGCGCGCTGCCTCGAACGATCGCTGGCGCAGCTACCGCAGACGCGCGAGCTTCACTCGGCCAGCGCGCCGTAGAACACGCGCGTCACATAGTCCATCGTCACCCGGCCGTCGCGCCGAGACTCGTCGAACAGTCGTCGCAGCCGCGCGCTCATCGGCGCGTAGTTCGGGTGATCGGGCTTCGGCACATAGGAGGCCGAGTTCGCGCGCGCGACCAGCGTGTCCCAGTCGAGCACGGTCGGGTTCGGGAAGCTCGCCACCCTGAACTCGCGGTGGCCGAAGAACTCGGCCACCGAATCCTCGTGTGCGTGCCGGTGGCGGATCGACGCATAGTCGATGCCGAAGTCGAGCAGCAGTTGTTCATAGCCCTCGGCGAACGCGCTGCCGGTGCTGATCCGGTCGTTCCAGATCAGCGCCGCATGCGGCGGCCGCTTCAGGATCCGCAGCGCCTCGGCGCGCGCCGGCGCGATGTCGAACCAGTGAAACGCCTGCGCGGCGATCAGCAGGTCGACGCTGGAACCGCCGAGTGTCGTCGCCTCGGCCGTGCCGTCACGGCTCTGAAAGCGCTCGAACGCCGCGAGTCGCCTGTCGCCCTCGGTGCGCATCGCCTCGTTCGGCTCCACGCCAATGACGGTGAGCCCCGCGCGCAGGAACGGCTCGCACGACAGCCCGGTGCCGCTTCCGATATCGGCCGCCACCGCCGCCGGCGCCAGCTTCAGCTCGCCGATCAGCGTCGAGGCGATCGCCTCCGGATAGCCCGGCCGCGCGGCAGCGTAGTCGCGGGCGCGGTCGGAGAAGCGTTCGGTGGAGTCGGCGGCGGGGCGCATCGGCGGACCCGGAAATCGGCGCGGCCGATGCTATGCGGCAAGTTCAGGGGCCGCAACAGGGCCGAATGGGTCATCGGACGCGCTGCCGGCCGCGCCCCGCAGGATGCGACGGCGAGGACGGGCGGCGAGGCCCGCATCTGCGTCGCGTGGGCACGCAACGGGCCGGTCAACGTCGCCGTGCCCGCGCTGACCATCAGATCAGTATCGGCGCCGCTGCACCGGCGCCGGCCGCTTGGCTTCGAGATGACGGAACGTGATCCGCCCCTTGCTCATGTCGTACGGCGACAGTTCGAGCGACACCTTGTCGCCGGCGAGTATTCGGATGTGATGCTTGCGCATCTTGCCGGCCGAATACGCAATCAACGGGTGGCCGTTGTCCAGGGTGACGCGGAACCGCGAATCGTGAATTGACGCGCATCTGCGGACGGCCGGAACCGCTGCCTATGCACAGTTCGCAACTATGCGCAGTTGATGCTGCCGGCAGGCTACATCCCCCCTCTGTCGAGGCGGGCGATGCGCCGCCATCAACTCGACCTAGTTTCCGTCTCTTCGAGAGCGACGGTTGTGCGCGTGCTGTCCAGAAGACAGGTTGTCTTTCTCGCACAGACGCGATCGCCTTCGACTGGCCACGCGGAGTTCGAACTCGATGGCAACGCTCCGATGTGGCTTCAATCCATGCGTTGGCTGGCGACGTGAACGGCGGGAGGGCGCGAAACCATGTAAACCTCAATTCCGGTCGATCCCTCGGCGAAGGTCGCCGAACTGCACATAGTTGAGAACTGTGCATAGGCAGCGTCATGCACATATCTGCATGACGCTGCACTGCCGTCATCCTCGGCGCGGGGTCGAAGGGCAGGAACGGGTCGACTACGGCTGTCCGTGGCGCGACCCCGACTGGCAGTTCTGCTGCATACAGCGGACCTCCGGGCTCGCAGGGCGGCTATGCGTCCTGATGCGGACCGAGACAGGGGCGGCGCAAACTGTTGCGGCGGATCGCGGACCGCTGCAGCGATCTCGCGCGCAGATCACGGCCCGCTGATCACGCCCTGATCCGCTCCATCGTCGCGTCATACATCGGCCTCACCGACGCTCGCGCCGGATAGCGCTTGCCGGCGATGTCGATCTCCCAGCGCCCCGCCTCGCACCACGCCTGGTCGATGGGTTCGCCGGCGTCGATCATCGCCAGCCCCACGGCGCCGCCGAGCGTGTGGCCGTAGCTGGCGGCGCGCACGTAGCCCAGCGGTTTGCCGTCGCGGTAGACCGGCTCGGCGTGGAACATCAGCGGCTCGGGGTCGAGCACCAGCACCTGCAGCAGGCGGCGCCTCAAGGGCCCTTGCGCTTTCTTCGCCAGCACCGCGTCGCGGCCGATGAAGCCGCCGGGCTTGGCGAGGTCCACCGCGAAGCCGAGCCCGGCTTCGAGCACCGAGTCGGTGTTGTCGATGTCGTGGCCGTAGTCGCGGTAGCCCTTTTCCATCCGCAGGCTGGCCAGCGCCTTCAGCCCGGCGTGGCGCAGGCCGAACTTCTCCCCCGCCTGCACCAGCCGCTCGTAGACGTGCACGGCCTGCTCGGCGGGCACGTAGAGCTCGTAGCCGAGTTCGCCCAGGTAGGTGATGCGGATGCAGAGCACGCGGGCCAGCGCGAGGTCGATCTCGCGTGCGCAGCGGAACGGGAAGGCGACGTTGCTCATGTCGTGGCTGGTCACCGACTGCAGCAGCTCGCGCGAGCGCGGCCCCTGGATGTTGATCTGCGCATACGCCCCGGTCATGTCGGTGGCGAAGGCGTGCGCGCCCTCGCAGCCGCGCCGCAGCCTAGAAAACGCATGGCCGTACGCGGTGTCGGACGCCACGACCATGAAATGCTCGTCGTCGAACTTGGTGACGGTGAGGTCTGCCTCGATCGTGCCGCGCTCGTTCAGCCACTGCGTGTAGGTGATGCGGCCGGCTTCGGCGTCGACGTTGTTGGCGGAGAGCCAGTTCAGCACCCGCCCGGCGTCCTTGCCCTGCACGAAGAACTTGGACATGAACGACATGTCCATCAGGATCACCCCGTTGCGGCAGGCTTCGTGCTCGGCGCGCCAGTACGGGAACCAGTTCTGCCGGCCCCAGCTCAGGCGCTCGACCTTCGCCGGCACGCCGGTCGGCGCGTACCAGTCGGCGCCTTCCCAGCCGCTCACGTCCTTGAAGTAGGCGCCGCGCGTGGCTAGGCGGTCGTGCAGCGGCGAGCGCTTGGCGTCGCGCGCGGTGGCCATCGAGCGTGTCGGGTAGTGGCACTGGTAGACCATGCCGAGCGATTCGACCGTGCGCGCGCGCCGGTATTCGGGGTTCGACTGGTAGCGGTGCAGCCGGTCGACGTGGATGCCAGTCACGTCGGCCCGCGGGTCGCCGGTCAGGATCCAGTGCGCCAGCAGCCGGCCGATGCCGCCGCCGGTGAGTATCCCGATCGAGTTCAGCCCCGCCGCGACGAAATAGTTCTTCAGTTCCGGCGCGGGGCCGACGATGGGCAGCAGGTCCGGCGTGAAGCTCTCCGGGCCGCAGAAGAACTTCTTGATGCCTGCGCCCTGCGCCGCCGGCACGCGCGCCATTGCTTTTTCGAGGAACGGCGTCATCCGCTCCCAGTCGGGCTCGATCTCGCCGAACGAGAAATTCGCAGGCGTGCCCTCGACCTTCCACGGCGCGCACACGGGCTCGAACAGGCCGATCATCAGCCCGCCGCCCTCCTCGCGGTAATAGCCGTAGGAGGCCGGGTCTTCGAGCACGGGCCAGTCGCGGCCGATGTCTTTCATCGGCCCGGTGATCAGGTAGTAGTGCTCGGCCGCCTGCAGCGGGATATTGACGTTGTTCAATGCGCCGAGTTCGCGTGCCCACATCCCGGCGCAGTTGACCACCGTCTCGCACTGCACGGCGCCGTGCGTGGTGTCCACGCCCACGACCGCGCCGCCCGTCGTGCGCACGCCGGTCACCGCCACGCCTTCGACGATCCTGGCGCCTTTCAGCCGCGCGCCCTTGGCCAGCGCCATCGTCACGTCGACCGGATTGGCGCGGCCATCTTCCTTGACGTAGAAGCCGGCGAGGATGTCGTCCACGCGCGCCAGCGGGAACAGTTCGCCCACCTCGCGCGGCGCGAGTTCGTGCACGTCGATGCCCATCAGCCGGTTGAACGCGGCGACACGCCGGTATTCCTCCAGCCGGTCGGCGTCGGCTGCCACCTCGATGAAGCCGCAGGGCCGAAAGCCCGTTTCCTGCCCGGTCTCGGCCGGCAGCCGCGTGTACAGATCGCGCGAGTACTTGCGCATCTCGGTCGACGTTTCCGAGGTCGAGCCGAAGGTGACGATCAGCCCTGCCGCGTGCCAGGTGGTGCCGGAGGTCAGCCGGTCGCGTTCGAGCAGCAGCACCTCGCAGCCCAGGTGCGCCAGGTGATAGGCGACCGAGCAGCCGATGATCCCGCCGCCGATGACAACGACGCGGGAGGAGGTGGGAAGTGTGGGGTCGGCCATGGCGGCGGTGCGGCGGGCTCAGGCGGGATTGTGCCCGCCGGAGTCACCGGAACCGAAGACTTCGGACGCAGCCGGAGGGAAGCCCCGCCGCCTGTCGTCCCCGCCCCCGCCTTCGCGGGGGCAGGCTGCGGCGGGGACCCAGTGTCGTTTTCCGCAAAGACGCTGGATTCCCGCCTGCGCGGGAATGACGCTGTACCCTCGTCCCTTCCTTCGCGGCTTCGCCGATTGATCCGAGGTGGCGCAGCGCCTTTTCCGTGACCGGATCGACCGGCGCCCCGAGGGCGCTTCGGCTTCTGTCAGCGCGATCCGACACGCCGCGTCGCCTCGGCCGAACCGGCTGCCGTCGAGGCCCCCGGCCCGCGCCAATGCAGCAAGACTCAGTCGGTCATCACGCAGTCGAGCCCGCGCTGCAATCCGCTTAGCGTGTGCACGCGGCGGATCGCCAGCAGCGCGCCGCCGACGTAGGGTTTGGCGCTTTCGCCGGATTCGTGGCGGATGTGCAGCCGCTCGCCGCGACTGCCGAAGATCGCCTCGACGCTGATCACGAACCCCGGCGTGCGCAGCGAATGCACCTGCACGCCGTTGAGCAGTGCGCCGCGCGCCTCGCGCGGTCCGCGCACCTGCTCCAGCGGCACGCCCAGCTTCGCGTGCTTGACGCGGCCGAGGCGCGCCGACAGCTCTCGCGCGGTGCCGCTCGGCGCATCGACCTTGTCTTCGTGCGCGTAATCGATGATCTCGAAGTGGTCGAGATAGCGTGCCGCCGCCTCGGCGAACTTCATCATCAGCACGGCGGTGATGGCGAAGTTGCCGCAGGCAAGCACGGCGCGGCCGTGCTCGCGGGCAGCCCGGTCGATCTCGGCGTAGTCGGCGTCGGTCAGCCCCGAGGTGCCGACCACGACGTGGCAGCCGGCGGCCAGCGCGGCGAGGATGTTGGCCTTGGCCGTGTCGGGCTTGGTGTATTCGACAAACACGTCGGCCGGAGTGGCCAGCGCCCGGGCGGCGGTGGCGTGCACCGGGCAATCCAGCCCCGGTTCGGCGAGCGCTTCGCCGAGCGAGCGGCCCGCCGCCTTTCGCGCGATCGCGCCGACCAGTTTCAGGTCCTCGGCGCGGGCGATGCCGCGGGCCAGCGCCGATCCGGCCCAACCGGTGGCGCCGGCGAGGATGACGCGCAGTGCTTCAGCCATGGGACTCCTCGAGGTTGGCGATCTCGATCAGGTTCCGGTCGGGGTCGCGCACGTAGATCGACAGCAGCCGGTCGACCGCGCCGGTGCGCGCCACCGGACCTTCGATCACGGGGATGCCCAGCGATTGCAGGCGCGCGGCGTACTGCGCCACCGGCGTGTCGGTGAGGAAACACAGGTCGGCCGAACCCGGCGTGGGCTTGTCCGCCTTCGGCTCGAACTCGCGGCCGGCCTCGTGCAGGTTGATCTTCTGCGTGCCGAAGGCGAGCGCCTTGCGGCCGGCACCGAAGGTCACTTCCTTCATGCCGAGGCCACGGGTGTAGAAGTCGATCGTCGCCTGCAGGTCGCGAACGGTCAGCACCAGATGGTCGAGGCTCCTGACGTTCATCGAAGCCCCCGTTCAGGCGCTGCCGACTCCGGGCTGAGCCGCCGCACGCCGGTGCGGCCGGTCATGCCAGCGCCCGACCGATCAGCAGGCGCTGGATGTCGCTGGTGCCTTCGTAGATCTGGCACACGCGCACGTCGCGGTAGATGCGCTCGACCGGGAAGTCGGTCACGTAGCCGTAGCCGCCATGGATCTGGATCGCATCCGAGCAGACGCGCTCGGCCATCTCGGAGGCGAAGAGTTTCGCCATCGCCGCCTCCTTGAGACACGGCTGGCCGGCGTCGCGCAGGCTCGCGGCGTGCAGCACCAGTTGGCGCGCGGCCTCGACCTGCGTGGCCATGTCGGCGAGCCGGAAGTTCACCGCCTGGTGATTGAAGATCGGCGTGCCGAAGCTCTCGCGTTCCTTGGCGTACTTCAGCGCCGCCTCGAAGGCGGCCCGCGCCATGCCGACCGATTGTGCGGCGATGCCGATGCGCCCGCCTTCGAGGGCCGACAGGGCGATCCGGTAACCGTCGCCCTCGTCGCCGATGCGGTTGGCTTCGGGCACGCGGCAGTTGTCGAAAACGATCTGCGCCGTGTCCGAGGAGCGCTGGCCCATCTTCTCCTCGATCCGGGCGACGACGTAGCCGGGCGTATTCGTGGGCACGACGAACATGCTCATGCCGCGCTTGCCGGAATCCTTGTCGGTGACCGCGATCACCATCGCGTAGTCGGCGTGCTTGCCGCTGGTGATGAACTGCTTGACGCCGTTGAGCACGTAGTGGTCGCCGTCGCGTGCCGCGGTCGTGCGCAGCGCCGCCGCGTTGCTGCCGACGTGCGGCTCGGTCAGGCAGAACGCGCCGAGCGCGGCGCCGGAGGCCAGCGGCACGAGGAAGCGCCGTTTCTGCTCCTCGGACGCGAAGCCCATCAGGATCGCGCACACCGGACAGTTGTTGACGCTGATGACGGTGGACACACCGCCGTCGCCGGCAGCAATTTCCTCCAGCGCCACCGCCAGCGCCGTGTAGTCCATGCCGGCGCCGCCGTATTGCTCCGGCACGGCGATGCCGAAGGTGCCCATGGCCGCCAGTTCTGCCAGCGCCTCCTTGGGGAAGGTGTGCTCGCGATCCCACTGCGCGGCATTCGGCGCCAGCCGCGCCGCTGCGAACTCGCGCAGCGACTCGCGCAATAGCCGGTGTTCCTCGTTCAGCATGGAAGACCTAGTACTCCGACCCGCTAGTTTCGAAACGATGCCGGCCATGAAGCCCGATGCAGATCGCAACAATGGCGAAATCGGCGCCAGGCGTGAAGCCGCGCGGAGCCTGGTTGGGAACCAGGTGAGCACGGCGACAAAGCATGGCGGCGATTCTCGACATTATTTCTTCGGAACTTGCGGGTCGGAGTACTAATCCTTCGCCTTCCACGAGTCGAGCGTGTTTTTGCGGATCGCGTAACCGGTGATTGCGCCGGCCACCAGCGCGGCGAGCAGCATCTGCCCGCCGCCGATGGCGCCGGAGACCATCAGCGCGCGAGAAAAGCAGTCGCCGTAGTGCTCGGGCAGGCACCAGGCCCAGGTGGCCAGCGACGAGAAGGCGATCCAGGTCAGGATCGCCACCAGCAGCCCGCGCGACAGCGACTGGTTGATCGTCTTCACGTGCTTGGTGGCGCCTTGATAGACGACCAGCGCGAACAGGCCGGCGAACAGGGCCGGCACCGTGACGAAGACCCAGGCGCTGACACCGGCTTCGCGGGCGAAACGGGAGATCACGAGCTGGGTCGAGGCCGCCGCCAGCGCGCCGAAGACGCAGAACAGCAGCGCCGCCAACATCGGAATCGACAGGTGCTGCTTCATCCGGCTTCAGGCTCTCCGTCGGCTTGACTCAGGACCGGCGCGCGGTGACCTCGATCTCGATCTTCATGCGCGGATCGACCAGGCCGCAGACGATCGCGGTGGCCGCCGGCCGCGCCCTGGCAAAGTGCTCGCCGAAAATCGGCGCCAGCCGCTCGAACAGCCGCACGTCGGTCAGGTAGTAGCGCACCCGCACCACATCGTCGAGCGTGCAGCCGGCCTCCTCCAGCGCCGCGGCAATGTTACGGAAACACTGCCGGCACTGCGCCTCCGGATCGTCGTCGATGCGCATCGTTGCGTAGTCGAATCCGGTCGTGCCGGCGACGTGGACGGTGTCGCCGTCGACCACCGCGCGGCTGTAGCCCGCCACGGCTTCGAAGGTGGACCCCGAACTGATCAGTCGTTTCGCCATCGCCCCCGTCTCACCAGCCGAGTTCCTCGCCGTCGTAGTTGAAGAACCGGCCGTTGTACGTCGCATCGGCGGCCGCGATCACGCGCCGCATGCCGGCAACACTGTCGGCGGCGTCGATCTGCGCCGAGGCTCCGCCCATGTCGGTCCGTACCCAGCCGGGATGAAACGCGAGGCAGACGATACCCTGTCCGGCCAGTTCGATGCTTGCCGCCTTCAGCGCGCAGTTCAGCGCCGCCTTGCTGGCGCGATAAAGCCAGCCGGGGGTCGAGGCCATCAGCGAAATCGAACCCATGCGGCTCGACAGCACGACGAGCTTGCCGCCGTCGCGCAGCGCCGGCGCAAGCAGCGCAATCAGGTGCATCGGCGCCAGCACGTTGGTGTGCAGCACGCGGTCGAATTCCTCTGCCGTCGGCGGCTCGAGGCCGGTGCTGCGCGGCCCGTAGACGCCGGCGCTCAGGATCGCGAGGTCGAGGCGCCCGCCGGCCAGGCGCCCGCCGGCCGCGGCCAGCGCCGCCGTGTCGAGCACGTCGAGCGGCACCGCCTCGGCGCCGAGTTGCCGCAGCCGGTCGCCGTCGCCGGGAGCGCGGAAAGTGCCGGTCACCCGCGCGCCGGCAGCCGTGTACTGGCGGACGAATTCCAGGCCGATGCCGCGGCTGGCGCCGACGACGAGCACGGTCTGCATGGCCGGTTCGGAGGCGCTACAGGTGTTCGAGCTGCTCGCGCGGGCGCGAATCGCGCACGTTGCCGGTGTTCGACACTCGGGCCGGCTCGAACGGAATCACCTGCACTTCCCTGCGAGCCGCCGGACAGTGCTCGACGCCGCGCGGCACGATGATGAACTCACCGTCGCGCGGCGTCGCAATGCGGTCGCGGAAACGCATTTGCAGCGGGCCGTGGACGACGAGGAACAATTCGTCCGCGTCGTCGTGGCGATGCCAGGTGAACTCGCCGAGAAACCGCGCGATCCTGGCCTGCTGGCCGTTCAACTCGCCGACCACACGCGGGTTGCGGTGGTCGGCGATGCGGCTGAATTCCTCGGCGAGGTCGACGACCCCAGTCACCGGCTCAGAGCATCTCGACCGCCATCGCGGTGGCTTCGCCGCCGCCGATGCACAGCGCCGCCACGCCGCGCTTGCCGCCGGTCTTCTTCAGCGCGCCGAGCAGCGTGACGACGATACGCGCGCCGGAGGCGCCGATCGGGTGGCCCAGCGCGCAGGCGCCGCCGTGGATGTTGACCTTCTCGTGCGGCAGCTTGTGCTCGACCATCGCCGCCATCGTCACCGCGGCGAACGCCTCGTTGACCTCCCACAGGTCGACCATCTCGGCCTTCCAGCCGGTCTTGGCCAGCACCTTGTCGATGGCGCCGACCGGGGCCGTGGTGAACCACTCCGGCGCGTGCGCGTGCACGCTGTGCGCCAGGATGCGGGCGATTGGCTTGCAGCCGAGTTTGGCCGCGGTCGACTCGCGCATCAGCACCAGGGCGGCGGCGCCGTCGGAGATCGACGAGGCGTTGGCGGCGGTGATCGTGCCGTCCTTCTTGAAAGCTGGCTTCAGGCCCGGGATCTTGTCCGGCTTGCCCTTGAACGGCTGCTCGTCCTTGTCGATCTTCACCTCGCCGCCCTTGCCCGGCACCGCGACTGGGGCCATCTCCCAGGCGAAGCTGCCGTCGGTGTTGGCCTTGGCCGAGCGCTCAAGCGAGGCGATGGCGAACTTGTCCTGTGCTTCGCGCGTGAAGCTGTACTTGGCCACGCACTGCTCGGCGAAGACGCCCATCGCCTTGCCGCGCTCGTAGGCGTCTTCCAGGCCGTCGAGCGCCATGTGGTCGTACATCATGGCCGCGCCGTAGCGGTAGCCCTTGCGCGCATTCAGCAGCAGGTGCGGCGCGTTGGTCATGCTCTCCATGCCGCCGGCGACCAGCACGTTGGCCGAGCCCGCCACCAGCATGTCGTGCGCGAACATCATCGTGCGCATGCCGGAGCCGCACATCTTCGACAGCGTCACCGCGCCGGCCGACTGCGGCAGGCCGGCGAGCAGGGTGGCCTGGCGCGCCGGCGCCTGGCCCTGGCCGGCCATCAGGCAGCAGCCCATCAGCACTTCGTCGACGGCGTCGCCCTTGACGCCGGCGCGCTCGACCGCGGCCTTGATGGCCACGGCGCCCAGTTGGTAGGCCTGCAGCGACGCGAAATCGCCGAGCATGCCGCCGATCGGCGTGCGGGCGGCGGAAACGATAACGATGGGATCTGACATGGCGAATCCTCCAGATGAACGCAGGTGAGGTCAGCCGGTCTGCGCGCTGCGCCGCTGCCACTGGAAGGTCGGGCGATGGGCCCGGCCCCTGTTGGCGGTGATCAGCATGGTCATGACGCGGTCCGTAAGTGGGCGCTTCGCAACCCGCAGGCAAGGCTCGGTCGAGGTCAAGCGACGGGTGCAGCGTCGAGGCTTCACGGCCGCACCCGTGCCCGCGCATTATCCGCCGCTGCGCGGCGATCGGCCGGCGGCGGCCGGGCGGATCTTGACCAGGGTCAGCCGGACACGCATGCGGCGGTCAACCGCTGCGGGTCAGCGCGGCTGCGCCACAAAGCGGTTGTCGAAGCGCTTTTCCGGTGGATAGGGAAAGACATCCTCCAGTTGGCCACGCAGGATCCGTTCCTTGCGCGCCTGCCAGAACTCGGCGGTGAAGAGATCGGCGTGGTACTTCAGCAACGCCGCCCGGATCCGCGGGTCACCGAGCAGGAACGGCACCCAGTTTTCCGGGAAAACGTCGCCCTTCTCGACCCGGTACCACGGCTCGCCGGACATCTCCGACTCCTCGTCCGGCGCCGGCGGGATGCGGCGGAAGTTGCACTCGGTCATGTACTCGATCTCGTCGTAGTCGTAGAAGACGATCCGGCCGAGACGGGTGACGCCGAAGTTCTTGAACAGCATGTCTCCGGGGAAGATGTTGGCCGCGGCCAGATCCTTGATCGCCTGGCCGTAGCCGCGGATCGCGGCGTCCACTTCGGCGTCGGTGGCGTGCTGCAGGTAGATGTTCAGCGGCGTCATCCGCCGCTCGATGTAGACGTGCTTGAGTACCACCGTGCGCTCGTCGAGTTCGAGCAGGCTCGGGCACATCTGCAGCAACTCGCGCAGCAGCTCGGGGTGGAAGCGCGCGCGCGGCAGCGCCACCTGCGAGTATTCCCAGGTGTCGGCCATGCGGCCGACGCGGTCGTGCAGCTTCACCAGCTGGTATTTGGCCTTGATCGTCTCGCGGTCCGTCTCCTTCGGATACGGGATCACGTCCTTGATCATCTTGAACACGTACGGATACGAGGGCAGCGTGAACACCGACATCACCAGCCCCTTGATTCCCGGCGCGATCACGAACTTGTCCGAAGAGTGCCGCAGGTGATGCAGGAAGTCGCGGAAGAACAGCGTCTTGCCCTGCTTCTGCAGGCCGACCATCGTGTACAGCTCCGACGGCGGCTTGTGCGGCAGCAGCGTGCGCAGGAAGTCGACATAGGCGCTCGGCGCTTCCATGTCGACCAGGAAATAGGCGCGGGTGAACGAGAACAGCGTCGCCAGCAGGTCGGTGGTGAAGATCACCGTGTCGATGTAGACGCGGCCGCGCTCGTCGCGCAGCAGCGGCACCGCGATCGGGGTCAGCCGCGTGCCGTTGATCAGCCGGCCGACGATGTAGGCGCCCTTGTTGCGGAAGAACAGGCTGGACAGCACCTGGATCTGGCAGTCCGGCTCCGCGTGCCAGGGCCGGGCGAACGCCTCGCGTTTGCGGTGGGCCTCGCACACCGCGCGGATCACACGGCGGATGTCGCGTTCGACGTCGACGAAAGGGCAGGCCAGCCCGAAGTCGATGATGATCCGGCGCAGCGTCGCCCGCAGCCCGGTCTTGCCCTCGCCCGCGCCGGGGTAGTAGCTGCGGTAACTGGGCGGATCCGAGTCCATGTAGTCCGTGGCCACGCCGGGGCGCACGAACAGAAACTCGTTGCGGAAATAATCGCGCGCCAGCAGCTTGGTGCAGACCGAATTGAAGAAGGTTTCGGCGCACTCCGGCTGGCGGTGCTCGGCGAGCAGGGTGACGTAGTTGCTCTTCACCGCCGCCCAAAGCACGTCGCGCTCGTCCTCCTGCAGCGAATCGAAGTCGAAGTCGGCGCGGATGCGCGCCACGGCCTCGTTGACGCGCTGGTCATAGAAATCGATGCGGCTGCGGGCGGACTCCTGCATGCGCCTCCAGGCGCTGCCTTCGTAGAAGCCTTTGGCCTGCTGCGCTACGTAGCGGAACAGGCGATAGTGGCGGTCGAAGCCCTCGAGGATCGCGCGCGCGATCGCCGTCGGCTGCGGCATCGAGTGATCGAAGCGGGCGCCCGGCGGCGCTGCCGGTTCGAGGCGGAACACTGCGGGTTCGTTCATCTCAGTGGCGTCCGGCCGCCCGAAGCCACTGAGCGCCCCCTCGGGGGGCAGCGAGCGCAAGCGAGCGTGGGGGTTTCATTTCAGTGGCGTCCGGCCGCCCGAAGCCACTGAGCGCCCCCTCGGGGAGCGAGGCCGGACATGCGCCGGCACCTGCGTGCCGGCGCATGCCTGCCGAGCCAGCCTGGCCTGCAAGCCAGGCTGTGGAACAGTGAACGCAAGCGAGCGTGCCGGGTTCATTTCAGGAGGTGGAGGTATGTCGCGGCGAGGCTGCCAGCCACACGGCCAGCGCGCCGAAGGCGGTGCCGAGCAACCAGCGCTGCATTCTGAGCCACAGCGGCCGGGTGGCGAACCAGGCGGCGAGCACGCCGGCGATGGTGACCAGCAGAGCGTCGATCGCACTGGCGACGACCAGGTGGACCACGCCGAGCAGCAGGCTCTGCGCGAACACCGGGCCGGCGGACGGCTCGATGAACTGCGGGAAAAGCGACAGGTAGAACACGGCCACCTTGGGATTGAGCAGCGCGGCGATCATCGCCTGGCGGAACAGCACGCGGTCGGCGACGACGGCGAGCGGCTGCGGATTGAACGACATGCCGCCGCCGCGCAGCGTGTTGATGGCCAGCCAGAGCAGATAGGCGGCGCCAGCGAGCTTGATCGCGTCGAAGGCGAACGGCACGGCCAGCAGCACCACGCTGATGCCCAGCGCCGCCAGCAGTACGTGCACGATCACGCCGGCGGCCACGCCGAGCAGCGAGAAGTAGCCGGCGCGACGGCCCTGCGTCAGCGTGCGCGAAAGCAGGTAGAGCCAGACCGGACCGGGCGTCAGCGCCAGCAGCAGCACGGCCAGCGCGAACAGCCATAGACGGTCGATGGCGAGGCCGAAGATGCTCATCGTGCCCCTTTCGGCCTGCTGGCTGTGCTGCCACGGGCGCGCCGGCCGGGCACGGCGACATGCGCTGCGGAATAACCGACGCCTGCAAAGGCGGCCGGCAGGGTCGACTGCCTACGCCGAGGCCGTGCGGTGCTCAGCGGGCTCATGATTTCCACTCGAAACGCTGTTCGCACACGGTCCGGCCCCAGGACCGGCCGTCGGCCTCGGCGACGAGTCGGAAGCCGAGCCTTTCATACAGCGCCCGGGCGGTGTCGAGCCCGGCCAGGGTGGTCAATCGGACCCGGCGGTGGCCGTGGCGGCGGCAAAAGCCCATCGCCGTTTCGAGCATGCGCCGGCCTAGACCGCGGCCACGCAGCGCGTCGTCGACGATGAACCAGCGCAGCTCGGCGCCCTCGTCGTGCTGTCCGTCGATCGCGATCGAGCCGTGGATGCGGCCGGCATCGACCAGCAGCCACAGGCCGTCGCGCGCCGGATCGAAGCGGGCCAGGAAAGACTGCCACCCGCCGGCCAGTTCCGCCTCGAAGCCGCCGCCGAAGCCGAATTCTCGGGCATGAAACGCCACCAGCAGCGAGATGCCGGCTTCGGCCGCTCCGGGCAGCCAGCCGGGCACGATGCGCGGGCCGCAGTCGACCGGCTTCATCGCGGCGTCGAACGGGTACAGCAGTTCGAAGCGCTCAAGCAGCACCGGCGCGTCGTCGGCAAGAGCAATGCCGAGTGCGGCGCATTCGCGCGCGAAGTAGCGGCGATGACCCTCCATCCAGTCGGCCAGCGTGCGGTCGCCTTCGCCTTCGTCCCAGGCGAACCGTGCATCGACGTCGCGCAATGCGCGCTGCTCCACCGCGACCGTGCGCAGCACTGCTCGCGGGCGGCCGTCGAACTCGGTCACCACGCTGTAGCCATCGGCGATTGGCGCCGCGTTTGGGCAACGCTCGACGGCTGCTGCCAGCGCCGCGGTGGCCCGCTTCGGGCCGTATAGCACGAGCTCGACCAGTTCGTGCGCGAGCGGCGCCGAATCGCCGAAGTGCCACGCCTGGTACGGCGTCGCCGCGGGCAGCCCCGCTGCGCGGCAGTACTCGCGCCAGAAGGCAGCGGCGCGGGGACCGTGCGCCGGGGGGTCGAGCGCGGCTGCGGCCATCGGTCAGGCGCCGCGTTCGGCTGCCGCTTCGATGAACAGGCAGGTGGTGGTGCCGTGCGAGTACACGCGGCCTTCGGCGTCGACCAGCCGCCCTTCGGCCGTGGCGGCACGGCGGCCGGCGGCGACGATCAGGCCGATCGCGCGCACCGGCCCGGTGCGGTCGGTCAGCGGCCGCACGCAGTGGATCTTGAATTCCAGCGTCGTGTAGCCGAAGCCCGGCTCCACCAGCGTGTGCACGGCGCAGGCCATCGCCGAGTCGAGCAGCGTGGCGTGCCAGCCGCCGTGCACGGTGCCGATCGGGTTGTAGTGCGCGAACGCCGGCTCGCCCTGGAAGACCGCGCGGCCGCGTTCGACTTCGAGCAGGTAGAAATCGAGCGTGCGGGTGATCGGTGGATCGGGCACCCGGCCATCGACCATCGCCTGCAGCAGCGCCAGCCCGCCGAGCATCGCCGCATGCCCCGGATTGGCCAGCCCGGGCTCGCGCGTGCGCGCGCGCAGCCGCTGCATGTCGGCCTGCCACGGATGCTCCGCCACTACATCGTCTCCGAAAAGAGTTCGCGCCCAATGAGCATGCGTCGGATTTCGGAGGTGCCCGCGCCAATTTCATACAGCTTGGCGTCGCGCCACAGGCGGCCGAGGGGGTACTCGTTGATGTAGCCGTTGCCGCCGAAGATCTGGATGCCCTCGCCGGCCATCCAGGTCGCTTTCTCGGCGCACCACAGGATCACGCTGGCGCAGTCCTTGCGGACGCGGCGTACGTGTTCGCGTCCCAGCCGGTCCAGGTTCTTTCCGACCGTGTAGCAGAAGCTGCGCGCCGCCTGTAGCACCGTGTACATGTCGGCGACCTTGCCCTGGATCAGCTGGAACTCGCCGATCGACTGGCCGAACTGCTTGCGGTCGTGCGTGTACGGGATCACGTTGTCCATCACCGCCTGCATGATGCCGATCGGCCCCGCAGCGAGCACGGCGCGCTCGTAGTCGAGCCCGCTCATCAGCACCCTGGCGCCGCCGTTCACCGCCCCCAGCACGTTCTCGGCCGGCACTTCGACGTTGTCGAACACCAGTTCGCCGGTGTGCGAGCCGCGCATGCCGAGCTTGTCGAGCTTCTGTGCGATCGAGAAGCCCTTCATCCCCTTTTCGATCAGGAAGGCGGTGACGCCGCGCGCCCCCATCTCCGGCTCGGTCTTGGCGTAGACCACCAGCGTGTCGGCGTCCGGGCCGTTGGTGATCCACATCTTGGTGCCGTTCAGCACGAAGTAGCCGCCCCTGTCTTCCGCGCGCAGCTTCATGCCGATCACGTCCGAGCCGGCGCCGGCTTCGCTCATCGCCAGCGCGCCGACGTGCTCGCCGGAAACGAGCTTCGGCAGGTACTTATTCTTCTGCGCCTCGGTGCCGTTGCGGTGGATCTGGTTGACGCACAGGTTCGAGTGCGCGCCGTACGACAGCCCGACCGAGGCCGAGGCGCGGCTCACCTCCTCCATGGCGATCATGTGCGCCAGATACCCCATGTCGCTGCCGCCGTACTCCTCGGCCACGGTGATGCCGAGCACGCCGAGCGAGCCCATCTTCCGCCAAAGGTCCATCGGAAACTGGTCCGAGCGGTCGATCTCGGCCGCGCGCGGCGCGATCTCGGCCTGCGCGAACTCGCGCACCGCGTCGCGCAGCGCCTCGATGTCCTCGCCGAGTCCGAAGTCCAGTCCGGGAAGCTGCTGCATGAGATCCTCCTTGCGAATTCCTGCGGGGTCCGGCGCTGGCACGCCGCTCGGTCAGACGCGCGGCTCGGCCTCCATGCCGTGCATCACCATCAGCGTCTGCTGTATCGCGGCGATCAGCGTTTCCCGGCCGGCCTCCAGCGCCCAGACATCGGCGCGAACGATCGCCAGCGTACGGCCGGGCTTGAGTACCTCGCCGCGGGCGATCAGCCGTTCGCCCTTCGCCGGCGCCAGCATGTTGATCTTGAACTCGACCGTCAGCACGCCGGCATCGGCCGGCATCAGCGTGAAGGCGGCATAGCCGCCGGCCGAGTCGGCGATCATGCCGACCACGCCGCCGTGCACGAACTTGTGCTGCTGCGTGAGGTCGTCGCGCACCGGCAATTCGATCGTGCAGCGACCGGGTGCCACCTGCGTCATCGTCGCGCCGATCAGCGCCATCGCGGCCTGGCGCGCGAACGAATCGCGTACGCGCTGTTCGAAGTTCGGATCCTGGGCCTTGAAGTTCATCGGCGGATGCTTCCGGGCGTTCGCGACAGGGCCCAATCGTAGCCCGCGTGCCGGCCGGCCTGCTGGCCCGACGGGACTACGGCGTGGGCTGGCGGTCGGCGAGAAGGAAGCCGCCGCGCAGGATCCGGTAGATGTTCCAGACCCAGACGGCGAGCATGCCGAGTCCGCCGAGCATCGCCGCGCCGACCGTGGCGAAGATCGATTCCCAGGCGATGCTGAAGCTGAACTCGCGCAGTTGGCCGCCGGCGCGGATCGCCTCGCGGACCAGTTCGCCGACGATCGGCCAGGCGCCGGCGACGATCACAACCAGGCAGGCGAGGTAGCCCAACGCAGTCCACCAGAAGGTGCGGATCAGCCAGCGGTGGTGCGAGGCGATGAAACCGGCGTCGGCGGCGTCGCGGCGGACGTAGTTGATGACCAGTCCGATCAGCGGGCCGAAGACGAAGCCGAGGGCGCCGGTGGCCTGCAGCGCGTAGGCGACCCAGATGGCGCTGTACTCGGTGCTCGATGGTTCGACTTGCGGTGCGATGGCCTCGGCGGGCATGGCAGGGCTCCTTTATTGCTGCCGATCGTAGCGTCGCGCGCCGCCCGGCGGCGTGCGCTTCGGACCCGCGGATCTGCAGTCCGTCGCAGGTGGGCGGTCATCCGGCAGTGGCGCGGGAGGGGCGGTGCCATCGGCTGGCGCGCAGTTGCTAACCTCGCCGCCCATGAAAGGGCGCGATGCGCAGTCGATCCTGCGCGATGTCTTCGGCTACGCGAGCTTCCGCGGCTTCCAGCGCGAAGTGATCGAGCACGTGGTCGCCGGCAGCGATGCGCTGGTGCTGATGCCCACCGGCGGCGGCAAGTCGGTCTGCTACCAGATCCCGGCGCTCGCCCGCGACGGCATCGGCATCGTGATCTCGCCGTTGATCGCGCTGATGGCCGACCAGGTCGCGGCACTGCGCGAGCTCGGGGTGCGCGCGGCGTTCCTCAATTCGACGCTGGCGGCGCGCGAGGCGGCAGCGGTGGAAGGGGCGATGCGTCGCGGCGAACTCGACCTCGTGTACATCGCCCCGGAGCGGCTGCTGACCGAGCGCTGCCAGCGGCTGCTCGACGAGTGCACGATCGCGCTGTTCGCCATCGACGAGGCGCACTGCGTGTCGCAGTGGGGCCACGATTTCCGTCCCGAGTACGGCCAGCTTTCGCTGCTGCGCAACCGCTGGCCGCAGGTGCCGAGGATCGCGCTGACCGCCACCGCCGACGTGCCGACGCGGCGCGAGATCGTCGACAGGCTGCTCGTCGATGCGCGTTTGTTCGTCGCCAGCTTCGACCGGCCGAACATCCGCTACCGAATCGTCGAAAAGCGCGAGCCGCGCGAACAACTGCTGCGTTTCATCAGCGACGAGCACCCGGGCGACTCGGGCATCGTCTACTGCCTTGCTCGCAATACGGTCGAGGAAGTCGCCGCCTTCCTCGCCGGTCACGGCATTGCCGCTGCCCCTTACCACGCCGGCATGACCGCTCCGGCGCGGGCGGAGAATCAGCGCCGCTTCAAGGCCGAGGACGGGCAGGTGATCGTGGCCACGATCGCCTTCGGCATGGGCATCGACAAGCCGAACGTTCGCTTCGTCGCCCATCTGGACATGCCGAAGAGCATCGAGGGCTACTTCCAGGAAACCGGCCGTGCCGGCCGCGACGGCGAGCCTGCCGACGCCTGGATGACCTACGGTCTGGCCGACGTGGTGCAGCAGCGGCGGCTGATCGAGCAGTCCGAGGCCGACGAGACCTACAAGCGGCTGTCCACCGCCAAGCTCGACGCCATGCTCGGGCTGGCCGAGGCGGCCGACTGCCGGCGCGTGCGGCTGCTCGCCTACTTCGGCGAGGAAAGCCGGCCCTGCGGCAACTGCGACAACTGCCTGGCGCCGCCGCAGGTGCGCGACGCCAGCGAGGACGCGAAGAAGCTGCTGTCGTGCATCTACCGCTGCCAGCAGGCGGGCGGCTTCGGCTTCGCCGCCACCCACATCATCGACGTGCTGCGCGGCAAGCACACGGAAAAGGTGCAGAAGTTCGGCCATGACCGCCTCAGCACGTTCGGTATCGGCGCCGAGGTCGCCGAGGCCGAGTGGCGGCTGCTGCTGCGCCAGCTGGTGGCGCAGCATCTGGTCGACGTCGATTACGAGCGCTTCAACGTGCTGCGGCTAACCGAGGCCAGCCGCACCGTGCTTCGTGGCGAGCGCCGGATCGAACTGCGCCGGCAGGTCGCTTCCGCCCGCGGCCGCGAGAAGAAGGCACGGGCGGTCGTCGATTCAACGCTGGATGCGGCGGGCGCGGCGCTGTTCGACCGGCTGCGCGCATGGCGAGCGCAGGTCGCGAAGGCGCACGGCGTCCCGGCTTACGTCGTGTTCCACGACAGCACGCTGCGCGCGATCGCCCAGGCGCGGCCGGCCCGAATCGAGGCGCTGCGCGCGATTCCCGGGCTGGGCGAACGCAAGCTGGACAACTACGGCGCAGCGCTGCTCGATCTGGTCGGCGGCGACAGCTGATGCGGGACCGGCGCGGCGTCAGCGGCCGCGTCGCGTTCGACGGTCAGCCGGGGGGCGCATCGCGGGCCCGCATCTTGGCCGCGATGTAGTCGCCGTGCGGCACGTGCAGCAGTTCGGCGACCTTGCGCAGCACGTGCTGCTCGTTGGCGCTGAGGGTGGAATCGGCGTAGGCCACCTGCCACATCATCTCGATCAGCCGCAGCTTCTGCGCTTGCGAGAAGCTGCGGTTGATCAGCGAGGTGAACTGGTAGTAGTCGTTGGCCAGCCGGCTTTCCTGCTCGGCCAGGTCGACCAGCGCCGCGGCTTCGGCCGGCGCCAGCCCGAACTTGGCGTCGATGGCGGCAAGCAGCGCGGCGCGCTCGGCCGGGGCGATGTCGCCGTCGCCGCGGACCACCTCGACCAGCAGCGCCGCCGTGGCCAGCTGCAGCCGTTGCGGTTCCTCCGCCGCGGTCGTCCGTCCGATGTTCTGTTCGAAAAAGTCGCGAATGCTCTTCAGCATCGGGGTTCGGCAAGGGATGTTGCCACGGTCGGCAGGCTCCTGGGCGCAGGACCGACGATAATGCACCCTTCGCCGCGCTGGAGGGGACCGCTGCCGAAGGCGGCGCGGCAGAGCGAAGGAACATTCGCCACGATGAACGCCTCATTCCATATCGTCGGTTGTGTGGTCGCGGTGCAGCCCGCCGCGGCGGAGATCGAAGAGTGCATCGTGTGGATGCGCCGCCACAAGGCCGCAGTGCTGTCGCACGACGAGCGCGAGATGGTGTTCGTCAGGTTCGACGCCACCGATGCGGCGCTGATTCTCTTCGGCTGCCGGGTCGCCGCGGTCAGCAAGCCGCCGCTGCTGCGTTTCGGCTTCGCCTCCGGAGTCAAGGAGGCCGCCGCCGGCAGCGGCCAGCCGCGCATGGGCGAACGCGGCATCACGCAGGCCTGCGATCTGGCGCGGGCGGCGCAGGCGGGACAGGTTCTGGTGTCTTCCCAGCTCGGCTCGCTGCTGCAGGTGGCGCAGGTCGAGCCGTACGCTCGACTGCGGCCAATGCACGTGCGGCTGCAGAACGGCCGCATCGCGGCCGCCTACGAAGTCGAACCGCGGCGTCGCGCGGCC
This sequence comes from uncultured Burkholderiaceae bacterium, assembly GCA_964509545.1. Classification (GTDB taxonomy): domain Bacteria; phylum Pseudomonadota; class Gammaproteobacteria; order Burkholderiales; family Burkholderiaceae_F; genus JADJWR01. The sequence continues at coordinate 1,166 of CAZDXQ010000032.1, read as the reverse complement.
GCGGACGACGGCGGATCGAAATGAGGACAAGGGCCGTATCGGTCGGGAAGCGCCCGGGCGCGACGACAGGCGACGCATGAATCCGCAGGAACACGAACTTGCCTATCCCTGGGCCGACTTCCCGCCGCCGGGCACGGCCACACCGCTGCGCGACGGCCTGTACTGGGTGCGCATGCGGCTGCCGTTTGCGCTCGACCATATCAACCTGTGGCTGCTCGATGACGAACTCGACGGGGTGCGCGGCTGGACCATCATCGACTGCGGCATCACCTCCGACGACACCAAGGCGGGTTGGGAGCGGGTCTTCGACACGGTCTTCGACGGCCGGCCGCTGCTGCGCCTGATCGCCACGCACTTCCATCCGGATCATCTCGGACTGGCGCATTGGCTGGCCGCCGGCGGCGAGCGCCGCCGCTGGAACGCGCCGCTGTGGATGAGCGCCACCGAGTGGACGGTCGGGCGGCTGATGTCGCAGTCGCGCGGCGCCCTTGGCGAGGAGGCTGGCGAACGCGCGGCCGCGCACTTCGCCCGCCACGGGCTGTCGGATCCGGACTCGCTGGCCAAGGTGCGCGCCCGCGGCGGCGGCTACTACCCGACGCTGGTGCCGTCGGTTCCGGCGTCGTACCGGCGCATCCAGCATGGCCAGTCGATCGCCATCGGCCCGCACGGCGCCAAGCGCGTCTTCGAGGTGATCGTCGGCCATGGCCACGCGCCCGAGCATGTGTCGCTGTACGCGGCCGCCGACAAACTGCTGGTTTCCGGCGACATGGTGCTGCCGCGCATCTCGACCAACGTCAGCGTCTTCGACGTCGAGCCGGAGGGCAACCCGCTGCCGCAGTACCTGCATTCGCTCGATCGCTACCTGCAGTTGCCGGAGGACACGCTGGTGCTGCCGTCGCACGGCAAGCCGTTTCTCGGCCTGCACCGGCGCGTTGCCCAGCAGCATGCTCACCATCAGGCGCGGCTCGACGAGGTGCTGGCCGCCTGCGCGCAGCCGGCGACGGCGGCCGACATCGTGCCGGTGCTGTTCAGGCGCGAGCTCGACCTGCACCAGACCACCTTCGCGCTGGGCGAGTCGCTGGCGCACCTGCACGCGCTGTGGCACGACGGCCGCCTCGACCGGCGATCCGGCGCCGACGGTGTCTTCCGGTTCGTTCGCGCATGAG
>CAZDXQ010000031.1:0-43492 GCA_964509545.1 uncultured Burkholderiaceae bacterium | reverse complement strand
GATCGTCGCCTGGCCTTGGATTATGAGTGCCTTATTGAATTAGAAATGGAATTAGTGACGGCCCTGCGGCGCACCGGACGACCCGTTTCGCGCCGTCTGCCGGATCGATGTGAACGCCGGAGTCAAGGGGCGTCCGTGGCGAAGACCTCGCGCCACAGCTCCTTCACAGCCGCGACCTCCTTCGCGACCGACCCCGCCGGCACGCGCGCGTACTGCGCGTTGTTCAGCCGTAGTTCGTGCTGCAGCTTGCGGAAGCGCCGGTAGGCGTCGCCGACCTCGGCGGCGAGCTTTGCGTCGATCAGCCCCAGTTCGGCGCCGATGCGCAGCAGCGCGATGTTGCCGAGGTTGCCGAGCAGCCGCCTCTGGCGGTGCGAATGCGCCAGCACCAGGTACTGGACGATGAACTCGACGTCGACCATGCCGCCGCGGTCGTGCTTCAGGTCGAAGAGCGTGCTGCGGTTCGGATGCCCGTCGAGCATACGGCGGCGCATGTCGAGCACTTCGGCGGCCAGCTTGTCCGGGTCACGCGCAGCCGACAGCACCTCGTTGCGCAGCCGCTCGAAGCGTTCGCCGATCGCCGCGTCGCCGGCGACGAAGCGCGCGCGGGTCAGCGCCTGGTGCTCCCAGGTCCAGGCGCCGGTGCCGCCCTCGCGCCGTTCGTAGCGCTCCAGGCCGTCGATCGGCGCCACCAGCAGACCCTTGTCGCCGTCGGGCCGCAGCCGCAGATCGACGTCGAACAGCACGCCGCTGGAGGTCATCGTCGTCAGCCACAGCACGATGCGGCGCGCCAGCGCGATGTAGTTCTGCGCCGCCTCCGGCGCGTCGTCGTCGTAGACGAATACCAGGTCCAGGTCGGAGGCGTAACCGAGTTCCTTGCCGCCGAGCTTGCCGTAGCCGAGGATGGCGAAGCGCGGCGTCTCGACATGCCGGCGCGGCGCGTGCCGCCACGCCTGCCGCAGCACCTCGGCCAGCGTCGCATCGGCGAGGGCGGAGAGATGGTCGGCCAGCCGCTCGACGGTCAGCCGGCCGTCGAGATCGGCGACCAGCAGACGGAAGACCTGGGCGTGATGCTCGTCGCGCACCAGGTTCATCCTGCCCTCGACGTCGTCGCCGAGTTCGTCGAGGTGCGCGCGCAGCTCGGCCGCGTAGCCGCGGAAGTCGACCGGGCTGGCGTTGGTGAGATCGGTCAGCCGCTCGTCGAGCAGTTCGTCGAGCAGGATCGGATGCTGGACCAGATAATCGGTGGCCCAGCGGCTCGCCGCCAGCAGGCGCAGCACCCGCTCGAACGCGCTGCGGTACTGGCCCAGCAGCGCGATGTAGGTGCCACGGCCGGCTATCGCCTCGAGCAACTGCGCCAGCCGCGCCAGCACCTCGTCGGCGGCCACCGTGCGCGGCAGCTCGGGCAGCAGGCCGATGGCCTGCATCATCAGCCGCTCGATCGTCGCCCGCGTGGTGCTGCTGGCGGCCAGCACGCGGCGCGCCCCGAGCAGCCCGCGCACGCGCAAGGCGCAGGCCGCCGGGTCGCTGGCTCCCGCCGCGCGCAGTTGATCGGCCAGCGCCGCATCGTCGCCGGCCTGCTGCGCATGCTCTTCGTCCGGCGCCGAGGTCAGGAACACGCTGTCGAAGGCCGCGGCGACCTCCTCGGTGACTTCCTCGAAACGGCGGCGCAGGCCGGCGGCCGACCCGATGCCCAGCATCGCCGCGACATTGGCCAGCGCCGCGTCGTCGGCGGGCAGCTGATGCGTCTGCGCGTCGTCGACGTACTGCAGCGCGTGTTCGAGCCGGCGCAGGAAGACATAGTGCTCGGCGAGCCGCCGCGCCTTCGCGGCCGACAGCACGCCGATGCTCTCCAGCATGGCCAGCGTCGGCAACGTGGCGCGGTCGCGCAGGCGCGCATCGCGGCCGCCGCGGATCACCTGTTGCGTCTGGGCGATGAACTCGATCTCACGGATGCCGCCGCGGCCGAGCTTGACGTTGTCGTCGTGCTCGTCGATGCCGCCGGCGCGGCGCGCCGAGCGTGCCCGCGTCTGGGCGCGGATCTGCTCGTGCAGGTCGCGCAGCGAGGCGATGGCGGAGAAATCGAGGTACTTGCGGAACACGAACGGCCGCACCACCGCATCGAGCGCGCTGCGCTGCCGCTCGAATGCCGCCGCGTCCGCGAACACCGGAGCCGAGATCACGCGCCCCTTCAGCCAGGCGAAGCGCTCCCAGTCGCGGCCCTCGCGCAGCAGGTACTCCTCGAGCATCTCGCTGGACACTGCCAGCGGCCCGGCATCGCCGTGCGGGCGCAGCCGCATGTCGACGCGGAAGACGAAACCGTCGCCGGTCACCTGCGACAGCGCCGCGATCAGCCGCTTGCCGAGCCGCTCGAAGAACTCGTGATTGGTCAGCGGCCGCGGCGCCTCGGCGAATTCGCCGTGCGGGCCGGTCTCGCCGTCCTCGTCGTAGACGAACACCAGATCCAGGTCCGAGGAGACGTTCAGTTCCCCGCCGCCGCCCTTGCCCATTGCCACCACGAGCAGGTCCTGCGCCGTGCCGTCGGCCGAGCGAGGCACGCCGTGCCGTTGCGCCAGCAGGCGGGCGTGCAGCCGCAGCGCCTGGCGCACCGCCAGTTCGGCCAGGGCGGTCACCGTGCCGACGACCTCGGCCAGATCGACTGCACCGGCGATGTCGCGCGCGGCCAGCGCCAGCACCACGCGGCGGCGCAGCCGGCGCAGGCGGCGCGCCAGCGCCTCCTCCTCGTCGCCGGCGCCGTCGCTCAGCGCGTCGTATTCCGCCTGCACGCGGGCGGCAGACCACGGCTGCCCCGCCAGGTCGCACAGCCGCGCGAGGCGATCGTCGTCGCTCGCCTGCGCGCCGAGTTCGACCGCGAGCGCACGGGCGACGAACCGCGACAGCTGCATCGCACGCGCGCAGCCGGCGCGCAGGGGCTCATCGATCATCGTCTTGCCGTCTTCTTCAAGGGGCGCGGCCGACCTGCAGCCTCTGCGTTCGCCGTCAAACTGCTCGACGTGCATTCTACGAACGCCGCTGACGCGGGTCGGCGCGCGCGCCGAGGCGAGGCTGCGGTAAGCTGGCGCGACCGCTCTGCCGCCGCACCGCCTTCGCCATGAGCACCGCATCCGCATTGCCGTCATCGAACTGGCTGCGCGTCGCCGCAGTGCAGATGGTTTCGAGGCCCGATGTCGCTGCCAACCTGCGCGATGCCGCGGCGCTGATCGATGAGGCCGTCGCGCGCGGCGCGCGGCTGGTGGCACTGCCTGAGTACTTCTGCCTGATGGGCCGTGAGACCGACAAGGTCGCCGTGCGCGAAGCTGACGGCCGCGGGCCGATCCAGGACTTCCTCGCCGAAACCGCGGCCCGCCACCGCATCTGGCTCGCCGGCGGCACCGTGCCGCTGGTGGCGCCGCAACCGGACCGGGTGATGAATTCGGTGCTCGTCTACGGACCCGACGGCGCGCGCGTGGCGCGTTACGACAAGATCCATCTGTTTGCCTTCGCCACCGGCGACGAGTCCTACGACGAAGCAAAGACGATCACGCCAGGACGCAGCGTGCGCAGCTTCATACTGGCGCCCGCCGGCGGCCCGACGCTCAAGGTCGGCCTGTCGGTGTGCTACGACCTGCGCTTTCCCGAGCTGTACCGCGCGCTCGGCGGGCCCGACCTGATCCTCGTGCCGGCGGCGTTCACCGCCACCACGGGTCGCGCGCACTGGCTGACGCTGCTGCGCGCGCGCGCGATCGAGAACCTCTGCTACGTGCTGGCGCCGGCGCAGGGCGGCCGGCACGAGAACGGCCGCGCAACGTTCGGCCATAGCGTGCTGTTCGACCCGTGGGGCGAGACCATCGGCGAGCTCGACGAAGGCCCCGGCGTCGTCGTCGGCGATGTCGACGCCGCGCGCCTGGCGCAGGTGCGCGCCAGTCTGCCGGCACTCGGCCATCGCGTGTTTTCCTGAGGCGCCATCGCGGCGCCCCTTTATCCAAGTAAAACGAAAGAGCCGAGACGGCATGACCCATTCGCTGCTGCGTGAACTGCCCAAGTCGATCGAAGCGCTGGGCCCTCTGAGCCTTGACCTGCGCTGGAGCTGGAGCCACGGCGCCGACGCGCTGTGGGCGATGCTCGACGGCGAGCTGTGGGAGCGCACCCGCAATCCCTGGCTGGTGCTGCAGAACGTGGCGCCACGCCGCCTGGAGGCGCTCGCGGCGGACTCGATCTTCCTCGCCGAGCTTCGCCGCGTGCAGAAGGAGTGCGACGACTATCTGGCCGCGCGCACGCCTTGGGAGGACATCCGGCCGCCGGCCTTCCAGGGGCCGATCGCCTACTTCAGCATGGAGTTCGGCATCACCGAAGTGCTGCCCGTGTACTCCGGCGGCCTCGGCGTGCTCTCCGGCGACCACCTGAAGACGGCCAGCGACCTGGGCGTTCCGATCGTCGCCATCGGCCTGCTGTACCAGGAAGGGTATTTCCGGCAGATGGTCGACGCGCACGGCAGGCAGATCGAGCTTTATCCGGCCAACCTGCCGCACACACTGCCGGTGAGCCCGGTGCGCAACGGCGACGGCCAGCGGCTGATCGTCCCGGTGGATCTGCCCGGTCGCACGCTGCGCCTGCTGGTGTGGAAGGCGCAGGTCGGCCGCGTGCCGCTTTACCTGCTCGACTCCAACGACCCGCTGAACAGCCCGGCCGACCGCGGCATCACCGGCCAGTTGTACGGCGGCGGCAAGGAGAACCGGCTGACGCAGGAAATCGCGCTCGGCATCGGCGGCTGGCGGCTGCTCGAACTGCTCGGCCTGGATCCCGCGGTGTGCCACCTGAACGAGGGCCACGCGGCGCTGGTGACGCTGGAGCGCGCCCGCGCCTTCATGCGCAAGCACAAGGTCGGTTTCTGGCCGGCGCTGTGGGCCACGCGCGCCGGCAACATCTTCACCACGCATACGCCGGTAGCGGCGGCATTCGACACCTTCCCGGTCGACCTGCTGGCGCAGTACGGACGCGACTATGCGGAAGAGCTCGGCCTGCCGCCGCAGCATCTGCTCGGACTCGGCCGGCTGCGCGGCGAGCCGGACGAGCCGTTCAACATGGCCTTCCTCGCCGCCCGCACCTGTGCCCGCATCAATGCCGTGAGCCGCCTGCACGGCGAGGTGAGCCGGCGCATCTTCCGCGAACTGTTCCCGCGCTGGCCGCAGCGCGAGGTGCCGATCGGCCACGTGACCAACGGCGTGCACATGCCGACCTGGGACTCGGCGCACGCGGACCGGCTGTGGACGCATGCCTGCGGCAAGGCGCGCTGGATGGGCGACACGTCGCCTCTGGGCAAGGCGATCGGCAGTGCCGCCGATGAGGAACTGTGGGACATGCGCGCCGCGGCGCGCCGCGATCTGGTGCACTACGCGCGCCGGCGGCTGGAAAACCAGCTGGCGCAGCGCGGCGCCGACCGCAAGCTGCTGGCGCGCAGCCGCGACGTGCTCGACCCGAACGTGCTGACGCTCGGTTTCGCCCGCCGCTTCACCGAGTACAAGCGACCGGCGATGCTGCTGCGCGACGCCGACCGGCTGGCCCGTCTGCTCAGCGATCCGGCGCGCCCGGTGCAGATCATCGTCGCCGGCAAGTCGCATCCGCACGACGAAGTCGGCAAGAGCTATATCTCCGACTGGGCCGCCTTCAGCCTGCGCGAGGATGTACGCACGCGCGCGGTCTTCCTCGAGGACTACGACATGGCGCTGGCCGCCCGTCTGGTGCAGGGCGTCGACGTTTGGATCAATACGCCGCGGCGCGCCTGGGAGGCCTGCGGCACCAGCGGCATGAAGGTGCTGGTCAACGGCGGGCTGAATCTTTCGGAACTGGACGGCTGGTGGGCCGAGGCCTACACGCCGGAGGTCGGCTGGGGCGTGCACAACGGCTCCGAGATCGGCGGACCGCAGGACGACGACAGCGAAGCCGAAGCGCTGTACCGGCTGCTCGAGCGGGAGGTCGTGCCGGAGTTCTATCGCCGCGACCCCGGCGGCTTGCCGCGGCAGTGGATCGCGCGCCTGCGCGCCAGCATGACGCAGCTGACGCCGCAGTTCTCGACCAATCGCATGCTGCTCGAATACGTGCGCGACTACTACCTGCCTGCGGCCGCCGATTACGCGCAACGCGCCGCCGACGGCGGCGCGCTGGCCCGGTCGATGTGGCAGTGGGAGCGACAGATCCGGCATCGGTGGAACGAGGTGCACACCGGCCGCCTGGAGGTGACCGCAAGCGACGACGGCTGGAGATTCTCGCTGCCGGTGTACCTCGGCGACCTGCCGACCGAAGCGGTGGCCGCTCAGTTGTACGCCGAACCGACCGACAGCGAGCCGGCCACACTGTTCCCGATGCAGGCGGCCGGCCCCGTGCCGGGCGCCGTCAATGGCGTGCTGTTCCGCGCCAGCGTCAGCACCCGGCGGCCGGCGTCGGATTTCACCGCGCGGCTCGTGCCGCAGCATCCGCAGGCCCAGGTACCACTGGAGTCGAACCGGATTTACTGGATCGAGCACTGACGCGGCGTCGGCGCCCGGCCACGCCGGGTGCACGGCGGCAGATGCGCGGCCCGCGCCGCCGGCCCCGCCCGCGGCCGCGACGTGACCCGGCGACCGTCAGGGTCGAGCGGACGGCCGACGCCCCAAGGGCGAATCCTTCAGGCGCCAGCGGGAAGCAGCCCGCTGAGCGCGCGACGGCGGCAAGTAAACTGCGGCTACCCGTCCCGACGGCACTGCTTGCGGTGCCCCTTTCCTCGTTCACGCCTCGATGAAACCCGCCGACGCCCCCATCGATCGCCTTGCCACCGCCCGCCAGCTACTGCTCGAACCCTATGACCTCGACGAACGGGCGCTGCGGCAGGCGCTCGGCCTGATCTTCGAACACGACGCCGATTTCGCCGACCTGTACTTCCAGTACCTGCGCAGCGAATCGTTCGCGCTCGAGGAAGGCATCGTCAAGAGCGGCAGCTTCGACATCGAACTGGGTGTGGGCGTGCGCGCGGTCAGCGAAGAGCGCACGGCCTTCGCCTATTCCGACGACCTGTCTGCGGCGGCACTGCGCGAGGCCGCGACCACGGCACGGGCCATCGCCCGCGCCGGCGGCGGTGCGGCCCGGGTAAGCGGACAGCTTCAGCCGCGTTCGGCGGCACCGTTGTATGCCGCCGTGGACCCGGTGGCGGCGCTGCAGGCGGCGGAGAAGATCCGCCTGCTCGAGCGCGTCGAAACCATGGCCCGCGCCCGCGACCCGCGCGTGAAGCAGGTGATGGCCAACCTGGCCGGTGACTACGAGGTCGTGCTGGTGGCGCGGCTGGAGCGCAGCGCCGACGGACTGATCGCCGCCGACGTGCGGCCGCTGTCGCGCCTGTCGCTGACCGTGATCGTCGAGGAAAACGGACGCCGCGAGCAGGGCTTCGCCGGCGGCGGCGGCCGCGTCGACCTGGCCTACTTCGACGACGGCGTGCTGCAGCAGTACGTGGCCACGGCGGTGGACATGGCGCTGGCCAATCTGGCGGCGCGGCCGGCGCCGGCGGGCGTGATGAGCGTGGTGCTCGGGCCGGGCTGGCCGGGCATCCTGCTGCACGAAGCGGTCGGCCACGGTCTGGAAGGCGATTTCAACCGAAAGGGTTCGAGCGCGTTCGCCGGCCGCATCGGCCAGCGCGTGGCTTCGAAAGGCGTGACCGTGATCGACGACGGCACGCTGCCCGACCGGCGCGGTTCGCTGTCGATCGACGACGAGGGCACGCCGACCGAACGCACCGTGCTGATCGAGGACGGCATCCTGCGCGGCTACATGCAGGACACGCTGAACGCCCGCCTGATGGGCGTGCGGCCGACCGGCAACGGCCGGCGCGAATCGTTCGCTCACCTGCCGATGCCGCGGATGACCAACACCTGCATGCTCGGCGGCGATGCCGATCCGCAGGAGATCGTGCGCTCGGTGAAGAAGGGCATCTATGCCAGCAACTTCGGCGGCGGCCAGGTCGACATCACCAACGGCAAGTTCGTCTTCAGCATGGCCGAGGCCTACCTGATCGAAAACGGCCGCATCACGGCACCGGTGAAGGGCGCGACCCTGATCGGCAATGGCCCGGACGCGCTGACGCGGGTGACGATGATCGGCAACGACATGAAGCTCGATTCCGGAATCGGCACCTGCGGCAAGGACGGGCAGAGCGTGCCGGTGGGCGTCGGCCAGCCGACGCTGCGCATCGAGGGCCTTACCGTGGGCGGTACTGGCTGAAGCGCGGGCGTCTACGACGTTCGGCAACTATTCGGATGATCGGCCGCTCCGTACATCCGCGTAGCATCGGGCCAGTTCGAACTTGCCTCAGCACTGCTCTTGACCCAAGACACCTTGAGCCAGCGGCGCCGTGCGCTGATCGGCCTTGGCTTGTTCGCGGCCACGCCGGCTCTAGCGCACGCGGCGCAGCCGCGGCTGACGCTGGCCACCGGCGCGCGCGAACCTTTCACCACGACGACAAACGGCCCCGGCTTCGCCGAGGAACTGCTGCGCGAGGCCCTGCGCCGCATCGGTCACGACCTCGCCGTGCTGTCGCTGCCGCCGGAGCGTGCGCTGGTCAATGCCAATGCCGGAATCGAGGACGGCGACATGTTCCGCGCGCCGGGTTTGGAGAAGGATTACCCGAACCTGGTGCGGGTGCCGCAGCCGCTGCTCGAAAACGACTTCGTCGCCTTCACCCTGCGCGCCGACGTCGACGTGCAGCGCTGGGCCGACCTCGCCCGCTACAGCGTCGCGCACATCACCGGCTACAAGATCCTCGAACGGCAGCTTGCCGGCTCGACGAACGTCACCACCGTGCGCGACAACGAACTGCTGCTGGCGCTGCTGGCCAACGGCCGCGCCGACGTAATCCTGAACAGCCGCTGGGTCGGCCTGTGGTTCGCGCGCCGCGCCGGCCTGTCGCTGCGTGAGCTCGAACCGCCGCTGCTGCGCGTGCCGATGTTCACCTACCTGCACCGCCGGCACCAGGCGCTGGTCTCACCGCTGGCCGAGGCGCTGGCTGAGGCGCGGCGCGACGGCACCTGGCAGCGGCTGCACCAGCGCATCCTGGCGCCGCTGGATCCGGCATGAGTTCGTTGCGAACCGGCTTGCTGCGCGCCGCCGTCATCAGCGGTAACGGCCTGGCCAAGCGCCTGATCGTGGCACTGGTCCTGTTCAGTTCGCTGATCACGGCGATCATCACCGCGGTCGAACTGCATGCCGATTACCGGCGCGACATCGAGCAGATCAACCGCGCCTTTGACTTCATCGGTCGCAGTTACCTGCCGTCGCTGGTCGACAGCGTGTGGGTGTCGGACCGCGAACAGGTGCAGACCCAGCTCGACGGCCTGCTGCAGCTGCCGGATGTCGAGTTCATCGGCGTCGCCGTCGACGGCACGCTGCGCTGGTCGGCCGGCCAGGCGCAGTCGATGCGCACGGTCAGCACGCAGATCCCGCTGCTGCGCGAACATCGCGGCCAGCAGCTGACCATCGGCAACCTGCACGTCGTCGCCAGCGTCGATCGCGTGCTGGCGCGCATCTGGGACCGCCTGCTGCTGGTGCTGGCCGCCAATGCGATCAAGACGCTGCTCGTCGCCGCGTTCCTGCTGCTGCTGTTCCAGGCGCTGGTGACGCGCCACCTGACGCGCATCGCCGAGTTCGTGCGCGGCCTGCAGCCGGGCGCCGCGAGCCACGGGCAGCTGCAGCTGGCCAGGCCGCGGACCGGTCGCTGGCGGCCGGACGCGCTCGACGCGATCGCCGACGCCGTCAACGGCATGACGGCGTCGCTGCAGCGGACAATCGCCGAACTGCGCCGATCGGAGGCGGAGCTGGCGCGCAGCGAGGAGCGCTTCCGCCTGGCGATGGCAGCCGCCGGCGAAGCCTTGTGGGATTACGACGTCGCCTCCGGCCGCATCGAGTACAGCAGCGGCTGGGCGAGCCTGCTCGGCCAAGGCACCGACGCGCTCGCGCCTGCGCTGGCCGGCTGGGAATCGCGGCTGCACCCGGACGAGCGCGAGACCGTGCTCTGCGCCCTGAACGAACATCTGCAGGGGCGTAGCGAGGTCTTCTCCTGCGAGCACCGCCTGCGCCGCGCCGATGGCCACTGGCACTGGGTGCTGGGACGCGGCCGCGTCATCTCGCGCGATGCCGGGGGCAGGCCGCTGCGCATGGTCGGCACGATCAAGGATATCGACGCGCGCAAGCGCGTCGAGCAGCGCCTGCGCGACAGCGAGGCACGCTACCGGGCGATGGTCGAGGCGCAGAGCGACGCCGTCTGCCGCTGGCTGCCGGACACGACGCTCACGTTCACCAACGCCGGCTACCGCTCGATGTTCGGGCTCGATGAACGCGAAGCCACCGGGCGCAAATGGCTGGATTTCGTGCCGGAAGAAGAGCGGGTCGGCCTGGCGCGCTTCATCGCCGAACTTGCGGCCGACCCGCGCACGATCAGCTACGAGCATCCGGTGTTCGCCGCCGACGGTTCGGTCCGGCATTTCCTGTGGACCGACGTGCCACTGTTCGGCGCCGCCGGCGATCTTGTCGAATTCCAGTCGGTTGGCCGCGATATCACCGAGCGCAAGCAGGCGGAGGCCGCGCTGCGCGACAGCGAGCGGCGCTACCGGGAGCTGTTCGAGGCCAACCCGCATCCGATGTGGGTGTACGACCTGCAGACGCTGCGCTTCCTCGCCGTCAACGACGCCGCCGTGGCCCATTACGGCTACGGCCGCGACGAGTTCCTGGCGATGACCATCGCCGATATCCGGCCGCCGCAGGACGTGCCGCGTCTACTCGAGAACGTGGCGCGCGTCGAGGATGGCAAGGCCGACCGGGCCGGCGTCTGGCGGCACCGCCGCCACGACGGCAGCGTGATCGACGTGCAGATCAGCTCACACACGATCGACATCGACGGCCGGCGCGCCGAACTCGTGCTGGCCCACGATGTCACGCAGCAGCGGCGTGCCGAGCGCGAACTGCGGCGCGCCAACCGCGCGCTGCGCACGCTCACCGAGTGCAACCAGGTCCTGGTCCGCGCGAGCGACGAAACCGAACTGCTGCAAGAGGTCTGCCGGCTGATCATCGATTTCGGCGGCTACCGGATGAGCTGGATCGGCATGGCGCAGGACGACGCGGCGCGCAGCGTGCGGCCGGTCGCCGCGGCCGGATTCGATGCGGGCTACCTCGACACCCTCCGCGTCTCCTGGGCAGACGACGAGTTCGGCCGCGGGCCGACCGGCACCGCCATCCGCGAGCGTCGCCCCTCGATCGCCTGCGACATCGGCGCCGACCCGCGCTTTGCGCCGTGGCGCGAGGCGGCTCGGCAAAGCGGCTATGCGTCGTCGATCGCCCTGCCCCTGATTGCCGATGATGGCCGCTGCTTCGGCGCGCTGAACATCTACTGCGTCGAGCCCGACGCCTTCGATGCCAGCGAGGTCGGCTTCCTGACCGAACTGGCCAGCGACATCGCCTACGGCCTGCGCGCGCTGCGCGACCGCGCCGCGCGCAACGACGCCGAGCAGCAGTTGCGCTCGACCGTGCAGCGGCTGCAGCACCTGATGCAGACCAGCCCGATCGTGCTGTATTCGCTGCGCCTCGCCGACGGCCGCCTCGAAACGGCCGAAGTCAGCGAGAACATCGGCCGGATCCTCGGCTACACCTTGGCCGAGGTGCGGGCGCCCGACTGGTGGTTCGATCACGTTCACCCCGACGACCGTGCCGAGGCTGCCGCCGCTACGGACCGCCTTCTCAAAGCGGGCCAGTACGCCCACGAGTACCGGATCCGGCACAAGGACGGGCACTACGTCTGGGTGCGCGACAGCCTGCGCGTGATCCACGACCAGGCCGGGGTCGCGGTGGAGGTGGTCGGCGCCTGGTTCGACATCTCCGAGCGCAGGCAGTCCGAAGAGAATCTGCGCATCAAGGAAGCGGCGATGGCCAGTTCGCTGGCCGGCATCGTGCTTGCCGACACCGACGGCCGGGTCACCTATGTCAATCCTGCGTTCTGCCGGATGTGGGGCGTCGACGAGGACCAGGTGCTGGGAACGTCGACCAGCGGTTTTTGGGTCGAACCCGAGCAGTGCGCCGAAGTGCTTCGCAAGCTGCTCGAACACGGCGCCTGGAGCGGCGAACTGCGCGCGCGGCGCGGCGACGGCTCGCACTTCGACGCCGAGCTGCTCGCCTCGCTGGTGCGCGGCGCCCAGGGCGAGCCGCTGTGCCTGATGGGATCGTTCGTCGATATCACCGAGAGCCGGCAGGCGCGTGAAGCGTTGCGCGACCTGACGCAGACGCTGGAGCGCCGCGTGCGCGAGCGAACGGCCGAACTGACGCAGGCGACCGCGCGCGCCGAGCGGGCGAGCCGGGCCAAGAGCGAATTCCTGTCGCGCATGAGCCATGAGCTGCGCACGCCGCTGAATGCCGTTCTCGGCTTCGCGCAGATCCTCGAGCTGTCGAACCCGAACGAGCGGCAGCGCACCTGGGCGAGGGAAATCCGCCGCGCCGGCGATCACCTGCTCGAACTGATCGAACAGCTGCTCGACCTGTCGCGCATCGAGGTCGGCCGCCTGCCGCTGCGCATCGAGGCGCAGGCGGTGGCGCCCATCGTGCGCGAGGCGGTGAGCATCGTGCAGCCGCTGATCGAGGAGCGCGGCGTGCAGCTGGCGCTGTCAGGCCTGGACGAGTCCGCGGCGGCCCTCGTCGACAGCACGCGGCTGCGCCAGATCCTGGTCAACTTCCTGTCCAATGCCGTCAAGTTCAACCGGCCCGATGGCGGTCGCATCACGGTGACGTGCAGCGCGCCCGAGGCCGACCGCCTGCGCCTGACCGTCACCGATACCGGTATCGGCATCGCTCCGGAGAAGCTGGACTCGCTGTTCCAGCCGTTCGAGCGGCTCGGCGTCGAGGCGCGCGGCATCGACGGCACCGGCATCGGGCTGGCGCTGTCGAAGCAGCTTGCCGAGCTGATGCACGCCCGGATCGGCGCCGAGTCGGTGACCGAACAAGGTTCGTCGTTCTGGATCGATCTGCCGCGGGCGGCAGCCGCTGCCGTGCACGACCTGCACCTTGTGCCGCGCCCGGCGCTGACCGGGCAGCCGATCCGCCTGCTCTACGTCGAGGACAACGTGGTCAACCTCGAGGTGATGCGCGGCATGCTCGCCGCCTATCCGAACGTGAAGCTGTTCACCACCGACGACGGCGCCGAAGCGATCGAGGTCGCGCGCAGTCATCAGCCGGCGCTGATCCTGCTCGACATCCACATGCCGAAGATGGACGGGTTCGCCATCCTGCGCAAACTGCGCGGTCACCCGCAGACGCGGGCCATCCCGGTGGTGGCGGTGACGGCCGACGCCATGCCCGACGAGGTCGAACGCGGCCTGGCCGCGGGCTTCGTCCGCTATCTGACGAAGCCGGTGGCGCAGGAGGCGCTGCTCGAGCTGATCGCCGAGTTCAGCGCATCGGCCGCCGTTGCCGCCGATTCGCGCGGCGAACGCGAATAGCCACGGCCTGCGGCACGCAGGCTTGCGCAAGATCAGGCCTCATCCCGCCGGGCCGGCATAATCGGCCCTCAAGTAGCCGCGCACGAAGACGCGGCCGGCGAGAAAATGCCGATTCCGTTCCGCTTCCTGCCTCCGATCGTCTGGCTGGTGCGCCTGCTGGTGGGCGCGTATCCGCGCTGGATCGGCTGCGCGCCGAGCGCGGTGCAGCGCATCTACTTTGCCAATCACACCAGCCACATGGACACGGTCGTATTGTGGGCGGCGCTGCCGCGCGAGCTGCGCGCCAACACGCGGCCGGTGGCGGCCAAGGACTACTGGGATCGCAGCGGCATTCGCGGCCGCATCGCCCGCGACGAACTGAACGTGGTGATGATCGACCGCGCCCGCGACGACCCCGATGCCGATCCGCTGCAGCCGCTGCGCGAGGCGCTGGACAACGGCTTTTCGCTGATCATCTTTCCCGAGGGCACGCGCACACCGCAGCGCCTGCCCGGGCCGTTCCGCAGCGGGCTGTATCACCTGGCGACGGCTTTCCCGACGGTGGAGCTGGTTCCGGTCTACATCGAGAACCTCCATCGCAGCATGCCCAAGGGCGCGCTGCTGCCGGTGCCGACGATCTGCACGGTGCGCTTCGGCGCGCCGCTGGCGCGCATCGAAGGCGAAACCAAGGACAGCTTCCTCGAGCGCGCCCGCGACGCCGTGGTCGCGCTGGCCGGCTGAACCGGGGCCAACGATGGAACTGACCCTGCAGCAGACCTTCCTGCTCGTGCTCGGCGGCCTGGTGCTGCTGTTCGCCACCGCCAGCGGCCTGGTGGCGTGGCTGACGATACGCACGACCGACGCCGTCAAGCTCACCTGGATCGGCCAGCTGAACTCGCGCATCCATGCCTCGTGGCTGATCGTGCTGCTGTTCGCGATCGGCTTTGCCCTTGGCGAAGCCGCGCTGGCAGTGATCTTCGCGCTGGCCTCGTTCTTCGCCCTGCGCGAGTTCGTCGCGCTGACGCCGATCAAGCCGGCCGATCACCTCGCGCTGATCGTCGCCTTCTATGTGGTGATCCCGGTGCAGTACGTGCTGGTCGCCAGTGGCTGGTACGGCATGTACGCCGTGTTCATCCCGGTCTACCTGTTCCTGATCCTGCCGGTGATCATGGCCTGGCGGCAGGACACCGAGTTGTACCTGCAGCGGGTGGCCAAGGTGCAGTGGGGACTGATGCTCAGCGTCTACTGCGTGTCGCACGCGCCGGCCATCGCCACGCTCGAGCCGCCCGGCTACGAGGGCCGCGGGCCGCTGCTGCTGCTGTACTTCCTGCTCGTGCTGCAGATGTCGGACCTGTTCGCCGTGATGGCCAGCGCCAGCTTCGGCCGCACGCCGCTGCGCTCGAACCCGAACAAGAGCCGCGAAGGCGTGCTGATCGGCGCCGTCGCCGCCAGCGTCGCCGGCACACTGCTCTGGTGGATGACACCTTTCACATGGTGGCAAGCGGCGCTGATGGCGACAACCATCGTCTTTGCCGGCTTCATGGGCGGGCTGGTGCTGGCTTCGGTCAAGCGAAGCCTGGGCGAACGCCAATGGGATCAGGGAGTTGCGCTGTCGCGCGGGGCGCTGGAGCGGCTCGAGGGGCTGACCTTTGCGGCGCCGGTGTTCTTCCACGTCACCGTCTATTTCTTCGTTCCCTGACGCCCCGGCGCGTCGTCGGCGCCACAGGGCCGAAGTTCATCCGTCCGAAGCCTTGGCAAACGCCGCCCGGCGGCGTGAAATAGCCGTGACGCTTGCGGCTGTTCAGGGGTCGGAAGGAGCAGGTCATGCGCACCCCATCACGTTGGTTCTTCCTCGCCGTGCTTGTCACTGCGCCCGCGGCCTTTGCAGCGGAGCCAAGCCGGTCGACGAGCACTCCGCTGATGTACGGCCTGGTCGGCGACCCGCAGGCCGAGCAATCGCTGCTGGCCACACGCTGGGCGCCGCCGTCGCTGTCCTTGCGCCTCGAAGCCGCCGCCGGGCTCGGCGCGCATGAACTGCGCATACTCAGCAGCGGCACCGGCGCGCCGCCGCTGACGCTCGGCGGCATCGACGCCATGGCGGGGTGGAACATCGACCCGGTGCGGGCGACCTACCGCTACACGCTGCTTGCGGAGGCCAACTGGGCGATGAAGTTCGGCCTGTCGACGAACCTGCGTGACACCTCGGTTGGGCTGCGCCCGGTGCCGCTCGGCGCCGAACGGCAGAGCTTCGGCGCGCTGCCGCTGCTGCATGTGGCCGGCACCGGCCACTGGTCGCCGCGCTGGAAGCTGGCCTTCGCGCTCGACGGACTGATGACCGGGCGCGGCCGTGCGCTCGACCTCGGCGTGCAGGTCAATTACCTGTGGTCGCCGTCGATGTCGCTGTTCGGCGGCTATCAGGTGACCGAGGCCGCCGGCGAAGCCGAGACTTTCTACGGCGCCGGCCTGAACAATCGGGCCAACATCGGCCTGCGCTACCGTTTCTGAGGCGGCTTGCCGCAGTGCGATCGATTCGGTACAGTCCGCTACGAGTCAGGGTATCAACCGATATGTCGCGTCGCTTTTTCTTCTTCTTTTACGGCTTTTTCCGGCCACTGGCGGAAAGAGTCGACCGGCGCGCGTAGACGAACCCACCGAATCGACCCCAACCGCCAGGCCTCGCACCTGGCGGTTTTTTTTCGCCAGGTGGCGCGGAGCAGAACACAGGAGCACACCGTGGACGGAGCCAGACCCATGCGCTACATGACCGACGACCTGCGCATCCGCGAGATCAAGGAGTTGTCGCCGCCGGCACACCTGATCCGCGAGTTTCCCTGTACCGAGGAGGTCGGCCAGGTCGTCTTCAACGCGCGCTCGGCACTGCACGCCATCCTGCACGGCATGGACGACCGGCTGATCGTGGTGATCGGCCCCTGCTCGATCCACGATCCCAGGGCGGCCCTCGATTACGCGCGCAGGCTGAGGGCCGAGCGCGACCGGCTGGGCGAGGATCTCGAGATCGTGATGCGCGTGTACTTCGAGAAGCCGCGCACCACGGTCGGCTGGAAGGGCCTGATCAACGACCCTGATCTGGACGGCAGCTTCCGCATCAACCACGGGCTGCGCGTGGCGCGCGAGCTGCTGATGGAGATCAACGCCCTGGGCCTGCCGGCGGGTTGCGAGTACCTCGACATGATCACGCCGCAGTACATCGCCGATCTGGTGAGCTGGGGCGCGATCGGCGCCCGCACGACCGAAAGCCAGGTCCACCGCGAACTGGCTTCCGGTCTGTCGTGCCCGGTCGGCTTCAAGAACGGCACCGACGGCAACGTGCGCATCGCCGCTGAGGCGATCCGCGCCGCGCAGCAGCCGCATCATTTCCTGTCGGTGACCAAGGGCGGCCACTCGGCGATCGTCTCGACCAAGGGCAACGAGGACTGCCACATCATCCTGCGCGGCGGCCGGCTGCCCAACTTCGATGCCGCGAACGTCGAGGCCGCGTGCCAGGAGCTGGCGAAAAACGGCCTGGCGCAGCGCCTGATGATCGATGCCTCGCACGCCAATTCAAGCAAGAAGCACGAGAACCAGCTGGCCGTGGCCGATGCCATCGCCGCGCAGCTCGAAGGCGGCGAGGCGCGCATCGTCGGCGTGATGGTCGAGAGCCATCTCGTCGGTGGCCGGCAGGACCTGGTGCCCGGCAGGCCGCTGGTCTACGGCCAGTCGATCACCGACGCCTGCCTCGGCTGGGAAGACAGCGTCAGTCTGCTCGATCGCCTCGCCGCGGGCGTGCGCGGCCGCCGGCTGCATGCCGCCAACGTTTCCGGCAAGTAAGCGCCGGCGGCCGCCCGGTCGCACAACGATGTCCGAAAACGGCGAGCGGTGTCTTGCCGATTCGTTCATAGTGCGGCCATGCATCTCGATCCCGAGGCCTGCTTCCGCGCCATCCGGGCGCGCGACTCGCGCTTTGACGGCCGCTTCTTCGTCGGCATCACCAGCACGCGCATCTACTGCCGGCCGGTATGCGGCGCGCGGCCGGCGCGGCGCGAGAACCAGCGCTACTTCGCCAGCGCCGCCGCCGCCGAGGGCGCCGGCTTCCGGCCGTGCCTGCTGTGCCGGCCGGAACTCGCCCCGGGACTGGCGCTGATCGACGCGTCGCGCCAGCTGGCGGGCGCCGCGGCGAGCCTGATCGACGATGGCCTGGCCGGCGAAGGCGGCCTTGACGCCGTAGCGCGCCGCCTCGGCGTCACCGACCGCCACCTGCGTCGCGTCTTCGCGGCCGAATACGGCGTCACGCCCGTCGCCTATGCGCAGACGGCACGGCTGCTGCTTGCCAAGCGGCTGCTCACCGACACGCAGATGCCCGTCACCGAGGTCGCGCTCGCCGCCGGATTCGGCAGCGTACGCCGCTTCAACACGCTGTTCGCCGCACGTTATCGGTTGCAGCCGACCGCACTGCGCCGGACGGCGGCTCGGCCGTCGGCGGTGGATTTCCATCGCTTCCTGCTCGCCACGCGGGCGCCTTTCGACTACGCGCGGCTGCTCGCGTTCTTCGCCGCACGGGCGCTCGACGGTGCCGAGCAGATCGAAGGCCGACGGCTGAGCCGCTCGCTCGCCGTGGCCGGGCCCGATGGCACGCCCCGCAGCGGCTGGATCGAAGTGCGACCGGCGGCACGCAGCGCCGGCATCGAAGTGCGTATCGACGCGCGTCTGGCGCCGGCGTTGCCTCGCGTGCTGGCCGCCTGCAAACACGCCTTCGATCTCGACTGCCAGCCCGACGCCGTCGCCGCAGGCCTCGGCGAACTCGCCGCGGCGCGTCCGGGCCTGCGGCTGCCGGGCGCT
Organism: uncultured Burkholderiaceae bacterium; assembly: GCA_964509545.1. Classification (GTDB taxonomy): domain Bacteria; phylum Pseudomonadota; class Gammaproteobacteria; order Burkholderiales; family Burkholderiaceae_F; genus JADJWR01. The sequence goes on along the minus strand of CAZDXQ010000031.1, from coordinate 25,184 downwards.
TTCGACGGATTCGAGACGGCGGTGCGCACGATCCTCGGCCAGCAGGTCAGCGTCAAGGCAGCGCGCACGCTTGGGCGACGGCTGCTCGAGCGTTTCGGCGCACCGATCGACACGCCGTTCGCGGGCGTGTCGATGCTGTTCCCGTCCGCGGCCCGGCTGGCCGTTGTCGCGCCGGCGGAAATCGCGCAGCTCGGCGTCATCGCCGCGCGCGCGCGGGCGATCGTTGCGCTGGCCAGGGCGGTGGCCGACGGCCAGATCACGCTGGCGCCGCATGTCGATGTCGAAGGCACGCTCGACAGGCTGCGCGCGCTGCCCGGCATTGGCGAGTGGACGGCGCAGGCGATCGCCATGCGTGCGCTGCACTGGCCCGACGCCTTCCCTGCCGGCGACGTCGGCGTGATCAGGGCGCTGAAGGACAAACGCGCGGCGCGCATCGCGCAGCTTGCGGAGCTGTGGCGGCCGTGGCGCGCCTACGCGGTGATGCACCTGTGGTCCGGACTGGAGACGCAATGATGACGACGCTGTACACGGAAATGGAAAGTCCGCTCGGCACGTTGCTGCTGACCGCGGAAGATGGCGCGCTGACCGGCGTGCATTTCCCCGGAGGCAAGCACGACCGGCCGCGCCAGCCCGACTGGCAGCATGCCGACAGCGAGCCAGTGCTCGCCAGGGCACGCGCGCAACTGGCCGAGTACTTCGAAGGCCGACGCACGCGCTTCGACCTGCCGCTGGCGCCGCGCGGCACCGACTTCCAGCAGGCGGTCTGGCGCGCGCTGCTCGCGGTGCCCTTCGGCAGCACATCGACCTACGGCGAAATCGCCGCCGCGATCCGCCGGCCGAGCGCCGTGCGCGCCGTGGGCGCCGCCGTCGGCGCCAACCCGATCGGCATCGTCGTGCCCTGCCACCGCATCATCGGTCGCGACGGCACACTGACCGGCTACGCCGGCGGTCTGCATCGCAAGGAAAAGCTGCTCGCGCTCGAAAGCCGCGCCGAAGCGCTGCAACTGACCTGAGCGCCATTGCACACCTGCCCAAACCTGCCGCTGCGAGGCTCCCATGCACGGACTACGTTTCATCGCCCTGCCGACTGACGAAGTGCGCCGCCTGCAGGCCGGCGGCGTCGACGCGAACGGACAACCGCCCGAGCAGCGAATCAGCGACGGCAGCCACATACCCTGCCGCCACTGCCTGACGGAGATCGCGGCCGGCGAGCCTTATCTGGTGCTCGCCTACCGGCCTTTCCCGTCGCTGCAGCCGTATGCGGAATGCGGGCCGATCTTCCTGCATGCCCGCCCATGCGCCCGGTACGTTGACGAGGAGTCGCCGCCGCGCATGTTCCGCGACTGGCTGCGCCTGCTGATCCGCGGCTACGGTCGCGATGACCGCATCGTCTACGGCAGCGGGGGTCAGATCGATGCAACCGAGCTCGAAGAGGCAGCCGCCGAAATCCTGGCGCGCGACGACATCGCCTACGTGCACGTGCGCTCGGCGCAGTACAACTGCTACCAGTGCCGTATCGAGCGTCGATCGTGAAGTCGCGCGACTTCGCCGACCTCGTGCTGCTCGCTGCGATCTGGGGTTCGAGCTTCCTGTTCATGCGCCTGGCCGCGCCTAAGTTCGGGGCGGTGGCGCTGGTCGAGTTGCGCATGCTCGTCGGCGGCCTGGCCCTGCTGCCGCTGCTGGCGCTGCGCGGCGGCGTCGGATCGCTGCGCCAGGCCGGTTGCCGCATCGCCCTGCTCGGCGTGCTGAACTCCGCCGTGCCCTTCCTGCTGATCACTTATGCATTGCTCACGCTGACCGCCGCGTTCGCCTCCGTGCTGAACGCGACGGTGCCGATGTGGACGGCGCTGATCGCCGCGCTGTTCGGCGAGCGTGTGCGCGTCTCGCAGTGGCTCGGCCTCGCGCTCGGCGCCCTCGGCGTCGTCGTTCTGGTCGGCGACCGGATCGAACTGAACCCTGCGGCTGCGGGATGGCCGGAGACGCTCGCCTTCGGCGCGGCGCTGCTCGGCATGGTCTTCTATGGCCTGTCGGCCAACCTCGCCAAGCGCTCGCTCGCCGGCGTGCCGCCGATGGCCACCGCCACCGGCAGCCAGCTTGCGGCCGCGGCGCTGCTGGCGCCCGCAGCGTTCGCGACCTGGCCGGCGCAGTCGCCGCCGGCGGGCGTGTGGGCCGCGGCGATCGTGCTCGGCGTGCTGTGCACCGCGCTCGCCTATCTGCTGTACTTCCGGCTGATCGAAAGCGTCGGCGCCATGCGCGCGGCGAACGTCACCTACCTGATTCCGCTGTTCGCCACGCTCTGGGGCACGTCCCTGCTCGGCGAACCGCTGACGCTGCAGCTCGCCGCCGGCGGCGCCATCGTGCTGGCCGGCACGGCGCTGGCGCTCGGCGCCACGCCGCGGCGGCAATGGCTGCGCCGCGTCCTGCCGTGAGCTACTGGTTCTTGCGCTGTTGCCACTGCACGTCGGCGCCGCCCGCGGCGCGATTGAGCACGCGCGCCAGCACGAACATCAGGTCGGACAGCCGGTTGACGTATTGCCGCGGCGCGGCGTTGATCGGCTCGGCCTTGCCGAGCATGACGATGGCGCGCTCGGCACGCCGGCACACGGCGCGGCAGACGTGCGCCAGCGCTGCCGGGCGGCTGCCGCCGGGCAGGATGAACTCCGCCAGCCGCGGCAGATCGGCGTTGTAGTGCGCCAGCCGCGCATCGAGGCGCGCGACCTGGGCCTCCTTCAGCATCGTGTAGCCCGGGATGCACAGCTCGCCACCGAGGTCGAACAGGTCGTGCTGGATGTCGACGAGGTCGGCGCGGACCTCGTCGGGCAGCGCCGTCTCGGCGAGCAGCACGCCGATGGAAGAGTTCAGCTCGTCGACATCGCCCATCGCCTGCACGCGCAGGCTGTCCTTGCTGGTGCGGCTGCCGTCGCCGAGCCCGGTCGTGCCGTCGTCGCCGGTGCGCGTGGCGATCTGCGAGAGGCGGTGGCCCATCAGTCGTGCTCCATTGTTGTGGCGGTCGGCGAAATCCTGCAGACCGATGTTAGCCGCGCCTGCGCCGGCTGGGCCGGCAGGCCTCACAGAACACGCCCGGTGCCTTGCGCAAGACGCGGGCGCGAACCGATGCGGACGTCTGCCGTCGCGGCCCGGTCGTCGTTCGCCGCGCCATGACCTGTTCCGGTCATGGTCAGCCGCCGTGCCTGGACGCATAAGTCTTCCTCGGCCGACGTCGCGCATGGCCGCGACAGCGCGCCGCCCACGAAGGAGAACACGCGATGCCCTCTGCACAATGCCAGCCGATCCGTGACGACATCAGCGCGCTCGAACAGGAAATCCGCGACCGGCAGGATCTGCTCGACGAGGTCCCGCCCAGCCTCAAGCCGGCAATCCAGGGGCAGATCAAGCGCGACAAGGAGAATCTGGCCCGCCTGAAGCGCGCCCTGAAGGCCTGCGAAAGCGGCCGTTAACCACCCCTCGCCACGCCGTCGGCCGGCTGCGCCGCGGCAGCGGCGCCGCGTGAATATTCACGCCCGATCGGTGAGCGATCCGTGGGCGCGTGCCGCGCAAAGTGCTCCTACGCCAAGACTTGCTTGGCGCCAACCCTGAAAGGAGCACGAAAATGTCGAAATCGAAACTCATCCTGGCCACGTCACTGTTCGTCGCCGTCTCCGCCGCCTACGCCGACTCCGGCGATGTCGACATCACCCAGTGGTCGGGCGGTCCGTCCGCCGCCTCCCGTGAGCAGGTCAAGCAGGAAATGCGCGACGCCTACGCCCGCGGCGAAACCACCTACGGTGAGCAAGGCTACGGCAACACGACGTCCGCCTCGACGCGCAGCCGCGCCGAGGTCGTGGCCGAAATGCGCGAAGCGTCGAGCCTCGGCCTGCTGTCGGCGATCGGCGAAGGCGACGTCCCGGTCGCCACGGCCGAGCAGGAGCGCCTGATCGCCAAGGCCGGGCAGGACGCCGCCGGGCGGGTGGCCATCGCCACCGCAGGGGTGCGCGGCTGACTGCGACATGACCGCCCGATGCCAAGGCTGCCGGAGCCTCGGCATCGGGCGGTCCGGCTGCGCACCCGCGTACCGCCCGCGCTGCTCAGGCCAGTTCGATCTCGAGTTCCCTGAGGATCGGCGCCAGCGGTGAGATCACTGCTTCCTCGTCGTTGTCGATGCCGATCGGCGCGCCGATCACGAGCCCGGCGGCGCAGCGGCTGTCCATGTGGAACATCATGGCGCCGCTGTCGCCGGGGTCGGACATCGGCGTCGACGCTCCGGGCAGGCGACGGACGACGAACTGGTCGTCGAACAGGCGGTCCTCGCCGCCGATCCGCGCCAGCAGATCGCGCCGCACGGTGCTGATCTGGCCGACGGTCAGGCCTGTGGTCCGGCCGAACTTTCCGTAATTGCTGCCCAATAGCTCGGCCGCCGGAAGCGCGAGCAGATCGATAAGGCCGCGCGGCGGACCGAGTTCAAGCGTGTCCGGATCGAAGCCGATGCCGGCACGTAGCGGGGCGATCGCCGCATCGGCGGAATATTTCAGCGGCGTCGCGTTGCGGTCCGCCGCCTCGATGAAGCGCGCCGCTTCGCCGGCCACGGGCGCAGCAGCCGCCGCGCCCTGCTGCGGCCCACGCCGCCCCGGCTGGAATATCGGGGCCAGCAGCGGCGGCGCGTTGAAGCCGGCCAGCACGTGCCGGCAGCTGAGCACGAATACCTGCCGCGCGTCGGCGGCTCGAGTCGAGCGGCAGAAGGCGCCGAGCGTGCCGAAGACCACGTTGTCGAAGCTGATCGAACAGCCGGGTCGAAGCGGCCTGAAGGTCTCGGCGGCGCGCGGATGCGAGATCGACTCCTGTGTCGGCTCGATCACCAGCGGGCCGGTCTCGATGACGTCGATCGGGATGCTTTCGATCTCGCGCGGCACCGGTACGCCGCCGGCGCGCGCCAGCCGCTGCGGCGACATCTTGCGCAGCACGGCCACCTGCACGCAAAGATCGCGCGTGGGTCGACCGTCGACCTGCCTGAAGGCAACGCCGATGCCGTGCACGTTGATCCTCGCCGCCTGCGCGTCGTCGAGCTTGCCGCGGCTTTCGATCCACGGCAGCAATGAACCGACTTGAGTCAGCAGGTAGCGCTTGCGGCAGACGTCCTTGATGCGCAGCAGGTCCTGTTCGCTCACCGCGCACCTCTCGCGCCGCGGCAATCGCGGCCAGTCATCCGGCGCGCGTCGGTCGCAGGTATGCGCTCGCCATGTCGGCGGCCACGTGGCGCGCCGGCACGCCCAGCGCGAGCAGGAAGTCCTTGACGGCCAGCGCGCGTTCGGCGGCGAGATCGAGCGTGTCCGCATCGAGGCCGCCGGCCGGGCCGATGACCAGCACGCTATCGCCCGGGAACCCCGCGCCGAGCAGTTGCAGCACGCTCCGGCGCAGGTCGGTCAGGTCGGACTTGATGTGCGCGCCTTCGAAAACGAGGGCGACGATCTTCGCCGCCAGGTCATCCGCGCCGTCGGCATGAGGAATGATCGCGCCAAGGCTCTGGCCTTCGCCGCTGCTAACGACCTCCTTCAACGTGCAGATGCGGATTTCTAGTCCACTGCTCATGATGTGCTTCCCTCCCGTGGTAGACCCACGATCGACTGCCGCAGCCGCTCGGTTGCCGCCGAAGGCGGCGTGCCAAGCAGACTGGCGAGCATGCGCTGCAACTGGCGATAGGTACGCATCGCCTCGGCCGGTTGCCCGTGCTCCAGATACGCAATCATCAGCCGCTGCGCAAGCTCCTCGGCCAGCGGCTCCGCCGCCAGGGCCTGTTCGAGCAGCGCAATAGCGAGGTCGTGCTGCCGTTGCGCCTGCAGCGATTCGGCCACTGCGCGCGCAGCGCGAACGAACGCAGCGCGCAGCCGCTCGCGCGCGCCGAGCAGCCATGACGACTCGTCCTCGCCGTCGAGCAGCGGCCCGCGATAGAGCATCAGCATCGCCTCAGCCGCCGTCTTCGCGCCATCGGCGTCGTGCCGGCGGCCGGCCAGTTCAGCGGCTTCGCAGACACGCCACAGCGCCTGCGCGTCGCACCAGACCTGCGCCGGATCCAGCCTCACCTTCCCATCGCCGACGCGGATCCAGACCGGGCTACCGAGCATCTCGCGCAGGCGCGCGATGGCCATCTCCAGACTGCGCCGCGCGGCATCTTCCTCGGCGTCCGGCCACAGCGCCGCGCAGATCGTCGACTGGTCGGCAACCTGCTCGCGCGCGCAGGCGAGGTACCTCAGCACCTCGAGCGGCTTGCGCTGCACCTTGCCGTGGAACTGGACAACGTCGTCGAAACGCTCGAGGCGCAGGCGGCCGACCACGAACACGCGCAGCGGCCACGGCCACTCGGCGCCGGCACCCGCCGGTGCCGGCAGCCGGCGCTCCCGGATGCCGTCGCGGATGACCTGCAGCGGCCCGCCCGACTGCAGCGCCCGGTGCGCGACGACACCCGCCTCGCGCGGCAGCAGCGACAGGAAGTTGGTCCAGCGCCGCTGCTCGATCAGCGCCACGGCCCGGTGCAAGGCCTCGTGCGCCGCTGCAGCGTCGTGCGACCAGAGGGCCAGGGCGCGCAGCAACTGCCACGTACACTCGGCCATGTCGCGCACCGCCCCCTCGGTGCCCGCTGCCGTCTCTTCCGCCAGCGCAAGCGCAGCCTCGGTCCGACCGAGTGCGAACAGCACCTGGGCGTGATCGAGGTGCAGCGTGGCGGGCGGCGGGACGCCCTGCTCGCCGAGCAACTGATACGCGGTCTCTGTCGCACTCAGCGCGCGCATTGGACGTGCCAATGCCAGCTCCAGCCAGGCGGTCAGGGTCAGTTCCTCGATCCGCGAATGCAGGCCGGGATCCGCCGCGATGGCGTGCGCCTCCTTCAGCGCCGCATCGGCGCCGCCAAGATCGCCGATCGTCAGCAATGCCCTGGCCTGTCCGCTGAGCGAACTACGCAGCAGCGCCGGCAGACCGTGACGGCGGGCAAGGTCGCAGGCCGTGGCAAAGCTTGCCGCCGCCTGCTCGGCGCGTCCGAGGCCGCGCAGCGTGTAGCCCTTGTTGGCCTGCCATTCGATCTGCGTATGCACCGGAGCGCGGGCGAACCATTCCGCCGATTCGATCTGCTCCAGCATCGCCGGAATCTCGTGCCGACGCTGCAGCTGCAGCAGCGCGTAGACGAGCACTGATGCGGCGAGGATCGCCTCCTGCGGCGGCTGCGCGCCGAGCAGCGCCCGGTGCAACAGGGCATGAATGGACTCGATCTCCGGCGTGTTCGGCCGCGACGGCTGCAGCACGTGCTCGACCAACCGCGCGCCCGCTTCCAGCAATGGCGTCTGCGCCATATCCTCGTCCGAGGCCGGCGGCAGATCGGCCAGCCGCAACCGCCAGGTGTCGAGCCGCCGGCCATCGAGCAGCACGCTGTGTGCCAGCAGGCCGATACCGCAGCAGCGCCGCCGCAATGCCGTGTCGGCTTCGTCCGACTCCGCGTACGCCTGCTCGGCGGTTCGATCCGCCAGTTGCAGATCGGTGGCCAGCGCGCCGCGCGCGCACCACAGCCGCACCGGCGGCGGCAGCGCGGCACCGTCCTTCAGCACCATCGCGGAAAGCGCACCGATGTCGCCGCGGCGAAGCAGTTCCTCGCCGCAGTCCTGCAACCATCCGCGCAGGCGGTCGCCCAATTCGGGCAGCGCCGTGATGCAGGCAAGCGCCAGTTCGGCGCGGCCGCTGCGGGTCAGCGCCTCGATCGCCGCATCGCGCTGCGCGTCGGCCGGCGGCGCCTGCAGCAGCGCGTCGCGCAGCAGGTCGTGCAGGCGGAAATCGCCGTCGACGCGCTCGACGAACAGGCCACGCCGTTCCAGTCGTTCGAGTTCGGCGACGGCCTGATCCCAGGGGGCGCCGGAATCGGCGACGGCCAGCGGAACCTGCCGAGCCGGCGCCAGTGCCGCGAGCGCCTCGACGATCGGTCGCGGCACGCCGCCGAGCAGGCCGCTGCGCACAAAGCTGGCCAGCGGCGGGTCGACCCGCCGCCGGACATTCGCAGGCGACGCGCCCTGAGCGAGTTGCAGGGCCAGCATCAGCCCGGCAGCCCAGCCGCTGGTGCGCTCGCGCAGCGGCGCCGCCAGTTCCTCGGCGGCGCCGATACGCCGGGCAAGTTCAAGCGCCTCCGCCTTGTCGAACGCCAGGTGTTCGTGACCGATGACGATCAGTCGCGCCGCCGCGATCTGCACCTCCAGTCCGGACGGCGGTTCCTGCGCGGCGAACAACAGGCGCAGCCGGTCGGCAGCGGTATCGACCATCGAGGCCAGCAGCGGCGCCAGAGACGGCAGCAGCCGGTGTGCGTCGTCGAGCGCGATCAGCGCTCCGGGCCACTGCTGCGCGATGCGGGCGACGGCCTGGACCAGCCACTGTTGCGGCACCTCGCGGCGCTCGCCGGCGAACTGCGGCAGATCGCCTCCGGCTTGTTGGACAGCCCGGATCAGCGTGGCGCAAAAGCTGTCTGCTGTCGCGCTGGCCGCATCGGTCTGCAGCCAGAGCATCGCCTGCCCGCCGCGGCGCGCGTACTGGCGCAGCAGCACCGTCTTGCCGGCGCCGGTCGGAGCCTGCAGCCAGACGGCACGCGGGCGAAGTTCGTCGAGCCGCGCGAACAAGCGCTCCCGGCCGACGAAGAAGTCGCCTGCCTGCGCCGACGCGACCGCCTTCGTTGCCTGACGCACCATCTGACGCCTTCGCCGCTGTGTGCGCCCATTGAAGCCCGCCGGATGTGCGTTCGCAACGGCCGTCGACCCGTTGGGTCGACGCGTTTGCGTGAGTGTGCGGCCGTGGGCTGGCGCGCCACACGCCGCGCGGCTCCCGCACGGCTGATCCGGCCGCGCCGACGGGCAGGAAGCGCACGCCCGTGCCGCACCTGTCGGACCGCGACGTCCCGGTATTCGCTGCACCGCCGCCTCGCTCGCAATCCTGCGTCCGCTGGCAACGGCACGAGGCTTCGGCCGCCGCGCCCGCCTCTGGCTCACGGATTGCGCAATCCCCGGCGGCACGGCGATGCGGCGGCAGCCAACGGCGCCGCGGCAACCGGTCGACGGCGGCGAGTAAGCTCACCGCGTCAAGCGCCGCCCGAACGGAGACCGCCATGAACGCTCCCGCGCCCCTGCGCCAGGTTGCCAGGCCGCTACCCGAAGCCTTCGTCTCGGCGCTGCGCCAGCGCTTTGGCGAACTGCTGTCGACGGCGTCGGCCGTGCGCGAACATCACGGCCGCGACGAGTCGGCTTATCCGCCGATGCCGCCCGATGCCGTGGTCTTCGCCCGCTCGACGCAAGACGTCGCCGCGCTGCTGCAACTGGCCGCCCAGCACCGCGTGCCGGTGATTCCCTACGGCGTCGGTTCTTCGCTCGAAGGCCATCTGCTGGCCATTGAAGGCGGGGTGAGCGTCGACCTGGCGCAGATGAACAAGGTGCTGGCCGTCAACTCCGAGGACCTGACCGTCACCGTGCAGGCCGGCGTCACGCGCAAGCAGCTGAACGACGAGATCAAGCACACCGGCCTGTTCTTCCCGATCGACCCCGGCGCCGACGCCACGATCGGTGGCATGACGGCGACCCGCGCCTCTGGCACCAATGCCGTGCGCTACGGCACGATGCGCGAGAACGTGCTCGGGCTCACGGTGGTCACCGCCGAAGGCAAGGTGATCCGCAGCTCGCGCCGGGCGAAGAAATCGAGCGCCGGCTACGACCTGACGCGCCTGTTCGTCGGTTCCGAAGGCACGCTCGGCATCATCACCGAGGTGACGTTGCGCCTGTATCCGCAGCCGGAAGCGATCGCGGCGGCGATCTGCTCGTTCCCGAGCGTCGACGCGGCGGTGGCGACGACCATCGCCACGATCCAGATGGGCGTGCCGATCGCCCGCTGCGAACTGCTCGATGCGCTGACGGTCAAGGCAGTGAACGCGCGCGACCGGCTCGGACTGCCCGAGTCGCCGCTGCTGCTTTTCGAATTCCACGGCACGCCGGCTTCGGTCGAGGAGCAGACGGCCACGGTGCAGGATATCGCCCGCGATCACGGCGGCCACGATTTCCAATGGGCCACGACGCCCGAGGAGCGCACGCGGCTGTGGGCCGCGCGGCACAACGCCTACTTCGCCTGCCTGCAGCTGAAGCCCGGCTGCCGCTCGAGCACCACCGATGTCTGCGTACCGATCTCGCGGCTCGCCGAATGCATCGCCGAGACGATCCGCGACACGGAAGCAAGCAACCTGCCGGCGCCGATCCTCGGCCATGTGGGCGACGGCAACTTCCACTGCGCGATCCTCGTCGATCCGGCCAATCCTGCGGAGATGGAAGAAGCCGAGCGGCTGAACCAGCGCATCGTCGAGCGGGCGCTGCGGATGGACGGTACCTGCACCGGCGAGCATGGCGTCGGCCTGCACAAGATGGATTTCCTGCTCGACGAGCACGGCGCCGACGCCGTCGACCTGATGGCGCGGATCAAGCGCGCCTTCGATCCGCTGAACATCCTGAATCCGGGCAAGGTAATCCGGGTGTAAGAGCCCGTCGGCGATGCGCGATCGGCCGGGCACGTCCGGCGCCGGCTCGCCGGTGCGATCCGCGAAAGCCGCCGCCGCAACGCTCACACCGCCGAGTGTCCATGCACGACGGCCGCCGGGTCGCGCGCTGTCTTCAGCAACGGCAGGGCGGCGTCGCCTTCGGCAACTGGATGGTCACCGTAGCCGCGCGGCGCCCGTTGCGCCCGAGCGCAGCCACCGGCCTCGATTCGCTGCCGCGACCGCGCTGCTGCTGTTCGCGCTTGCGGCCGCCGTGGCCGGCAACGCGCCTGCGGCAGCGGAACGACCGGTCCATCGCGAAGTCTCGCGCTGGCAGACGATCGTCGTCACCGAAAGCCCGACGCGCCGCTGCCTGCGCTTCGGCGACGGCGCCGACCACTACAACCAGTCGTGCCAGATTCCGGCGCGGCCGTCACACCTCGTGTTCGACTACACGCGGGCGATGGTGTCGACGCTGCTGCTGTGGAATCCGCCACCAGCGCGGGTGCTGCTGATCGGCGTCGGCGGCGGCTCGATCCCGATGGCCCTGGCTGCGGCGCGGCCGGACATGACCATCGATGCGGTCGACATCGACGAGGCCGTGCTGCGCGTCGCCGAGCGCTTCTTCGGCCTGCGTCCCGGCCTGCGGCTGCGCCTGCGCGCCGCCGACGGCCGCGACTACGTGGCCGCCGCCCGCGCCCGCGGCGAGCAGTTCGATGCCGTGCTGCTCGATGCCTTCGACGCGGAAGGAATACCGCCGGCGCTGTTCAGCGAAGCGTTCCTGCGCGACATCCGCGCCCTGCTGTCGGCGGGCGGTGTCTTCCTGGCGAACACCTTCAGCGCCAGCCCGTCCTCGGCGCATGAATCGGCGGCGGCGAGATCGGTGTTCGGTCGCGCCTACAGCGTCCGCCCCGGCAGGAACGCCGCCAATCGGCTGATCGTCGCCGCGGCCAGCCCGGATCGCCTGCCTTCGCCCGAGGCGCTGCTCGCCGCCGTCCCGGCGCAGCGTGCGGCGCTGGCGCGTGTGGGCATCGACGACCGCTCGGTGCAGCGGCTGAGCTTTACGCAACTCGTCGCCGATCGCTGAGGTCACGGCCCGAGGCGCCGACCCCATCCGCGACGCGGCGTCGATGGCCTACCATCGGGCAGAGTCCGGTCCGTCACGCCGGCATGGAGCGCAACCTCATGGGACTCGCCAGCCTGCTCGGCCGCGCGGCGATGGCGGCGTTCTCCAAGGCGCTGCCGCCGATCGGCGACACCGAGCGCGCTGCGCTAGAGGCCGGCACGGTCGGTTTCGAGGGCCAGTTGTTCGCCGGCCGGCCGGACTTCGACGCTCTGGCTGCCGTCGGCCCGAACCGGCTGACAACCGAAGAACAGTCGTTCCTCGACACCGAGGTGCGCGCGCTGATCGCGATGCTCGACGACTTCGCGATCGACGAGGCGAACGACCTGCCGGCCGAGGTCTGGCGGTTCATGCGCGAGAAGAAGTTCTTCGGCATGATCATTCCGCGCCAACACGGCGGCCTCGGCTTCGGCCACTTTGCGCAGGCCACGGTGGTGGCGCGCATCGCCACCGTCAACGCCGCCGCGGCGGTGACGGTAATGGTGCCGAACTCGCTCGGCCCCGCTGAACTGCTGCTGCGCTATGGCACCGAGGCGCAGAAGAATCACTTTCTGCCGCGCCTGGCCGATGGCCGCGAACTGCCCTGCTTCGGCCTGACGTCGCCGTACGCCGGATCCGACGCGGCATCGATCCCCGATCGCGGCGTGCTGGCGCAGCGAATGATCGACGGCCGGCCAGTGCGCGGGTTCCTGGTCGAATTCGACAAGCGCTACATCACGCTGGCGCCGGTGGCCACGGTCGTCGGGCTGGCGTTCCACGCCATCGACCCGCAACGTGCCGAAGGCGAGCAGGAAATCGGCATCACCTGCGCGCTGGTGCCGGTGCCGACCGAAGGCATGACCATCGGCAGCCGCCACCGGCCGATGGACTCGGCGTTCATGAACGGGCCGATCCGCGGCAAGGATGTCTTCGTGCCGATGGACTGGGTGATCGGCGGCGAGGCGATGGTCGGCCAGGGCTGGCGCATGCTGATGGAGTGCCTGGCCGCCGGCCGCGCGATCTCGCTGCCCGCGCTCGGATCCGCGATGCAGCAGACCAGCCTTTTCGTCGTCAATGGCTACGGCCGCATCCGGGAGCAGTTCGGCCTGCAGATCGGCCGCTTCCACGCGATCGCCGCACTGATCGCAAAGATGGCGGCCGAGCTGTACGCCAGCGACGCCGCGCGCCGCTACACCGCTGCCGCGCTCGACCGCGGCGAGCGGCCGAGCGTGGCCAGCGCGATCCTGAAAGTGCAGTTGACCGAAGCCGGGCGGCGGGCCGTGAACCACGGCATGGACATCCTCGGCGGCAAGGCGATCATCTGCGGACCGAAGAACCTGCTCGGCATCAGCTACCGCCACGCGCCGATCGCCATCACCGTCGAGGGCGCGAACATCCTGACCCGGGCGCTGATCATCTTCGGCCAGGGCGCGGTGCGCTGCCATCCGCACGTGCTGGCGGAGATGACCGCCGTCGAAAGGCGCGATGTCGAGGCGCTGGGAAAGGCACTATCCGGTCACATTGGCCACGTGCTGCGCAACCTGTGGGCGAGCCTGGCATCGGCGCCGGTCATCGGCGCGCCGCCGCCCGAACTGCTCAAGGAGGCACGGCTGATCGCGCGTGTGTCGGCCAAGTACGCGCTGACCGCCGACCTGGCGATGGGGCTGCTCGGCGGCCGGCTCAAGCGGATGGAACTGCTGTCGGCGCGGCTCGGCGACGTGCTGTCGTACCTGTACCTGGCGGCCGCCTGCGTCTGGCGTTATCGGGTCGACGGCGATGGGCGGATGATCCCTTTCGCCCGCGCCGCGATCCGCGTGCAGCTCGACCTGGCCGCCGCGACGCTGCGCGACCTGTATGCCAATCTGCCGTCGCCCGCGCTGCGGCTTTTCGCGCCGCTGCTGCTGCGCGGAACCAGCCACCTGGCACCATTGCGCGACCGCGACCTCGTCGCCTATGCCGACGCATTGCGCGAGAACCGCGAACTGATCGCTCGCCTCTGTCCCGATATCGGCGAGCCGCCCGCCGGCGGCCTGCGCGACCTGATGGATGCGCTCGAACTGGCCGACCAGGTCGCCGGCGAAGTGCCGGAACTGAACAAGGCGCTGCGCCGCACCCGCTCGCTCGACGAGGCTGCCGCGAAGTCGCGCGACCCTGCAGCTGCGGCGGCCTACCTGCGCGCCGCCGATCGGGTGATCCAGGTCGACGAGTTCCCGCGCGGGCGGTGACACTCGTCTTGAGCTCGCCGCCGATGCCGAGCATGTCGCCGAGTTCCCGCGCGGGCGGTGACACTCGATCCGGCGGCAGCCGTCGCGCGAATCGATCCACGGCGCAGGCGTCGGCTCAGCGTGGCAGTGGGGAAGACGACGGCGGCGTCGAGCCGGTCGCAGGCCACCCGAACCAGAACCTCGAAGGTCGACTGTCAGCCGAACTGTTAAGACCGAGCTGCGCCGTAGCGCGGCTTCAGGCTGCGGTCTGTCTGGCAAAGATGACGAGCGACTCGCCCCCGTGCTCGACGCACTCCAGTTGTGACCAGCCGCTTCGGCGAAGCAGGCCGATTGCAGTGGAGGTGGCGCAGTCGATGCGCTCATACCGCAACGCATGCGCCTGGCGAACCAGCGCCGCCGAAAAGCAATGCGCCGATCTCCCGGCCACGATGAGAGGGCAGCACGAAACCGGCAGCGGCCCAGGGCGTCAGATGCCGATGCGTCGGCACAGACTCCGGCTTGAGGCGGCAACTCCGACCGGCACGCGATTGTCGAAGGCGACGAGGCCCAAGGGAAGGCGTGTCTGCGCTGCGGCGAAGGCCGCCAGGTCCGCCGCGGCATCGCCGCGGCCTCCGGGTCCGTACCAGCCGGGCCACTCATCGATGAACCATGCGCTGACGAGCGCAAGCAGATCCCGGTGCCAGGCGAGCGGCGCAATCTTGACCACCGCTGACTCCAGAGCCGGCGTCGGCGTCAGGAATATCCTTGCGCAGCGGTCGGCGTTCACTGGCGCCGTTCGTTGCACTTGCGTGCCCACTGGCGTTGCGCCTCGCGCCGGACGGCGGGCAGCATCAGCAGGCGAATGGCGATGATGCCGAAGCGCGCCCAGCGCCAGTAGCGCCGGAACTTCCGGCGCGCCTCGGCGTCGGTGGCCACCGCGCGCGTTTCCTGCGCGAATCGCGTCACCCCCTCGGCGATCGACTCCGCCTCGAGCGTCCACGCGATCTTCACTTCGTCCGGCGCTGCATAGGAAGCGAACTCCTGCGGCTCGATCGGCGAAAACCTCACGTCGGCCAGCCACGGCCGGCAGCGCGCGCCGCAGACGACCGATCTTCCGGGCTGCTCGTCGAGCACACCCCAGCCGAGGCTCGTCGTTTCTTCGACGATGCCCTGCGGTTTTCGGGGTATGCGACGCTTCGAGCCGAGCAGCAGTTCGCGCAGGCGAAAGATCGCCCGAACCGCCGGGTGCGATTGCATGTCGTAACCGGCAGCGACCTGCATCACCACGGCTGCCGGCGCGCGGATCGTCGTCTCGAACCGCTCGCGCACGTCCGGAGCCGGAATGAAGCGATCGATGAGAGCGGGTTTCATGGCGACGACGGCAGCATGCGGCTGCCGGCAATCTTCCGTGCCCGGGTCGACGGCTGCAACCGGTCTGCCGCCGAAGGCCGTCACGAGTTCCGCGCCTCGGGCTCCGGCACACCGGGCCGGCCGCACGCCAACGCTGCCGAACCGCCGTTACGCATCGGTCTGCGGGTTGTACCAACCGCCGTAGGGCACCACCATTCGCTCGGCGGCCTCGGGTCCCCACGAGCCGGCGGCATACGGCAGGACGGTGTCCGCCTCGCCGAGGATCTCGTCGACCAGTTCCCACGCCGCCTCGACGCTGTCAGCGCGCGCGAACAGCGACGGATCGCCGCGCAGCGCGTCGCCGAGCAGCCGTTCGTAGGCGGTCATCTCGTCGGCACTTTCGTTGCAGACGTAAAGCTCGGTCTCGCGTCCGACCATCGCCTCGCCGGCGTCCTTCACCCGCACGCCGAGCGCGATCGACATCTTGTCGGGGCCGAGCCGAAAGCGCAGGTAGTTGCTTCGCGGCACCGGTTCGTCGAACAGCCGCTTCGGCGGCTGGCGCAAGCGGACCATCACCTCGGTGGCGCTGGTCGCCAGCATCTTGCCGGCCCGAATGAAAAACGGCACGTCGGCCCAGCGCCACGAGTCGATATGCAGTTGCAGTGCCGCGTACGTTTCCACCTGCGAACCCGGATCGACGCCGTCCTCGTCGCGGTAGCCAACGTACTGGCCGCGCACCAGGGCCCGGCGCGAGAACGGCCGCACCGCGCGCAGCACCTTGACCTTCTCGTCGCGCTCGGCGTCGCAGCCACTGCACACCGGCGGCTCCATCGTCAGCATGGCGACGACCTCGAGCAGATGGTTCTGCACGACATCGCGGATCGCGCCGAGTTCGTCGTACAGCCGGCCGCGTCCCTGTACGCCGAAGCGTTCGGCCATCGTCAGCTGCACGCTGGCGACGTTGTTGCGGTTCCACACCGGCTCGAGGAAAGCGTTGGCGAAGCGGAAGTACAGCAGGTTCTGCACCGGCTCCTTGCCGAGGAAGTGATCGATGCGGAACACCGCGCTTTCGTCGAGGTGCTGGTGCAGCGTCCGGTTCAGCGCGCGGGCCGACGAACGATCGCGGCCGAACGGCTTTTCGACCACGACGCGGGCGCCACGCGCACAGCCTGCGCCGTGCAGCCGCTCGATCACCTCGCCGAAAAGGCTCGGCGGGATCGCCAGGTAGTGCAGCGGCCGGGTCGCGCCGCCGAGCGCCTGGCGCAGCCGGCCGAAGGTGGCGTCGTCGCGATAGTCGCCGTCGACGTAGTACAGCTTCCGGGCGAGGCTGTCGAAGGTCTCCGCATCGAAGCTGCTGCCGTGTTCCTGCACGCTTCGCCGCGCGCGCTCGATCAGCTGCTCGCGCTGCCAACCCGCCCGCGCCACGCCAATCACCGGCATCTGCAGCCGGCCGCGGCGCGTCAGGTTATGCAGCGCCGGAAACAGCTTCCTGTAGGCGAGGTCACCGCTGATCCCGAACAGCACCAGCGCATCGGATTCAACCATGGATGAACAGCCTCCGTTTTCCGACAGCTTGCTCCAGTGCGCGGCCATGGCCGGGACGCGGCGCGGCAACGTCCGATCGACACCGACGATGACCTGCAGGTTCCCCGCCATCGGCGCCGACAGGCGGCGGCCGGAGCGTCGGCGCCTGCCGCACGCCTGCAGCTCAGCGCTTGCCGAGGCCGAGATAACTGTCGATGACGCGCGGGTCGCTGGCCAGTTCGCGTGCCGGCCCTTCGAGAGCGATCTCGCCGGTCTCCAGCACGTAGGCGAAGTCGGCCACCTGCAGCGCGGCGCGCGCGTTCTGCTCGACCAGCAGGATCGAGGCGCCGCGGCGCTTCAGCTCCTCGATGATGTGGAAGATCTCGCGCACGATCAGCGGCGCCAGACCCAGCGATGGTTCGTCGAGCATCAGCAGCTTCGGCCGCGCCATCAGCGCCCGTCCGATGGCCAGCATCTGCCGTTCGCCACCCGACAGCGTTCCGGCGAGCTGGCCGCGGCGCTCCTGCAGGCGGGGAAACAGCGCGTAGACCTCGGCCATCGTCTTGCCATGGTCGCGACTGCCGTGCCGGTAGCGCTGGAAGGCACCGAGCACCAGGTTGTCCTCGACGCTCATCTCGCCGAACAGTTCGCGCTTTTCCGGCACCAGCGTCATGCCGCGTGCGACCAGGCGCTCGATCGGAAGGCTTCCGCAGTCGAGACCGTCGAAGCGGATCTCGCCGCGGGCACCGCCGTTGGCCGGCAACGCGCCCATGATCGCCGCCAGCATCGTCGTCTTGCCGGCGCCGTTCGGGCCGATCACCGTGACGATCTGCCCGGCGCCGACCTGCAGGTTGGCGTTCGACAGCGCCGCCACCTTGCCGTAGGTGACGGAAAGATCGCGCACGCGCAAAATCGGCTCGGCCATCGTCATGCCTTCCCTCGCCGCCGGGCGTCCGCAGCGGCGGTCATTCGACGCCCCCGAGGTAGGCTTCGAGCACCTTCGGATCGCGCTGGACGTCCTCCGGCAGGCCCGCCGCGATCTTCTGGCCGAAGTCCATCACGTAGACGCGATCGACGAGCCCCATGACGAAATCCATGTCGTGCTCGACCAGCAGGATCGACATGCCCTCGGCCTTCAGCTTGCGCAGCAGTTCGGCCAGCGCCCGCTTCTCCAGGTAGCGCAGGCCGGCGGCGGGCTCGTCGAGCAGCAGCAGACACGGATCAGCGCACAGGGCACGCGCGATTTCGAGGATGCGCTGCTTGCCGAGCGGCAGCGAACCGGCGGCGTCGAACATGTGGTCGGCCAGGCCAACGCGCTCGATCTGCCGCGCCGCCTCGGCCAGCACGCGCGCCTCCTCGCGGCGGTCGAGCCGCCAGGCGCCGGTGATCACGCCCTTGATCAGCCCCGGGTATTCGCGCCGGTGCGCGCCGATGGCGACGTTGTCGATGACCGTCATCGCCGGCAGCAGCTTGACGTGCTGGAAGGTGCGGCTCATGCCGAGCCGGGCGATCTCTCTGGCGCGGTGGCCCGCGATCGGCTTGCCGCGGAAACGGATTTCACCGGCCGTCGCATCCAGCACGCCGGAGATGAGGTTGAACATCGTCGTCTTGCCGGCACCGTTGGGTCCGATCAGGGCAACGATCTCGCCAGCGCGCACGGCGAGTTCCATGTCGCCAACGGCGACCAGGCCGCCGAAGCGCTTGGTCGCGCCCTTGACCTCGAGGACCGTCTCGCCGGCGGCCGGCAGCTTGCGCCGCGCCAGCGGCGGCACGCCCGGATCGATCCGCCGCGGCCGGCGCTTCACCGGCACCCAGCGCGCCAGCACCGGCCACAGCCCGTCGCGCGCTCGCTGCAGCACGATGATCATCGCGATGCCGAAGACGATCACCTCGAAGTTGCCGGCCTGGCCGATGATCTTCGTCAGCACGTCCTGCAGCCACTGCTTGGACACGGCCAGCACCGCGGCCCCGGCCAATGCGCCCCAGACATAGCCGGCGCCGCCGACGACGGCCATGAACAGGTATTCGATGCCATGGTGCAGCGAGAACGGCGTCGGGCTGAGAAACCTCTGCATATGCGCGTACAGCCAGCCGGAAGCGCTCGCCATCAGCGCCGCCAGCAGGAAGATCACCAGCCGCGAGATCGCGGTGTTCACGCCCATCGACTCGGCCATCACCATGCCGCCCTTCAACGCGCGGATCGCCCGGCCTTCGCGCGAATCGAGCAGGTTCTGGATCGTGACGACGCCGGACAGCAGGAACAGGTAGATCAGGTAGAAGATCTGCCGCGCGCCGTCGATCGCGTGGCCGAAAACCTCGATCGGCGGGACACCGCGCAGGCCGGTGAAGCCGCCGAGGAACTCCATGTTGCCGAACAGGAAGTAGATGCTGATGCCCCAGGCGATCGTCGACAGCGGCAGGTAGTGCCCGGACAGGCGCAGCGTCAGCAGGCCGAGCACGAGCGCGAAGCCGAGCGTCACAAACAGGCCGGCGACGAGAGACAGCCACGGCGAGGCGCCGATCCAGGCCAGCCATGGCGGCAGATCGCCGGCAGTGGTCAGCAGCGCCGTGGCATAGGCGCCGATGCCGACGAAGGCGGCCTGACCGAACGAGGTCAACCCACCGACGCCGGTGAGCAGCACCAGGCCGAGCGCGACCAGCGCATACAGGCCGATGTAGTTGGCAAGCGTGACCTGGAACTCGGAGCCGAACACCGGGATCAGCCCGAGCAGGATCACGAAGCCGACCAGCAGCAGGCGCGGGCTCATCGGCATGCCTTGGCGCGGCGCGAGAAGCAATCCCGCAAACGGCTCGACCGGCTCATCGGACCGCCACCGTCATTCTTCTTCCTCGACGTGGTGCGCGGTCAGCGATCGCCATAGCAGCACCGGGATGATCAGGGTGAAGACGATCACCTCCTTGTAGGCGCTGGCATAGAACGACGAGTACGACTCCAGCAGGCCGACCAGCAGCGCCCCGAACGCCGCCATCGGATAGCTGACGAGGCCGCCGATGATGGCCCCGACGAATCCCTTCAGCCCGATCAGGAAGCCGGTGTCGTAGTAGACGGTCGTGATCGGCGCGATCAGCACGCCGGACAGGACGCCGATCACCGCGCACAGCAGGAACGTGAGCTTGCCGGCCAGCGCGGTTGGAATGCCCATCAGCCGCGCGCCCTGCCGATTCACCGCAGTGGCGCGCAGCGCCTTGCCGTACAGCGTGCGCTCGAACATCAGGTACAGAGCCACGATCAGCGCCGCCGAGCAGCCGATCACCCACAGGGTCTGGCTGGCCACGCTCATGCCGGCGAACTCGAAACGCGCCTCGGTGAACGGCGGCGTGCGCGAACCCTCGGCGCCAAACGCGAGCAGGCCGAGGCCGACCATCGCGACGTGCACTGCCACGGAGACGATCAGCAGCACGAGCACCGGCGCCTCGGCCAGCGGCTGGTAGGCCAGCCGGTAGACCATCGGCCCCAGCGGAACGACCACGGCCAGTGCCAGCAGGATCTGCAGCACCATCGGCATGCCGTCGGTGGGCAGCACGTTCAGCAGGCCCCACAGCGCCAGCGGCAGCGCCAGGTTCCAGCCGGCGATCGGAGCCAGCCGGCGCCAGGCGCGCGCGCGCAGTGCGCCGATGCCATCGACCAGGGCCACCAGCACGCCGGCAGCGACGAGCAGCCACAGCGTGCCCGGCAGCCGGCCCGCCTGCAGCGCGACCAGCGTCAGCGCGCCATAGGCGACGAACTCGCCCTGCGGAATGAAGATCACCCGCGTGACGGCGAACGCCAGCACCAGCGCCAGCGCCAGCAGCGCATAGATGGCGCCGTTGGTGATGCCGTCCTGGCCCAGGATCAGGGCGATCTGCAAGTCCATTGTTCTTGCTTTCCGTGCGCGGGCCTGTCGCCCGAAGTGATGGCCCTGCGGCGCGTGATACCGGCGGCGCGACCCTTCATCAAATCCCGGGCCACGCCACCGACGCCACGCGTAGTTCTACGGCTGCAACTTCCAGTCGCCGTTGACGACCTGCACCATCACGGCCGCGCGCTGGTCGAGGCCCAGATGGTCGGTCGGGCTCATGTTGAAGATCCCGTGCCCGCCGGCCGCGTTCTTCACGCCTTCGAGCGCATCGCGCAGCGCGGCGCGGAAGGCCTTGGTACCGGGTTGCGCCTTCTTCAGCGCCACCGGCACTGCAGCCTGCAGCAGAACGACGGCATCCCAGGCGTGGGCGCCGAAGGTCGACACGCTGTTCTTGCCATGCACCTTCTCGTAGGCCTCGACGTAGGCGGTGGCCGACTTCTTCACCGGATGATCGTTGGGCAACTGGTCGGCGACCAGGACCGGTCCGGCCGGCAGCCACGTGCCTTCGCAGTCCTTGCCGCAGACGCGCAGGAAGTCGCGGTTGGCCACGCCGTGCGTCTGGTAGATCTGTCCCTTGTAGCCACGCTCCTTGAGCGTCTTCTGCGGCAGCGCGGCCGGCGTGCCGCTGCCGGCGATCAGCACCGCATCGGGGTTGGCCGACATGATCTTCAGGATCTGCCCGGTCACCGAAGTATCGGTGCGCTGGTAGCGCTCATTGGCCAGGATCTTGACGCCGCGGGCCTCGGCGATGGTGGAGAAGACATTCCACCAGCCTTCGCCGTAGGCATCGGCGAAGCCGATGAAGCCGACCGACTTGATGCCCTTGGCCAGCATGTGGCTGACGATCACCACCGCCATCTGCTGGTCGTTCTGCGGCGTCTTGAACACCCAGCGCCGCTTGGCGTCGACCGGCTCGACGATGCGGCTCGAGGCCGCCATCGAGATCATCGGCGTCTCGGTCTCGGCGGCGATGTCGATCATCGCCAGCGAGTTCGGCGTGACCGTGGAGCCGACGACGACGTCGACGTTGTCCTCGGCGATCAGCTTGCGCGCGTTCTTCACCGCGGTCGTGGTGTCCGAGGCATCGTCGAGCACGATGTACTGCACCTTGCGCCCGCCGATCGTCTGCGGCACCAGCGCGAAGGTATTGCGCTCGGGGATACCGAGGGAGGCCGCCGGCCCGGTGGCCGACAGCGTCACGCCGACCTTGATGTCCTGCGCAGCGACCTGGGCGGCGCCGAGGGCCAGCGCCGGCGCCGCCAGCGTGGCCAGCAATCTCAGATGCAATTTCATGGGTCTCCTCCTGCTTGTTGAGGCTGTCGGGAAATGGGCAACCGTGTTCTCAGGGCGCCGACTTCACCCCGCGGCCAGGCATTGCAAGGGCAATTTCAATCCAGACTCGGTCCAATGCGCTTTGCGCTATCAGAAAAAACTCAGACTCTTTCGACAAGCAGGGCAATCCCCTGCCCGACCCCGATGCACATCGTGGCCAACCCGTAGCGGCCGCCGCTGGCCTGCAGCTGCCGCACCAGGGTGAGCACCAGCCGCGCGCCGGAGGCACCGAGCGGATGGCCGATGGCGATCGCGCCGCCATTCGGGTTCACCTGTGCGGCATCGTCCGGCAGTCCCAGCTGGCGGGTCACCGCCAGCGCCTGCGCCGCGAACGCCTCGTTCAGTTCGATCGCGTCGATCTGGCCGATCGCCAGCCCGTGCCGCGCCAGCAGCTTGCGCGTTGCTGGCGCTGGCCCGATGCCCATGATCCGCGGCGCCACGCCGGCCACAGCCATGCCGAGCACGCGCGCGCGCGGCGTCAGGCCGCACCGTATGGCGGCACGCTCGCTAGCCAGCAGCAGCGCCACGGCGCCGTCGTTGACGCCGGATGCGTTACCCGCCGTGACCGTGCCATCGGCACGGACAACGCCCTTGAGCCTGGCCAGCGCCTCCAGCGTGGTCTCGCGCGGGTGCTCGTCGTCGGCAACGGTGGTGTCGCCCTTCTTGCCGGGGATCGCGACCGGGGTGATCTCCTCGGCATAGAAGCCGCGCGCCTTCGCCGCGGCGTAGCGCGCCTGCGAACGCAGCGCGAACCCGTCCTGGTCGGCGCGGGCGACGCCGAACTCGGCGGCGACGTTCTCCGCCGTCTCCGGCATCGCGTCGATGCCGTACTTCGCTTTCATCGCCGGATTGACGAAGCGCCAGCCGATCGTCGTGTCGTACACGGCGTTGCCGCGCGAGAACGCCGCTTCGGCCTTGGGCATCACGAAAGGCGCCCGGCTCATGCTCTCCACCCCGCCGGCGATCACCAGGTCCGCCTCGCCCGCGGCGATGGCCCGCGCCGCCGTGCCGACCGCGTCGAGGCTGGAGCCGCACAGGCGGTTGATCGTCGCCCCCGGCACGTCGGCGGGCAACCCGGCCAGCAGTGCCGCCATCCGCGCGACGTTGCGGTTGTCCTCGCCGGCCTGGTTGGCGCAGCCGTAGAGCACGTCGTCGACCGTGGCCCAGTCCACGCCGGGCTGCCGCGCCATCAGGGCGCGCAGCGGAATCGCCGCCAGATCGTCGGTACGCACGCCTGAAAGCGCGCCGCCGTACCGGCCGATCGGCGTCCGGATGCCGTCGCAGATGAATGCGTTCATGTCCTGGCCTCCTAAGCGACCTGGCGCAGCGGCCGGCCCGCCGGCCGCGCCGCCCGCCGCTGTGTGCTTCCGCCCGCAAGCGGCAACGGCCGCACGGACGCCACTCCGCTCAGGAACAGGTCGGCGACCACCGGCGCCATGTCGGCGTAGCGCACCGGCCCTTCCTCCTTCAGCCAGGTGAAGGTCCAGTTGATCATGCCGAACAGCGTCATCGTCACCGGCTTGAGCAGCGTACTGCCCTGCAGCTGCGGCGCGGCAGCGGCGATGGCGTCGGCATAGGCCTGCACCACGCGCCGCTGCTTGGCGTTGATCTGGCTGCGGTGCGCACTCTTCAGATACTTGACGTCCTGCACCAGCACCCGGTGATAGACGGCGGCGTCCTCGTAGGCGGCCATGAACCGTTCGATCAGCCGGCGCAGCCGCGCCGACGGCGCCAGTTCCGGCGCCTGCGCCTCGGCGACGATCGCCAGCAGGCTGTCGAGGTAGCGGTCGGCGATGTCGAACAGCAACTGCTCCTTGTCGCGGTAGTAGTGGTAAAGCAGCGCCTTCGAAACACCGCAGGAGCGCGCCAGCTCCGCGATCGGCGTCACCGGATAGCCGTGGCGGGCGAACAGCCGCGCGGCCTGCGCGCGGATCGCGTCGCGCTGCTGCTCAAAACCCGCTGACCGGGTCCTGCTCATGGCACAGGCCGCCCCGTGCAACGGCCGGGCGGGCGGCGCGATGACGACTGCGGCGCTAGACCGGCGCCCTGATCGCGACGTTTCCGCGCCAGCGGGTAGCCGGCACCTTCTCCGACGGCAGACGCGCTCGATCCCCGCCTTCGCGGGGATGACAGCTCCAGGGCGAGGGACTGTCCCATCAGCGGTCGTCGAAGGAGATCATCACCCGCGGCGTCAGCGGGTAGGACTGGCAGGTCAGCACGTAGCCGGCGGCGACCTCGTGCGGCTCCAGGGCGTAGTTCTTGGCCATCTTCACGTCGCCTTCGAGCAGCTTGGCGCGGCAGGTGCTGCACATGCCGCCCTTGCACGAAAACGGCAGATCGATGCCGGCGGCGCGCCCGGCATCGAGGATCGAGTGCTGGCCGCGGTGGAACTCGATTTCGCGCCGAACGCCGTCGATGAGCAGCGTCACGCGTGCTTCGGCCGCATCGGCGTCGTCCACGGGCAGCGGCGCCGACCCCGGCACGCCGAAGCGCTCGACGTGGACGTGGTTGCGCGCCATGCCGGCGGCGAGCAGCGCGCCCTCGACCTCGTCGATCATCGATGACGGGCCGCAGACGAAGGCCTCGTCGATGCCGGACACCGGGATCAGCGCCTCGAGGAACGCGCGCACCCTGGCCGCGTCGATGCGGCCGTTGAACAGCTCGACCTCCTGCGCCTCGCGCGAGAAGACGTTGTACAGCACGAAGCGCGACAGGTAGCGGTCCTTCAGCTCCCACAGCGCCTCGTTGAACATCGTGCTGGCCAGGCGACGGTTGCCGTAGACCAGCGTGAAGCGCGAGCGCGGCTCACGCGCCAGCGTGGTGCGGGCGAGCGACAGCACCGGCGTGATGCCACTGCCGGCGGCGAAGGCGACATAGTGCTTGGCGTTGCCGGCATCGAGCGGCGTGAAAAAGCGCCCCTCGGGCGTCATCACGTCGATCGAATCGCCCGCCGAAAGCCGCTCGTTGGCCCAGGCCGAGAAGCGGCCGCCCGGCACCTTCTTGATTGCCACCCGCAGTTCGCCATCGTCCACACCCGAGCAGATCGAATACGAGCGGCGCACCTCCTCGCCATCGAACTGCGCACGCAGGTTCAGGTGCTGGCCCTGGATGAAGTGGTACTCGGCCGCCAGTTCCGCCGGCACCTCGAAGGCGAGGCTGACGCACTCCGGCGTCTCGCGGCGGACTTCCCTGATGCGCAGGCGATGGAACCTCGGTGTCATGGGCGTTCTAGTGTCCCGAATCAGAAGTTCGCCGAGCGAACCCGCCGAGGGCCGCGCCATGCC
>CAZDXQ010000030.1:0-44082 GCA_964509545.1 uncultured Burkholderiaceae bacterium | reverse complement strand
TCGATGATGCCGGCGGCCATGAACAGCGACGCCTTGAAGGTGGCGTGGTTGAGGATATGGAACACGCCGGCGACGACCGCCAGCCGCGTGTCGATGCCGAACAGCAGCGTGATCAGCCCGAGATGGCTGATCGTCGAGTACGCCAGCAAGCCCTTCAGGTCGTGCTGGAAGATGGCGATGTAGGCACCCACGAGGAGCGTGGCCAACCCGACCGGCGCGACGGTCCAGAACCACAGTTCGGTGCCGCCGAGCGCCGGGTACATGCGCGCCAGCAGGAACACGCCGGCCTTGACCATCGTCGCCGAGTGCAGGTAGGCCGAAACCGGCGTCGGCGCGGCCATCGCATGCGGCAGCCAGAAGTGAAATGGAAACTGCGCGCTCTTGGTGAAGGCGCCGGCCAGGACCAGCAGCAAGGCGACCGGATACAGCGGATGGGACCGGATCAGATCCCCCGAGGCGAGCACGGTTGCGAGGTCATGGCTGCCGGCGATCTCGCCCACCAGCAGGACCCCGCCAAGAAGCGCCAGGCCACCGGCGCCGGTGATGGTCAAGGCCATGCGGGCGCCCTGCCGAGCATCCGCGGCGTGGCTCCAGTAGCCGATCAGCAGGAAGCTCGACAGGCTCGTCAGTTCCCAGAACACCACCAGCAGCAGCAGGTTGTCGGCCAGGACGATGCCGAGCATCGCCCCCATGAACAGCAGCAGAAAGCCGAAGAAGCGCGCCGCCGGATCGTCCGGGTCGAGGTAATAGGCGGCGTACAGAACGATCAGCATGCCGATGCCGCCGATCAGCAAGGCGAACAGCCAGGCCAGGCCGTCCATGCGGAAACCGAAGGCCAGGCCGAGTTGCGGCATCCAGTCGATGCGCCAGCGCAGCACTTCGCCGACGAACACGGCGGGCGCGGCGGCGAGCACCAGTGCCGTGGCCGCCACTGTCACCGCAGCGGCGAGGGACACCGCGCGGGCGCGCTGCGCGTTCGGCGAGACGAGCACGAGCAGGCTGCCCGCGAACGGCAGCAGCGCCAGCACCGGTAGCAGCAGTTCGGCCCGCATCGCCATCAGGTCCCTGAACGCGGCAAACGCAGCATCGACACCAGCAGGGTGACGATCGTCAGCGGCACCACGAACGACAGCATCAGCGCGGAGAACGCCGGCAGCACCTCGTGATGGCGCGCGGCCAGTACAAGAAAGGCGGTGTAGGCGAAGTAGTAGCCGATGAACAACCCGCCTTCCCAGCGCGCGATCCTGCGTCCGGTAAGGAACACCGGCAGGCAGGCGAAGGCCACTGCCAGCATCACCCAAAGGTCGAAGGCGAGCGCCGCCGGCGGCACCGGCAGGCCGCCGCCGGCGGCGAGCCCCGACGCGCCGAGGCAGCCGAGGATGTTAAAGACGTTGCTGCCGACGACGTTGCCGACCGCGATGTCGCGCTCCCCTTTCAGTGCCGCGGTCACCGAGGTGGCCACCTCCGGCATCGAGGTGCCGGCGGCGACGATGGTCAGCGCGATCACCAGTTCGCTGACACCGAGGGCGCGGGCAAAGGCGATCGCCGAATCGACCAGCCAGTTCGAACCGAGCACGAGCAGCGCCAGGCCGGCGGCGACTAACGTCACCTGTGCCGCCCAGTGCCGGTCCCAGGCGCGGTCGGGCGGCAGCGCTTCGGCGTACTCATCGCGGGTGGCCTGCGTCTCGCGCCGCGACTGCACGATCAGGAACACCGTGTAGGCGGCCAGCAGCAGCAGCAGCAATGCGGATTCGAAGACGCCGATTCGGCCGTCCACGGCAAGCACGACCAGCATCAGCGAGGCGCCGACCATGATCGGCACTTCCTGACGGATCAGCTGCGCGTTGACGGCCAGCGGTGCGATCAGCGCCGAGACGCCGAGGATGAACAGCACGTTGAAAATGTTGCTGCCGATGACGTTGCCGACGGCCAGTTCGGTGCGGCCGCCGAGCGCCGCGCCGATGGACACCGCGACTTCGGGCGCGCTTGTGCCCATCGAGACGATGGTCAAGCCGATCACCAGCGGCGTCACACCAAAGGAGAGCGCCAGCTTCGAGGCGCCACGCACCAGCGCGCGCGCGCCGGCGATCAGGGTCGCCAGGCCGAGTGCGAACAGAAGCAGGTTGCCGAGCATGCGAAGGCAGTTCCGCCGAGCGGACGGGCGCGAGTATAGGTGCGGCGATCGCGCCGCCCCATCGCTGGCGCAGCGAATACAGCAGCCAAAAAAAATCCGCAGCCGGCGGACCGGATGCGGATCGAATCGCGTCTGCACGGCCACCTCGAGGCGGCGGCGTCCGCGCGCTGCTCCGTGGAGCAACGAACCGAAAAGGACACATGCCGCGTCGCTTTGGACAAAGTCCCGCGCAATGTGCCAACGCACTGTAGTCCGCTACCCGCGTCGCGCATATCCGCGACGCGCCCTACGCAGCGCTACTTACGCCCGCACACCACCGGCTGCGCGGCGGCAGCAATCGCCGCCCGCCTCAGTTCAGCGCTTTTGCCGACGTTGCGCCTTTCGAGCCTTCGAGCTCGAAGCGCAGTCGGAAAAGATCCGCCACGCGCCGCGCCTGCAACTTCTCCATAAGGCGGGCGCGGTGGACCTCGACCGTGCGCTGGCTGATTCCGAACTCCTCGGCGATCTCGCGGTTGTGATAACCGTTGGTCACACGTTCGAAGACTTCCAGCTCGCGCTCGGTCAGCCGCTGCATGCGGCCGAGCACCGTCTCGCGGTTGCGCGCCCGCTCGACCTGGCGGTGGTCGCTGCGCAGGGCCTCGGTGACCGCTTCGAGCAGCTCGTCCTCGTCGATCGGTTTCTCGAGGAAATCGACCGCGCCGTCGCGCAGCGCCGTGCGCGCCGTGGCGACGTCGCCGTGCGCGGTCATCACCACAAACGGCAGCGCCGAGTGCTGCTCGGTGAGCCTGCGCTGCAGTTCGAGCCCGGACATGCCGGGAAGGCGCACGTCGGCCAACACGCAGGCGGGGCGCTCCAAAGCCTCGCTGTCGAGGAACGCCTCGGCGCTTTCGAATGCCGCCGTCGAAAAGCCGCGCAGTTGCAGCAGCAGCGACAGCGAGTCGCGCACGGAGGCATCGTCTTCGACGACGTAAACCCAGCTTCCGGCCACATTCACGGAGTTCTGATCGGCTTCATTCATCGGTCGGCAGGTCCAGGTGAAAGGTGGTGACGCTGCTGCCAGCGTCGAAGGAGAGCCCGCCCCCGAGCCGTTCGGCGATCGAGCGCGAAAGCGCCAGGCCGAGCCCCATGCCGTGCGGCTTGCTGGTGGCGAGCGGTTTGAATAGCTGCGGGCGCAGTTCCGGCGCAATGCCCGGCCCGTTGTCCTGCACGGTGACGCGCACGGTCGGGGCGATTGCGCCTGCCAGGCGGGCGGCCGACACGCGGATGCGGCGTGGCGCCGGTGCGTCGGCCAGCGCATCGCAGGCGTTGCCGAGGAGGTTGTCGAGCACCGCGCCGACCTGCACCGAATCGGTGCGCAACGGCGGCAGTAAAGGATCGAGGGCCGCCTCGAACTGGACACCGGTTCGCTGCAGGCGGTCGCGCAGGTGGGCGTGCGCCCGATCGACCAGATCGGAGACCTGCACCTCTTCGCTGTGCATGGTGCCGGTGCGGAAGAAGTCGCGCATGCGCCGCACGTACTGTCCGGCGCGCGTGCTTTCGGCGCCGATGCGCTCCAGGGTCTGCAGCAGCATCTCGTGATCGACCTCCTTGCGGCCGGCCAGCAGGCGCGCGGCGCGGGCGTAGGTGCCGATCGCCGACAGCGGCTGGTTCAGGTCGTGGGCCAGCGCGGCGGCCAGTTCCGCCGTCGCCGCCGTGCGCTGCGCCTCGCTCAGTGCGTTGCGCTGTTCGCGCAGTTCGCGCTCGCGCGCGGCCAGCCGCTGCGCCGCGCGCTCTCGCTCGGAAGAAAGCAGTCCCAGGTACATCGCCGTCACCGCCAGCGCCAGCATCAGCATCTGATACTCGAATGCGGTGGCCACCCGAGGTGCGAAGACGGAGATCGAAACGATCAGGCCGGTCTGGGCCAGCGGCACGGCCAGCGCCGCGCCGAGAAGCCCGTGGCGAACCGACATCAGGACCACCGGGACGAAGGCGAGGTATGACATGCGGAACTGATCGAACGGCCGCACCCAGAAGATCACCAGCAGCACGGCAGCCAGCGCGATCGAAAACAGCAGCAGGTCGCGGACGAGCCTGCCCCGGCCCGCGGTGGCCTCGGCCTCGACGCGCCAGGCACCGGACAGGTACAACAGCAGCGCCGGTGCGGCAACGATCAGCCCGAGGGCCTCGCCGACGACCACCTGCATCGAGACGACGTGCAGCAGTTGCAGCGACACCGTGCCGGCCAGCGCATGCGTGCCACCGAGCAGCAGCGCCACCGCCAACGACGTGGCGAACGCGATCAGCGCCAGCACGGACAGATCACGCAGGTTCACGTCGGCGCGCGTCCAGCGTGTGAAGCGCTGAACCGCATAGCCGGCCGCGCTGTAGGCGGCGGCGATCGCTGTCGCGGAAAAGAGCGAACCGAGGCCGGCGGGGGCGCCGCGAATGAGCAGTTCGGCCGAAAGGACGGCGACGAGCACGGCCGGTACGAAACGCAGGCCGGCGGTGGCAATCAGGGTCAAGGCCAGCGCTGCCTGCGGGTTCCACGGTGTCCAGCCTGTCGGCGCGACCGGGAAGACATCGGTCGCGGCATCGACCGCGAGAAAGGCGATGCAGAACACGACCGTCAGCAGCAACGGCCGGTCGAACAGGCGCCGCAGCGGGCGCGCGCGCCCGACGCCTTCGACCCCTCGCGGCTGCGCAGTGGCCGCGACGGCCTCGCCATCCGGCGCTGACGAAGCGAGCCAGCCGGAAGCATGGCCTCGGCGTGCCATGCCGGCGCTGCTCATTCGCCCTTCCCGCGGCTGCCTGTGCCCGTCGACGACGGACGCAGCAGCCACCACGCCCCCGCCCCGGCCGCAAGCGCGAGCAGGACGGCATAAGGCCGGCGGCGCAGTCCGCGCAGGGCCGCCGCCGCAACCATCGAGACGAGCCAGGGATGGCCGATGCCGAACTTTGTCACGCCGGCCAGTGCGCCGGCCACAGGTCCACGCGGCTGCAGCACGTGAACGGCCGCGCTGACCAGGCCGACTGCCGAGCGCAGCGGCGCCAGTTGCTCGTTCGCCTCGAGGATCGCCAGCTGCGCGGCGAGCCGCTGCGCCTGCGCCCGCGCCTGCAACTGGGCGATGCGCTCTTCGGCGGTACTCACTCGACGACCTCTCGCTGACGCTCGAAGGTTTCGCGCTTGAGGTCGAGAGGGTTCCGGCGAGCGCAACCGCTTGCGAGCGCGGCCGTGCAACGGCCCGGCGCGTTCATCGCTTGTCCTCGTCGCGCCGCGCGGGACGGGCCGCAGCGGCGAGCGCCTCGTAGTCCTCGCGCAGCGCCGCGCGTGTCTGCGCCAATGCTGCCGGCGCCGTTCGCGCCGAATGCAGAAGCCATCGCAGCAGCAGTCCGCCGGCCGCAGCGGCGACGAGCGCCAGCACACCGGGCGTGCCGGCGCCGAAGCGGTCCCACAGCAACAGCGTCAGCCACGCGCCGGCGCCGACGACGGCCACGACCCACAGGGACACCGCAGCCAGGGCGGCGCACAGCCAGATGACCCACTGCCGCCGCGCGATCGCCACCTCTTCGGCCGCGAGGTCGGCGCGCAACAGCGCAAGCCCGCCGACATGGCGCAGGACCCGGCCGAGCGCCTCGAAGGAAAACGCCATCTGTCCGGTGCAGTTCAGCGACGCGAAACGAGCATGCCGAGCAGAAAACCCACGCTCGCCGCCGCCCCGACCGCGGCCCACGGATTGGCGTGAACCCAGTCGTCGGCGCGGCGGGCGGCAGCGCGGCTCTTTTCAGCGGCGGCCTCGCGCGCCTCGGCCATGCGCAAGCCGGCCCGGTGCAGGGTCTCCGCGGCCCGTTCGCGCAGTTCCGCCGCCTGCTGGCCGGTCGTGCTTGCCGCCTGTTTCAGCAGCGCCTCGACATCCGCAAGCACAACCTTCAGATCGCTGCCCAGCTTGTCGCCGGAAACACGTGCCGGGGTCTGAGATTCGTCCATTGCAATCGTCTCCTGTTCGCGTTCGGCCGCTGAACCGCCGGCACGGCGGTGCGCGGGCATGGCCCCTATTTAGCAGATCGAGCGTTTCACCTCTGCCGCCGATCTGCTTACGGGATACCCTTATACCGGCATCCGCGGCCAGTCCGCCATTGGCGGACGGTGGACGATCCGCGGGGACGCCAGCCCATCGGCGCCTGCGGCCAATGCGGCCGAACTGCTAGAGTCCGCGCCGGGTTCCGCTTCCCCCCGAGCAGAAAATGACCCAATCGCCCGGCGCCCAGGCTCAACGCCCGCGCCTTGGTACGCCGCTGTCGCCGCACGCCACGCGGGTGCTGCTGCTCGGCGCCGGCGAACTGGGCAAGGAGGTCATCATTGCGCTGCAGCGGCTCGGGGTTGAAGTCATCGCTGCCGACCGCTACGCAAGCGCCCCCGGGCATCAGGTGGCGCACCGCGCGCATGTGCTGAACATGGCCGATCCGGTCGCCCTTCGAAGCCTGATCGAGAAGGAGCGGCCGCACATCGTGGTGCCGGAAATCGAGGCCATCGCGACGCAGGCCTTGCTCGAGGTCGAATCCGAGGGCCTGGCGACGGTGATTCCGTCGGCCCGCGCGGCCCATCTGACCATGAACCGCGAGGGTATCCGTCGGCTGGCGGCCGAGGAACTCGGCCTGCCGACGTCACCGTATCGCTTCGCCGATTCGCTGGCCCAGTTGCAGTCGGCGGCCGAGGCCGTCGGCCTGCCCTGCCTGGTCAAGCCTGTGATGTCCTCATCCGGCAAGGGCCAGAGCAAGGTCGACCGGCGCGAGGACCTTGAGCGGGCGTGGGAGTACGCCAACGCCGGCGGCCGCGTCAGCCTCGGCCGCGTGATCGTCGAGGGCTTCATCGACTTCGACTACGAAATCACCTTGCTGACCGTGCGCGCCCGCAATGCCGACGGCTCGATCGGCACACACTTCTGCGAACCGATCGGCCATCTTCAGGTCCACGGCGACTACGTCGAAAGCTGGCAACCGCAGCCGATGGCTGCCGCGGCCCTGCAGGCGGCACGCGAGTACGCGAGCAAGGTCACGACCAGCCTTGGCGGCCTGGGCATTTTCGGTGTCGAACTCTTCGTCAAAGGCGAGCAGGTGTGGTTTTCGGAGGTCAGCCCGCGGCCGCATGACACGGGCCTGGTGACGCTGGCGACGCAATGGCTAAGCGAGTTCGAGCTGCATGCGCGGGCCCTGCTCGGCCTCGCCGTCGATACCCGGCTGCGCAATGCCGGCGCCAGCCGGGTGATCTACGGCGGCGTTGACGCGGCGGGCATCGTTTTTGACGGCGTCGACGAGGCGCTGGCCATCGAAGGCACCGACCTGCGCCTGTTCGGCAAGCCCGAGTCGTTCGTCCGCAGGCGCATGGGCGTGGCGCTGGCCCGCGGCGAGGACACGGCGCAGGCGCGCCGCCGGGCCACGGCCGCAGCGGCGGCGGTCCGCCCGCGCGCTGCCCCGTCGTCGGCTTGAACAATCACCGGCGGCCGCGATGCCGATAGAATGAGCGTGAAAAGAACCGATGGCGCGCCAGCGGCAGTCGCGCGCAACTTTCCGGGGAGCAGGTCGATCGATGAAAATCCTTCTGGTTGACGATCATTCGCTGATCACCGATGCACTGAAGGTCCTGCTGCTCGATCTCGATCCGCAGGCGCAGATCTTCACCGCCAGCGACGCACCGGGTGCCGAACAACTTGCCGAACAGCATCAGGATGCGGATCTGATGCTGCTCGACCTCGGCCTGCCAGGCGCCACCGGCACCAGCCTGCTGGAGAAGCTGACCCATCGTTATCCGGATCTGAAGATCCTCGTCGTCTCGGGCGTGCAGGACCAGCGCAGCGTCATGCGCGTGCTGCAGCTCGGCGCGGCGGGATTCGTGCCGAAGTCGATGGCCACCGACAATCTGGTCTCGGCCATCCGTTTCGTGCTCTCCGGCGGCGTCTATATCCCGGCGGACCTGCTCGAGGATGCCACCCGCGGCGCGCAAATGCTGGGGCTTCCCGAACGCGGCCGCGACATGCTGGGGCGGCCTACCGGTGGCCGCGTGCAGCTCACCGAGAGGCAGGAGCAGGTGCTGCAACTGCTGGCGCGCGGCGCGCCGATCAAGATCATCTGCCGCGAGCTGAACCTGAGCGAAGGCACGGTCAAGACGCACGTCACCGCCATCTACCGCGCCTTCGGCGCGTCGAACCGTACCGAGGCGCTGCTCGCCGCCCGCCGCAACGGCTACGACGTCGGCTGACCTTTCCGGCCGCCGCACCTGCCGTCGCACCACCGCTGCGCCGGCGCCCCCATCTGCCGCGCGCCGTTACGGCAAGACGGCCGCCGCGCGCGCCACCTCTTCTGCGCCGAGCAGCGGCGCGCGCAGTTCGCCCCGCTTGAACGCCCGCGCAGCGCTCTGGTAATAGGCGATGGCCTCGGCAAGCAGGCGCGGCTCGACCTCGGCAGGCGACGACGCAAGCGTTTTCGGGTCGACCCGGTAGCTTTCCACCCGACCCTTGGGCAACAGCACCGTCAGCACGCCGTCGCGCAGGTAACCGAGCGCCTGGTAATTGCTGATGAACGCCCGTTCGACGGCGCCGGCGGCGAACGCCGAGTGACCGTAGAACTGCTCGGCGCCGCGCCGGCCGAGGACTTCGAGCAGCGTCGGCGCGATGTCGACCTGGCTGATCATCTTCTCATGCGTGCCGGGGGCCAGCAGCTTTGGCGCATAGAACACGAGCGGGATGTGGTACTTGTCCACCGGCAGCTGGGTCTTGCCGGCGACCGAGGCGCAGTGATCGGCGGTGATGACGAACAGCGTGTCGGCGAACCATGGTCTTGAACGCGCCTCGGCGATGAAGCGGCCGATCGCGTAGTCGGTGTACTTCACGCCCCCTTCGCGGCCGCCGGGCGAGGCAATGTCGATGCGGCCTTGCGGATAGGTGAAAGGACGGTGGTTCGACGTGGTCATGATGTGGGCAAAGAACGGCTGCCCCGCCGGCTGCGTGTCGAGCGTGCGGAGCACGTGCTCGTACAGCGTTTCGTCGGCCACGCCCCAAACGTTCTCGAACACCACAGAGGCCTTCGGGATGTCGGTACGGTCGACCACCTCGTAACTGTTGGCGCCGAAATAGGCGTTCATGTTGTCGAAGTAGCCGTAGCCGCCATAGAAGAAAAATGGCTTGACGCCCTGGGGCCGCAGCAGTTCGCCCAAAGTGGACAGGTGCGCGTTGCCGGGGCGGCGCACGATCGACTGACCGGGAATCGGCGGCGTGCCCAGCGACAGCGCCTCCAGGCCGCGCACGGTTCGCGTGCCGGTGGCGAATACGCGCTCGAACTTCAGTCCGTCGCGTGCCAGCGCGTCGATCTGCGGCGTCAGCCCGCCGTCGGCGCCGTAGGCACCGATGAACGATGCCGACAGGCTCTCCACGGAAATCAGTACCACGCTCTTTGGCCGGCGAACGAAATGCGCCGACAGGGGCGCCGCCGCGCGCGGCGCGGCTTGACCGAGCGAAGGCCGCCTGACGCCGAGGCGGGCGAGGACGGCGTCGGCTTCCGGCTGGGCCAGCGTGCGGTAGAAGCGGTCGTAGTCGAGTTCATTGCGGCGCATGGCGGCCGCCAGCGTGAACAGGCCGTTGCCCGATAGCTCTTCCGCGAAGGCGTTGCCCGCACCCTGCATCTGCTCGACGCTGGCCAGCGTCACGCTGAGCAGCGGCGCGGTGATCGCCGCCGCGGCAAGCGCGGTGCGCTGCCGCCAGGTCAGAGGCACGCGATCCAGCCGCCGCACGTTTCGCGCCAAGACCACGGTGATAATGGCGGCCGCGACTCCAATGCCGGCGAAGATCCACCCCACCGGATAGGACTGGCGGATGTTGCCAATGACTTCCTGCGTGTAGAGGAGATAGTCGACGGCGATGAAATTGAAGCGGGTGGAGAACTCCAGCCAGAAGGTCGCTTCGGCGACGGCGCCGAACAGCAGCACCGCGATGACGAGCCACAGCCACGCCAGCCGCAGCACGCCGTGGATCCGGCTGCGCCGCCAGCGGTCGGGCAGTAGCGCTTCGTAAAGGCACACCGGCGCCAGCAGAAAAGCGACGACGGCGACGTCGAACCACAGTCCCCTGCCGAGGACGCCCGGCCAGAGGTTCAGTGGCACCGCATCGAGTCCGACAAGAACGGCCAGCCCAAGGCGGGTCAACGTGAAGACTACCAGCAGGAGCAGAGCCATCAGCAGCGGCAGCCGGGGCAGGCGGCCGACCCAGCGCTCAGGCGCGAACGTCATCGGCGTGGCTTCAAATGAGAGCGAGGCGCCCATTTGAACCGCGCGCACTTAAGGACTGCTTAACCCCTGCCCTGCCCCCGCCGCCACGGCGCCCAGCGATACGCCAGTGCGCTGAAAGTCCAGCACAGCCACGCGCTGTACAGGCTGTGGCTGGGATAGTGCGCGCCGCGCACGGTTTGCGCGGCGGCGAAGGCGACCCCCAGCGTCACCACTGCGGCGAGCCACAGCCGGGCTGCCCGAGGCCGATGGGAACGGAGCGCGAAATAGCCGGCGAGATAACCGAAGGCCCCCGAGGCATGGCCGGCAGGAAAGCACCGGCCCGGCCCGCCATCGGCCGTACCGAATCGCCAATGGCTGACGTAGCTCGCCCGCCCGCCGAACTCGACCAGATCCCAAGGGCAACTGGTCAGGCTGAAATGCTTCAGCAAGGGAACCAGGGCCAGGCAAGCGATGGTCACGCCCAGCCAGTAGCGGCGCTGCCCCGCCGGCAGCGCCGCGCCGGGTGGCAGCGGGCGGATGGCGATGGCAAGAACCCAGGCGAACAGGACGTAACTGACCCAGCGCCCGCCTTCGTGCAGCAGCGTGCTTGGCACGAAGGCATGCTGCAGCGGGAAGCCGCTGGCGTCGCCAAAGTGGCGCATCACGGCCAGGTCGAGCCCGGAAGCGTCCCAGATCAGCAGCAGCGCCAGCCCCGCAGCGGCAACGACGAGGTCCGGCCACGATGCGGCTGGCTGCCGAGCCGGCGAGGTCTGCGCCCCGGCCATCGGCAGCCCGGTCAGTAATGGCGGCTGATCGTCGTCGCGCCCGCCGTCAGGGCCACGTCCGCGCTGGGCGGAGGTCCGCGCCCGAGCAGGCCGAGCGACTGCGCAATGCGGTTGTTCAGCAGGATGGCGTTGGTCGGCTTCTGCAGCACGACCGGCTCCTCCACCCGGCTGCGCGCAATGATCCCGGCCAGCGTCGGCCGCGACTGCAGGATGCGGTGTACTTCGCGCTGGAACTCGCCGATCACCTCGCCGCCGGCCACGGCGGTCAGCATCACTACCGGCACCGGCCGCCCGACGGCCTCGCGGATCTTCAGCGCGACCTCGACGCCGCTCATTTCGTCGCGCAGGTTCTGATCGGCAATGATCAGGTCGATCCGCCGTTGCGCCGCCAGTTCGACCGCCAGCGCCGGCGTGTAACCGGCGTCGGCGATGACCTCGGCGCCCCAGGATCGCAGCAGGTGCGTCAGGCTGTTGCGGATCTCCTCATTGTCCTCGACAAGCACCAGCATGTGCCCGGTGAGCGCACGGATGTTCGACTCCGCCAGGCTCGTATCCGGCTGCGGGCCGCGATGAGGCAGCGCCGACAGTGGTGTTTCGACCCGGAACACCGTTCCCGAGCCGGGGCGCGTCGTCACGATCAGCGGGTGGCCGAGCACGTTGCAGATCCGGCGCACGATCGACAGGCCGAGACCGAAACCGCCAACCGGCTCGCCCTTCGAGCTTTCGCCGCGGTAGAACTCGTCGAACACGCGCGACAGTTCGCTCTGCTTGATGCCCGGCCCCGTGTCCCAGACTTCAATGCTGATCAGTCCGCCACGCGGCCGCGCCGCCAGCAGTACGCCGCCCTTGGCGGTGTAGCGGATGGCATTGCCGAGCAGGTTGCGCAGCACGCGCGCCAGCAGCACCGGGTCGGACTCGATCGCCAGGCGCGGCTTGCGCACCCGCAGCTGCAGCCCCTTGCCATGGGCGATGGGCGTGAACTCCTGCGCGATCTGCGCCAGCATTTCGTCGAGGAGCACCTGCTGCAGGCGCGGCTGGATCGCGCCGGCATCCAGCCGCGAGATCTCGAGCAGTTCCTCGACCAGTTTCGACAGCGAGTCGACGGCCGACGACAGATTCTTCGCCAGCGGCTCCAGCGGACCCTGCGCCCGCTTCTTCAGCAGCGAGCAATAAATGCCGATGGCCTGCAGCGGCTGGCGCAGATCGTGGCTGGCGGCGGCGAAGAACTTGGTCTTCGAGCGCGTGGCCTCCTCGGCCGCGCGGCGTGCCTCGTCGGCAACCCGTTTCTCGTTCAGCAGCTGGCCGACCAGCACCTCGTTCTCGTAGTTGTTCTTCACCGCCTCGAACATCGTGGCGCCGAAATTGCGGCCGAAGAACATCGTGAAGCCGAACACGGCGAGCATGACGATCGCCGCCGTCACGTACGGCGCGTCCTGCTGCGCCACCATGCGCGCGATCAGCGGCAGCAGCGCCGCCGGCAGGAAGGCGAACAGCGCCGGGCGGTGCGTCGCATACAGCGTCAGCGAGCCGAAGGCCACGCCGAGGATCACCGCCACCAGCACCAGCTGCTTCAGCGGGTCGGTGGGCAGGAAGAACAGCACCCCGGCCGCGCCCCACAGCAGGCCGGCGGCGGCGGCCAGCATCACCCAGCGGGTCGACCACAGCTGCACGCTGTCGGCATCGATCTTGGCTTCGCGGAAGGCGCGCGTCATGCGCAGCCGGCCCAGCGATTCGACCAGCATGGCGATGAACCAGGCCAGCAGCAGCGTGCGGTCGTGCGTGTCCCAGAAGACGGCCAGCAGCGCCGCGCCGCCGACGAAGCTGCCGAGCACCGACTGCGGCACCTGCCGGTATACGGAGGCGATGACGCCGGCGAGGATGCGTTCGTGCCGTTGCGCTCGCTGTTCGTCGCTGATACCGAAACGGGTAAGGGGGCCGGCCATGGGGCGCGATGATAGGCAAGCGGCGCCCGGCTGTCGCCGACGCGCGCGGTCTAATCGGAATGCGGGGTCGCCAGGGCGCTCTGGTCGTCGGCTGCGGGGCCCGGCGCCGGCCGGTCAGGCAACCGCTTCCCGGCTCACACACAGCACCCCGCCCGCAGCGTCGGATGGCCGGTGAAGGCGAGTTCGATTCGGCCGCCGCGAGCGCGCAGCCGAGCACGAGCGCCGACCGGCAGCGTCAGCTTGCGCCGAACGTGGCCGAAGGGCAGCCCCGTCAGAACGGGGACATCGATTCGCGCCCGAAAATGGTTGACCACCTGCGCCAGGTCGAAACCGTTGTCGGTCGGCTGCGCCGGCATCGGCGAAAAATCACCGAGCAGCACGGCGCGGCAGCGCGCCAGCACCCCGGCATGCAGCAACTGGTAAAGCATCCGCTCGACCCGGTAGGCCGGCTCGTTGACATCCTCCAGAAACAGGATGCCGCCCCGCACGCGAGGCAGGTAAGGCGTGCCCACCAGTGCGCTGAGCAGCGCCAGGTTGCCGCCCCAAATCCGCCCGCCGACAGCGCAGTCGGGCCCGTCGCCGTCGAACTCGACCCGATGCTCGGCGTTGCCCAGCGCGGCGAAGAACTGCTCGACGGTGTACGGCTCGGGCGTCTCGGCGGCGAAATCCGCCGCCGCCGGCCCCTGGAAGCTGATGCCCCCGGCACGGGCGAGATAAGCGAGGTTGAAGGCGGTGAAGTCGCTCAGCCCGACGATCACCGCTCCGCTGCGGGCGATCGCGGCGAAGTCGAGCCGGTCGAGCAGCCGCGACAGCCCGTAGCCGCCGCGTGCGCACAGCACCAGGTCGATGCGACGGTCGCTGGCGAAGCGCTGCAGGTCCTGCAGGCGCAGTTCGTCGGGGCCGGCAAAGCGGGTTTCGCGCGCGAAACAGCTTTCGCCCGCCTGCACCCGCCAGCCGCGCCCGGCGAAGTACTGCGCGGCGCGGTCGGCCAGTCCTTCGGGCAGCACGCCCGACGGCGCCACCAGCGCCAGCGTCGGCCTACGCGTCGCTGCCATCGCCGATCTCGGCCTCCTGCGGCAGGCGGCCTTCGCGCTTGAACGCGCGCCGTTCGGCGAAGAACTCCGACAGCAGCCGGCTGCATCGGTCGGCCAGCACGCCGCCGACGACCTCGGTGTGGTGATTGAGCCTCGGCTCGGCAAACAGGTCAACGACGCTGCCGCAGGCGCCGGTCTTGGGGTCGCGCGCGCCGAAAACGAGACGCCCAACGCGGGCATGCTGGATCGCCCCGGCGCACATCGCGCAAGGCTCCAGCGTCACGTACAGCGTGCAGCCGGCCAATCGGTAGTTGCCGAGCAGCGTGGCTGCCGCGCGCATGGCCTGGATTTCCGCATGCGCGGTCGGATCGTGGTTGGCGATCGGCTGGTTGAATCCGGTCGCCACGACCTGGCCATCGAGCACCACCACGGCGCCGACCGGCACCTCGCCCATTGCCCAGCCGTTGTGCGCCTGGTCGAGCGCCAGTGACATGAAGGTGGCGTCGCTGTCGGCCGCCGCGCGGCGCGGCTGCGCAGCTTCGTCCGGCGAGATTTCGGTGACCTCGATCGCTGCTGCGGCACGCGCCAGCCACGCCGCCTTGCGTGCCGCCCGCGTCTCGGCCTCGGCCCGGCGCGC
Organism: uncultured Burkholderiaceae bacterium; assembly: GCA_964509545.1. Classification (GTDB taxonomy): domain Bacteria; phylum Pseudomonadota; class Gammaproteobacteria; order Burkholderiales; family Burkholderiaceae_F; genus JADJWR01. Next base: position 29,316 of record CAZDXQ010000030.1, on the reverse strand, counting down.
ATGCTCGACGGCGACGCGGAGCTGTTCAGCGTCGAGTTCTGCCGCGGCCTGCCGCAGCCGCGACGGCAGCGCGGCGCGCCGATAGTCCGTGCCGCGGTCGCTGCGCGTCGCGAAGCCCAGATCGATCAGCCAGCGGCGAAGCTCGGCGTGATCGGTGTCGAGCATCGCGCCCGTGACCGACAGGAACTCGCGCAGCCGTTCGCTCGCCTCGCGCTCGTTCAGTCCCTCATCGAGCGGCAGGTGCAGCGCCGCCGACGCCAGCAGAAGATCGAGATCCAGGCGATCGCCGCCGAGCAAAGTCGAAAGGCTCAGGCCCTGGCGCCGCCCGAGTTCGGCAAGGCGTTGCAGCCACGCGGCGGCGGTGATCGGCAATGCGTCGCTCATGGTGCCGGCGCCGGCTGCCTGCTGCTTGGTCCCTGTAACTCGATCGGGGTCATCGTGTCCCGGTGTGCGCGCGCGCGGCGCGGCGAAGTCCCTGTCGAATATACCGTCATGCGCCTGCGCACCGCGAAGGTCCTTTGCGGCGTGCCACCCGCGCTCGCCTGAACCGATCCCAAAGGCCCCGGCGTCGGCGGCCGGACCGCCTGGGGATGCAGCGCCAAGCGCGGCAAGGGGACCGGTGCCCGAGGCAAGGACCCGCGCCGCAACGACGCGGTTCGCCCCAGGCGGTCCCGCCCCGAAGGAGCGAAGCGAGAAGCGGCCGTCCGCGTTGCTGGCGCCGCCGCCATAGCGCGGGCTACTGCCCATCGCGCGCCGTCGTTCTGGCCGATGCCGAGTTCACGATAGTTCGCCCTGCAACGCGAGGCGCTACGCCTGACCGTGCTCGGGCTGCAGTAGATCCTCCAGATGAACGCCGATGGCACCGGTTATCTCAAGCGGCGGACAAGGGCTTGCGGCCGCGACCATGACGACGAGCGTGCCGCGGTCGTGACCGAGCTGCTGCAAATCGTCGCGCGCAGCCTGCTGTGGTTGCTGATCGGGCTGGCGCTGCTGGTTGTTTGCTCTCTAGCCGCTGCCCCGCTGGACGAATCGGCGATCGCCGCGCTGCCCGTTTGGTGGCCGGCGCCGCGGGCGGCCCGCCTGAAGCCGGCGCCCTACGGGCACTTGCCGACGACGCTGGGTCGTCGGCTCGCGCCTGCGCCGTCGCCAGCGACGGCGATGAAAATCCGCAACAAACCGCCAACGCGACTGAAACGGCCGGGATACACCGCGTCCTTAACCTGCGCTCCGCACTCGGTGCACTTCCCTTTCACCCCCAGCAAGGAGGATTCGGTCATGAATGCAGTCGTGGACAAGCACGTGGACAACGGCGTCAATGTCGCAGCGCTGCTCGGCGCCCGCGAAGCGGTGAGCAAGGACCCGGCGTTCGGGCAATTCACCTGGCGCGCGTCGTCGCGCTGGCTGTACGGCACGCACAGCCGTTCGACGGTCGACGGCTTCTACGGCTTCGGCGCGGAGCGCCGGCACAAGTCGGAGTTCACCTTCGACATCGACCACCCCGAGGCCTTCGCCGCCGCCGACGACGGCGCGACGCCGGTCGAAGTGGTGCTGTCGGCGCTCGCCGGCTGCCTGACCGCGGGCGTGGCGGCAGTCGCCCAGCAGCGCGGCATCCAGCTGCGGTCGGTGACCGCGAAGCTCGAGGGCAAGCTCGATCTGCGCGGCATCCTCGGCGCGGACAGCGACGTGCGCAACGGCTTCAGCGACGTTCGGGTGCGCTTCGACATCGACGCCGATGCAACGCGGCAGCAGATCGAGGCACTGGTTGCCCAGTCGCAGAAGCGCTCGGCGGTGTTCGACATCATCACCAACCCGACGAACGTCACCGTGACGGTCGCCTGAGCCACAGGTCGGCACCACGAGGGCAGACGGCGATGCGCACTACCGTTGTCGTGATCGGCGCCGGCCACGCCGGGCTGGCGATGAGCCGCTGCCTCGCCGAGCGCTCGATCGACCATGTGGTCGTCGAGCGCGGCGAGGTGGCGAACTCGTGGCGGACCGAGCGCTGGGACTCGCTGCGCCTGCTGACACCGAACTGGCAGAGCCGCCTGCCCGGCCACGTCTACGCGGGCGCCGATCCCGACGGCTACCGCACGATGCCAGAGACGGTCGCCTTCATCGAGCGCTATGCGCAGGCGATCGCCGCGCCGGTGTGCACGCGCACCACGGTCACGTCAGTGCGCCGGCATGACGCCGGATATGTCGTGAGCACCGACCGCGGCCAGTGGCGCTGCCGGGCGGTCGTGCTGGCCAGCGGCGCCTGCAATCTGGCCAACGTGCCAGCGCTGGCGCAGGCGCTGCCGCAGCGGCTGGCGACGTTGACGACGATGCAGTACCGCAACCCGCGGCAACTCGCTCAGGGCGGCGTGCTCGTCGTCGGCGCTTCGGCCAGCGGCGTGCAGATCGCCGACGAACTGCAGCGCTCCGGCCGGCCGGTGACGCTCGCCGTCGGTGAGCACATCCGGATGCCGCGCGTCTACCGCGGCCGCGACATCCAGTGGTGGATGGACGCCGCCGGCGTGCTCGACCAGCGCTTCGACGAAATCGACGACCATGGCCGTGCGCGCAACGTGCCGTCGCTGCAGCTGGCCGGTTATCCCGATCGACGCAACGTCGACCTGAACGCGCTCGCCGCCATCGGCGTCAGGCGGGTCGGCCGCCTTGCCGGCCTGCGCGATGGCAAGGCGCTGTTCTCCGGATCGCTGCGCAACCAGGCGACGCTTGCCGACCTGAAGATGAACCGCCTGCTCGACCTGATCGACGCCTGGGCCGATCGCACCGGGGTAGCCGGTGAAGTCGAGCCGCCACATCGGTTCGAACCGACGCGGATCGAAAGCGCCCCACCCTTGTCGCTGGATCTCGCCAGCGGCGAGATCCGCACGGTCATCTGGGCGACCGGGTATCGACCCGATCATTCGTGGCTGCACGTGCCCGTGTTCGATCACAAATGCCGTATTCGCCACGTCGGCGGCGTCGTCGACGCGCCGGGGCTTTACCTGCTGGGCGAGCAGTTCATGCGCCGCCGCAAGTCGGCGCTGATCGATGGCGCCGGCGACGATGCGCGCGAACTGAGCGCCCACCTGGCGGCGCATCTCAATCAGACCGCCGGCGAGCGCGCTTTTGTTTGGCTGTCGACGAACGTTGCCCAGCGCGAACTCGATCCCGCACTCGCTGCGGCAGGTTGACGCCGCCGCTCGATGGTGCCTGTCGGCTCGGGTCCAACCGACATGGGCGCAGCTTGCCGGCGGCATCGCGCGACGCGGCCCTCGCCGCGCGCGCACGCCGCCGGCGAAGATCAACGCGCAGCCGGATGGAAGAGGTCGGCCCAATCGAAACGGACACGGTCGAGTCCGGGTCCGCCGTGGTTGTGGTCGTGGCCGCGGCCGCCGTCGAGGTAGTCGTGACCGCGCCCGCCCCAGAGCGTGTCGCGCCCGTTGCCGCCCAGCAGCACGTCGTTGCCGCGCCCGCCGGAGAGCACGTCGTTGCCATTGCCGCCGCTGATGTAGTCGTTGCCGCTGCCGCCACGGATGCGGTCGTTGCCGCTGCCGCCGAACAGGTAGTCGTGGCCTCGTCCGCCGTCGATGCAGTCATTGCCGCCGCGGCCGGCGATCACGTCGTTGCCCGAGCCTCCGGACAGGTTGTCGTTGCCCCTGCCGCCGATCAGCACGTCGTTGCCGCTGCCACCGTTGGCGGTGATGTTCGCCGTCACATTGCTGTCGACGACCAGCGTGTCGTTGCCCGCGCCGAGCTCGAACTTGGTGTTTTCGAGCTGCTCCTTGGTCATGTACTGCACGTTGCCGTTGACGTTGACCTCGTACAGCCCCAGCGCGCCGAGCAGGCCTGGCGCCTTGGAGATGTGGACGTTGTCATCGCCGGACGTACCGTACACGGGGTTGGTCGGCTGCGAGGAACCGTAGGAATTGACCTGGCACATGATGTTCTCCTGGTAGTGGGGTTGGCAGAACTTGGCGATACGGCTGCGAAGTCCACATCGCTGGTCGCCATTAGATGAGGCCGCGTGCCTGCCGAACAGTCGGGACGCTCGGCAGCTGGGATCGACCTGAATGGGAGCAACCGCAATCCGTGGCGACTGCGGCAGACAGCTGCGGCGCCGCGTCGAATATTTCCTGAACCGGATGCGGCGCGGGCGCAACTGACGGGCACGGCTCGGGAACACGATCGGAGCAGGCATGCACCTGCCCGAACGGTCACACCGATACGCACGGCTAACCATTACGCCCCGGAGCACGATGTGAGAACGCCTCCGATCCCGACCCCGGCCCGCTTTTCCGTGTCCCGCTGGGCGTTGCCCTTCGGCGCGGCGATCCTCGCACTCGTCGGCTGCAGTTCGATCGAGTCGCACAGGACCCCGGCGGCGGCCGCCGCCGCGCCCGCTGCCGTGGCCGCGCGCGGCGATTTCTCCGGCGCGCTGCGCTGCATGGACTCGCTGCTGCTCGAGCACGGCACGCGTGATATGGCGGTGACGGTCGAAGACCTCGTCGACCAGACCCGGGGTGCGAGCGAAGGCACCAAGGGGCTGTTGATGTCGGTGCTGTCGGACATGACCCAGCGCAGCCGCGCCATCCGGCTGCTCGCATCGCGCAAGGACCAGGGCCAAAGGACGAACTCCTCGCCGCCGGCGCAGCCGCCTGATGCGTACGCGGTCATCCCGCCGTACGTGCTGCGCGGAGCGATCGGCCTGACCGACCAGGCGAACCCCGGGCGTGCAGCCGATACGCCGCCGGCGTCCGTCCTTGCGCTGGATCTGACGCTGGCGACCCAGGATCTGAGCGTCGTGCCGGGCGGCGCGACGCGCAACACCGCGCTGCTCTTGCGCCACGGCGCGGCTTTCGACGGGCGGGTGGAGATGCGCAAGTTCGGCGTTGCGTTCGGCGTGGCGGCAGCGGGCAGCGACGTGCTCGCGCAGGCGTCGCGCGCGCTGGCCGAACTGGCGTCGATCGAACTGTTCGGCCGCCTGGCACGCGTGCCCTACTGGACCTGTCTCGGCCTGACCGACGCACATCCCGGGGTCGCGGCCGAGATCCAGGACTGGTACGACGCGATGGCCACCGAGCCGGCGGAACTCATCAGGTACTTCCAGGCCCAGCTTCGGCTGCGCCGCGCCTACGACGGACCGATCGACGGCGCCGCCAACGGGCCACTGAAGGACGCCGTCGCCCGCTATCGCGCGGCGCTGGGGCTGTCGCGCGAAGCCAAGTTGACGCTCGATTTCTTCCGCGCATACCTCGGCGCCGATCACCGCCAGATCGAGGCGCGGCTAGCGCCGCCGGCGGCAATTGCCGAACCCGTCGCTGCTGCTCCGGCGGCAGCAACTGCGGTCGCCATCGCAGCGCAAACCACGCTGGCGCAGCCGCCGTTGGCGCTGCGGATCGCCACCGCCAACAAAGCGCGCCGCTTCGCAGGCGGCGAAGCCGTGCAGCTGACGATTCATCCGAACCGCGAAGCACACGTGTACTGCTACCTGCAGGACGAAAAGCGCCAGATCACGCGCTTCTTCCCGAACCGTTTCCAGTCCGACGCGCGTGTTCAGCCGGCGCAGGGTCTGCGGGTGCCGGGCGCGATGCGCTTCGAAATCGTCATGAATCCGCGCGGCGTGCAGGAGACGGTGTCGTGCTTCGCCACCGAACGCGATGTGCTGGCGCAGTTGCCGGGCGGCGTCAGCGGCGTCGATTTCGCTCCGCTTCCGGTCGCCAGCCTGGAGCAGGTTCGCAACGCCTTCGCCAGGGCGAGCGGTGGCGTGATGGCGCAGGAATCGTTCGACATCCGTCCCAAATAGTGAGTGGCGGATAACGCCGCGCATCCCGCCTTGGCGGGAGGGTTCGTCAGCAGTAGAACCAGCCGCAGCCGCGCCGCAACCCAACGGCAACCCATCCGACTAGGAGTTCCGGCAATGGCTGAAGCGTCCGTGACGCGGCGCGACTGCATCAGACCGACGATCCTGTTGGCGCTTCTGATGCTCTGCGCGGTGGCGAAGGCGCAGCCATGCGATCAGCGGCTGCCAACCCCCGGCGCAGCGCTGCTCGCCGGAGCCGAGAAGTTCAAGCTGATCGCGCAGCACTGTCCGTCGCTCGTCGTCGAAAGCAGCGTGCACCGCGCGGCGCAACTCGACCTTTACGGCGACGGCAACACGTCGGTCACGGTGCCGATGCCGGCCGATCCGGCCGCCCCGGCCCAGCCCGCCGTGCCGCCGCCGCCCGCCGACAAGTCCCCACCCGATCGCAACGCCGCGCGTGTGCTGTCGCTGGTGCCGGCGCTGACCGAAGCGGCGCGCGACAACGAACTCGACCCGCTGCTGCTGCACGCGATCGCGCACGTCGAATCCCGCCACAACCCGCAGGCCGTCTCGCCGGCCGGTGCGCGCGGCGTGATGCAGGTGATGCCGGCCACCGCGCGCCGCTTCGGCGTCGGCGATCCGGAGCAGAAGCTGCACGATGCTAGCACCAACGTGCGTGCCGGCGCAGCCTACCTGCGCACGCTGCACAACCGCTTCAATGGTGACCTGAAGCTCGTGATCGCGGCCTACAACGCGGGCGAGGGCGCGGTCGAGAAGCACGGCCGCAGCATCCCGCCGTATCCCGAAACGCAAGCCTATGTCCGTGACGTGCTGGCGATCTACCAGCGCCTGACCAGCACGTTTTCCGTCTCAGCCCAGGGCGCGCTGATCGCGCGCGGAGAGTAAGCGATGAGCATGTCAGCCTATTTCCGCAGCGCCGTCGCCAGGCGCGAAAGCGTGCTCGCGCGCTACAGCGACCTGCTGCTGGTGCTCGGCGTGGTGGCGATCGTCGCGATGATGATGCTGCCGCTGCCCTCGTGGACGATCGACTTCCTGGTCGCGGTCAACATCGCCTCCGGCCTGGTGCTGCTTCTGATCGGCATCTACATCGCCTCGCCGCTCGAGTTCTCGGTGTTCCCGAGCGTGCTGCTGGTCTCGACGCTGTTCCGCCTGTCGCTGTCGATCGCCACCACGCGGATGATCCTGCTCGAGGGCCACGCCGGCAACATCATCGACACCTTCGGCAAGGTGGTCGCCGGCGGCAACCTGGTGGTCGGCCTGGTCGTGTTCCTGATCATCACGGTGGTGCAATTCATCGTCATCGCCAAGGGTGCCGAGCGCGTGGCCGAGGTCGCAGCGCGTTTCTCCCTCGATGCGATGCCCGGCAAGCAGCTGTCGATCGACTCGGACCTGCGCTCGGGCCTGATCGACAAGGACGACGCCAAGCGCCGCCGCAAGTCGCTCGAACTGGAAAGCAAGCTGCACGGCAGCCTCGACGGCGCGATGAAGTTCGTCAAGGGCGACGCCATTGCCGGGATCGTGATCATCGTGATCAACCTGCTCGGCGGTCTGGCCATCGGCGTGATGCAGTTCGACATGGACGTGGGCAGCGCGATGACCAAGTACTCGATCCTGACCATCGGCGACGGCATGGTGGCGCAGATCCCGGCGCTGCTCGGCGCGATGGCCGCCGGCCTGATCGTCACCCGCACCAGCGACGAGGACGACAAGCACCTCGGCGACTCGATCCGCAAGCAGATCACCGCCAAGCCGCGCGTGCTGCTGGTCGCTGGCGGCATCTGCCTGCTGATGGCGCTGGTGCCGGGCTTTCCGAAGACGGTGTTCATCGGCCTGGCCCTGGCGTCGATCGCCGCCGGCGCGCTGCTGACCCCGGCGATCCGCGAGCGCCTGCGCAGCCACCGCAGCCCGGCCGTGCGCGGCATCGTCAATCGGCTCGATACGCCGGCGCCGGTCACCGCCACGGCGCCGCAACTGCAGCGCCCCTCGGTGCCCTTGCTGCTGCGAGTGCCGGCGACGCTGCTGTCGGCCGACGACGCCAACCGGCTGACGGCGACGCTCGAAGAGGTGCTCGAGGAGTTTCATCTGACCCTCGGCCTGCCGCTGCCGCGCATCCACCTGCACGGCCATCGCGATGGCGGCGAGCTGTGGGAACTGCTGGCCTTCGAGGTGCCGATCGCCCAGGGCCCGCTGCCGTCCGGCGATGCGCACGCGGCGCTGCGCGAAGCGGTGCGCGAGTCGCTGCGGCGCAATGCCGCGCTGTTCCTCGGCACGCAGGACACCACCAACATGCTGACCCGCGCCGCCGCCGACATGCCCGACATCGTCAAGGAAGTGCTGCGCGCGCTGCCGATGCAGCGCGTGGCCGAAGTATTGCGCCGCCTGGTCAGCGAGTCGGTGTCGATCCGCAACCTGCGCGACATCCTCGATGCGCTGGCCGAAGGCGGGCAGCGCGACAAGGACCCGCACGCGCTGACCGAATTCGCCCGCGTCGCCCTGCGGCGGCAGATCAGCCACCAGGTCGCGCCGCAGGGCAAGCTCGATGCGGTGATGCTGCAGCCGGCGCTCGAGGAGATGCTGCGGCAGGCCGTGCGCGTCAGCGGCGGCGTCGCCCAGCTGGCGCTCGACCCGGAAACCGCGCGCAAGATCAGTCAGTCACTTGCCGGCGCCATCGCTCGCCATCGCCCGGCGGCAGTCGTCACCGCGATCGACGTGCGCTGGCACCTGCGCAAGCTGATCGAGGCCGAGTGCTTCGACACCCCCGTGCTTTCCTATCACGAACTGATGCCCACGTTGCAGCTTGACGTGCTTGACCGCGTCGCCGTTCCCGGCGCGCCGATGCTGGAGGCTGCGTAAATGTCGAACCGATTCCGTTGCTGCTGTGCGCGTCTGCTGCGTGGCGTTGCGCTCGCCGCATGGCTGGCGGTAGCCGCAGTGCAGGCGGCGCCGATGCCGAATGCGGCGCGCAATGTGTCGATCACGGCGCGCGAGCAGCCGATCGCCGCATTCCTGCAGAACCTGTTCGCGGCCGTCGACGTGCCGGCCGACGTCAGCGCCAACCTGAGCGGCACCGTCAACGGCACGTTCACCGGCCCAGCGGAAAAGGTGCTGCGCGACGTGGCCCGCGTCTACAACCTGGTGCCGTATTTCGACGGCTCGGTCATGCACGTGGTGGCGGCCGCAGAACTGGTGCGGCGGACCTACACGGTGGATCCGTCGCTGTCCGCGCGCGCGCTGCGCGAAATCGAGGAACTGGGGCTGACCGATGGCCGCAACACGCTGCGGCGCAGCTCCGACGGCAGCATGCTGGCGGTGGGCACGAGGCGATTCGTCGAGCAGGTCGACGAGCTGCTGCAGGCGAGGCAGGCGCAGTTGACACCGCCGCCGCAGCCTTCGGCCGGCGCCGACTTCCGCGTCTTCTACCTGCGCTACGCGTGGGCCCAGGACGTGACGATGACGCTCGGCGGCCGCCAGCTGGTGGTGCCGGGTGTGGCCTCGATCCTGCGTTCGCTGGTCGGCGCACCTGCGTCCGCGCCGATCGGACACGAGATCGCGCTTTCGCCGACCCAGCCGAGCCTGAAAGGCCAGGGCCTGGCCGGACAGGGCGTGCGACCGGAGAAGATCTCCGCCGAGGCGGGGCGCACGGCGCAGGTCGATGCGCTGGTGGCGGCGCTGGCGCGTACCGCGCAGCCGGCCGAGCAGAAGCCGGCCACGATCGCGATGCCGAACGCACAGCCGATCCGCATCGAGGCCGACCCGCGCCTGAACGCGGTGATCGTGCGCGACCTCGCCGAGCGGCTGCCGCGCTACGAACAGCTGATCGCCGCCCTCGACGTCGAACCGCAGTCGCTCGAGATCGAAGCGACGATCATCGACGTGAACACCGATCGGGCCCGCGAGCTCGGCGTGAACTGGCGCTGGAACAACGACGGGCGCGAGGCCGGCTACAACGGCGGCGTGCCGACCAGCGGCGTCGGCGGCATCGCCTCAGTGGTGCTCGGCTCGGCCGGCCAGTTCATCGCCCGCATTCGGGCGCTGCAGGCCGAAGGCGCGGCGCGCATCGTCTCCAGCCCGCAGGTGGTCACGCTGTCAAATGTCGAGGCGGTGTTCGACAGCAGCTCGACCTTCTTCGTTCGCGTCGCCGGCCGCGAGCAGGTCGATCTGTTCAACGTCAGCGCCGGCACTTCGTTGCGCGTCACTCCGCACGTCTTCCGCGACCGCGATGCCACGCGCATCAAGCTGCTGGTGAATGTCGAGGACGGCAACCTGACCGGGCGCCAGGTCGACCAGATTCCGGTGGTCGAGCGCTCGACGATCAATACCCAGGCGCTGATCGCCGAGGGCGAGAGCCTGCTGATCGGCGGCATGGTGCGCGACGCCACCGCCTCGGGCGTCGACAAGGTGCCGGTGCTCGGCGACGTGCCGGTGGTCGGCAACCTGTTCAAGAACAAGACCACCAGCGCCTCGCGCATCGAGCGCATGTTCCTGATCACACCGCGGCTTGCCAGTACGCGCAAGGCCACGCCGCAGACTTCGTTGCAGGCTGCGGCAGCGCCGGAGACGAAGCCGGCTGCGCCCCCGCCCGTGTCCCGGCCGGCGACGCCCGCGCCGGCTGCGGCAGCCGTCGCGCCGGTTGCGGTGCCGGCGGCAGCGGCGGCGCCCGCCGCGGCGTTACCGGCGCGGCGGCCGTCGATCGAACTCGATCTCGACGCAATGCCGGCGGCGCCGACGCGGACGGCGCCGACGACCCGGGCCAACGACGTCCCCGGCCGCGTCGCGCTCGCCGGCCGACCCAGCTGATAACGACGGACTCAACTGAAAGTTCCCGACCATGGACCAAGGCGTTCCGACACAAGATGCGCTGCGCGCGCTCGAACTGCGCGTGCTCGAAGGGCCCCAGGCCGGTGCGCGCGCACCCCTCGCCTTCGGCCTGACCTGCGTGCTCGCCGCCGAAGCCGAGGGCAAAGGCGAAGGCGCCGACATCGTGCTGCGCGAGTCGCAGCTGCCACCGGCCCGCGTGCGCGTGACGATGGAGCTGCCGAACGCGATGATCGAGGTGCTCGTCGGCGAGGTGCGGCTGGGCGACAAGGTATTGAGCACTGGCGCCAGCGCGCCGTGGCCGATGTACCTGCCGCTGCAGATCGGTCGTTCTCTGATCGCCTTCGGCCGCGCGAGTGTCGAGGACTGGAGCGGCATCGGCGCCACCGCGGCGCCGGAAGCGCAGGCCGATGATTCCGCGCCCGCCGAGGTGACCCGGCCACTGCGGCGCCGCGCCGAATTGTGGCTCGCCACGATGGGTGCGGCCGTGCTGGTGCTGTGCGGCGCGGCGCTGTGGACCGCGCATCTGTCGGCGGCGCCGCATCCGGAGCCGATCGCGGCGGCGCCCGCTTTGGCCGAACAGCTAGCCGCCAGCGAATTCGCCGCCCTGCGTGCCACGACCCATGCCGACGGCCGGGTCGAGGTGCGCGGCAGGCTGGCGACGCTCGAGCAGCGTTCGCGGCTCGATCAGTGGCTGGCGGAGCGCCGGGTCACCGCGGTCGTCGACGTGCGGGTCGACGAGGCGCTGAAGCGCGACGTGGCCGAGGTGTTCCGCGTCAACGGGGTCGCGGTGCAGGTGCAATCGCAGGGGCCCGGGCACATCGCCGTCGAGGCCAATGAGCCGGACGCCGCGCGCCTGGCTCGCGCCGAGGATGTGGTGCGTCGCGACGTGCGAGGGCTCGAAAAGCTCACAGTCACCAACACTGCCAAGCCGCTGCCGCGGCCGGCGCCGCCGGTTCCGGACGACCCCGGCAAGCGGATCGCATCGCTGGTGCCGGGCGAGCCCGGTTATCTGGTCACGGCCGACGGAGCGCGCTACTTCGTCGGCGCCATGCTGCCCACCGGGCATCGCATCACCGCGATCGCGAAGGCCAGCGTCACGCTGGAGCGCGACGGACAGCAATCCGCTTTGAACTTCTAGCGCTCCACCCGCAACGCAACTGAACCGAAACGGAGGTACGACCATGAGCAGCAACGTGAATCCCCTGACCCTGATCGCCCTGTCGCCACAGCCGCAGCAGAAGAGCAGCGGCGGCTCGAGTTTCTATGAGGCGATGGCGCGCGCCTGGGGGCAGGCCCTGGACCGCCAGGCCACCACGATCGAAAACCAGTCGAACGCCATCGCCGCCGGCAACGACCGGCCCGAGGCGATCACCGAACTGACCGCGCAGTCGCTGAAGATGGGCTTCATGTCCAACAGCGCCCACTCGGCGATCTCGGCCGTTGGCCAGGGTCTCGAGACGATGGCGCGCAAGCAGTAAGCGACGCGGGGGAACGACATGACGATCGAGATCGCCGCGGCGGCGCTCGCCGGCCAGGCAACGGCTGCAGGCGGCGCGGCCGCCGCGCCGGTTCAGGTCGGCTACGGCGTGTCGCTGACCGATTTCGGCGGCTTCCAGCAGGCGCTGGCCAGTGCCGGCGCCCGGCTGGAGGCACGGCCGGTCGGTGCGCCATCGGAGATGGCCACGCAGCTGTTCAAGCCCTTCGATCACATCAACAGCGAAGCAGCCAGGCTGGCGGCCGACGCCAGCGCTGCACAGGCGAACGGACAGAACCTGACCCCGGGCGAAGTCGTCGCGCTGACGATGCGCAGCACCGAGTTCATGTTCCATTGCCAGCTCACCTCGAACATTGCCAACCGCACTTCGGACGGCCTGCAACAACTGTTCCGCCAGCAATCCTGAGGACCGTCATGCCTTCGACCCTTTCCTTGCGCCGTCTGGCCCTGGCACTGCCGTTCGCGACGGCGCTGCTGGCCGCTTGTTCGAATCAGGAGCTGTACTCGCAGCTGTCGGAGCGCCAGGCCAACGAGATGGTGGCGGTGCTGCGCAGTGCCGGCATCGATGCCGAGAAACAGGCCAAGGACGGCCAGTTCGCGGTGCTGACCGCCGCGAGCGATTTTCCGCAAGCGGTGCGCACCCTGAGCGCGCAAGGCTATCCGCGCGAGACCTTCGACAGCATGGGCAAGGTGTTCAAGCGCGAGGGTTTCGTCTCGTCGCCGCTGGAGGAGCGCGCCCGCCTGGTCTTCGCGATGTCGCAGGAGATCGCCAACACGCTGACCAGCATCGACGGCGTGGTCACCGCGCGCGTTCATCTGGTCGTGCCGGAGCGCAATCCGTTGGCCGACCGGGCGCAGCCGTCGGCGGCGTCGGTGTTCATCAAGCACCGACCCGACAAGGATCTGTCGAGCCAGATCGCGCAAATCAAGGCGCTGGTGGTCAACAGCATCGAAGGGCTGTCCTACGACAACGTCACGGTCGCGCTGTTTCCGGCCGAAAGTCTGCCGGCACAGCCCGCCGTCAAGCCGGCGCCGACGGCAGCGGCGACCGCCACAGCCGAGCGCAGTGCCGCGCTGCCGGTGCCGCTGGTGGCCGGCTCGCTCGCCGGCGCGATGGCATTCGGCGGCGGCGGGTTGATGTGGTGGCGCCGGCGCAGTACGCCGCGTCGCGCGGCTGCTCCGGCGAACAACCTGCTGCCGAACGAACTGCAGGCGGCGCTGAACCGCGCCTCGGCCAGGCGCGGGAAAGAGACAGTGCGCTCATGAGCCCGCCGGGCCGGTTCAAGCGCGAACTCTCCGCGCGTCAGCGGCAAGCTAGGGCAGCGCGCGCGCCGAACCGCTTCGGGCGGGACGGTAGTCCTGCAAGCGCGCATGGCCGCCCCAATGCGCTGATCGCGCAGCGCGCGGCGCGCAGGAAAGTTCCATGACTACGCCCGGACGTCCCAACGGCGAAGCCGTGAACGCGCAGCCCGAAGGCATTCCCGCGAGCCCGCCCACGGCCGCGGCAATCGGAGAAGCGCGCGAGCAGCGCCGCCGGCGCGCCGTGATCGCGCAGCGGCTGCTGTCCAGCAACTCGGAAGCCATCGGCGAGGTCGACTGGGATGCGCTCGACCGCGCCCCGGCTTGGCTGGCATTGAACGACTCGCAACTGGCCATCGTGATGCGACAGGTCGGTGCGATCGTCTGCGCGCCCCAGATCAGGTTGTGGATCGACGGTGCCCGCCTGGCCGCCGCGCGCGCGGCGCTGGGCGATGCATTTGTGCAGGCGCTGGCCGCGCAGCGTGATGCGCCCTGGCTGCCGGCGGCTCTGGCGCCGTGCCCGCGAATCGACACTGCCGAGAAGGTCGGCGCCGAACTGCAGGCTGCCGGCGCGGCGGTGTTGCTGGCCACGCTGCCGGCCGGGCCGCTGCGTCGAGTCCTCGGCGACGTGCTCGGTGTCGCGGCCGCGCCGATGGCGGCCCAACTGGCGCAATCCTTGGTCGAACGCGCCGGTGCGCTGGTCGCGCAATGTGCGGCCGCACACGCTGTCGGAGCGAAATCATGACTTTCCTGCTTTGGCAGCGCGGTGACACCGCCATCGCGGCCTCGCGGCGCGTGTTGCGCGCGGCCGAAGTGCCGCTGCTCGCCGAGGCCAACCAGTTGCGCGACGCACTCGAGGCGCTGCGCAACGAGCAGGCGCAGGTCATTGCCGCCGCCGCCGAAGCGGCGCGCGCACAGGGCCACGCGCAAGGACTGGAAGATGGCCGGCAGGCAGCGCGCGACGAACAGGCCGCCAGGCTGGCGTCGATGGCCCAGGCAGCGGAAGCCGAGCGGTCACGGTTACGCAGCGAAATCGCCGTGCTGGCGCTGCAGGTCGTACGCAAGTTGTTGGGCGAATTCGCGGGCGATGAGCAACTGGTGGCGCTGGCGGCGACGGCCGCGCATGAACTGCTGCCGGCGCAGACACTGACGCTGATCGTGCACCCAGACCATTGCGAAGCCGTGCGCGCGCGGCTGGCGCGCCTTGCCACCGAAGGCCGCGGCGCAGTGCCGGCTTTCGAGGTCCGCGCCGATCCATCGTGCGCGCCGGCGGATTGCCGCATCGAAACCGAACACGGCCGCATCGACGCCTCGCTGGAAGCGCAATTGCAGCGACTGGCCGCGGCCTGGAGCGTGACGCTGCCGACGGAGAGCCAATGAACGCCGTCTTGACCACGGAGACCGAGCGTCTGCTGCGCGCCCTGCATGCGACCCGCACGGTGGTCGAGCACGGCCGCGTGGTTCAGGCCGGTGGCACGGTGCTGCGCGCCACTGGCTTGCGCGCGCGGATCGGCCAGCAGTGCCGCATTTTCGATCCAGCCGACGGCGACGATGCCGAAGGGTTGCTCGCCGAGGTGATCGGTTTCGCCGGCGCCGAGGCGATCCTCGCTCCCTATGGTCCGCTGCAGGGCGTGGCGGTCGGCGCCGCGGTGCAGGCGCGCTCCGAGCAGGCACAGGTGCCCTGCGGCCCCGCGTTGCTCGGCCGCGTGATCGATCCGTTCGGCCGGCCACTTGACGAGCGGCCGCTCGAGCCGGGCCCGGGCCTGTATCAGACTGCACTGCACGCCGATGCGCCCTCGCCTCTGGCCCGGCGCAGCATCGAAGAGCCGCTCGCCACCGGTGTTCGCGCGATCGATGCCGCGCTCACGGTCGGCGAAGGCCAGCGTGTCGGCATCTTCGCCATGGCCGGCGGCGGCAAGTCGACGCTGCTCGGCATGCTGGCGCGCCAGGCGCGTGCCGATGTCAACGTCATCGCGCTGGTCGGCGAACGTGGCCGCGAGGTGCGCGAGTTCATGGACGACGCTTTGGGCGAAGACGGCCTGGCGCGCTCGGTGGTCGTGGTCTCGACGTCGGATCGACCGGCACTCGAGCGCGTGCGTGCCGCTTACGCGGCCACCGCGATCGCTGAGGGTTTTCGCAAGGAAGGCAAGCGCGTGCTGCTGCTGGTCGATTCGGTCACGCGCTTTGCGCGCGGCCTGCGCGAGCTCGGCCTGTCGGCGATGGAGCCGCCGGTGCGCCGCGGCTATCCGCCGTCGGTGTTCGCCGAGATGCCGCGCCTTTTCGAACGCGCCGGCAACGACGCGCACGGTTCGATCACCGCCTTTTACACCGTGCTGGCCGAGGACGACGACAACAGCGATCCGGTGGCCGAGGAGGTGCGCTCGATCCTCGACGGCCACATCGTGCTGTCGCGTGCGCTGGCGCAGGCGCACCACTATCCGGCCATCGATGTGCTCGGCAGCGCCAGCCGCGTGTTCACGCGCGTGGCGCAGCGCGAGCACCAGGAGGCCGCTGGCCAGTTGCGCTCCCTTATGGCCCGCTACGCCGAGGTCGAGTTCCTGCTGCGCGTCGGCGAGTACCAGGCCGGCGCCGACCCTCTGGCGGACAAGGCGATCGAACGCATGCCGGCGATCAAGGCGCTGCTGCAGCAGCGCGCCGACGAGGCCACCGACTTCGCCGCGACGATTGCGCAGCTCAAGCAGGTGGCCGCGTGAGCGTCGCCACAGCGGTTCGATGAGTCGTCTGCCGAAGCCGCACGAAGCCAGGCAACTGTGCCGCCTGCGCGCCTTGCGCGTGCAGCGCGCGCGTGAGCGCGTCGCCGAGGCGCAGGCCGAAGTCGAACGTGCCGCCGCCAAGGCGCGCGAACAGCAGCGCCGGATCGACGGACACCGCCGCGACATCGATCGGCTCGGTCACGCGGTCGTTCACGAACTGGCGCCGCATCTGCCGCGCTGGAAGGAGATGGTCGCGGCGCAGCAGGCGGCGCTGATCGATCGGCTCGAGCGCGCGGAATCGGCGCTGATCGACGACGAACACGAACTGGAGCAGGCCCAGGAACGGTTGCAGCAGGCGCGCGCCGAAGTCACCCGCGCGCTGGCACAGGAGGACGCGGTGCGCGGCATCGCCAATGAAGCGCAGCGCGCGCGGAGGGTCGGTCGCGAGTCGCGCGCCGAACGCGACCTCGAGGACCTTGGCCGCCCGCCGGCCGCCATGACCGGTCATGTAGCATGAACCTGCCGAATCTGAATGCACTGCCGGCAACCGAGGCTCGGCCGCGGCCGGAAGCGGCGGCCAAACCGCCGAAGCGGCAAGGCGCGAAGGGCCCGCAGGAGCGCGATCAGGGCGAGGAGTTCGCCCGCCTTCTGCAGGCCAAGGCGGCCGCACGGAGCGACCCTGGGGCCAGGGTCGAACCCGAAACCTCAAGCCTGACCGGGCCGGCACAGCCGGATCCGCTCGGACTTGCCGCTGCCTTGCCGTTGCGCCGGATCGAAACCGAATTCGAGCCCGACCCGGCATCCCAGGATGCGGCCGCCGTCGGCGCGGCACCGCTGTGCAAGCCGGCAGGAAACGCGGCGCCCATCCAGAATTTTTCCCCAAGCTCTGCCGATCAAGGCCATTCGGCATCGCGCGCCGCGATCGAGGCCGCCCTGAAGGGCGATGCGGCACAGCCGGTCACGGCGGCAGGCGGCGGGAAGACCGCATGGGAGGCGACGGTGCGCGAGTCGCGCGGAGTCGCGATTGAATTGCGCGCGACCCGGACCGCGCCGGCAGCCGGCGAGGCACAGGCCGCCTGGAGACTCACACTTGCATCGCCGGCGATGGAGGCAACGCAGCTCGCCCGCCATGCCTCGCGCCTTGCCGAGCGGCTGCGCACACGTGCGGTCGACCACGTGCGCGTCGAAACCGAAGACGCGCGCGAATGATGCAGCGCGCGGCCCGTCGCCCCGGATTCAGGGGATGCGGCAGTCCATCGCATTGAACGCCCGAGCGCGTCGACGCAACACACGGCGCAAATCCCGGCTCCCGCCACTGAACGCGCGCGCCGGGCGCAACTGACCCTAGCCGCGAGGCAATGCACATGACCAAGATCTCCGAACGCCTGGCCCGCCAGCATTTCCATCGCACGCAGGCGGCGCGGGTCGCGGAGCTGTCGCGCAAGGTGGGCCAGGCGCTGCTGAAGGCGGCGACAGCGGCGGGTTTCGAGGAATCCACTGACTGCGCCGCGCTGACCGTCGAGCGCGCGCCGGCCCCGGTGGCTCCCGCGCGCATGGCGGCCTCGTACCCCGGCAACGAAGCCGATCGGCAGCAGGCGCGCAGACGCTACGAAGTCTGCCTGGAACACTACCGCAGCGTCGTGCGCGCACAGGATGCCCATCGTGAAGTCGACGATGTCGGCACCGCGGTGGCGTTGTTCGTCACCGCCAACATCCAGGCGCTGCGCCAGGTCGCCGTGACGCCCGAAATCCTCGCCCGCCTCGCGCGCCAACTGACGGGCGTGGTGCGCAGCACATCCGCCTGGGCCACGGCGCCAACGCGCGAGCGCCAGTTCTATTTCGAACAGATGGCGATCCTGGCGGTGCTGATCGGCACGACCACGAAGCACGCCGCCGCGCAGGGCGAGGCCGCGATCGCCAACGTGCAACGTTCGGCGCGCGGTTATCTGCAGACGTTGCTGGGCCTGAATCCGGATGCGCTGTCGCTTGGTGCCGAGGGACTGCGACTGGTCCAGCAGCAAGCCAACGCCGTCGCCGAGCGCGCCTAGCGCGATCGTCTGCCCGTGAGCACGATGGATCTGTTCATCTCCGCCACTCACGCAGTCGACAAGGCCGCCGCGGCCATGGTCGACGCCGTGCGTGCGGTGCAAACCGAAGGCCAGATCGAACGGCACGACGCCGTCGAACTGACCCACGACATCGTGGCGAACCAGGCCACGCGGGCCGAGACGTTGGCGCAGGGCGGTTTCGTCGAACGGATCCTCGGCCAAGCGCAGTCCGATGTGACCGCCGAACCGGCGCAGCCCTCCGGCAGCCGCGCTGACAACGGCATGGAAACCGGCAGCGTGCAGACGCAGGCGCGGTCGCAGCAGGTCGTGCCGGAGCCCATTCGCCGCCAAGATGCCGCGCTGCCGGCCGCCGCTTTCGGCCGCAGCGAGTTCGCGGTTCCGGCCGCGCTGCTGCTGCCGGTGACCCTGACCGGGCTGCAAGTCGAGCGCGCCGAAGGTTGGCCGCTGCCGCAACCGGCCTATGTTGCGACGCCGCTTCAGCGCAGCGACACGCCGCGGGTCGAAGAGCGCGAGTCGAGCGCGGACGACGATGCGCCGGCGCCGAACGCCGAGCAGGAAGACAGCGACGCGTCCGACGAGGCGGCCATCGCGGAGAACGAAGCCGAAACCACCGAGCTCGAAGCCGCCGGTGATGATGACTGGTGCGAGGCATTGACTCTGGCGCTGCGCGAGGCACTGGCGGCAAAGATTCCGCCTCGACCGTTGCTCGCCGCCGCGGAGCAGTGGCAACGCGGACGCTGTGTCGTGCTGGCCTGCCCTCAGGGTGGCGACCCGGCCGGTCCGGCCTGGGCATTCGTGCTGTGGCCGCGCAAGTTCGCGCTGACGCGCCGCCGCTCCGACGGCAGCGTCGCACCGCTGGCGCTGCATGGCCTGCGCGTCGAGGCGCGCCTGCGGTGGTCGGCGCTGCCACGCCAGGCCCACTGGTGCCACGTCCGCGTGGTCAAGGAACATCACCCCCGGCGTGGCCGCCAGCTCGTGCCGCCCGGCGATCCGGTCGGCGCGCCGGCGGCCTGCGAGGTGCAGCTCGGCCCGGTGCTGGCACGCTCGCTGCGCTGGTGCGAGGTCTGCGTGCGGATCAACGCGGCGCAGCGCTTCTGGGCCGCCCTCGGTGCGCAGTGGAGCGTGCATGTGGTGGTGTGCTCGCAGCCGCTCGCGACGTCCCGCGTGCGGGTCAAGGAGGATGCGTGATGCAACCGGCCGTCGACGGAACCCATCGCCGCAGCACCGTTGCGCAGCCCGGCGCCGCCACGCTGCCGGCGCGCACCGATGACCGCCTCGTCGAGTCCTGCAACGCGCTGGCCGCGCTTGGCGATGCGGTTGCGGTGATCGACCGGCGTGCCGGCGTACTGCGTTGGGCCAGCGCCGCGTGGAAGGCGCTGCAGCCGGATCTGGCCGTCGGCGCCACTCGGGCTGCGCTCGAACAGGCACTGCCGGGCCTCGAACTGGCGCGCTTCAGCGACAACGAGCGCGCCGCCGACGCGCTGCCGCTGACTGTGTCGGTTGGCGAGAGCCAGCAGTGGGAGGCGCGGCTCGCGTTGCTGGGGCCGCGTCACCTTGTGCTGCGGCTCGCCGACCGGCGCGAGCAGAGCCGTGCGCTGCAGCGCCAGCTCGACGACCGCGAGCAGTTGCTGTTCACCTCGCGCGTGATCTCGGTTGGCGAGATGGCGACGACGCTGGCGCACGAACTGAATCAGCCGATTGGCGCCACCTCGAACCTGCTGCGCGGCCTGCGCTCGCGGCTGGCCCGGCGCAGTGCCGGCCTCGCCGGCGAGGAAGCCGCCGCGCTCGACCGCGCGATCGATCAGGTGATGTTCGCCGCACGCGTGATCGCGCGCATCCGCGAGTTCACGCAATCGCACCAACCACGCCATACGCGCATCGATCTGGCGGCGCTGCTGCGCTCGAGCGCCTCGCTGCTCGACTGGGACCTGCGCCGAACCGGCGCGCGGCTGACGCTCGAACTGCCGGATGAACCGGCGCAGGTGCGCGGTGACGAAGTGATGCTGCAGCAGGTCATTGTCAACCTGATGCGCAACGCGCTCGACGCGATGCGCGCCGATCCGCCCGAGGAGCCGCACCTGCGACTGCGCCTGATCATGCGCGCCAGCGAGGTCGAGGTGCAGGTGTGCGACAACGGTTGCGGCCTCGGCGACGACGCTGCCGCCAAGCTGTTCGTGCCGTTCGCCTCGACCAAGCCGTCAGGCATGGGCATCGGCCTGTCGATCTGCCGCTCCTTCGTCGAACTGCACCAGGGCCGGCTGTGGTTCTCCCGCAACCCGGACCGCGGCGCCACCTTTCACGTCGGCCTGCCGCTGGCGGCGGCCAAGAGCAAGTCCAAGTCCTGAAACCGAGTACCTGCCATGACCACACGCACCATTTACATCGTCGACGACAACGCCGAGTTTCGCGAATCGACCAGCTTCTGGCTCAGCGGCGCCGGCTTCGAGGTCAAGACCTGGGGCAATCCGCGCGAGGCGATCGAGGCGCTGGCGCGGCGCGACCGCAGCGAGCCGGCCTGCCTGATCCTCGACGTGCGCATGCCTGAGCTGTCAGGCCTGGATGTGCATGACGCGTTGCTCGAGTGTGACGCGCAGCTGCCGGTGATCTACATGAGCGGCCACGCCGACGTGCCGCTGGCGGTGCAGGCGATGCAGAAGGGTGCGGTCACGCTCCTCGAGAAGCCGTTCGACGACGAGCACCTGGAGGCGGCGCTCGAGACCGCATTCGCCAGTCCGCGTGCCCAGGCGTCGGCCGGCGTGGCCGACCGCGCGGCGCTGAACCCAGAGCAAAGCGAGGCGCAGGCGCGCTTCGTCGCCCGTGAAGCTTCGCTGACGCCGCGCGAGCGCGAGGTGCTCGGCTACGTGATCCAAGGCATCTACAACAAGAACATCGCCGACAGGATCGGCCTGTCGATCAAGACCGTCGAGTTGTACCGCGCGCGCGGCATGGCCAAGATGAAGGCGCGCTCGGTGGCCGAACTGACACGCATGATGGTCAGCCGGCAGGCCTGATCCCATGGAGACCGACGCGGTGAATCCGACGGCGCGCAGCGGCGTGCCTGCTGCCCCCGCGGGCGAAGTGCCGGCACGCACATGGTTCGAGGCGCCGGGCGGCAGCGGGCTGCTGCGCCTGAGCGTGCCCGGCACCGCGCGCCATGCCGCCGACGCGGCAGTCGCACTTTACCGCTGCAGCGAACTGCTCGATGCCCTCGAACAATGGAGCATGACCGCGCTGGCCTGGCGCTGGATCACGCCGCCAATGCGCACCACACTGCGGTCGCATGTCGTCGCGACATGGCAGACAAGCGATCCTTCTGCCGCCGCGGAGCCGGTGCCGGAAGCGGCATGGCGGCTCGAACTGCCGTGGACGATGGTCAGGGCGCTGCCGGCGCCAACGGGCGCGTTGGCGCAGCGCATGCGCTGGTCGGAAGTGCCCGTCGTGCTTGCGGCCGCGCAGATGCACCTCACCGCCGATGAGTTGCAGCACCTGGAGCCAGGCGGCGCGGTGATCCTGCCGGAATCGGTGCGCCCGCCCTGGCGGGGATTGTTGCGTGCATTCGACGAACCGGCACACCCCGGTTGCGGCATGCCGGTGGCGCTGCACCCGACCCTGGCGGCCGAGCGTATCGCCGGTCGCAGCGGCGAGGCGTTGCACCCGGCCGAGGGCGGCGGAGCCTGGTGCGAAGTGCGTTTCGACCGCCCGCGCACGCTATGCGGCGACCGCCTAGCCGCCTGGTATCAGGGCGATCTCGGCCAACCGGGAACCGGCGCGAGCCTTTGGTGCTGTGCCAGCGAATTCGAGGCAGCGCGGCCGCTCGCCAGCGGCCAGCTGATGCCGTGGGGCGACGGCTGGGCGCTGGCGCTCGAAGCGATCTGCGAGCCGCGGCGCGTCGCGCCGGGCGTGCACGACGGCGCCGAAGCCGAGTCGCAGGGTCGCGCCTGACCGCACCATCGATGGGCCTGAACCGGCCCTTCCCTCGCCCGTTCAACACAGCGGCCAAGCCGCCTTCCCTCGCGACCTGTCGGCGCGTCCGGGCCATCGCCCGCCCTCGGCGGCGGCGGCCTCGGCGCGATTTCTTTTGAACCTTCGGCGCCCGGATCGGCACTCAGCGCAATATGGACCTGACCCAATTCTCGCCCTCGTCGGCACTGCTCACGGTGGTCGTGCTGTCGCTGGCGCCGTTCGTCGCCGTGATGGTGACGTCGTTTACCAAGCTGGTGGTCGTGCTGAGCCTGCTGCGCAACGCGCTCGGCCTGCAGCAGGTGCCGCCCAACGTGGTCCTGAACGGCCTGGCGCTGGTGCTGAGCCTCTACGTGATGTATCCGGTCGGCTCGGCGATGAGCGCGAAGCTTCAGGGCATCGACAACATCGGCGCGAGCACGACCAGCATGCTGAAGGCCGCCGACACGGCCAAGGAGCCGTTGCGCGAGTTCCTGCTCAAGCACAGCCGCCCGGTCGAGCGCGCGTTCTTCCTGCGCACCGCGCAAAAGGCGCTTCCGGCCGAGGCGGCGGCGGCGCTGAGCGAGCGCGATTTCCTCATCGTCGTCCCGGCGTTCACGGTCAGCGAGTTGTCGATCGCCTTCGAAATCGGCTTCCTGATCTTCCTGCCGTTCCTGGTGATCGATCTGGTGATCTCCAACATCCTAATGGCGATGGGCATGATGATGCTTTCGCCGACCACCGTGTCGATGCCATTCAAGCTGCTGCTGTTCGTGCTGATCGACGGCTGGGTCAAGCTCACGCACGGCCTGGTCCTGACCTACATGTGAGCCGCACTCGACGATGATCCACGGCGACATCATCCAGTTGACGCAGCAGGCGCTGTGGTTCGTTCTGCTGCTGTCGGCGCCGCCGATCGCCGTCGCCGCCGTCGTCGGCCTGATGATCGCCTTCGTCCAGGCGGCCACGCAGTTGCAGGAGCAGACGCTGCAGTACGTGGCCAAGTTCTTCGCGATCGTGATCACGATCTTCATCACCGCGTCGCTGCTCGGCGGCGGGCTGTACCAGTTCGGCGACCGCGTGTTCACCGACTTCTCCGGTCTGGTGCGGCGACAATAAGGCCGGGACAGCGCGCGTATGGACGCGTTCGCCGCCTTCGGCAATCTCAATGACTTCGCGCTGCTGCTCGGGCTGTCGGCCACGCGCGTGGCGGTGGCCTTCCTGCTGGTGCCGCTGTTCACCGCCGATCTGGTGCCGGCGCTGGTGCGCAACGCCCTGTTCCTGTCGATTGCGCTGCTCAGCGTGATCCTGCAGCCGGCGCCGGCGCCACTCGCGCTGACCAGCGGGCAGTGGATCACGATGTTCGCCAAGGAGATCTTCATCGGCGGCGCCCTCGGCTTCATGTTCGCCGGCATCCTGTGGGCCTTCGAGGCCGCCGGGCAGCTGATCGACACCAAGGTCGGCACCACGCAGGCGCAGATCATGGATCCGCTGACGGGCCAGCAGACCTCGCTGAACGGCGCGCTGTTCGGTCGCCTGGCGAGCTTCGTGTTCATGGCCGGCGGCGGCTTCATGGTGATGATCGGCGCGCTGTTCGAAAGCTACGCGCTGTGGCCGGTGCGTGCGCCGCTGCCAGCCCTGGTCGAGGGGGGAGCGCGCCTGTTCGAGGCCGAGTTCGGCCGCGTCATGCTGCTCACCCTGCTGATCGCTGCGCCGGCATTGGTACTGCTGTATCTGGTGGAAAGCGTGCTCGGGCTGATCAACCGCTTCGCGCAACAGCTGAACGTCTTCTCGCTGTCGATGCCGATCAAATCGATCGCCGCGCTGGCGATCATCCTGCTGCAGATCGTCACGCTGGTGCAACTGCTGCAGGACGACCTGCTCGGTCGCGGCGGCGTTGCGATCCAGGCGCTGCGCGGCCTGCTCGGCGGCTGACCGCCGCCCGCGTTATTCCGGAGTCCCGGCATGGCCGACAAGAACGACGGCGGCGACAAGACCGAAAAGCCGACACCGAAGCGGCTCGAAGACGCGCGCAAGAAGGGCGACGTCGCCAAGAGCAAGGAGGTCACCGGCACGGTCGTGCTGGTGATCTGGCTTGCCCTCGGCGCCGCGGTGATCGGGTTTGCAGCGGCGCGCATCGGTGCGCTGTTCGATTCGCTGTTCGTCACGATCGGACAGGGCTGGATCAGCACCGGCTTCGCCGGTGCGGCGCGACGAATCGGCGCCCAGGCCGGCGAACTGACGCTGATGCTGGTGGCGATGCTGCTGGTTCCGGTCGCCGCGGTCGGCCTTCTCGCCGACTTCCTTCAAGCCGGGCCGGTGCTGACCTTCGAGAAGCTGAAGCCGAAGCTCGACAGCATGAACCCGGTCGAGGGCGTCAAACGCATGTTTTCGATGGACAACCTGATCGAAGTGCTGAAGGCGGTCGCCAAGACCGCGCTGCTGTTCCTGGTCGGCTGGCTGGTGGTGAAATCGGCGCTGCCGCAGATCGTCGGCCTGGCGCGTTCGCCGAACCTGCCGCCAGGCGTGCTCGGCGCGCTCTTATGGGACCTGACGCTGAAACTCGCGGCCTGGACGATCGCGCTGTTTGCGCTGGTGGCATTGCTTGACGCGGTCTACCAGCGCTGGTCGTTCACGAAGAAAATGCGCATGAGCCTGCGCGACATCAAACAGGAATTCAAGGAAAGCGAAGGCGATCCGCACATCAAGGCGCAACGTCGCCAGATGCATCAGGAGTGGTCGCAGCGCAATGCGCAGCAGGCGGCGCGCAACGCCAGCGCGCTTGTGGTCAATCCGACCCACATCGCCATCGCAATCGAATACGACAGCGACACGGCGCCGGTGCCGATGATCAGCGCCAAGGGCGAGGACCACGTCGCCCGAGCGATGCGCGAGGCGGCCGAGGAGGCCGGCGTGCCGATCGTGCGCAACGTGCCGCTGGCCCGCGACCTGCTGCGTCGTGGCGAGGTCGGCGAGATCATCCCGGCCGACCTCTTCGACATCATCGCCGAGGTCATCCTGTGGGCGCGCGAAGTGCGCGAACATGTCGAGGCCCAGCGCGGCGAAGAGCCCGGTGCGCTGGCCGCGTTGTCGCCGCGACGCATCGCCGCGCCCGGCGAAGACTTGACCCGCTATCCGGAGCACGACAAGCCATGGAATCGTTCGCCCTGAGCTTCGCCAGCATGGTGCTGGCACTGGTCGTCGTCATCGTCATCGCCTGGCTGGTGCTGCGCCTGCTGCGCGATCGCCTGCAGCCGCGCGCGACCGCCGCCGGTGGCGGCGACCTGTTGCGCTTCGTGCGCGCCCTGCCGGTGGGCGCCAAGGAGCGCCTGGTGATCGTCGAGCACCGCGGTGAACGATGGATGCTCGGCGTCACCACCGGCGGCATCAGCACGATCGCGCATTGGCCCGCGAGTGCGCCGAAAGGCGAGCACAACGGTCCCGGTGGTGAACCGCCGATACCGTCTTAACCAGCGGCGACAAAGGCCGTGCGCCGCGCTTGGCGCACGCGTATCAGCGCGCCGCAAGCGCGCGCGATCGCGCCACGCACCTGCAGATGTGTCGCCCTGCCCCGATCGCGCATTTCTAACCTGACGATCGCTCGACCTGCGCCGCGAGGCGTCATTGCCTCGCCCGTGGCCATTTGGAGTTTCTCGGCAGGCAGGACACCGGCTGGCCGCGCTCGCGCCGACGACGATCAAGCACTGCGCGCTTGCGCGCCTTTGACGCGGTTGCCGGGCCTTGCCGCCGATCACGTGGCGTAACGACGCGCTTTGCGCCGCAGTGCACGGCAGCGATGGCCGTCGTCTGTCTGCGGCGCCGAGGCGCTGCGGACGCGCAGCGCGCTGCCGCGCGTGAAGCGGGTCGGACCGCGAGTCCGCCCGTCAAGTTGCCAAATCGTCGGTCGCATCGCGCCGTGCGCGCGGCTGAGAATCGCATTGGCGCGCATCGAGCGGCGATTCGGAACGACCCCAACTAGGAACGCGCCTAGCTGCCGAACGCACGAACTATTCGACAGCGCAAGCTTCACGTTTAATTCGCCTGTCCTCGATGCATTCGCAGTTCAACGCGGAAAACATCGCAGGCCTCAGGACTCACGGCGGCGCGGCAAGCCGCAACGCTGCGAGAAGAAACCTCAAACCCTCGGACGAGCGTCAACCCACGAAACGCGAGTCCCAAACTTCAGGAGCAACAAATGTCTATCTTTGGTGACATCGCAAACGCCGTCAGCAATGTCGTCAGCTCGGCCGCCCAACTCGCCTCTTCGGCTGCGGAACTCGCCACCGCGGTCGCCCCACTCGCGTTCCCGCAATTGGCGATCGCCCAGGCCGCGGGCAGCATCCTCGGCGAAGCGCTCGGCGGCGCGATCAACCAGGTCGCGCAGCAGCTGTGCAAGGAATCCGGCATGCCGAGCTTCGTCAAGGACATCATTGGCGACGTCGTCAGCAAGTTCCTGAGCTGCCAGCCGCCGGTCGACCATGACTGCAAGGAGGCGGTCGGCGACCGCTTCGGTCAGGCCATCAGGGACTTCGCGCAGGACTTCGGCAAGTCGGTGAAGGACTTCGCGCAGTCGATCATGGACCTCGGCAACGACCGCGAGTGCGAAGGCAGCGGCAAGAGCGGCAAATCGGGTGCCAGCTGGCTGGTGGCGATCGCCAAGGCAATGGGCGCAGCCGCGGGCAAACACGCCGAGCGCCTGGTCGACCTGAGCAAGCAGATCGAGCAGCAATCCGGCGACCAGGGCAAGGACGCCAACGCGGTGACTGGCCTGCAGGCCGAGTTCCAGGCCGAGAGCCAGATGTTCAGCATGCTGCAGAGTTCGTTCTCGAACGCGATCAAGTCGATCGGCGAAGGCATGTCGACGATGGCTCGCAAGGGCTAATCCCCCGGCTTCCTCCGCGGAAGCCGGAAGGCGGGGCTGCAACGATGGATCGTGCAGCCCCGCTTTTTCTGCGAAGGGATGTTGCCAAATCAATCGATCGGTCGCACTCCGAAACGAATCTCCGCCGGATCGCGGCGGGAAGGAACGCGCCATGCTTCTGCCTTACGACACCATCGCGAATCTGATGTACACGGCCGTGCCCATCTACGAGTGGGAGCCGGTGCCGCCCGCGACGGCGACGGCCGAAGGCTGCGTCGAAGCAGCGGCCACGCTGAGCAACGCTGCCAACGACGATGGCGGCGAGGCCGCCGACAACCTGCCGCCGTCGCTGCGGCTGGTCTTCAAGGGCTACCGGTGGGTCGCGGTGCCCGTGTGGAGCCTGCGCGAGAACCCGGCGTGGGATCAGATCAATCAGGATCAGCGCGACGAGGAAACGCGCCGAAGCCAGGAACGGGGACGGCAGGCCCAGCACGTGAAGGCGGCGCCTGCCGCCGCGGCGGGGCCGCAGGGCGCCGGCCTTGTCGGTGACACGCCGGCGACGGGCGACAGTGTCGAGTAGGAGCGTCCCTAGCTGGGAACGACCGCAGTAGGCCAGCGCGATGGCGAACGCTAATCTGCAAGCAAACAGGTACGAAACATGATCCGCGCCTCAGAAATTGCCATCGCCGCCGACTGCCGGCTGACCACGACGGTTCCAGTCTGGCAGTCTCACAACCGGACGACCGCGTCCTGGTTTGATGCCGGCGATCCCGGTTCGATGACATCGATCACCGGCGATCTCAGCGTGGCCTCACGAGGCTTGAGCGTCGAGGAGCACACCACCCGCATCATGATGCATCTGCAAGGCGAGCGCGACACGCTCGCATGACCTGAAATCGTTGACGCGATGGCAACGCTATTGGACGAACCGCGCTGGAGCGCAGCGGCGCAGTCGCTGGTGGAAGGGTGCATCGACCTGCCCAGCGATGAACAGCGCGTCGCGCTGCTCTCGGCCGTGTGCGAAAGGTTGGGCGACGAGCTGTATCCGGCGTTCCTGCGCCTGCTGTCTTTGATTGGCCAGCATGGCGACCACGCGGCGCGCGCGGCGGTGGCGCGGGCGCTGGTGCACGCGTTGCGCACCGGCCGCCTGCCCAGTGGTCGCCGCGGCGCCTGGGGCGCCAGTGCCCCGCCGCAGGCGGGCGCCGCCTTCGGCGCGCGACGCAGCCTTGGCCCGCTGGAGTATCTGTGCGCGTGGCACACCCACGCCGATACGGCGGAGGCGCTGTCGGCGGAGGCGTTCTACGCCGGCGCGTGCGCGCTGATGGAACTGGTCGGCGCGAGCAAGGAAGCGCGACTGCTGTACTGCGAGAAACTGCTGGCGGACGTCGATGACCCGCTTGGAGGCGCGCTCGCGCGACCTGCGCGCCAGGCGTTGCGCGCCCTCGCCATCGCGTGGGCCGAAGGCGCGGCGCCGTCGGACGCGTGCACGCGCTTTCTGGTGGAGCAGGCATCAGGCAGCACCGGCAAATTCGCCAACCTGCTCCAGCCATCTTCCTTTCCCGCTCGCTAGGCGTCGCGCTTCATTACCGGCGCGAGAGCGGCCCGCCACACAAGGGTGGATCGAGCGCTCTTACTGTCACTCGATCGTCGCCGCCGCTTTGCGGCAGGCGTCGAAGACGACCCGTTTGCTGCCGCGCATCTCGTTGATGACGCGGTTCGACACCGCACCGGGCAGGTGTAACGGGCTTCTTCTGCAGCGGCAAGGCGATCAGATGTAAGCGTCCGGCGAAGGCATCTTTGAACTGAATCGTCGGTGCTGTCACGATCGTGCACCGGTGGCGTCGAACAGGTGTCCACCAAGGAGCGATGGCGGGGACCAAACACGGGCCAAGCCAGTCAGCCGAGCGCGAGCCGCGTCTCGGTCGCCGCAAGCACAGCCTGGCGTTCAAACGGCGGCTGATCGAGCAGACGCTGGTGCCGGGTGCCTCGGTCGCGCGCATCGCGTTGGAGAACGGCGTCAACGCCAATCTCCTGTTCAAGTGGCGGCGGCAGCACATGCGCGCGGCGCGGTCGACGCCGTCGTCGCTGCTGCCGGTGATCTTGAGCGAGCCGAAGTCTGGCGGCGAAGCAGCGATGTCGGCCGCGCCGCCGGCCGCGCGCATGGCTGCCGGCGGTGGCGTCATCGAAGTGGAGCTGCCTGCGGGGCGCATCCGCATCAAGGGCACGGTGGACCTGCCGGCGCTGCGCGCGGTGTTGCAGATGCTGGCGCCGGCCGCATGATCGGATTGTCCGGCGGCACGCGCATCTGG
>CAZDXQ010000029.1:0-45616 GCA_964509545.1 uncultured Burkholderiaceae bacterium | reverse complement strand
TCCCGTGAGCCCGCCGGGCCGCCCCAAGGGCGAATCCCTGAGCGCGCAGCGCGAGGGTAGTCCCGTGAGCCCGCCGGGCCGCCCCAAGGGCGAATCCCTGAGCGCGCAGCGCGAGAGTAGTCCAGTGAACGCGCCGGGCCGCCCCATGCGCAAATCCTTCGAGCGTCGGCGAGAAGGTGGCCCAATGCGCCGGACGGGCCGTTGCACGGCCGCGCTCGCAGGCGCGGCCGGCTGCGCGGAGGCGAGCGCAAGCCGTCGCGCCCGCCGCAACCCGCTCCGCCCCGGGGGCGAATCCTGCGCGCGTCGGCGAAGTCGTCCCGTGCGTGCGCCGAGTGGCTTCGGCCGCGCAGGGCCGGCGCGATGCGGCGTCGCATCCAGGTGAGCGGCGGCGCGGCAGCCGTGCGGCCGCCGCGTGCCGCAGCCACGACTTCAACCAGGACGAGAACTGCGTAGATGGACGACGAGCGCGTGATCGGGCCGGACACTCAGCTTTGCCATCTCGGCCGCGACCGGAATAGCTGTTTCGACTTCGTCAATCCGCCTCTGGTGCGCGGCTCCACCGTGCTGCACGACGACGTGGCCGACCTGCGCGAACGCGTGCGCCGCCGCAACGAAGGCTTCGACGGCGAGGGCGGCGAGGCGGTCGCCTACGGCATCTACGGCACGCCCACGCACCAGGCCTTCTATCGGGCGCTGACGGCGCTCGAAAGCGGCTATCGCAGCTGGGCCTTTCCATCGGGGCTGGCCGCCTGCACGATGGCGATCCTCGCCTATGTCCGGCACGGCGACCACGTGCTGATTCCGGATTCGGTCTACTGGCCGACGCGCCGCTTCGCCCGCGACACGCTGCCGCGCTACGGCGTCGAGGCCAGCTTCTACGACCCGCGCGTCGGCGAGGCCGGCCGCGCCGAGGTCGAGCGGCTGTTCCGGCCGAACACGCGCCTGCTGTTTCTCGAGTCGCCGGGTTCGCTGACCTTCGAGATGCAGGACGTGCCGCTGCTGGCCGCCGTCGCCGGCGCGCACGGCGCGATCAGCGTCATCGACAACACCTGGGCCACGCCGCTGTACTTCAAGCCGCTGGTGCATGGCGTCGATGTCTCGCTGCACGCCGCGACCAAGTACATCGGCGGCCATTCGGACCTGATCATGGGCACGGTCACGTGCAACGAACGCGCCTGGCCGCGGATGCGCGAAACGGTCCATCACTATGGGCTGACCACCAGCCCCGACGACTGCTGGCTGGCGCTGCGCGGGCTGCGCTCGATGGGCGCGCGTCTGGCGCAGCACCGCGCCACGGCACAGCGGCTGATCGCATGGCTGAAGGGGCAGCCGGAGGTCGAGCGCATCCTTTATCCGGCCGATGCCGAGGATCCGGGCCACGCGCTGTGGAAACGCGACATGAGCGGCGCCTCGGGCCTTTTCGGCGTGCTGCTGCGGCCTGGCATCGCCGAAGCGAAGTTTCACGCCTTGATCAGCGGCATGCGCCTGTTCGGTCGCGGCTATTCGTGGGGCGGCTTCGAGAGCCTGCTCATTCCCAGTTCACCGGAACGCACGGTGCTGCCGGCGGCCGTGGCCGGCCGGCTGTTCCGCGTCAGCGCCGGCCTCGAGGACGCCGACGACCTGATCGCCGATCTCGACGCCGGCTTTGCCCGCCTGCGGGCAGCCTGAGGCGATGTTCAGTTGCGCCAGGCGCTGAAGACGTAGTCGCGGTCCTTCTGCGCCGTGTGGCATTCGAAGCAGGCGGTCTTGGCGTTGCCGGCCACGGCGCGGTCGGTCTTCGAGTCGCCCTTGAAGCCCTCGAAGCCCCAGCCGCCGGTCGCCTTCCATTTCTTCGCGTCCCTGGCCATGACGCCGACGACCTTGCGCGGGCCTTCCTCGAGTGCGCCGCCGCCGGCCTTGGCGTCGAGCAGGTCGAAGACGATCACCGCGCCGTCGGCGAAGCGGCCCTTGCGGTAACCCTGCATCGCCTTGTCGTTGGCGTAGATGTGGTGGATGCCGCCGAAGGCCTCGTACAGCGGATGGCCCTGCTGGATCACCATGCTCTTGACGTGCGTCCACTGCCGGTAACCCTCCGGGTAGGGGACCGCGGGATCCGCGGCCAGCGCCGCCACGGCGGCGCTGGCGAAGATGGCGACGGTGGCGACTGACCTTTTCACGGCAACCTCCTTGGCGGGACATTCGCAGGCGGTATTGTTTGCGCCGGTTGCCGCCGCGAAAAGCGGGAACGAAACGGTGACCGGGTTACCTTTCGGTGTTCATCGATGATTTCGCGCAGAAAGAAAATCTCCGGCGCGCCGACGGTGGCCAACATGGTCGAGGACATCATCGGCTGCAAGTGGTCGCTGGCGGTGCTTGGCCGCATCCGCGGCGGCGTCGTGCGGCCGGGCGCGATGGAACACGCGCTGCCGGGGCTGTCGAAGAAGGTGCTCAACGAACGGCTGCGCAAGCTGGTGCGCTTCGGCATCGTCGAGCGCCGCGCCTACGCCGAAGTGCCGCCGCGCGTCGAGTACCGACTGACGCCGTTCGGCGACAAGTTCACGACGCTGCTCGACGGCGTGGCGCAGCTGCAGCGCGAGATCGACAGCGGCTCCTGAGCGCCCCCGGCGCCGGCCTGCGGCCTGCCTTCGTTGGGGGGGGTCAAGCAGACCCTGGGCGCTGCGGCGTTTCGTCGAACGCCGTGGCTTCAGTGCAGTCGTGCGCGGCGCAACTCGGCCAGCTTCGCCAGGCCGCTGATCGCGCGCACGCCGTACCAGCTTGTCCATTCGCCGTCGATCAGTTCCACCGGTTTCGGCGCAAACTGCTGCCGCAGCGCCTGCGCATGCGTTTCGCCGAAGCGGAACGGTTCGGTCGACAGCAGCACGCGATCGACGCGCGCGACTGCGCCGGCGAGGTCGTCGAGGCGCGGGTAGCGCGCGGCGCCGCTGTGGCCACCCGCCGGATGCGGCACCTGCCAGCCGACTGCAGCCAGCGTCCGCGCGATGTAGGTGTCGGCGGCCACAGTCATCCACGGGTCCTTCCAGATCAGATACAGCACGGCCTCGCGCGGCCAGCGTTCAGCGTCGATGGCGTCGAGCTGGCGGCGAAGCTGCGCGCACAGCGCGCCGGCCTGCCGCTGCCGGCAGAAGATTCCGCCGAGCAGCCGGTAAAGCGCCAGGTTTTCGGCCGGCGCATTGGGGTGCGTGACGACGACGTTCGGCACGAAGCTGCGCAGCCGCTCGACCGTCGGCGCCTCGTTCTCGTCGATGTTGACGACGACGTGCGAAGGCGCCAGGCGGCGCACGGCGTCGAGCTTGACGTCCTTGGTGCCGCCGACCTTGGCGATGTCGCGCACGGCGGCGCGCGGATGGATGCAGAAACCGGTGCGGCCGACCAGGTGATCGCGCAGACCGAGTGCGATCAGCGTTTCGGTGATCGACGGCACCAGCGAGACGATGCGGGCGGCGGAGGCAGCGACGAAGCGCTGTCCGAGCGCGTCGACGAACGTTTCGTCGGCGACGCCCATTGGAGTCGGCGTCATTCGGCGGTCGATGTCCGCCGCGGCTTGTACGGCCGGTTGCCGAAGGCGCGGTCGAAGACGGGGTTCGGCAGCAGCCGCAGCAGCTTGGCCACCACACCCATCTGCCATGGAATGACGCGGTAAGAGCGTCCGGCGAGCATGGCGTCGACCGCCTGTCGGGCGAAATCCTGCGGCTGCATCAGGAAGGGCATGCGGTAGGGATTCTTCGCCGTCAGCGGCGTGCGCACGAACCCCGGAGCAATGGTGACCACTTTGACGCCGCTGCGCTTCAGCTCGACGCGCAGGCTTTCGCAATAGCTGGTCACCGCCGCCTTCGAGGCGCAGTACGCCTCCGAGCCGGGCAGTCCGCGGATGCCGGCGACGCTGGCAATGCCGACCAAAGTGCCGCGGCCCTGCGTGCGCATGCGTCCGATAAACGGATGGAAGGTGAAGGCCATCGCCAGCACGTTGGTCGTCAGCACATCGCGGAACGCCTCCAGGTCCTCGTAGTACTCGGTCAGCACGCCAACCGAAATGCCGGCGTTGGCCACGACGAGGTCGGCGCCGCTACCGGTCCCGTCGAACGCGCGGCCGGCGGCGATCAGCGCATCCTTGTCGGTGACGTCGACCGGGTAGACATGGTGCTGGCCGGGAAGCTGCGCGGCGAGCGCATCGAGCGCCGCCCGCCGCCGCGCGACCAGGCCGAGCGTTGCGCCGCGCCGCGCGAACTCGGCGGCGAGCGCCGCACCGATGCCGCTGGAGGCGCCGGTGAGGAAGACGTTCATCGCAGCGGCGGGGTCGGCGGGAAATTCGACTCTGACCCCGATTTTCTACTTCTTGCCGCGTTCGCGTCGGGCGAGTTCGATCAGGTAGTCCATCACCACCAGCGCCTGCGCGCGGCTGCCGACCATCGACGGTGCGGTCATGTATCGGCCGTCGATGGCGACCGACGGCGTGCCGTCGAGCTTGTAGGCGGCCCAGACCTGCGCCGCGCGGCTGCTCCGCGTGGCCACGGAGAACGAGTTGAAGGCATCGAGCCAGGCCTTGCGGTCGATGCCGTTGGCGGCCATGAAGTCGGCGATCTCGTTCGGATCGAGCATCGGCTTGCGCTGGCCGTGCATGACGGCGAAGACCTTGCGGTGCAGATCGTCGACGCGCTTCACCTGCTCCAGCGCGTAATAGATCTTTGTATGGTTGGTTCGCCCTGCATCGAAGGCCACCGGCAGGCGGCGGTATTCGACATCGGCGGCGAGCTTCTTGCGCCAGGTCTCCAGGTCCGGCTCGAAGCTCGCGCAGTGCGGACAGCCGTACCAGAAGAACTCGAGCACTTCGATCTTGTTGCCGGTTTCGACCGGTTGCGGCGGTTTCACTTCCCGGTAGTCGGTGCCGGCAACCGGCGTCTTCGGCTGCGCGTGCGCGATCGGGATCACCGGCGCCAGGCTGGCAGCGATGACGAAACGGCGACGGGGTACATCCATGTCAGCTTCCTTGTCGTGAGGGATCATCAGATGGCCGACGGCGCGCAGCCACGGCGTAATAACGCAGGGACCGCTGCGGCGGCTGACGGTTCCGCCGGTGCGACGCACGGCCCAGCATCAACGCAGGCGGACGATCTGGGCCTCGATGGCATTGTCGGCCAGCAGTTTGCGCACGCGGTTGACGTCGTCGAGCTGTCCGTAAGGTCCGAGGCGCACGCGATACAGCGTCTTCCCGCCCTGCTCGATCGGGAAGATGCGGGCATCCAGCCCGATCATCGCCAGTCGCGCGCGCATGCCGTCTGCGTCCTCGGGGGACTTGAAGGCGCCGGCCTGCAGCAGGAAGCGCGAACCCTCGGCCGCCGCCTCGGCCGGCGCTGCCGGTGCTGCCGGCGTAGCCGGTGCGGTGGCCGCGGACTTCTCGGGCGCAGCGCCAGGCGCCGTGGCCGGCGGTGCGGTCGCCGTCGGCGGCGCCGGAACCGGCGCCGGCGCGGCAGGACTGGTGTTGAACGACTTGTTCGGGTCGGGCAGGGCCGTGCCTGTCGGCGGCGTTGCATTCGTCGAGGGCGGCCGGACCTTGGTCACGAACGGCAGCGGCGCGTTGCTGATGTACAGCGCCACGCCCACGGCAATCGCCAGGCCGACGACCAGCCCGATGATGAAGCCGAGCAGCATGCCGCCGCGCTGGCGCTTTGCTCCGATCCACATTTTTCGCGTCACTCCGGGGTTCGCTCCGGCTTCAGGTCTCGGCATCGATGCCCGGCAGGCTACATCCGCTCCGGCGCAGACACGCCCAGCAGAGCAAGGGCGTTGCGCAGGACCTGGCGCGTGGCCAGCAGCAGCGCCAGCCGCGCGTCGCGCTGCGCGGCCGCATCGACCAGCACCCGCTCGGCATTGTAGAAGGCGTGAAAGTCGGCCGCGAGATCCTTCAGGTAGAAGGCAATCTGGTGCGGCGCCAGTTCATCGGCCGCCTCGCGCAGCACCTGCGGATACAGCGCCAGCCGGCCGGCGAGCGCCAGTTCGCGCGCTCCGGTGAGCGGCGAAAGGTCGCGCTGCAGCGCCGATGCTTCGTCGAGGGCCACGCCCGCCGCGTTGGCCTGCGCCAGCACCGAGCAGATGCGGGCATGCGCGTACTGCACGTAGTAGACGGGGTTGTCCTCGCTTTGCGACAGCGCCAGGTCGACGTCGAAGACGAACTCGGTATCGGGCTTGCGCGAAGCAAGGAAGAAACGCGTCGCGTCGCGGCCGACCCAGTCGAGCAGGTCGCGCAGCGTCACGTAGCTGCCGGCGCGCTTGGACATCTTGACTTCGCAGCCGGCCCGCATCACCCGCACCATCTTGTGGATCAGGTAGTCGGGGTAGCCGCGCGGAATCGGCAGGCCCAGGCTTTTCGCCGCCGCCTGCACTCCGGCTCGCACGCGCGCCACGGTGCCGTGATGATCCGAGCCCTGGATGTTGATGACCTTGGCGAAGCCGCGTTCGAACTTGGCCAGGTGATAGGCGACGTCGGGCACGAAGTAGGTATAGGTGCCGTCGGACTTGCGCATGACGCGGTCCTTGTCGTCGCCGCTGCCCTCGATCTCGGTGGTGCGCAGCCACAGCGCGCCTTCGGCCTCGAAGGTCATTCCCGAATCGACCATCGCCTTGACCGCGGCCTCGACCCGGCCGTCGGCATACAGCGACGACTCGAGGTAGAAGTGGTCGAAGCGGACCCCGAGCGCCGCCAGATCCATGTCCTGCTCATGGCGCAGATAGGCGACGGCGAAGCGGCGGATGTTCTCCAGATCGTCGACGTTGCCGCTGGCTGCCACGGGCGTGCCGTCGCGTGCGGTCTGCGTGCGGCGGTCGAGGAACTCGCGGGCGATATCGACGATGTACTCGCCGCGATAGCCTGCTTCCGGGAACTCGACCGCCTCGCCGGCAAGTTCCTTCGCCCGCGCCTGCACCGAAAGCGCCAGGTTCTGGATCTGCACGCCGGCGTCGTTGTAGTAGAACTCGCGCGTCACGGCCCAGCCCTGCGCGGCCAGCAGCGCCGCCAGCGTATCGCCGATGGCGGCCTGCCGGGCATGGCCGAGATGCAGCGGCCCCGTCGGGTTGGCCGAGACGAACTCGACCATCACCTTGTGTCCGCCGCCGGCGGTGGAACTGCCGAAGCAGTCCCGCTCGCGCAGCACTTCATGCACGACAGCCTGCTTGGCCGCGGGCGCGATGCGCAGGTTGATGAACCCGGGACCTGCGATCTCGACGGCGTCGATCAGGCCGCTCGCCGCAGGGTTCACCCGCAGCGCATCGGCGATGGCCGTCGCGACCTCGCGCGGGTTCTTCTTCAGGGCTTTGGACACCTGCAGCGCCACGGTGCAGGCCAGGTCGCCGTGCGCTTCGACCTTGGGCCGTTCCAGCAGTACCGGCACGCCGCCGATGCCGAGGCCGGCGAGCGCCTGTTCGATCAGCGAAACGACCTTTAGCCGGTGTTCTGCAAGCATGGGTGCCGCGGGGCGACTGCGGAAAAGGGGCGAAGTTTAGCGGGGCCTGCCGCGCAGCCGGTTCTACACTGACCGGCATGATCCGCTGCGCGATCGACCATCTGGTTGTTGCCTGCGCCGACCTTGCGCAGGGCGATGCGTGGCTGCAGGCGCGCCTGGGCGTGGCCTCGCAGGCCGGCGGACGGCACCTGCTGATGGGCACGCACAACCGGCTGCTGAAGCTCGGGCCGCGCGTTTACCTCGAACTGATCGCGATCGATCCGCAGGGTGCGGCACTGCGGCCACGCTGGTTCGGGCTCGACACGGTTGCGGTGCGCGCGCGTTTGGCCGGCGGACCGTTCCTGCTGACCTGGGTCGCCTCGTGCAGCAACGTCAGCGCTGCGGCCGCGCTGGATGCCGGCCTAGCCGAAGTAATCGCCGCCAGCCGCGGCGCATTGTCGTGGCGTATCACGGTGCCGGCCGACGGCGGCCTCGCGCAAGACGGCGTGCAGCCGGCGCTGATCCAATGGGACGGCAAAGCGCATCCCTGCGACGGGCTCGAGGACCGTGGCTGCGCCCTGCAGGAACTGCAGTTGTGGCATCCGCAGGCGGCGCGGCTGCAGGCGCTGTTCGGCGCGCTGCAGGTCGAAGGGCCGGTGCGGCTGCAGGAGGGCGCGGCGGCGCTCGCCGCGCGCATCGGCACGCCGGGCGGCGCGCTCGAACTGCGCTGAGCGCGGCTCAGGCCAGGCGCGGCAGGCCGAATAACGGCTCGACGGCGCCGACCTCCAGGCCGCGGTAATTGCGGATTACGCGCTGGTCCATCTTCGCCAGCGGCGTGGCCGCCGGGTTGCCCAGCAGGCCGAGCTGCTGCAACACGGCGACCGTGGCCACCTGCAGTGCGCGCCGGTTGCCGTCGGCCACGCGGATCGCGATGCCGATGCCCTGCGCCCGCACGCCGATCGCCTGCACGCCTTCGGCGCCAACCTTGCTGACCCAGTCGCCGCCGCCGGTGGTCATCAGCATCAGGTCGCTGCGCGCGGTGCCGGAGACGAGATCCGGGTGCCGCTTCATCGCGTAGGCGAGCGCGGCCAGCTCCGGTGTTTCGCCCTGGGCGAGGCGGCAGAACGCATGCGCCAGGCTCGACAGGGGCATGGCGAAATTCGGCGCGCTGCAGCCGTCGATGCCCATCGGCAGGTCGCTCCGGCCGGCAAAGCGTTCGACGCTGGCGCGCACGCGCCGCTGCAGCGGCGAATCGGGGTCGAGGTAGCCGGCAAACGGCTGCCCGTGCATGCGGCAGAAGGCGAGAAAGCCGCCGTGCTTGCCGGAGCAGTTGTGGTGCAGCTGGTTGAAGCGCATGCCCGGCGGAATCGACGTGTCGGTATGCGTGTAGAAGCTTGGCGGATGGCAGCCGCAGTGCAGATCGGATTCGCGCGCGCCGATCCGCTCGAGGATGCGCTGCGCGATGCGCACGTGCACCGGCTCGCCGCCGTGGCTGGCGCACATCAGCGCCAGCATCTGCGAGTCGAAGCCGAAGCGGTCCATGCCGCCGTCCTCGACGAAACCGAGCGCCTGCAGCGGCTTCAGCGCCGAGCGGGTGAAGTTCAGCCCGTGCGCGTCGCCGACGCCGGCGATGAGGCTGCCCTTCTCATCGACGACGGCGATCGAGCCGAGGTGAACGCACTCGGGAAAACCGCCGCGGGTGGTGCGGACCAGAGGGACGTGCGCGGGTGCCTGCGGCATAAACGCTTAAGCGGGCGCGGCGCCGGCCAGCCGCGCCGAGACTTCCTTCCGGTACCGGTTCAGTTCCTGCACAGAGCCGAACGTGCGCTCGAACAGCAGGCTCATGTTGTGCAGGATGCGTTCGACGACCTTCGATTCCCAGACATCGTCGAACTTGATCTGCGCGTCGAGCCAGCGCTCCAGCCAGGCCGGATCTGGCAGCCGCGACTGCACGGTGTCGTTGGGAAACAGCGCCTTGTTCACGTGCAGGTTGGTCGGGTGCAGCGCCTGCGCCGTGCGCCGCGCCGACGCCATCAGCACGCCGACCTTGGCGAAGGCGGCGCGC
Source organism: uncultured Burkholderiaceae bacterium (assembly GCA_964509545.1). Taxonomy (GTDB): domain Bacteria; phylum Pseudomonadota; class Gammaproteobacteria; order Burkholderiales; family Burkholderiaceae_F; genus JADJWR01. The sequence goes on along the minus strand of CAZDXQ010000029.1, from coordinate 36,118 downwards.
GCGGTGTCGCCGAGCTCGGCCAGGTATTTCTTCATGTAGCGCAGGTAGGCGCCGCCGTGCCGCGCCTCGTCCTGGCTGAGCAGCTTGTAGATGTGCCTGATCACCGGCTCGGTGTGCCACTCGGCGGCACGGCGGTACCAGTGATTGAGGCGGATTTCGCCGCAGAAGTGCAGCGTCAGCGTCTCCAGCGCCGGTGCCGGGTCGAACTCGAAGCGCACCGCGTGCAGCTCTTCGGGCGTCGGTGCCAGGTCGGGGCGGAAGCGCTTCAGGTACTCCATCAGCACCAGCGCGTGCTTCTGCTCCTCGTAGAACCAGACGCTCATGAAGGCCGAGAAATCGGAGTCGTGCCGGTTGTCGCGCAGGAACATTTCGGTGGCCGGCAGTGCCGACCACTCGGTGATCGCGTTCATCTTCACCGTGCGCGCCTGCTCGTCGGACAGGCGGCTGGCGTCGAACTGGTCCCAGGGCACGTCGCGGTCCATGTTCCAGCGCACGGATTCCAGCGACTTGAACAGTTCCGGGTACAGCATGTTCATGGCGACGACCCCGTCTCAGCGTGCGGCCTGCCGCTTGAGCAGCCGCATCAGTCCTCCCAGCAGCGGAAGTTTCTCATACAGCTCCTCGGCCGCGTCCCAGTAGTCGCGGTGGTAACCGACGCGGCCGTCGGCGTCGAACTTCAGGTGGCTGGCGCCACGGATCAGTTGCTCGGCCCCGCCGCGCCGGAAGCGGAACACGAAGTCCCAGGTCAGGAAGGCATCGTCGCCCTGGACCACGACGTCGCGGACGAGAAAGCGCGGCGAGTCGACCTGCACGAACATATGGGCAAAGATGTCGCCAATGGCCACGGTGCCGCGCACCTCGTTGAACGGATCCTTGAAATACGCCTGCGGCGCGTAGATCTCGGCCAGCCGCGTCACATCGGCCGGCGTCAGCGACTCGAAGAACTGCTTCACGCGGATGACGCGCGGATCCATCGTTCAGGTTCCGGTCATGCGGCGCACGGCGGCGAACTGCAGCCGGTACGGCAGCAGGCGCAGCAGCTTCAGCCACAGCGTGAAGCGCTTCGGATAATGGATCTCGAAGTGCCCGGCGGCGATGCCGTCGAGCGTCGCCCGCGCCGCCTGCTCGGCCGAGATCAGCGCCGGCATGCGGAAGTCGTTCTTCTGCGTCAGCGGCGTGTCGACGAAGCCGGGATTGACCAGGTACACGCCGATGCCGTGCGGATTGAGATCGCCGTACAGCGACTCGGCGAAGTTGATCAGTGCCGCCTTGCTCGGCCCGTAGATCAGCGAACGCGGCAGGCCGACGTAGCCGGCGACCGAGGAGACGATGCCGATGCCGCCCCGGCCCTGCGCCAGCAGCGCCGGCAGCACGGCGTCGACGCAGTTGAGCACGCCGTGCAGGTTGACGTCGAGCAGCCGCCGCGCCCGCTGCAGGTTCCAGCTTTGCGCGCGCATCTCGTCGTGCGTGCCGGCAACGATCAACGCCAGGTCGATGCCGCCCCAGGCCTTGACGATCGCCTCTGCCGCCTCGTGTGCCTGCGCCTGCCGCGTCGTATCGAGCGGCAGCACCAGCGCCTGCGCGGCGTTGCCGGCGACCTTGGCCAGCTTGTCGCCGCTGCGCGCCGACAGCGCGACGCGGGCGCCGCTGGCAAGCAGTTGCTGCGCGATCGCCGCGCCGATGCCGTAGGAGGCGCCGATGACCCAGACGCGCTGGCCGGCCCACGAACCGATTGTCGGATTCAGCGGCACGCCAGGGGCCTCAGAGCCTGCGGAACGAGATCAGCACTTCGCCGACCCTGAAGCCCCAGAAGCGCATCACGGCGCGGTTCAGCAGCACCTGCTCGTCGACCAGATACATCCAGTCGTCGAAGTCGATGTGGTAGGTGCTGCCGCTTTCGGTCTTCAGGGCGAAGGTGTAGGTCCAGTTCAGCGCGTTGCCGGCGACGGTTCCCGTGGCTTCGCCGGCCACGTCGGCGGCGGTGCCGCGCCAGCGGCCGGGCTCGCCGGCCACCGGGCGCAGGGTCCAGACTCGCTTCTCGGTCTTGCCGTCGGACCAGACGAAGTCCTCGTCGAGCGTGCCGACGCCGTCCTGCCAGCTCGCCTTGATGCGGACGACGAATCGACGTTCGGCCACGCCGGATCTGTTGATGAACAGGCCGTGCCCTTCGACCTGGCCGTCGAAATAGCGGCGCAGGTCCAGCGGCGGCGTTTCGCGCGCATAGACCTGCGGATCCACGGAAGAGCAGCCGGCGAGGATGGCCAGCGCAAGGAAAGCGAAGAGAAATCTCATCGATCGGTGGCTCAGAATTTGTCGCGCGACCAGGCGAACCACAATGCGCCGGCGGCGACGAGTTTCAGCGCGCAGGGCACCACCGCGTAGGTAAAGGCCAGCGCCGCGAGCGCCTGCGCGTCCTGCGCGCCGCGCGAATAGCCGAGTGTTTCGAGCATCGGCAGCGCGATGCCGCCGGCGGTGGCGAGGCACAGTTTGTTGACGAAGTTCCACAAGCCGAAATAGACGCCTTCGCGGCGGCCGCCGTCGCCGTTGGCGTCGATCACGCGCGCCAGCAGCGCCGGCGGCAGCGCCAGGTCGGAGCCGAAGGCGAGTCCGGACAGCACGCAGATAGCGGCGAAGCCGTACAGCGCCGCGGTTCCCTGGCTGGCATCCAGCCCGTACGCCCAGACGAAGGCGGCCACCGCCGCGACCATTCCCGCCAGCCAGATCGCCTGCAGGTTCATGACGCGCGCCAGCCGGATCCACAGCGGCATGCTCGCCGCACCGGCGACGAAATACAGCGCAAGGAAGGCGCCCGTGTAGTTCGCCAGGCCGAGCCGGTCGGCGACGAAGAACTGGAACACGGTGGCGGTGATCGCCGGCGCGATCGCGTTCAGCGCGAAAATCGCCAGCAGCCAGCGCAAGCGCGCGCTGCGCAGCGGCTCGACGAAATCTGTGAAGGGGTTGCCGCGCAGGCGACGCGCACCGGCGCGCGCCGGCCGCGCCGCAAAGACGCCGAGTAGCCACAGGCCGAGCGCAAGCAGCACGATGAAGGTCGCCACCAGCGTCGGCATGCCGGCCACCGTCGGCACCGTGCCGCCGATCAGCACGCCGATCAGGCCCGCGCCTTCACGGCTGGCAGTGACGCGGGCGCGACCGGCATCGTCGTGCGCCAGTTCCGCGCCCCACGCCTGGTAGGCGATGGTCGCCAGCGAATAGCCGAGATAGGCGCAGGCGAGTGTGGCGAACAGCCACACGGTGGTGGCGGCATCGCCGCCGCCGGCCAGCCGCGGGTTGAACAGCAGGGCAAAGCCGGCGGCGAGCGGGAATGCGCCGAAAAGGATCGGCAAGAAGCTGCTGCCGCGCTGCCGCTGCGCATCCACCCAGCTGCCGAGCAGGGGATCGACGACCGCGTCGAGCAGCCGCGTGGCCAGCAGCGCCAGGCCGATCGTGGTCAGCGCCAGGCCCGTCGTGCCGGCATAGAAGTCCGGCAGCAGGATGTTCATCGGCAGCGCAGTCATCGTCACCGGCAGGCCAAAGGCGGCATACGCGGCGAGCGAACGGCGCGGCAGCGTTGCCGCCGGCACCGGTACCGGTGCAATGGCGCTGGCCATCGGCGGCTTCAAGTGCGCGGCGCCGTCCGCTCGGGCCGCGTCAGCGACTCGCGCAGGCCCGGCGCCTGCGTGCGCTCGTCGAGCCAGATGGCAAAGAAGGCACGCGCGAAAGCGGGCTCTTCGATGGCGCCGATGAAGCGGCCGTCGAAGTAGAAGCGCACGCCGCGGCCGGGAAGATTGACGCCGGCCAGCCGCTGGCCGGCGGCGACATCCGGAAACAGGCGCGCCATGCGGTCGAACCAGGCTGTGCGCTGCTCGTCGCTGCCAAGACCCAAACGCGCCATCTCGTCGCGGCTAGCCTCGGCGATGGCTTCGCCCTTCAGTCGCCGCGCATAGCGCAGTTCCAGCGCGAACGGCTGCGCCGTGGGATCGCGGACGTCGAGCGGGCCCTGCGCATACAGCGCCGCGTCGTAGACGTGAAAACCCCACCACGTCAGGCGGCCGCTGCCTGTCAGTCGCGCCTCGGCGATGTGGCGGGCCACGTGCGGCGGTGCCGGCTCGTTTGCCGTCGCCGGCAGCAGCATCGAAATGCCGAGCGCCAGCGTCGCCGCGCCAAGGCGCAGCCAGGCCGGGCCGCGCCCGCGGCGCGTGCCGCCGTGCTCAGCGACGAACGAGCGTGAACTGGACAACATCGGTGTTGCCCTGGGCGAAGGCGGCCTCGCAATAGGCGAGGTAGAAATCCCACAGGCGGATGAAGCGGGTGTCGAAGCCGAGTGCGCGCGTATCGTCGAGCCGGGCGAGGAAACGCTGCCGCCAGGTGGCCAGCGTGGCCGCGTAGGCGCGGCCGAACGCGTGTTCGCGCTCGATGGCCAGGCCGGCGGCCTGCGCCTGGCGGACGAAGACCGAGCGTGACGGCAGCATGCCGCCGGGGAAGATGTACTGCTGGATGAAATCGGTGCCGCGGCGATAGCGCTCGAACAGCGGCTCCGCGATCACGATCGACTGCACGCAGGCGCGGCCGCCCGGCGCCAGGCAGCGGGCGAGCGTGGCGAAGTACGACGGCCAGTAGGCTTCGCCGACCGCCTCGAACATTTCGATCGAGGCGATGCCGTCGTAGGTGCCGCGCTCGTCGCGGTAGTCCTGCAGCTTCAGGTCGGCGGCCAGCCCGGCGCGGGCCAGCCGAAGGCGCGCGTATTCGAGTTGCGACGGCGACAGCGTCAGCCCGGTGAGGCGGTGGCCGGCGCCTGTGGCGACCTCGGCGAAGCCGCCCCAGCCGCAGCCGATCTCCAGCACGCGGCTCGCCGGGGCCAGCCGCAGTTCCCCGAGCACGCGGCTGTACTTCGCCTGCTGCGCCTGCTGCAGCTGCTGCCCGTCGAGCGCGGCGTGCGGGTCGTCGACGTGGTCGAGCAGCGCGCTGGAGTAGGTCATCGACGGGTCGAGCCAGAGCGAATAGAACGCATTGCCGAGGTCGTAGTGCGCGGCGATGTTCTTCCTCGCATTCGCCCTGGTGTTGCGGTTCAGCCAGTGCCTGATGCGGTAGGCAAGCTGGCCCAGGAACGAGCCGTAAATCACCTCTTCGGCGGCAGCGCGGTTGCGGACGAAGAAGCTCAGCAAGCGGGGCAGGTCTGCCGTGGTCCAGTCGCCGGCGACGTAGCACTCGGCGAAGCCGATGTCGCCGCTTTTCATCGTCGCGCTGCACACGTTCCAGTTGACGAGGCGGATGTCGGCCTGCGGTTCGCCGTGGCCGCCGCGGCCGTACACCGCGCGCTGGCCGTCGGGGAAGGTCACGAGCAGGCGCCCGTGCTGCAGCCGGTCGAGCAGCGAGACAAGCAGGCGGGCCGCGGCGGGAAAAGGGCGCGGGTCGAGCGCATCGCCGCGGCGGCCGGGCGAGGTGAGGGCGAATTCGTTCATGGGCTGCGGGTCAGGCCGAAGGGAGGCGGCTCGGGTTTGCTGAAAAACGGCACGCGCTTGGCCCAGAGCTTCAGCGCCTGCCAGTGGATGCGGGCGATCACGCCCAGGGTGAACGCCGGTCGGCTCAGAAGAAGGCGCGCCAGCCGTGCGTCCGTCAGTGGTTGCAGCCGGCCTTCGATCGAGGTCTGCAGCAGCGGACCGCGCGCGTCGTCGTAGTCGATGCGGGCGACGAAGCGGTCGCCGTCGTCGCGGCGGGCCAGCAGGAAGCGGAAGCGATAGCCACCTTCGACCGGACAGAACGGCGATACGTGGAACACCTTGCGCGCGCTAAGTGGCTCACCCCAGGCGAGCGGGCAGCCGTCCTCGTGCGCGAGCAGGTAGCAGTGCCGCTCGCCGAAGGTGTTGTTGACCTCGCAGACGATCGCGCGCAACTGGCCATCGGCGCGGTGCGCGAACCAGAAGCTCACCGGGTTGAAGACGTAGCCGAGCACGCGCGGGAATGTGTGCAGCCAGACCTCGCCGCCGGCATCGGTGATGCCTTCCCGCGCCAGCAGGTCGTCGATCCAGGCGAGCAGCGGCCGCCCGTCGCCGTGATCGGCGTCGTTCAGCGCGAACAGCCCCCGCCCGTTGCGCGCCAGCCACCGATACGGCCACGGCTGCCGCGCCAGCGCCCGCAGCGGCAGGCGGAGGAAATACGACGGGTAGGCAAAGCGGTTGCGCGCCGGTCGCAGCCGCGCGTGCTGCACCGAGCCGAAGCCGATCGACGCTGCCGGGACGGACTCGCTGATCATCGTCGCCGCTCGCATTCAGGCGGCCAGCGTCGCCGGAGCACGCAGCAGCGAGCTCAGTGCGCCGGCCACCGCCAGCCCGGACTTCAGGCCGTCCTCGTGAAAGCCGTAGCCGGTCCAGGCGCCTGCGAACCAGACGCGGTCGGTGCCCTGCACGGCGGGCAGCCGCTGCTGCGCGGCGATCGCCCGCGCGTCGAAGACCGGGTGGGCGTAGTCGAACTCGGCCAGCACGGTGGCCGGATCGGGTTCGGCGAGCGGGTTGAGGCTGACGAATACCGGCGCGGCCACCGGCAGCGGTTGCAGGCGGTTCAGCCAGTACGTCACCGATACCGACGGCTCTTCGCTGCCGTCGCTCAGGGTGTTCCACGACGACCAGACGCGCCGCTGGCGCGGCATCAACCGGGCGTCGGTGTGCAGGATCGCCCGGTTCGGTTGGTAACCGACGTCGGCGAGCACGCTGCGTTCGGCAGCGGACGCATCGGCGAGCAGGCGCAGCGACTGGTCGCTGTGCGCGGCCAGCACCACATGATCGAAGCTGTCGCGGCCGCGGCTGCTCTCGACCAGCACCTTGCCGCTGCGTGCGTTGCGTGTCACCCGTTGCACCGGGTCGCCGAGGCGCACGTCGCCGAGCCGGCGCACGATGCGCTCGACGTACTGGCGGGCGCCACCGCGCACCGTGTACCACTGCGGGCGGTCATTGACCTGCAGCAGACCGTGGTTGTGGCAGAAGCGCACGAAAGTCTGCAGCGGATAGGCGAGCATGGTCGCCATCGGGCACGACCAGATCGCCGCGGCCATCGGCAGCAGATACATCCGGCGGAACGGCCGGCCATAGCGATGGCGATCGAGGAAGTCGCCGAGCGACAGGTCGCCGCAGGATTCCTCGCCGCAGGCGATCCGCGTGGCCTGGCCGTTGAAGCGCAGCAGGTCCGCGAGCATGTGCAGGAACTGAGGAAAGACGACATTGCGCCGCTGCGCGAAGACGCCGTTCAAATCGGTGCCCGACCACTCCAGGCGCCGCGTGCCGAAGGCGCCGCGCACCGGCAGGCTGACCGCGAACGACATGTCGCTCGCTGCGACCGGCACGTCGAGCTCGGCGAACAGCCGGATCAGGTTCGGATAAGTGCGCTCGTTGAACACCAGAAAGCCGGTGTCGACGGCGAACTGCTCTCCCGCCACGCTGACGTCGACCGTGTTGGTGTGTCCGCCCGGACGCAGCGCCGCTTCGTATAGCGTGACCTGCACGCCGTGCTGACGCTGCGCAAGCAGCGCGTGCGCGCAGCCCAGACCAGCGATGCCGCTGCCGACGATCGCGACTTTCATCGACGATCCTCGCCCGGCCACACGCGCGGTGACGCGGTCGGCGACGCAGAGTCAGGCCGGTGCAACAGGGCAGGCGGGCGAAGCGCTGCCGGCAGGGCGCCCGCGTCTAACGGCCGCTGCGCTTGTCGAACTCGACCATCGCGTAGGCCGAGTGGTTGTGAATCGCTTCGAAGTTCTCCGACTCGACGGTGTAAGCGAGGACGCGGTCGTCGGCATTCAGCACCAGCGCCACGTCGCGCACCACGTCCTCGACGAACTTCGGATTGTCGTAGGCCCTTTCCGTGACGTACTTCTCGTCGGGGCGCTTCAGCAGTGCCCACATCTCGCTGGAGGCCGCAGCTTCCGCGATGCGCACCTGCTCCTCGACCGACATCGGCGCGGCCAGCTCGACACCGATCACGATGTGCGCCCGCTGGTTGTGAGCGCCGTAGTCCGAAATCTTCTTGCTGCACGGGCACAGGCTGGTCACCGGCACGGTGACCTTCTGCCAGACTCGAGTGCTGCCTTCGCTGGCCTCGGCGCGCAGTGTCAGCTGGTAGTCCATCAGGCTCTGCACGCCCGACACCGGCGCCGACTTCATGATGAAGTAAGGCAGCCTGATCTCGATCTCGCCGCGAGCGGCCTCCAGCCGCGCCAGCATGGCTGCGATCAGCACGCGCATCGAGGTCGCCGACAGCGGCTCGCGGTGGCCGGCCAGCACCTCGATGAAACGCGACATGTGCGTGCCTTTGATCTGCGCCGGCAGCGCCACGAACATGTCGACGGAGGCCACCGACGGCTGGCTGCCGCCGGCCGTGGCCACATGAACCGGGTGCGTCAGCGAGCGGACGCCGACGCGCGCGATCGCGACGTTGCGCAGATCGTGGCTCGCTTGCACGTCGGGGAGAAACATGGGGTCGGGCGCATTCATCGGCGAATCCTGCATTGTCCCCGATCTCGGCGCCCGGCGTAGCGCCGGCGCGCCGCATCGGGAACGCGGAAACCCCCACGTTGCGCTCGCCGCCAGCCATATCAACCCCGTATATCAACGGGTCGCCAGCAGCTGCTCGATGCGGCCGGTTAGGCGGCGATCGAGCGGATCGACCGCGCTCGGGAAGGACGCGACTGCGCGCCCTTGGCGGTCGATCAAGTACTTATGGAAGTTCCACTTGGGCGCCTGACCGGTTTCCCGGGTCAGCGCCGCGAAGAACGGGTTGGCAGTCTGCCCGACGACCCCCGATTTCGCAAACATCGGGAAGCGCACGCCGTAGACGTCGAAGCAATGCTCGGCAATACCCTTGTTGTCCATCGGTTCCTGGCGGAAGTCCGCCGAAGGAAAGCCCATGATCACCAGTCCGCGCGCGCCGTAGCGCTCGTGCAGTTTCTGCAGTGCCTCGTATTGCGGCGTGTAGCCGCAGGCGCTGGCGGTGTTCACTGCCAGGATCACCTTGCCGGAGAACTGGCAAAGGTTCTGCGGCTGCTCGTCCTGCAGGCGAGGCAGTGTGTGGCTCAGCAGTTGCGGGCAGGCCGACGGCGCGGCGCGCAGAGGGTTTGTCCAGGCAAACAGCAGCACCGCGGCCATGACAGTCCACAGCGATCCCTGAAGCAGCCGAGACTGCCTCGCGATCCCAAACGCCCCGGAGGATGTATGAATGTAAGTGTTTACTCGCATCTGATTCGGCTCGAAAACTGGTTTCGTGCAGCCTAGGAGGTCGTTTCCACAACGGCCGAAGAGTCTAGCTGCCAAGGCTTTATGTCCTAGGCAAATCATCGACGTTAGCGATATGATACGAGCTTCAACCGATAAGTCAAATATTTGTCCATGACAAAAAAACAAGGATGGTGGGCGTCGACAGGGCGACCCGTTCGCCTGCCCGGGATCGTTTCGGCCGATTGCCTTTCTTCGAGGCGGTGCCGGAAATGAATGCACGTACTTCGCAGTCGCCGATTGCCTTGAGCATCGCGTCGGTGGAGCGCGACACCGGCCTGTCGAAAGACACCCTGCGTGTCTGGGAGCGCCGCTACGGTTTTCCGTCGCCGATGCGCGATGCGCTCGGCGAGCGCGTCTATCCGCTCGAACAGGTCGACAAGCTGCGCACGCTGAAGCGGCTGCTCGATCTCGGCCACCGTCCCGGAAGGATCGTCGGCCAGTCGATCGATGAACTGCAGCGGCTGGCGCGGTCGAGCGGCAATGCCGCCGCGCGAGGGCTGCAGCAGATGCATGCACAGGACGACCTGACTGCGCTGATCGCACTGCTGACTGAACACCGCATCGACGAACTGCGTGGCCAGCTCTCGCAGAAGCTGCTGCGCATGGGACTGGCGCGCTTCGTTGCCGAGATCGTGGCGCCGCTGAATGAGATGGTCGGGGAGGCGTGGACGCGCGGCAAGGTGCAGATCTTCGAGGAGCACCTGTACACGGAGACGGTGCAGGGGCTGCTGCGCAACGCCATCGGCACGATCCCGCGCGTCGATGCGCGGCCGAGGGTGCTTCTGACCACCTTCCCGCAGGAGCCGCACGGCCTCGGCCTGCTGATGGCCGAGGCGATGTTTGCGCTCGACGGCTGCCACTGCATCTCGCTCGGCGTGCAGACGCCCGTATGGGACATCCTGCTCGCCGCCGAAGCGCAGCGCGCGGACATCGTCGCGCTGTCGTTCTCGGCCGCGGTCAATCCGCACCAGGCCATCGAGGGCCTGGCCGAGCTGCGCGCCAAGCTTCCGTCATCGGTGCAAGTCTGGGCCGGCGGCAGCTGCCCGGCGCTGCACCGGCGGCCGCCGGCGCAGGTGCTTGCATTGCGCGCGCTGGAGGAGATCGGTCCTGCCGTTGTCCGCTGGCGTCAGGCGGCTACGGCATAACGGCGCCAAGGTGAAGGACGGCCGCAACAAAGCGGAGCTGCCGAGCCGCCTGAGCGTCGCCGACGCCGGTCCGATCCACTGGCGCACATCGCCGGATGAGAGCCGGCTCCAGCAGCGCTGCTGCTCGCCGCGCGGCGGCCGTCGGCGACTGCGGCCGGGAACGCCGAATTGACTGGCCGGCCTCGGCTGCGCCTGTTGCTGGGCGATCAACTCGACACCGACAGTGCGCAACTGCCGGACTTCGACGCCGCGCGCGATCGCCTGCTGCTGATCGAGGCGCCTGGCGAAGCCACGCACGTCTGGAGCCACAAGGCGCGGATCGCGCTGTTCCTGGCGGCGATGCGCCGGTTTGGCTCCGAACTGCGCGCGCGTGGCCTGCCCGTCATCCACGTGGCGCTCGACGATCCCCGCTACGCCGACGTGCCGAGCCTGGTCGGGCGGCTGGCGCGCGTGATTGCCGATTCCGGAGCGCGCGAACTGGTGGTAATCGAACCGGGCGAGTGGCGGCTCGCGCGCGACATCGAGGCGATGTGCCGCCGCGAAGCCGTGACGCTGACCGTGCTCGCCGACACACACTTCCTCTGTTCGCGCGAGCAGTTCTCCGCCTGGGCGAACGGCCGGCGCGAACTGCGCATGGAACACTTCTACCGCTGGATGCGGCGTACTCACGGCGTACTCGTCGATGCCGAGGGCGAACCCGAAGGCGGTCGCTGGAACTTCGACGCCGACAACCGCGATGCCTACCCGAAAGACGGTCCGGGAGCGATCGCCGAGCCGGCGCGGTTCGCCCCCGATGAGGTGACGCGGGAAGTGCTGGCGCTGGTGCGGCGCGACTTCGCCGGGCATCCGGGTCGGCTTGATCAGTTCTTCTGGCCGGTTAGCCGTTCCCAGGCGCTCGCTGCGCTCGAACGCTTCGTCGACGCACGGCTGGCCAGCTTCGGCCACTACCAGGATGCGATGTGGACCGACACGCCCTTCGGCTGGCACGCCTTGCTCGCGACCAGCCTGAACCTGAAGCTGATCCGTCCGCGCGAAGTCATCGCTGCCGCCGAGCGCGCCTACCGCGAGCGGCGGCTGCCGCTGGCCAGCGTCGAGGGGTTCATTCGCCAGGTGCTCGGTTGGCGCGAGTTCATCCGCGGCGTCTACTGGCACTTCATGCCGCAGCTGGCCGAGGCCAATCATTTCGCCCACCGGCGGCCTCTGCCGCGGTGGTACTGGAGCGGTGAAACGCGCATGAACTGCATGCGCCAGGTGATCGGGCAGACGCTGCAATACGGCTATGCGCACCATATCCAGCGGCTGATGGTCACCGGGCAGTTCGCGCTGCTTGCGCAGATCGAGCCGCGCCAGGTCGCCGACTGGTACCTTGCCGTCTATGTCGACGCCGTCGAATGGGTGGAACTGCCGAACACCGCCGGCATGGCCCTGTTCGCCGATGGTGGCCGCTTCACGAGCAAACCCTACGTGGCCAGCGGCGCCTACATCCGGCGACAGAGCAACTACTGCAACGGCTGCGCCTACCGCCCGCAGGTGCGCAGCGGCGCCGGCGCCTGCCCGATGACGGCGCTTTTCTGGAACTTCCTGATCCGGCACGAACGCGCTCTCGCCGCCAGCCCGCGCACGGCGTTGATGGCCAGGAACGTCAACCGCCTCGATGCGGGAGAACGCGCGGCGATCCGCGTTCGCGCCGAGGAAATGCTCGACAATCTGGACAGTCTGTGAGACGGCGCGAGGCAGCGATGCAGTTGAAACTGAACCAGAGGGTGGCGGTGATCACCGGCGCGGCGCAGGGCATCGGCGCCGCCTGCGCGCGGGCCTTCGCCGACGAGGGCGCGCTTGTCGTCGTCTCCGATGTCAACGAAGTCGGCGGCACGGCGCTGGTGCGCGACATCGCGGCCGCGGGCGGGACGGCGATCTTCTGCCGCGCCGATGTCGGCGAGCGGGCCGATGCCGACAGCCTGGTGGCGCACGCGGTCGAGAACTTCGGCCGGATCGACGTGCTGGTCAACAACGCCGGCATCGTGCATGCCGCGGAGTTCGTCGATCTCGCCGAGGAGGATTTCGACCGCGTGCTGCGCGTCAACCTGAAAGGCGCGTTCCTTTGCGGGCAAGCGGCGGCGCGGCAGATGCTGGCGCAGGCGCCGCGCGCCGACGGCGCAGGCGGGGCCAGCCGCGGCGTGATCATCAACATGTCGAGCGTCAACGCAGTGCTCGCGATCGCCAATCAGGTCCCGTACACGGTCAGCAAGGGGGCGCTGAATCAGCTGACCAAAGTGATGGCGATCGGCCTTGCGCCCAAGGGCATCCGCGTCGTCGGCATCGGGCCGGGTTCGATCGCCACCGAGATGCTGAAGACGGCGGTGCTGACCAACGAGGCGGCGAAGGCGCGGATCCTGTCGCGCACGCCGATGGGACGGCTCGGCGAGCCGGCGGAAATCGCGCGCATCGCCGTGTTCCTGGCCAGCGACGACGCGTCGTACCTGACCGGCACGACGCTGTATCCCGACGGCGGCCGCCTCGGGCTGAATTACGTGATGTGAGCGGCGTGTTCTTGCCTTCGACGGACGCGCGCATCGGCCGACCGATGCATACCGCAAGGATGAATCCGTCGGGATGAACACGTGATCGCGTCCGTCGTCTGGCCGGATTAGCGCGGCGTTACGACTTCTGTTCCGCTGATCGGCATGCGGTGCCGCTCGTCTTAAGGGGCGCGCGCCGCACTTCTGCACGTCCGCTTTCCGACGCAAGATTCGCTCGCGTTGGATCTTTTCGAGGTCGTGTTTGAAGGTCGCTGAAATGCCATTGCGAATGTCGCCCGAACGGTCCGGAATGCGCGGCTTCACGCTGGTCGAACTGATGGCGGTGGTCGCCGTGATCGGCATTCTCGTCGTCATCGCCCTGCCCAGCTACGCCGAATTCGTCAAGCGCGGCACGCGCGCCGACGCGCAGGCGTTCCTGATGGAAATCGCGCTGCGCCAGCAGCAGCGCCTCGTCGACCGTCGTGCCTACGCCGCCACCATCGGCGACCTCGGCCTGACGGTGCCGAGTTCCATCGCCGGCAAGTACACCGTCTCGATGTCGGCCCCGGCCGTGGTGCCGCCGGTATTCACGATCTCGGCTGCACCGCAGGGCGCGCAGACCAGCGAGGGCTGCGGCACGCTGTCGCTGACGAGCGCCGGCACGCGTTCGCCGGCGAACTGCTGGCAGTAAATACGGGCAGCCGACGCCAATGGCACGGACACGATTGCGCTCACCCGCCGCCAGCGACGGCTTCACGCTGGTGGAACTGGTTGTCGTGATGGCAATCGTATCGATCCTGCTCGCCCTGGCGGCGCCCAACTTTTCCTCCTTTTCCTCGAGCCAGCGGCTGCGTGCCGTGGCCAGCGACCTGCTGACCACCCTCGTCACCGCACGCAGCGAGGCGATCAAGCGCAATGCACAGGTGACCGTCAGCGCCGTGGTCGTCGGTGGTTCCAGCAACTGGGGGCGCGGCTGGACGGCGACGGGGCCGGGCGGCGTGCAGATCGACCGCAAGGACATCGACGCCGGCCAGGTGGCGGGGCCGACGACGCCGGCGACGATCGTCTTCGACGGCAGCGGCCGCATCACTGCAGCGGGCGAAGTCAGCCTGCAGTTCAGCGACGGCCGCGGCGATGCGGTGGTCGCGCCGCGTTGCGTGACCATCGATCTGGCCGGCCGGCCGCATTCCCGCGCGGGAGCCTGTTCATGAGCCTTGCCCGCCGTCCGCAGCGCGGCTTCTCGCTGCTCGAAGTGCTGATCGCGGTCGTCCTGTTTGCCTTCGGCATCCTTGGCCTGGCGCGGCTGCAGATGAAGACATCGCTGTCGAGCACCGAGGCGCTGCAGCGGGCGCAGGTGATCCAGCTTGTGCAGGACATGGTCGACCGGATCAACTCGAACCGGCGCAACGCCGAGACCTACGTGCAGACCGGCGAACTGGACAGCAGCGGCGCGGTGCAGGACTGCACGGTGCAGCCGGCCGGCGCGGCGCGCGATCTGTGCGAATGGACCAACCTGCTGCGCGGCATGACGGCCGCCGACGGTGGCGCGCAGGTCGGCAGCGTCCTCGGCGCGCGTGGCTGCATTCGCCGCCTGACCGACGCCGGTGGCGCCGCGGTCGACCGCTCTTATGTCGTCGCGGTGGCCTGGCAAGGGCTCGTACCGACGGCGGCGCCCGAGAACAACTGCGGACAGGGTCAGTTTGACGACGAGAGCAAGCGCCGCGTCTACGCCTTCACCCTGCGCATCGCCAACCTCGCGCCCGTGCCATGACGCAATCAACGCAAGCCCGGACTGCCCAGGCGCGCCCGCAGGCGCGGCGCGCACGCACGTCGCATTGGCAGCGTGGCGTGTCGCTGCTCGAACTGCTGATCGGCACCGCGCTGGGCCTGGTCGTGATCGCGGTGATCACCTCTTACTTCGGACCGGCCAGCAATCACAGGCGCGGCCTGGAGAACGCCGGCCAGATGTTCGACAACGCCACCTATGCGGCGGAGTTGCTGTCCGAGGAGATCCGCGCCGCAGGTTACTACGGCGAAGTGCGGACCACGGCGCTCGCCTGGCAGGACGCGGATCCCTGCGCGACGACGGCGGCGGGGCTCGGCTGGGCGGCATCGCCGGCCACGGCGCCGCGGCCGCTGGTGGGCATCGGCGCCGCCGGCGCGACACCCGGCTGCATCACCGACCGCCGCGCCGGCACGCCGATGCTGACCTTGCGCCGGCTCGACTTTGCCACGTCGCCCGTGGCGTCGCTGCCGGCCGGCATCCACGTTCAGGCCTCGACCTGCGGCACCGATCCGGTCAACAAGCCGTTTGTGATTGCCGACAGCGCCGCGTCGATGGACCTGCGCACGCGCAACTGCACGACCGTCGCGCCGGCGCGGCGCATGCTGGTGCGCACGTATTTCGTCCAATGCCCGGGCACCTGCGGCGCCGGTACCGTGCCGCGGCTGACGCGCGCCGAGCTGACGCCAACCGGCACGATCGCGCTGACACCGGTGGTCGACGGCATCGAGAACCTGCAGTTCGAGTTCGGCTTCGATACCGACAACGACGGCCTGCCCGACCAGTACCGGACCGGACTGAGCGGCGTGGCCGGCGCCGCCGACAACGACTGGTCCAACGTCGTCGCGGTGCGCCTGTACATCATTGCCCGCAGCCGTGAGACCACGCCCGGCCACGTCGACACGATGACCTTCGACGTCGGGCTGAACGGCCTGCTCGGAGCGGCGAACGACGGCTTCAAGCGGCACATCCACACCACGCTGGTGCGCGTGATGAACGTCGCCGGCGCACGGGAGCTTCCATGACGCGTCATCCGACCTTCACTGCGCAGCGCGGCGCCTCGGCGCTGATCGCGCTGGTTTTCCTGGTGATCGTCGCCTTTGTCGTGCTGACCGCCTATCGCCTCAGCGGCCAGCAGCTGGCGCTGGTCGGCAATGCGCAAAGTCGCGCGCAGGTGCTGGCGGCCGCCAGCTTCGCCATCGAACGGACGATCAGCAGCATCGATTTCCTGCGCACGCCGGGCGTGGTCGCGGCCACGCCGGTGGCGGTCGACATCGACGGCAACGGCGCCGACGACCTGAACGTCACGGTCGGCCTGCCGACCTGCTACCGGCTGCGCGTGGTACCGCAGGCGGAACTCGACGAGCGGCGCAGCGGCGATGCCAGCTGCGTCGGCGGCCTCGGCGCCGCCGGATCGATCCTGGTTATCGGCGGCGCCGGCGGCGCGGCGGCCAACGCCAGCGAGTCGCAGTGCGCCGACAGCGAATGGAACATTTCGGCGACGGCGGCAGACGCGGTGACCAGCGCCGCGCTGACCGTCAATCAGGGCGTGGCGGTGCGTGCCGACCGCGTCGATGCCAGCAACAACTGCTCGTGAGTCAGGGTAACCGCAGGAGAACGGAGATGAGCGCCCCGTTGCCGCGCTTCTGGCGCATGTTGATCGGCGCGGTCGCGCTGCTCGCCGGGATCTCCGGCGCGCGTGCCGAGGACATCGACATCTACGCGCTGCCGCCGGGCGCGGCCGATCTGCCCAACGTGCTGTTCATGATCGACAACTCAGCGAACTGGAACGCGAATATTCCTTCAAGCGGCCAGTGCACGCACTGGCCGGATACCGGACTGCCGCTGCCGAACCAGGACTCGTCGACCAAGGCCGGTGCGCAGTTGTGCGCGCTGGTGACCGTGGTCGAGCGGCTTGCGGCAAGGGCGGCCGCCAATGGCGGCCTGCCGGTGGCGCGTATCGGTGTCATGCTGTTCAACACCGAGGGCACGAAGAGCGGAACGTACCCGCGCATCGCCTTCACTGCGGTGACGCCGCTGAACAAGGGGGCGCTGCAGACCAAGATCAAGACGATCACCAGCACCGGCGGCGCCGACACGGCCGACTCGGCGCCACAGGTCGGGCTGGGCATGTACGAGGCCTATCTGTGGTTCAAGGGCGGCGCGCCTCAGTTCGGACGCAATACGTCGAAGTACGACCCGACAGCATTCCTCGCCGATCCGACGCGCTACAACAGCCCGGCCAGCGCTTCCTGCGGCAAGAACTTCATCATCTTCGTCTCGAACGGCAACCCGGGCACGCAGACGCAGGTCGTCGATGCCGAACTGTCGTATCTGCGCCAGATCAGCACCAACACCGCCGCCATTGCCGCGCCGGCCGGCGTTAACAATCCGACACGCAACCTGTTCGCCAGCTGGGGCGACGAGTATGCGCGCGAACTGCTGAACCTGGACTTCAGCATCCGCGAAGGCGTGCAGAGCATCACCACGTTCGCCGTCGGCGTCATCGGCGCCAACAGCGATCCGAACAACGTGACGACGCCGCCGTTTTCAGGCTTCTTCTCGTACCTCGACAGCATGGCGCGCAATGGCGGCAGCCCGAGCGTGATCAACGGCGCCGGCTACCCGTCGTACTTCTTCCCGGCACTGGGGCCCGGCGCCATCGCCGGCGCGATCGATGCCGCATTCGACCGCATTCTGTCCGCGAACAACGTCTTTACCTCGGCGGCGCTGCCGATCAGCGTCAATACGCAGGGCATCTACAAGAACCAGGTCTTCATCGGCATGTTCCGGCCGGACGAACTGATGCGGCCGCGCTGGTACGGCAACATGAAGCAGTTCAAGTTCGCTTTTGACAGCAGCTCGAACACGCTGTCGCTCGTCGATTCGGCGGGCAACCAGGCGGTCAGCACGATCAGCGGCTTCGTCGAACCGACCGCGGTCAGCTTCTGGACCAATTCGAGCACCTTCTGGGTCAACGCGCCGCGCGGCTCCGTCAACCCAGGCTCGGACTCGCCCGACGGCGGCGTGGCCGAGAAGGGCGGCGCGGCGCAGCGGCAGCGCGAGGCGTTCGCCACCGCCCAATCCGGGCGCAACGTCTACACCTGCGTCGGCTGCGCCGCGAACACCGTTCTGTCCGCCGACAGCACGGCGCAGTTCTCGACCGGTAACGGCAACGTATCCGCCGCGGCACTGGGCGTGGCGACGACGGAGCGCGACGACCTGATCAACTGGGTGCGCGGCACTAGCAACGTCGCCTCCGGCACCGGCGTCGAGGAACCCGGTCCGAGCACCAGCCCGTCGACGACTGTCCGGCCGTCGATCCACGGGGATGTGCTGCATTCGCGGCCGGCGGTGATCGACTATGGCGGGAGCACCGGCGTGGTCATCTTCTACGGTGCCAACGACGGCACGCTGCGCGCGGTTAACGGCGAGCAGACCGGCACCAACGCCGGGCGCGAGCTGTGGGCCTTCGTGCCCGAGGAAATGTTCGGCAAGCTCAACCGGTTGCGCCAGAACTGGCCGGAGATCAAGTACCCGAGCAATCCCGACGTGACGGCAACGCGGCGCGACTACTTCGTCGACGGTCCGATCACCGTGCTGCGCAACGCGACCACGGGTCAGGTGATGATCTACGTGGCGATGCGGCGCGGCGGCCGTTTCATCTATGCCCTCGACGTGACCGACCCGGCCGCGCCCAAGTTCAAGTGGCGTTTCGGCACGGCGCAGTTCGCGGCATTGGGCCAGACCTGGTCCGAGCCGCGACTGGCGATGCTCAAGGGCCATGCCAATCCGGTGATCATCATGGGCGCCGGCTACGACGCCGCCGCCGAGGACGTGTCGCCGCCTGGAACGACGACGATGGGCAATGCGGTACTGGTGCTCGATGCCTACAGCGGCGCGCTGCTCAAGAGCATGAGCACGCTGGGCAGCGTGCCGGGCGCCGTGACCCTGGTCGACATCGACATCGACGGCTACGTCGATCGCGCCTACCTCGGCGACGCGCGCGCCAATGTGTACCGGATCGACTTCGAGGACGGCGCCGGCAACGACGCGCCGGCCGACTGGGTGATCACGCGGCTGGCCGCGCTGGCCGTGGCGGACGCCGAACGCAAGTTCCTGTACGAACCCGATGTCGTGGTCACCAAGAATACGATCGGCATCCTGTTCGGCAGCGGCGACCGCGAAAACCCGCTCCTCGGACGCAAGCCTTACACCGGCACCGACCGCACCAACACCCAGGACGGCCTGATCACGCTGTTCGACGCCAAGCGGACCAAGGGCGCGCCGACGGTGACGACGCCGGTGGTGCCGGCCGACCTCGTCGCGCACGCCAGCTACGCCTCGGCTGTCAGTCCCAAGGGCTGCTTCTTCCCGTTGCCGTACTCCGCTGTGGGCGAGAAGACGGTCAACGCCGGACTGACGATCGGCGGGCGGACGCTGTTTTCGACCAACACGCCGTCTTCGGGCAGCGACAACCAGTGCGGTAGCCTGGGCATCGCGCGCACCTACGCAGTTCCGCTGTTCTGCGGCACCGTGGCCTCGGTCGACCTGCTCAACGGTGGCCTGCCTTCGACTCCGGTGACCGGTCTGGTCGACCTCGGCAACGGCGTGATCCAGCGTTTCCTGATCGGCGGCGCGCCGCCCGATACGAGCTACGCCGGCAGCCGCTCATCGATCGGCGCCTCGAAGCCGCCGATCGCCGTCGACAACACGCGCCGCCGCACCTACTGGTATCCGAACCGCTCGCGCTGAAGCGAAACGGCGCCTGCGTCAATAGAACACGGTCAGCACGCCGGTGTAGCCGTAAAGGCTGCGGCCGCTGATCTCGCCGCTGGCGTAGAAGCCGACCAGGGGCACGTCGCCGAGCTGCTGCGCGATCAGGCGCAGCTCCTCGCTCTGCTCGCCGAACAGGTGCGTACCGCGGCCGACGCAGGAGACATACACGGCGCCCTTGGCAGCAACGGGCCGGCGCTGCTGTTCGCTGCGTTCGTGCAGGTGGTCACGGATCTCGGAGCAGATCCGCGTCAGGTCCTTGCGCGCGGCGACCTCGTCGCGGCTGCAGAAGCGCAGCTTCTGGCCGCGCTCGACCGGCGCGCCGACGGCGACCGCGCCGCGTGACGGATCGATGGCGACCACCGGGCGCACCAGATAATCGTCGCCCAGCGGGCGGCTCCGCGATGTGCCCTGCCCATTGTCGATGCCGACGAACAGCATGCCGCTGCGGCCGAGCACCTTCAGCTGCGCCAGCGCCTCGCGCGTGCGCTCGCTCGAATCGAGCGCGGCGACGTTCTCGACGATGCCGGCGTCCTGCAGCAGCGCGTCGAAGGCGCGCTCGTCATCGAGCGTCGTGATCAGATTGTCCTCGCCAGCGGTGATCGTGCGCCGGCGGCTTCCCGGCAGCGGATGGCAGCCCTGGGTGACACGGGAAACGAGCGGCACATCGGCGGCGAACACCACGCCCGACAGGCCGCCGCGCAGGACGCGGTCGGCGATCGTCAGCGGCGGTGCGCGTCCGCTCGCCAGGCCGCCGAACAGGTGACCGCTTTCGACCTTGTCCGCCATGTCCTCGATCAGGCCGGGAAGCCCCGGTGCAAAGGGGTCCGCATGCACGAGCGCGGTGTAGGCGGCGGCGACGGCGCGGTCGGTGCGCGTTCCCCGCGCCGGCGGCCGCTGGGCGCCGGAGAAGACGTTGAAGCTGCCGGGTTCGAAGCGGCCGAGCAAGATCGCCAGCGCCGGCTCGTCGATGGACTCGATCCCGGTGGCGCAGATCGCCGAGGCGCTGGCGCCCACCCAGTTGGCCACGCCGGTGCGCAGCTTCAGCAGGGTGAGGATTGTGTCCGCCTGTGGTTGCAAGGCTTCCGTCAGGTAGACGAAGCCGAGATTGGCGCCGCGCCTCGTCGATTCGTTCGCTGCCTGCGCCGCGATCTGCGCCAGACCCAACTCGACGGCCGTGCCACCGTCGGGATGCGTTGCGTGGGCGTAGCGGAAACGCATTGACGGTCAGTCGCGCGGCGCTGCGGCGTTTTTTCGCCTGCGCACCGGCCTTTTCTTCGGCGGTGCGCCCGGCGCCGACTTCTTTGCCGCCGCTGCCTTTGCCGCGACCGCCTTTTCGGCCGCAGCCCTGTCGGCTGCTGCGGCGGCCTTTGCCGCAGCCTGCGCTTCGGCGGCCGCCGTGGTCGCGATGCGCGTGAACTGCTCCTGCAGCGTGTTCCACCACGCGGTTGGATTCAGCGGCAGCGCTGAGGCGGCTGCGGCCGCCGCCGCACGGGCGCCGCGTTTTCTTCGCGGCGCGGCAGCAGCCGCAGTTCCAGCGGGCGCGACACGCGTGGTGTTCACCGGCGCCGGCGGCAGCGGCTGCCCTTGCGGATAAGGCCAGTTTGCAGCAGGCCCTGCCGGGGCCGAAGTGCCCGCCGGCAGCACGGCTCCGCTGAAGGATTTCAGCGTCGCGATCGTATTGCGCTGGACCTCCAGGCTCTGCACCGTCGTGCGCAGCATGCTCAGGTTCAGGTTCAGCCACTGCTCGACCGCGCGCAGATCGGCGATCCGCTTGTCGAGTTCCTCGACGTCGAGCGTCGGCGCGATCATCGACGGCAGGGTCTGCGGCAGGCGCTGCGCGAATTGCGCCACACTCGTCGGCGTCGGCAGCGTCGGCAGCCCGGTCGCGCCCCACACCTTCCTCACCAGGTCGAACCCCTCGCTGACGCCCAAGAAGGGCAGCGCCGCTGCCTTGGTCTTGCCGGCCATCATGGACACCGTGTTCCGAGATTCATGATGTCAGTATCGCATCGATGTTCAGCCGCGGGCCCGCGGCCCCTGGCCCTTCTACCAAGGGTGCGCGAGCGCGGCCGGCAAGGCCGTGCCGGACACAGCGCAGGCGCTGCGCCCGAAAGCCCCCGGCACGAGTCCGCCGTGCCTCCTCGCCGCGGCAGCCGCGCCTATACGCGCCGCTTCGCCGGCGCGACCGTCTGCTCGATGGCGCCGAAGATCGACGCCCCCGTGGCGTCGAGCATCTCGATGCGCACGGTGTCGCCGTATTTCATGAAGGGCGTGCTGGGCCTGCCGTCGGCGATCATTTCCAGCGCCCGTTTCTCGGCGATGCACGAGTAGCCCTTCGCCGGATCCTTGTTGCTGACCGTGCCCGAGCCGACGATGCTGCCGGCCCGCGCATTGCGGGTCTTGCACAGATGCGCGATCAACTGCGGAAAGTCGAACACCATGTCGACGCCGGCCTCCGCCGCGCCGACCTGCCTGCCGTTCCAGTGCACGATCAAGGGGCGGTGCACGCGCCGCCCGTCCCATGCCTCGCGCAGTTCATCGGGCGTGACGGCGACCGGGGAAAATGCAGTCGCGGGCTTGCTCTGCAGGAAGCCGAAGCCCTTGGCGAGTTCGGCGGGGATCAGGTTGCGCAGCGACACGTCGTTGACGAGCAGCAGCAGCCGGATGTGTGCAGACGCCTGCGCCGGCGTCGTGCCCATCGGCACGTCGTCGGTGATCACCGCCACTTCGGCCTCGAAGTCGATGCCGAAGTCCTCGGCGGCGCAGACGATGTCGTCACAGGGCCCAAGCAGATCGTCGGAGCCGCCCTGGTACATCAGCGGGTCGGTCCAGAACGATTCCGGCATCTCGGCGCCGCGCGCCTTGCGCACGAGTTCGACGTGGTTGACATAGGCCGATCCGTCGGCCCACTGGTAGGCGCGCGGCAGTGGCGCCATGCACTGGCGCGGATCGAAGGCGAACGCGTGCCGGGCGCGGCCGTCGTTCAGCGTCTGGTACAGATCGTTGAGCTGCGGTGCGATGAAGTTCCAGTCGTCGAGCACCTGCTGCAGCCGGCCGGCGATGCCGCTGGCCAGATGGGCCGTGGTCAGGTCGCGCGAGACGACGATCAACTGGCCGTCGCGGGAGCCGTCGCGCAGGGTGGCAAGCTTCATCGTGTCAGTGCGTCGCTGCGATCGCGGGTATCTTAGCGGCCGGCCAGGTTGCATGGTTCGATGCAACGTTGTCGGCGGCCGAGGCGCGCCGCGCGCTGCTGGCAAAGAATTACTTGATGTCCGCGCTCTCTATTGCCACCGCGAGATTTCCCTGGGCGCGCGCCGCAGTCGTGGCGCTGGCGACCCTGTTGGCGCACGCGCTTGTCTTCGAGCGCGTGCAGCGGATGCTCGTTGGCGCGGTCCGCGTGCCGGCGCCGGGCACGACAGTCAGCGCAAGGCTGCTGCCGCCGCCGGTGACCGTTGCACCGCCACCGCCCGCGGTGATGTCGGCTGCACCGAAACGCCGTGCGGCGCCGGCGCGACCGCAGCCGGTCCCGGTTGCGCCCGCAGTCTCGCCGGCACCGGCGGTTGCGGTGGAGGTTGCCGCCGACGTGCCGGCCGAAGCAGCGCCGGAAATGCCGCCCATCGAGCCGCGGGCCGAGATGCAGGAGCAGGCCGAAGTCGTGCTGAATGCGGAACGACCGACGGACAGAGGCGCCGTGGCCGAAGCGGCGGAGTTCGACGCCTCCGGCGAGGCCGTGCGCGAGGCGCTGTCGACGGTCGCGCTGCATTCCGCGCTGCCGTCGGCGGCGCACTACGTCTATCGCACGACGTACTCGGAACTGCGCCTGGCCAGCGGCACGACGACGATCGACTGGGGCCTTGCCGACGGTGGCCGCTATCGGCTGCGGCTGGGGACGACAGCCCTAGGCATCACGGTGATCGAACTGCAGTCGGAGGGCTGGCTGCGCGATTTCGGACTGGCGCCTGAGCGCTACACCGAGACGCGCGCCCGACGCGGCACGGTGGCTGCCAACTTCGACTGGGACAGCCGCCGCATCACCTTCAGCGCGCGCGCTCACGAGCGGCCGCTCGCCGACGGCGTGCAGGACCGGATTTCGTTCCAGTTCCAGCTGATGCTGCTCGGGCAGGCACGACCGGAGCGGTTCCGCAACGGACGGCAGACCGTGCTGCACGTTGCCGGGCGCGACGACGTCGCGGTCTATCGTTTCGTCTCGGCCGGTCGCGACACGACGACCACCGGCCTCGGCCAACTCGACACGGTGCGCGTGGAACGGGTCGTCACCGACATCAGTGACGCGCGCATCGAGGTCTGGCTGGCGCCCGATCTCGGCTGGGTGCCGGCGCGATTGCGATTCACCGACCGGCAGGGCCGCGTCACCGAAAGCGTGCTCGAAGCGTTGCAGACGTGATGCAGCAGATCCTGCGACTCGTGCTGTTCGGCAGCCTGATGGTCGTGACGACGGCGCCGGCTGGCAGCGAATTCGACTGCTCCGCCAAGGCGCCCCTGGCGACGTCGTTTCGGCTCGACTATCTGGTCACCGCGACACGGTCGTTTCTTTCACTCAGCGGCGATGGTGCCATTGTCTACCGGCGCAAGGGCGACGCCTACGCGATGGAATCGTCGTTGCAGGCGCTCGGCATCTTCGAGGCGCACCAGAGTTCCGCCGGCACGGTTCGGGCGGAGGGACTGGTGCCGCGAAGTTTCTCCCAACGCACCAGCCGGCGGCCGCCGCGCAGCGTCAGCATCGACTGGCCGGCGCAGCGGGTCAGCTTCAGCCAGAACGGCGAGTCGGAACCGACGCGGCCGCAGCTGCAGGACCGGCTGAGCCTGCTGCTGCAACTGGCATGGCGTCACCGCAGCGAGCCCGGCGCGCGCGGTTTCGAACTGCCGGTGGCGGGCCTGACCCACGTGTCGGCCTATGTGTTCAATGCTGCCGGCGCCGAGACGGTGACGGTGCCGGCCGGCCGCTACGAAACGGTGAAGTTCGAGCGGCACAAGGAAGGCGGCGACGACGCGCTCGACGTCTGGATCGCGCCGGCGTTGTGCTCGCTGCCGGTGCGCGTGCGCTTTACCGACGACAAGGGCCTCATCATCGAGCAGCAGCTGCGCGCGATCGAGGCGCTGTAGGCTGCTGCGGTCTCCGGGTCGACGCGCCGCGACCCGCCTGCGTCAGGTCACCTTCAGCCCCGCGATCTGCGGCTGCGCCGGCGGGTACGACGGCGCCAGCTTGCGTAGCGCGGCGAGCAGGATCTCGGTGATCATCAGGTTGCGGTGCGTCTTGCTGTCGGACGGCACCACGTACCAAGGCGCATGCGGCGATCCGGTGCGTGACAGCAGTTCCTCGTAGGCGTCCTGGTACTTGTCCCAGAGCTTTCGCTCTTCGAGGTCCTGCGGATTGAACTTCCAGTGCTTTTCCGGATCGTCGATGCGTTCCTGCAGGCGCTGCCGCTGCTCGTCCTTGCTGATGTGCAGGAAGCACTTGATGATCGTGGTGCCGGTCCCGGCGAGCAGCCGCTCGAATTCGACGATGTGCGCGAAGCGGCGCTTGCGTTCGGCGGCGTCGATCCAGCCGCGCACGTATTCGATCAGCACGGCCTCGTAGTGCGAGCGGTTGAAGATCACGATCTCGCCCTTGCCGGGCACGTCGCGATGGTGCCGCCACAGGAAGTCGCGGTCCTTTTCCGGCTCGGTCGGCGCCCGGTACGACACGGCGCGCACGCCGAGCGGATCGACCGCCTGGAACACGGCGCGGATCGTGCCGTCCTTGCCGCTGGTGTCCATGCCCTGCAACAGCAGCAGCAGCTTGTCCCGGCGCAGCGCGTAGAAGCGGTCCTGCACGGTGGCCAACTCGGCGGCCAGTTCGGCCGTGCGCGCCTTGTTCGCCGCCTTGTCACCGACGCTGAAGGGCTTCGCTGCCGGGTCGAAGCGGGCGAGCTTCACCGCGCCGGGTTCGTCGATCCGGTATTGCTTCAGTGAACTGGCCATCAGGGACCTCGCCGCAAGCACAACGCCGGGCGGCTGCCCGACGACATGAGCTTAAGGGGCCGGCCCTCGTACAACCGCAAATCGCGGGCCACGGACGGATCGGCGACGGGAGGGTACCGGCATGCCCGCGGCCCGAAGCCTCCGGGTAACCACCAGTGCTGTCGCGAATTCCCGACCTGACCGTGCTGACTTGTCGGGGCGGACGTTGTAAGCAATTCTGCATCGGAATACCATGTTCGGCGCAGTACGACAGCCCAGCAGACGGCTGGCGGCTGCAAGGGGACCCGCCGGAGTTGTCCAGCGGAGATTGATGTTCAAGGAGACTTCATGAATGCACCCATGAGTCGCCGCCAGTTCTTCCGGATCTGTGCGGCGGGAATGGGCTCGTCTTCGGTCGTCGGACTGGGCCTTTCGCCCGGGGCGGCGCTTGCCGAAGTACGTGCCTACAAGCTGGCCCGCACGACCGAGACTCGCGGCATGTGCCCGTACTGCTCGGTCAGTTGTGGCGTGATCATGTATTCGCGCGGCGACCTGTCGAAAAACGTCAAGCACCGCATCATCCACATCGAGGGCGACCCCGACAACCCGGTCAACCGCGGCACGTTGTGCCCGAAAGGCGCGGCGCTGCTCGATATGGTGCACTCGCCGAACCGGCTGCTGCACCCCGAAGTGCGCGAACCCGGCTCGAAGGAGTGGAAGCGCATCTCGTGGGACGAGGCGTATGACCGCATCGTCAAGCGGATGAAGGCCGACCGCGACGCCAACTTCGTCGAGAAGAACGACAAGGGCGTGACGGTAAATCGCTGGAGCACGACATCGATGCTGTGCTCGAGCGCGGCGTCGAACGAAACCGGCTATCTGTCGATCAAGGCCGCCCGCGCCTTGGGGATGGTTTCGCTCGATACCCAGGCGAGGATTTGACACGCCCCGACGGTGGCCAGTCTGGCCCCGACGTTTGGGCGCGGCGCGATGACCAACCACTGGGTTGACATCAAGAACGCCGATGTAATTCTCGTCATGGGCGGCAATGCCGCCGAAGCGCATCCCTGCGGTTTCAAGTGGGTCACCGAGGCGCTGGAGCACCGCAAGGCCAAGCTCGTCGTCGTCGACCCGCGCTTCACCCGTTCGGCCGCGGTCTCCGACTACTACGCGCCGCTGCGCTCCGGAACCGACATCGCCTTCCTCGGCGGCGTCATCAATTACCTGCTGGCGAACAACAAGGTCCACATGGATTACGTGAAGGCGTTCACCAACGCCTCGTTCCTGATCCGTGAGGACTTCAAGTTCTCCGACGGCCTGTTCAGCGGCTACGACGACGCCAAGCGCAGCTACGACAAGGCGACCTGGGCCTACCAGCTCGACAAGGACGGCTACGCGATGGTCGACGAGACCCTCGAGAACCCGCACTGCGTCTGGCAGATGCTGAAGAAGCACTACAGCCGCTACACGCCGGAGATGGTCGAGAAGGTCTGCGGCACGCCGAAGGACCAGTTCCTGAAGGTGGCCGAGATGATCGGCAGCACGCATACGCCGGACAAGGTGCTGACGATCCTGTACGCGCTCGGCTGGACACAGCACTCGCACGGCTCGCAGAACATCCGCACGATGGCGATGATCCAGCTGCTGCTCGGCAACATGGGTCGTCCGGGCGGCGGCGTCAATGCGCTGCGCGGCCACGCCAACGTGCAGGGCATCACCGACATGTGCACGTTCTCGGCCAACCTGCCGGGCTACATGCTGGCGCCAACGGAGGGCGACACGACGTTCGCCGAGTTTGCGGCACGGCGCACGCCGAAGGCGCTGCGACCGAACCAGATGAACTTCCCGCAGAACTTCCCGAAGTGGTTCGTCAGCCTGCAGAAGGCCTGGTACGGCGACGCGGCAACCAAGGAAAACGACTGGGCGTACGACTACCTGCCCAAGCGCGACGGCGCCTACGACGTGATGGACACGTTCGAGCGCATCCACCAGGGCAAGATCAACGGCTTCATCATGCAGGGCTTCAACCCGCTGGCGGCACTGCCGAACAAGCAGAAGGTCGCCACGGCGCTGGCCAAGCTGAAGTACCTGGTGGTGATCGATCCGCTGCGCACCGACACCTCCGAGTTCTGGAAGAACTTCGGCGAGTTGAACAACGTCAAGCCGGAGGAGATACAGACCGAGGTGATTCGCCTGCCCTCGTCGTGCTTTGCCGAGGACCCGGGCACGTTCACCAACTCCGGCCGCGTGATCCAATGGCACTGGGCCGGGGCCGAGCCGCCAGGCGAGGCCAAGAGCGACCGCGAGATCATCGCCAACCTCTTCACTCGGCTGCGCGCGGCTTACGCCAAGGGCGGCGGCAAGTTCCCCGATCCGATCCTGAAGGTGACCTGGGCCTACTCGAATCCGACGCACCCGTCGGCCGAGGAGATCCTGCGCGAAATCAACGGCCGGGCGCTTAAGGATGTGACCGATCCGAAAGACCCGACCAAGGTCCTCGTTCCCGCGGGCCAGCAACTGCCGGGTTTCGCGATGCTGCGCGACGACGGCAGTACCGCGTGCGGCAACTGGATCTACTGCGGCGTCTGGTCGCAGGCGGGCAACAACAGTGCGCGGCGCGATGCCTCCGACCCGAGCGGCATCGGCAACACGCTGAACTGGGGCTTCGCCTGGCCGGCCAACCGTCGCGTGCTGTACAACCGCGCCAACTCGGATCCGAAGACGGGCCAGCCCTGGGATCCGAAGCGGGCCAACATCCGCTGGACCGGTTCGGCCTGGGCGGGCAGCGACGTGCCGGACATCGCGCCCACGTTAGGCCCTGACAGCGGCGCCGGACCGTTCATCATGACGCAGGAAGGCGTGGCGCGGCTGTTCGCGGTGGGCATGGCCGAAGGGCCGTTCCCCGAGCACTACGAGCCGTTCGAAACGCCACTCGGCGTGAACCCGATGCATCCGGGCAACCCGAAGGCGGTCAGCAATCCGGCGGCGCGGGTGTTCAAGAGCGACATGGGTTCTTTCGGCAAGGCCGACGAGTTCCCGTACGTCGGGACCACATACCGTCTGACCGAGCACTTTCACTGGTGGACCAAGAACATCGAGTCCAACGCCATCGTCCAGCCAGCGGCCTTTGTCGAGATCGGCGAGGAACTGGCGAAGGAGAAGGGCATCAAGAACGGCCAGATGGTCAAGGTGCGCAGCAACCGCGGCGAGATCAAGTGCGCGGCGGTGGTCACCAAGCGGATCAGGACGCTCGACTGCGGCGGCAAGAAAGTGCACCACGTCGGCATCCCGATCCACTGGGGCTTCGTCGGTGTCACGCGCGACGGCTTCCTGGCCAACACGCTGACGCCGTACGTCGCCGACGCAAATTCGCAGACGCCGGAATACAAGGCGTTCCTGGTCAACATCGAGAAAGCCTGAGGAGGACGTCATGCAATCACTCGACGTTCAGAAGCGCTCGGCGACGACCACGACACCGCCTTCGGTCCGCGTCGCGGAAGGACCGGTCGCCAAACTGATCGACATCTCCAAGTGCATCGGCTGCAAGGCCTGCCAGGTCGCCTGCATGCAGTGGAACGACCTGCGCGATGACGTCGGCGTCAATGTCGGCCTGTACGACAACCCGATCGATCTCACCGATCAGTCGTGGACGGTGATGCGGTTTGCCGAGGTGCAAGCGAAGGATGGCCGC
The DNA here is from genome assembly GCA_964509545.1 of uncultured Burkholderiaceae bacterium. Taxonomy (GTDB): domain Bacteria; phylum Pseudomonadota; class Gammaproteobacteria; order Burkholderiales; family Burkholderiaceae_F; genus JADJWR01. Next base: position 6,980 of record CAZDXQ010000029.1, on the reverse strand, counting down.
CTGGAGTGGCTGATCCGCAAGGACGGCTGCATGCACTGCGAGGACCCCGGCTGCCTGAAGGCCTGTCCGGCACCGGGCGCGATCGTCAAGTACGCCAACGGCATCGTCGACTTCGTGTCGGAGAACTGTATCGGCTGCGGCTACTGCATCGCCGGTTGCCCGTTCAACGTGCCGCGCATCAGCAAGAAGGACAACAAGGCGTACAAGTGCTCGCTGTGCTCCGACCGCGTCGCGGTCGGCCAGGCGCCGGCGTGCGTCAAGACCTGCCCGACCGGGGCGCTGATGTTCGGTTCCAAGGACGAGATGGTCGCGCGCGGCGCCAAGCGGGTGAACGACCTGAAGGAGCGCGGCTTCGCGCAGGCGGCGTTGTACGACCCGCAGGGTGTCGGCGGCACTCACGTCATGTACGTGCTGCAGCACGGCGACCGCCCGGAGATGTACAGCGGCCTGCCCGTGGATCCGAAGATCAGCCCGTGGGTCGCGCTATGGAAGGGCGTCACCAAGCCGCTGCTGTCGATCGGCCTCGGCCTGGCGGTGCTCGGCGCGTTCTTCCACTACGTCACCAGGGGTCCGAAGGAAGAAGAACCGGGAGGCAAGACATGAGCAGCACCGTGATGAGAAGCGGCGAGGTGCCGCGCTACAACGCCAACGAGCGGGTCACGCACTGGATCGTGGCGATCACGTTCCTGCTGCTGGCCGCCTCGGGCCTGGCGTTCTTCCATCCGGCGTTCTGGTTCCTGACCAGCCTGCTCGGCGGTGGCGTGTGGGCGAGGGTCCTGCACCCGTTCATCGGCGTGGTGATGTTCGTGTTCTTCGCTTTCATGGCCCTGCGCTACTGGAAGGACAACGTCATCCAGCCGTACGACCGCGAGTGGAAGAAGCGGCTCGCCGACATCATCAACAACCGCGACCACAACCTGCCCGAAATCGACAAGTACAACATCGGGCAGAAGCAGCTGTTCTGGGTGATGGTGATCACCATGATCCTGCTGCTGGTCTCGGGCGTGATGCTGTGGCGGCCGTACTTCGCCGGCCTGTTCTCGATCCCGCTGATCCGCATCGCCGCGGTGGTGCACGCGATCTCGGCGTTCATCCTGATCGTCGGCATCGTCGTGCACATTTACTCGGCGATCTTCTGGGTCCGCGGCTCGTTGCGGGCAATGACGCGCGGCACCGTCTCGCACGCGTGGGCCAGGCACCACCACCCGCTGTGGTACCGGCGGGTGACGGGCGCGAAGTAGGCAGCGCGCCTTTCGGTTAGTCTTGATCGGCGGCGATCGGCCTGGCGCCGGTCGCCGCCATTTCTTTGCCGTAAGGAAACCGCTTTGGCAACACAGATCATTACCGACGGCTCGACCGACCGCGTGCGCGAGGCGCCGCGTGTCGTGCTGCCCGACAATCCGAGGCTGTTCGAGGAACGTTCCGCCCGCTTCGCGCAGCTGGCCGCCGGCCACCCGATGGGTGATTACCTCGGCCTGATGGCGCAGGTCTGCCGCGGCCAGCACGAGGCGCTCGGGGCGCGCGCCGCCGTCCCGCTGCCGCCGTCGGTTCTGGAGCAAAGCCGCAGCTTTGGCATGCCGCCGCTGTCGGCGCAGGGCCACGCGCGCTCGTCGATCTGGCGCGAAGACCTGCGCGACATCGTCGAAGCCGTGCGCGCCGGGGCCGAGCCCGGCCTGCGTTCCGCGCTGCAGCGGCTGCTGGCGCTCGACGAGGTTTCGCTGGAGGCGATTGCCGACCGCGTGCTTACTGCAACCACGCTCGACGACGACGCCGCCCATGTGCCGTTCGTCGGTGCGGCGCTGCAGGTGTATTTCGCAAGGCAGGCCGCGGTGCTCGCCGCCGCCGACGTCAGTCAGTGCGACGTCGCCGCCATCTGTCCGGTTTGCGGCATGCGGCCGGTGGCGAGCATCATCCGCATCGGCGGCGGGCAGGCCAACCTGCGTTATCTGGTCTGCGCGCTGTGCCAGACCGAATGGAACATGGCGCGCGTGAAGTGCTCCTCCTGCGAGGACGACAAGGGCGTGCACTACCTGAGCCTCGCCGCGGATCGCGCCGAGGCCGATGGCGCTAGGGCCGCCGTGAAGGCCGAGGCCTGTGACGAGTGCAAGACCTATCTGAAGCTCTTCAACCAGGAAAAGGACACCTACGTCGACGTCTGTGCCGACGATCTCGCCACGCTGGCGCTGGACCTTCTGGTCGACGAGCAGGGCTTCGCCCGCTCTGGACCGAACCTGCTCTTCCATCCCGGCTCGGGCTAGGCGATGGGCGACTTGACTCTGCCCGGTACGGGTGAGGCAAGCGGACCGAAGGGCAACGCCACCGCATCCTTCGCCAGCCTGCCGTCCGTCGATCGGCTGCTCGGCCAGCCGGAACTGGTGAGTTGCATCGGTGCGCACGGCCAGAAGCTCGTCAAGCGCGCGATCAACGACGAACTCGCCGCCCAGCGTGAACTGCTGCGCGCGGGCGGCGCGGTGGCACCGCCGCCGGCGCTGCTCGCCTCGATCCGGGCGCGGGTCGATAGGCTGGCTGCGCCGGCGCTGCGGCGGGTGATCAACCTGACCGGCACCGTCATCCACACCAACCTCGGCCGTGCGCTGCTCGCCGAGGAGGCGATCGAGGCGGTGGCGGCGGCGATGCGCGGCTATGCCGCGCTGGAATACGACGTCGCCGGCGGTGGGCGCGGCGACCGCGACGATCTGGTCGAAGGCCTGCTCGCCGAACTGACCGGCGCCGAGGCGGCCACGATCGTCAACAATAATGCCGCCGCGGTGGTGCTGGCGCTGGCCGCGATGGCGGCGAAGAGGGAAGTGCTGGTCTCGCGCGGCGAGCTGATCGAGATTGGCGGCGCCTTCCGCATGCCCGACATCATGAAGACCGCCGGCTGCAGGCTGGTCGAGGTCGGCACCACCAACCGCACCCATGCGCGCGACTTCGAAGTCGCATTGACACCGCGCGCCGCGCTGATCGTCAAGGCGCACACGTCGAACTACGCCGTCGAGGGGTTCACCGCCAGCGTCGACGACGCAACGCTGGCGCGAATCGCCCACGCGCACGGCCTGCCGTACATGGTCGATCTCGGTTCCGGCGCGCTGGTCGACCTGTCGCACTATGGCCTGCCGAAGGAGCCGCTGCCGCAGGAGTCGCTTGCCGCCGGCGCCGACGTCGTCACCTTCTCCGGCGACAAGCTGCTCGGCGGACCGCAGGCCGGCATCGTCGTCGGCACGAAAGCCGCGATCGCGAAGATCAAGAAGCATCCGTTGAAGCGAGCGCTGCGCTGCTCGAAGATGACGCTGGCCGCGCTGGAGGCGACGTTGCGCATCTACCGCTCCGCGCACCGGCTGGAACAGCGGCTGCCGGTGCTGGCCTTGCTCACGCGGCCGGCCGGCGACATCCGCGCTGCCGCTGAGCGCGTGCTGCCGCAGATGCAGGCTTTCGCCGGCGAGGCGTTTGTCGTTCAGATCGACGCCTGCGCCAGCCAGATCGGTTCCGGCGCGCTGCCGGTGGACCGGCTGCCGTCGTTTGCCCTGCGCGTGGCAAGCCGCGCGCGCCGCGGCGGCCGCGCGCTGGAACAACTCGCCGAGCGCCTGCGCGCATTGCCGGTGCCGGTGCTCGGCCGCATCAGCAACGACGCGCTGTGGCTCGACTGCCGCACACTGCTGACTGCGGATGAAGCGGCGCTGATAGGGCAGCTTTCAGCCGCGCGACCGTGATCATCTCGCCGCTCGTCGTCATCTCCGCGCAGGCGGGGAACCTGAGTCTTTCGCGGAAAGGGCTCCGGGTTGCCGCGTTCGTGGGAACGACACGCTCGGTTCCAAAATGATCATCGGCACCGCCGGCCATATCGACCACGGCAAGACGTCATTGATCCGGCGCCTGACCGGCCGCAACACCGACCGCCTGCCGGAGGAGATCAAGCGCGGCATCTCCATCGAACTCGGCTACGCCTACGTGCCGCTGGAGGACGGCGGCGTGCTCGGCTTCGTCGACGTGCCGGGGCATGAGAAATTCGTGCACACGATGGTGGCGGGAGCCACCGGCGTCGACCTCGGCCTGCTCGTGGTCGCCGCCGACGACGGGGTGATGCCTCAGACCGAGGAGCATTTCGACATCCTGCAACTGCTCGGCGTGGACAGCGGCGTGATCGCGCTGACCAAGATCGACGCCGTCGATGCGGCGCGCGTCGTTGAAGTGCAGGCGCAACTGGCGCGCTGGCTGGCCGGCACGCCGGCGGCCGGCTGGCCGGTGTTCCCGCTTTCTTCGGTGACGGGCGAGGGTGTGGCCGAACTCGACGCCTTTCTGCGCCAGGTGGCGACGGACGCCGCGGCGCGGCCGGCAACGGGCATGTTCCGGCTGGCGGTGGACCGCGTCTTCACGCTCGTCGGCGTCGGCACCGTGGTGACCGGCACCGCGCACTCCGGCAGGGTGAACGTCGGCGACGACGTGGTCATCGCTCCCGACGGGCCGCGCGCCCGCGTCCGTTCGATCCACGCACAGGACCGACCGGCGCAGGCGGGTCTGGCCGGCCAGCGCTGCGCGTTGAACCTTGCCGGTGTGGCGCGCGAGGACGTCCGGCGCGGACAGTGGGTGCAGGCGCCGCGGCTGGCCAACAGCAGCGATCGCTTCGATGCGTCGATACGGCTGGCCGCGCACGAGGGCCTGCGCCTCGGCCAGTGGGCCAACGTGCTGCTGCACCATGGCACCGAGCAGACGGCAGCGCGCATCGCGCTGCTCGATACCGGCGCCGTTGCCGCCGGCGGGCAGGCGCTGGCGACGGTGAGCGTCCAGGCACCGCTGGCCATCTGCAAGTGCGACCGCTTCGTGCTGCGCGACTCCTCGGCACGGCATACGCTCGGCGGCGGCATGGTGCTCGATATTGCTCCGCCGGTGCGCGGCAAGCGCAGGCCCGAGCGGCTGCGCCTGCTCGCTGCGCTGCGCGATGCGCCTGCGGCAGAGGCGCTCGCGGCCTGGCTCGGCGCCGGCGCGGTGCCGCTGGCGCGACTGGCGAGCGGCTGGAATCTCGCCGAGGCGGAGGTCACGCCTTTGCTCGCCGCGTGCCATGCGCGGGTGGCGGCCGGCACGGCAGTCGCCGGCGAGCACTGGCAGTCGCTGCGCCGCCGCGCGCTCGACGCGGTGATGGTCACGCACGAGCGCGAACCCGAGATGCCGGGCCTGGAGGGCAATCGCCTGCGCCGCATCGTGGCGCCGAACCTCGACGCCGAGGCGCTGGCCGAGGTCATCGACGAACTGCTGCGCGAAGGTCTGCTCGTGCGCCGCGGCGCCTTTCTCGCGGCTCCAGCGCACAAGGCCGAGCTGGCGCGCGACGAGCGCGTGCGCTGGGAAGCCATCAAGCCACTGCTGATGAACGAGCCCTTCGGGCCGCCGCGCGTGCGCGACATCGCCCGTGCCACCGGCATCGCCGAGATCGAGGTGCGCAGCGTGCTGAAGAAGGTGGCGCGCATCGGCGAGGTGACGCTGGTGGCGCACGATCACTTCTTCCTGACCGACGCGGTTCGCCGTCTGGCCGACATCGCAGGCGATCTCGTTCGTGACGGCGGTGCCGCGCGTGCGGCGCCGTTCCGCGACCGTATCGGCGGCGGTCGCAAGGTGGCGATCCAGATCCTGGAGTTCTTCGACCGCGTCGGCTACACGCGGCGCGTGCGCGACGACCACCTGCTGCGCCGGGACAATCCCTGGCGCGAGGTTGGCGCCGATGTACATTCGGCGCCGCAGTCGATCGATCGTAGGTGAACCAGGAAGAGTGACGCGACCCGGTGGTCCGACTGGACTTCAAATCCAGGTGGGGTTGCCAGCAATCCCGGGTGGGTTCGACTCCCATACTCTTCCGCCATGAACATCGCCGTATGGTGTTCATGGCGCGGCTGGCGGTGAATGCCGGCGCGCGTGCAGGCAGACGCGCATCGGCAAAGCAGGCCCGCGTTGGCTGGCGCGAGCCGCTGCGGCGACGCGGAGCGTACGCTTCGCTGAGTCTCACTGCCGCGCCCTCGTGCTCACCGGCCATGAGGGAAAACGGCTCCGCTGAAAGGCCAGATGGCAGACGAATCGACCAGGGAAGTTCTGGCGCGGCTTGACCGCACCGTCCTGTACGCCTTCGAGCAGGACATGTGGGTCCGGCTGGAAGCCGACGGGTTGGCAACGATCGGCGCCACGCATCTGGTCGCGCACCACGGCCAGTTCATGCTGTTCACGCCGCGGCCGCTCGGCACGAAAGTGGCGCGCGACCGTTCGCTCGGCGTGATGGAAACCGCCAAGACGGCGGTCGCCGTCCATGCGCCGCTGTCGTGCGAGATCGTCGAGGTCAACGCGGCCGTGCTGAAAGACGTGTCGCTGATCGAGCGTGAACCGTACGCCGCCGGCTGGATGTTCCGCGTCCGCCCGACCGCGCTTGCCGAGGAGCGTGGGCAACTGCTCGACGCCGAGGCGTACGCGCAGTGGCTCGCGCCTCGGCTGGCCGAGAAACTGGCGCCGCCGATAGACCGCAGCGGCGAGGTCGACATCGACCCGCTGCGCGGTTGGTGAGCCGGTGATGAGCAGCTCGGAAAAACTGGTGATCGTGATGTGGTCGGCCGACCCCTCGGCGCCCGACCGCGCCGCCGCGCCGTTCGTCTACGCGCTGGCGGCGCGCGCGCTGGAGATCGACGTCGAGATGCATTTCACCGCGGGCGCCGTGCGCTGGCTGCTCGAAGGCGTGGCCGACGCGGCCTACACGGACCAGGCCCGGACCAAGACGGTCCGGGACTTCATCCGCGAGGCCTCGGCCGTCGGTGTCCGCCTATATGCCTGCGCGATGGCGCTTGCCGAGCGCCGTCGTGGCGAAGCGCTGATCGCGGAAGCGGCGGGCATCGCCGGCGCGGCGACGGTGGTCGGCGCTGCCGTCGAACCGTCGACGCGCGTGATGGTGTTCTAGGCCGAACTTTGATGCCCAGCCCGAGCGAAGGTGTTGATTTCGCCGGGGTTGTCGG
>CAZDXQ010000028.1:0-46194 GCA_964509545.1 uncultured Burkholderiaceae bacterium | reverse complement strand
GCTCGCTGCCCCCCGAGGGGGCGCTCAGTGGCTTCGGGCGGCCGGGCGCCACTGAACTATGCCGCCGCTGGTCACGCAACTGGTCAATCTGTTCGCGGCATTCCTGCTGCTGCTGTCGTTCGGCCTGCTGGCGCAGCGGCGCGTGCTGTCGCTGATCCACCTGTTCACGCTGCAGGGCATCACGCTGACCGCCTCGACCACCGTGATGGCCTTCTTCACCGGGCAGCCGCACCTTTACGGGTCGGCGGCGATCACGCTGCTGCTCAAGGTGCTGCTGATGCCGTGGCTGCTGCACCGGATGACCGAGAGGCTGAACGTGCGCTGGGACGTCGAGATGCTGATCAACATCCCGACCACGATGCTGGCCGGCATCGTGCTGGTGATCTTCGCCTTCAACCTGGCGGCGCCGATCTCCGGCCTGTCGGCGTCGGTGGCGCGCGGCACGCTCGGCATCGCGCTGGCCTGCGTGCTGCTTTCGTTCCTGATGATGATCACCCGCACCAAGGCCATACCGCAGGTGATCGGCTTCCTCGCGATGGAGAACGCGCTGTTCTTCGCCGCCACCAGCGCCACCTACGGCATGCCGATGGTGGTCGAACTGGGCATCGCGCTCGACGTGCTGGTGGCGCTGATCATCCTCGGTGTCTTCATGTTCCAGATCCGCGAGCAGTTCGACAGCCTCGACATCCGGCACCTCGAAAAGCTGAAGGAGGATTGAGCTTGGAAGCGCTGCTCGCCATCCTCGGCATTCCGCTCGCGGGCGCCGCCGTGCTCGGCGCGATCGGCCACCGCGATTCGGCCGCCGCCGTGAACGTCGCCTTCAGCCTGGCGACCTTCGTCGCCGCCGCCGCGCTCACCGCGCAGATCGTCGCCGGCGGGCCGATCCTGGTGCTGCACGGGCAGTTCTTCGTCGATCCGCTGAACGTCTTCCTGGTCGCGCTGACCGCGTTCGTCGCCTTGACCACCGCGCTTTTCGCCGGCCCGTACATGCGGGTGGAGCGCGACCACGGCAAGATGACGCCGCCGCGCATGCGCCTGTTCCACAGCATGTACCAGCTGTTCAGCTTCACCATGCTGCTGGCGCTGACCACCAACAACATGGGACTGTTGTGGGTGGCGCTCGAGGCCGCCACGCTGGCCACCGTGCTGCTGGTGGCGGTGTACCGCACGCCAGCCAGCCTCGAGGCGGCGTGGAAGTACTTCATCCTGTGCGGCGTCGGCATCGCCCAGGCGCTGTTCGGCACCATCCTGTTGTATCTGGCGGCCGAGCGGCTGATCGGCGCCGAAGGCGGCGGCCTGCTGTGGACCAACCTCGATGCGGTAAAGCACCAGCTCGAGCCGACCGTCGTCGCGCTCGCCTTCGCCTTCCTGCTGGTCGGCTACGGCACCAAGGTGGGACTCGCCCCGCTGCACAACTGGCTGCCCGATGCGCACGCCGAAGGCCCGACGCCGATCTCGGCCGTGCTCTCTGGCCTGCTGCTGAACGTGGCGCTGTATGCCGTGCTTCGCTGCAAGGTGCTGGCCGACGGCGCGCTGGCCACCCGCTTCGCCGGCGAACTGATGATGGGCTTCGGCCTGCTGTCGGTGCTGCTGGCGGCGTTCTTCCTCTCGCGCCAGCGCGACATCAAGCGGATGTTCGCCTACTCGTCGATCGAGCACATGGGACTCGCCACGTTCGCCTTCGGCATGGGCGGCGCCGTAGCCAGCTTCGCCGGCCTGCTGCACATGACCGTGCACTCGCTGGTGAAATCGGCGATCTTCTTCGCCGTCGGCCACGCGGCGCAGAAGGCCGGCACGCAGGTGATGGAAAACATCCGCGGCCTGGTGCGCGTGAACCCCACGGTCGGCTGGGGACTGATGATCGGCTCGCTCGCCATCCTCGGCATGCCGCCGTTCGGCGTGTTCGCCAGCGAGTTCCTGATCCTGACCACCGCCATGCGCGAGTTCCCGTGGACCACGCCGCTGCTGCTGCTGGCGCTCGCCGTGGCCTTCGCCGCCGTGCTCGCCAAGGTGCAGCCGATGGTCTTCGGCGAGACCAACGTCAAGCCGCTGGCGCACCCGCCGGCGATCGTGCCGGTGTTCGTCCACCTCGCGCTGGCGCTGCTGCTCGGCCTGTACATCCCGCCTTATCTGGACACCTGGTACCAGCAGGCGGCGCGGCTGCTCTCCGGAGGCTGACCGATGCGGATGAGCGACACGCCGCTCGAATTCCAGCCGCTGCCGGGCGGCGTGGCCGGCGGCGTGTGCACGGTCGGCAACGACTGGTGGACGACGACGGCCGACGCCTTCGCCGATGCCGGCACGCGCCTGGCCGCGCTCTGGGCTTCGGACCGGCGCGATCTCGGCCAGGGCTACGTCGTCTACGCCGCCTACGCCGCCGATGACGGGCTCGCCTGCGTGCGGCTGCCTGTCTTCGCCGAGCCGCCGCAGTACCCTGACCTTTCCGCGCAGTTCCCGACCGCGCAGCGGATGCAGCGCGCGGTGTCCGATCTGCTCGGCGTGCGCGCGCGCGGTGCGATCGACCAGCGGCCTTGGCTGCGACACGCGGCGTGGCCGCAGGAGTTCTTCCCGCTGCGCCGCGATGCCGACGGCACACCTGCGTTCGACGCCGAACAGGAGCGCTATGCCTTCGTCACCGTCGCCGGCGACGGCGTGCACGAGATCCCGGTCGGCCCGATCCACGCCGGCATCATCGAGCCGGGACACTTCCGCTTCTCGATCGTCGGCGAGAAGGTGCTGCGACTGGAGCAGCGCCTCGGCTACGTGCACAAGGGCATCGAGAAGCGCTTCGAAGGCATGGCCGTCGGAGACGGATATCGGCTCGCCGGCCGCGTGTCCGGCGATTCGACCGTCGCGTACGCCTGGGCCTATGCGATGGCCGCCGAGGCCGTGGCCGGCTGCGCGATTGCGCCGCGCGCCGCGTGGCTGCGGGCGCTGCTCGCCGAGCGCGAACGCATCGCCAACCACCTCGGCGACCTCGGTGCGCTCGGCAACGATGCCGCGCTGGCCTTTGGCCTGGCGCAGTTCTCGCGCCTGCGCGAGAACTGGCTGCGCGTGAACGCCGAACTGTTCGGCCACCGGCTGCTGATGGACCGCATCGTTCCCGGCGGTGTGGCGATCGACGTCGACGCCGGCGCGCTCGAACGGCTGCGCCGGCAATGCGACGAGATCGAGGGCGAGTTGCGTATGCTGCGCGCCATTTACGACGAACACGCCGGGCTGCAGGACCGCTTCCAGAGCACCGGCGTCGTTTCGCCCGAACTCGCCGCCCGCCTTGGTCTGGCCGGGCTGGCCGGCCGCGCCAGCGGCCAGGCGCAGGATCTGCGCGTCGACCTGCCCTGCGCGCCCTACGACCAGCTCAACGTTCGGCGCGCCACGGACACGCGCGGCGACGTGGCCGCACGAGTGTCGGTGCGCTTCGACGAGGTGTTCGAGTCGCTGCGGCTCATCCGCGCCATCGCGCAGCGGCTGCCCGCCGGCGAAACACGCCGGCCGCTGCCGGAGGCCGCCGGCGGCTTCGGCATCGGCCGCATCGAAGGCTGGCGCGGCGAGGTGCTGGTGGCGCTGGAAACGGACGCCGGACGCATCCGGCGATGCCACTGCCACGATCCGTCGTGGCAGAACTGGCCGGCGCTCGAGCACGCCGTGATCGGCAACATCGTTCCCGACTTCCCGCTGATCAACAAGTCGTTCAACCTCAGCTATTCGGGGCACGACCTCTGATGCTGTTCATCACGCGCCAGATCCTGAAGGGCGGCATCCCGACCGAGAAGGCGCCGGAGCCGAACGACGCATGGCGCGTCGCCGGCCAACGCATCCAGGACGAGATCCTGCGCCTGCTCGGCCGCGCGCTGACGATCCGGCAGGTCGACGCGGGATCGTGCAACGGCTGCGAACTCGAGATCCACGCGCTGAACAACCCGTACTACAACCTCGAGGGCCGCGGCATCCGCTTCGTCGCCAGCCCGCGCCACGCCGACCTGCTGCTGGTCACCGGCCCGGTGGCGACGAACATGAAGATCGCCGTGCAGCGCGCCTACGAGGCCACGCCCGATCCGAAGCTGGTCGTCGCCGTCGGCGACTGCGGCTGCAGCGGCGGCGTCTTCGGCGAAAGCTACGCCAGCTGCGGCCGCGTCGCCAACGTGATCCCGGTTGACGTGGCCATCCCCGGCTGCCCGCCGCCGCCGCTGGAGATCCTGCGCGGCATTCTCGGCGCCGTCAGCGTGCGGCCGCCGCCGCGGTAGCGCGGCGGCTGTCGCCGCTGTCCACCTCGCCGCGACCAGGTCGCGGCATCGGCACGAGCAACATCGCCGGCTTGCGCAACGTCAACAGTCAGCTGGCGCCGCTGCCCGACGGCGCACGCCCGCTGTCGGCCTCCGGCGGCACCGCCCCGGCGCCGGTCGGCGGCGGCAACCGTCGGCCGGCCGCCCCGCGCGCCGTCGATGCGCCGGGCGAGGCGGGCGGGCCGCTACTATTTCGCATCCGCGAAGCTGCGCCGTCCGACCGTTGCCATGGCCGAATACGAATCCGACCTGACCCGCTTCATCCGCGAACTGAAGAACAAGCAGCCCGATCTGGAGCGCAAGCAGCGCGAGGGGCGGGCGATCTGGTGGGACAAGGACCTCGATCCCGACCAGCTCGAGCGCTGGCAGGACGCGAAGGTGCCGCAGCAGCCCTACGTGTACCAGACCGGACGCGGCTAGCCCGGTGCGCGCATTGCCGGGCCGGCCGGCGCGGCCGCAGCGACCAGCGCCGGGCTGAGCGTCGGCACATCGCTGCTAGCATCGGCCCGCCATGACCGAACCCGTTGCCCCCGACTACGCGGCGCTGCCCGCGCCCGCCGCCGATGTCACGCCCGACGTCGTCGACGGCATCGCCCTGGCGCGCCTGTACGGCGAGCCGCTGTTCAAGCTGCCCGAGGATCTGTACATCCCGCCGGATGCGCTCGAGGTCTTTCTCGAGGCCTTCGAAGGGCCGCTCGACCTGCTGCTGTACCTGATCCGCAAGCAGAACTTCAACGTGCTCGACATCCCGATGGCGGGGCTGACGGCGCAGTACCTCGCCTACATCGAGCAGATCCGCAAGAGCAACCTCGAACTGGCCGCCGAATACCTGCTGATGGCGGCGATGCTGATCGAGATCAAGAGCCGGATGCTGCTGCCGGTGAAGAAGGCGGCCACCGGCGAGGAAGTCGAGGATCCGCGCGCAGAACTGGTGCGGCGGCTGGTCGAATACGAGCGCATCAAGCTCGCCGCTGCGCAGCTCGACGAATTGCCGCGCGTCGGCCGCGACTTCGTGCGCGCCATCGTCACCATCGAACAGACGATGGCGCGGCGGCTGCCCGACGTGCAGCCTTCCGACCTGCAGCAGGCCTGGGCCGAGGTGCTCAAGCGCGCGAAGCTGTACGCGCACCATCACATCGCGCGCGAGGAACTGTCGGTGCGCGAGCACATGAGCATCATCCTGCGGCGGCTTCAGGGGAGGCAGTTCGTCGAATTCGGCGACCTCTTCGATGCCGCGACGCTGGCCCGCGGCGTGCCGATCGTGATCGTCCATTTCCTTGCGCTGCTCGAACTGTCGCGCGAGGCGCTGATCGAGATCACGCAGGCGGCGCCGTACGCGCCGATCTACGTGCGGCTGGCGTACTCGACGTCCTGACGCCCGTGGCCGCGCCGTGCCGGCGTGCGACGGGCCCATTGCCGCGACCGATGCCTATCGACCAAGACATCCTGCTCGGTCTGCTGTTCTTCGCCGCGGCGATGCTGTATTCGTCGGTCGGCCACGGCGGCGGCTCCGGTTACCTGGCGGCGATGGCGCTGCTTGGCATGCCAGCGGCCATGATGCGGCCGACGGCGCTGGTGATGAACATCGGCGTCGCCTCGATCTCGCTGTACAAGTTCGCGCGCGCCGGCGGCTTCAACTGGCGGCTGTTTCTGCCCTTCGCGCTGACGTCGGTGCCGATGGCCTTCGTCGGCGGGCGCATCCATCTGCCGGTGGCGTGGTTCGGCGCGCTGGTCGGCGCCGTGTTGCTGTTTTCCGCGCTGCGCCTGTTCATGGAAACACTGCAGGGCGACGGCGCGGGTCGCGCCGTGCGTGGGCCGCCGCCGGTGGCGATCGCGCTGCTGATCGGCGCCGGCATCGGGCTGCTGTCCGGCCTCACGGGGGTCGGTGGCGGCATCTTTCTCAGCCCGCTGGTGGTGCTGATGGGCTGGGGCACGGTGCGCGACAGCGCTGCGCCGACGGCGGCGTTCATCCTCGTCAATTCGGCCTCGGGGCTCGTCGGATTGCTGACGCGACATCCGACGCTGCCCGACGCACTGCCCTACTGGGTGGCGGCGGTGCTCGTCGGCGGGCTGATCGGTGCCACGCTCGGCGCGCGCCGTCTCGGCAATACCGGGCTGCGCCGCGCACTGTCCGCAGTGCTGCTGGTCGCAGGCGCAAAAATGGTCATCTGACCGACACCACGGTGCGCAACCGGGATCCTGCTGCGAATGAGACCGCTTGCGCTGCTGCTCTGTGCCTTGCTGATGACCGCTGAAGCCGCCACGCCACCGGCCGAAGATCCCTATCTCTGGCTCGAAGACGTCTCCGGCGAGCGTGCGCTGGCCTGGGTGCGCAGCCGCAACGCCGAGGCCGAGGAGCAGTTCGCCGCCGACCCACGCTACGTGCCGATGCGCGGCGAACTGCTGCGCATCCTCGACTCGCGCGAACGCATCCCGTTCGTCACGCGCATGGGCGGCCACTACTACAACTTCTGGCGCGATGCCGCCAACCCGCGCGGGCTGTGGCGCCGGACCACACTCGGCGAGTACCGCAAGGCCGAACCCGAATGGGAAACCGTGCTCGATCTCGATGCGCTGGCCACGGCCGAGAACGAGAACTGGGTGTGGCAGGGCGCCGACTGCCTGCGTCCCGACAAGTCCGACGAACCGTACCGCCACTGCCTGATCTCGCTGTCGCGCGGCGGCGCCGACGCGGCGGTCGAGCGCGAGTTCGACCTCGTCGACAGGCGCTTCGTCGCCGACGGCTTCGTGCTGCCGGAGGCCAAGAGCCGCACCGGCTGGCGCGATGCAGACCGGCTCTGGGTCGCCACCGATTACGGACCCGGCAGCCTGACCACCTCGGGCTATGCGCGCATCGTCAAGCTGTGGAAGCGCGGCACGCCGCTGGCGGAAGCGACGACCCTCTACGAGCAGCCGGCGAACGAAGTGCTGGCCTTCGGCCTGTCGGAGCGCGAATCCGGTGAACGCCGCGACTGGGTCGTGCGCGTGATCTCCACCCGCAACGCGCAGTGGCAGCGCGTCGTCGACGGCAGGCTCGTTGCGCTGCCGGCGCCGACCGACGCCGAGGTCACCTTCTTCAGGGACCAGGTGCTGCTGCGCCTGCGCACGGCCTGGAAACCGGCGCAGCGCGAGTTCACGGCCGGCACGGTGATCGCCATCGGTGTCGATGCGCTGTTCGCCGGCCGGCGCGACTTCGCCGTCGTCTACGAACCGGGACCGCGGCGCGCGCTGCAGACGCTAGCGACGACGCGCTCGGCGGTGCTGCTCGGCGAGCTGGACAACGTGCGCTCGCGCTGGCACGAGGCGCGCTTCGACGGCAAGGCGTGGACTTCGCGACCGATGCCGCTGCCACTGAACGCGCAGGTCAGCATTGCCGACACCTACTGGGCGAGCGACGAATTCATGCTGACCGTGCAGGACTTCGCCACGCCTTCGACGCTGTACCTTGGCCGCGCCGGGGCGAAGCGGTGGAGCGAGTTCGAGACCCTGAAGTCCCTGCCGCAGTTCTTCGACGCGAGCGGCCTCGAAACGCGGCAGTTCGAGGCGGTCAGCCCCGACGGCACGCGCATTCCCTACTTCGCGGTGATGCGCCGAGAAACGAAACTCGACGGCCGCCACCCGACGCTGCTGTATGGCTACGGCGGTTTCGAAGTGTCGCAGCTGCCGTGGTACTCGGGCGTGTTCGGCAAGGGCTGGCTCGAGCCCGGCGGCGTGTTCCTGCTCGCCAACATCCGCGGCGGCGGCGAGTTCGGTCCACACTGGCACCTGCAGGCGCGGCGCGAAGGCCGGCAGAAGACCTTCGATGACTTCATCGCCGTGGCGCAGGATGCGATCGCCCGCGGCATCACTTCACCCGAGTGGCTCGGCATCATCGGCGGCAGCCAGGGCGGGTTGCTCGTCACCGGCACGATGGTGCAGCGACCCGGGCTGTTCGGCGCCGTGGTCGCGCAGGTGCCGCTGGCGGACATGCTGCGCTATCACCGGCTGCTCGCCGGCGCTTCGTGGATCGGCGAGTACGGCGACCCCGACAAGCCCGACGACCGCGCCTTCATCGCCAGGTACTCGCCGTACCAGAACCTGCGCAAGGAGGCGAAGTACCCGCCGCTTTTCCTGTACACGTCGAGCCGCGACGACCGCGTCCATCCGGCCCACGCGCGCAAGACGGCGGCGCGGATGCGCGAGATGGGCCACGACGTGCTTTACTTCGAGAACATCGAGGGCGGGCACGGCGCCGCAGCCAACAACGAACAGGCAGCGCGCATGTGGGCGCAGACCTTCACCTTCCTCTGGCGGCGCCTCGGCCGCTGAGCTCGACGATCGGCCATCCGGCCGACGGTGCGCACTGCGGTGGCCACGGATAATCGGCGCATGGAAATCGTCGCCTTCCTGATCGACTTCATCCTGCACGTCGACGTGCACCTGCGCGGCTTCGTCGAGACCTACGGCACGTGGGTGTACGCGCTGCTGTTCCTGATCATCTTCGTCGAGACCGGGCTGGTGGTGATGCCGTTGCTGCCCGGAGATTCGCTGCTGTTCGTCGCCGGCGCGCTGGCCGGCGCCGGGATGATGGATTACCCGCTGCTGGTGGCCCTGCTGATCGCCGCGGCGATCGCCGGCAACCAGACCAACTACGCGATCGGCCGCATGATCGGACCGCGCGTGTTCCAGTGGGAGGACTCGAAATTCTTCAACAAGCGCGCCTTCGAGCGCACGCACGCTTTCTACGAGAAGTATGGCGGCATCACCATCGTGCTGGCGCGCTTCATGCCGTTCCTGCGCACCTTCGCGCCCTTCGTCGCCGGGGTGGCACAGATGACGCGCAGCAGGTTCACGTTCTATGACGTCAGCGGCGGCACGCTCTGGGTCGGCTCGCTGGTCACCGCCGGCTACCTGTTCGGCAACGTCGGCTGGGTGCAGACGAACCTGTCGAAGATCATCTGGGCGCTGATCCTGATCCCGGGCCTGATCGCCCTGTACAGCGGCTGGCGCGCGCGGCAGTCTGCCGCGTCCTGACGGCGGGGGCGCGCGCGGGCGAACGCGGCCTGCGCTGCCGCAGCGAGTCGATGCGCGATGCGGCCGGTCCGGCCGCCCTGCAGGTTACGTCGCGGGCACGACGATGGGCCGCCCCGAGTTGGCCTAACCTGCGCCTGCCGGCAGCACGCGCAGGCCGACCCCGCCTGCCGCCGCCGTCGTTTCGAAACGCGTTCCCGCCAGCCGTTCGATCAGCCACATCGCCGTGCGCGCATGCGAGCTGAGTTCGCGCACGACACAGCGCGACTCGCCGGATGCGAGCGCAAGAAACACGAGCATCTGGTCGGTCGCGTGCACGTCGAGCGTCACGCCGGCACGCAGGTCGCGCGCCAGGCTCGCGCCCGCCCGCTCGCCCAGCCGTTCGGCACGAACGCCGCGCTCGGCCACCTCGGCCGCGCCGAGCACCGTGTTCGCGGTCAACGCGCGCAGCACGATCGCTCCGCCGCAACCCGCAGCGCGGTCTGCCGCAAGTGCGTCCACTTTCGAATCGACCGGCAGTGCCGGCGGCAGTGCCTGTAGCGCCGCCAGCGCCATGCGCGCGGCGATCTCGCGCGGCAGTTGCCCAACATGAGCAAGGATGTCGACGCGCTCGATCGCACCCGGCGACGGCGCCGCGAAGGGCTGCAGCGCGGCGGCCGGCGCCACTTCGAGCCGGACCTCGCCGCCGCCTTTCGGGTAATAGCCGCGGCGTTCGACGGCGAGCGCCGCGTGGACACCCAGCCTGGCCAGCAGCGGCAGCAGCACGGCAGCGAAATAGTCGATCGGCGGCGCGGCCCGCACGTCAGTGCCTCCACGCACGCGGATCCTGCAGCGTTCGCCACTGGCCACCGCTGCCGGCAGCATCGCCTGCAGCACCAGCGTGATGCTGCCGGCCGTGCCGACATCGACGCGATAGTCGCCGCCGCGCAGCCGCTGCGGCGAGAAGGCAAATGCCGTCGAATGCGGCTCGACACCTTCGCACTGCGCCTCGCACATCGACGCAACGGCGCGCACCGCCGCCACGTGCTGCGGCGCCAGCCCGGGATTTCGCCGTCGGGCGCGGACATTGACGACGCGGATCGGCCTGCGCCTGACAGCGGACAGCGCGACCGCGGTGCGCACCAGCTGGCCGCCGCCTTCGCCAAAGGCCCCGTCGATCTCGATCATCGAGTCTCGTCGACCTGCGTCGCGCTCTGCACGCCTCGGCAATCGGACCGCAGGACACGCGGCGGGGCCGGGCCGCTCAGCGCGCCGCTTTGCGGATCCGCTCCAGTTCCAGCACGCCCGCCGCGCCCCAGCCGCTGACGCCCGCCGGCACCGCCGGCCGGAACGCCTCATACAACGCATAGGCGCGGTGCGCCAGATCGTCGACCGGCAGCGATGCGGCGAGCTGGTTCATCGCCTGCTCGACTGCGCCGAGCGCATCGCCGAACTTGCTTTCGAGATAGCGCTGCACACTCGCCGGCGCTATCGGTTTGTCCTTCGACACGGCGCGCAGCCCGTCGGGGGTCACCATCACCGGCACTGCGCGGTGCAGCAGGTCGACGTGCATCTGCTCGCCGTGCGCCAGCCGCTCGCGGCGGCGCCTGACCTCCTCCGGCGCCGGCTTGAACAGCCCGAGCGCCTTGCCCTTCGCATACGCGTTCAGGCCGGCGACGACGCGCCCCATCGTCAACGCCTCGTCGCGATCGAAGCCGAGCCGCTCGGCGACGACCGCCGCCCATAGCGTCAACACCGGCGCGCGGTTGACCTTGATCTGTTCCGCGGTTCCTGTCTTCGTCATGGGCGCAGCCAACGGCGACGCTGACCGATACACCATAAGACGCGCCGTCGAAACCTCCTTGATCGCGGGCAACGGCGGCGCCCGATGCCACCCGGCCCCGAAGCACGCCAACCGAGGCGTGCTGCGTGCCCTGCGCTAACCGGCCGCCGCAGGAACGATCGGAATGTCCCGTCCGACCCTCTTGTCGAGCCTCAGCCAGACGGGAAGCCTCCTGGCGATGGGCGCGGTGCCGCCGGGGCGGCGCGACGAGTGAAAATCAGACTACTTCAACGCGCTGGGCGATGCACTGATCGACGTGCTCGCCGAGCACGCCTGGCACGACCGTTCGGCCCGCTCCTACACGCCGCTGCCGCTGATGGGCGGCGCGGTGAGCCGCGTCGCCGAGTCAGCGACCGCATTCGCCGGCCGCGCGGTGGCGCACGCGATCCACGCCGCCGGCCCGCTCTGCAGTGGCGGCAGGGCCGCGCTGGCGGATCGATCCATCGGCATTCCGCCTCGTCAACGAGGCGTGGCCGCGGGACGTCGCGGCGTGGGCCGGTCCTCGCGGCCATCCGGGTAGCGCGCGAAACGCGCCGGATCCATGCCGTGCACCGGCGCGACATCGGGCCAGGTCCAGCCGCCGAACTGCGTGCGCCGATAGTCGTCGAACGCCCGCATGATCTCGGCCTGCGTGTTCATCACGAACGTGCTGTACTGCGCGACCGGCTCGCAGATGGGACGGCCCTGCAGCAGCAGCAATTCGCCCGGCGTCTGGCCATTGACGATCTGCACCGGCATGTCAGCACGCACCTCGATCGCGGCGCCTGTCGGCACCTGCTGCCCGCCGATCTGCAGCGAGCCGCCGCTGAAGAAGTAAAGCGTCCGCCGCGTGCCGGCGCCGGTGGCCGGCGGCACCGTCCAGCGCGCACCGGAGTCCATGCGGATCGTCCAGATCGCCACATCCGCTTCGTCGTGCGAGGCCCACGAGTCCGGTGGCGGCGGCAGCGGCGCAACCGTGCCGCCCGTACTCGGATCGCCCAGCCGTCCGGCAACGACGACGACCTCGGTGCCGCGGCCGTCCGACTCCGCCATCTGTCGGCGCGGAACGTCCTCCGACCAGAACATCGTGAAGTGCGGTGCCGCCATCTTCGAAGCCGCCGGCAGGTTGAGCCAGATCTGGAACAGCTGCAGCGGGTTCGGACCGGCACTGTCGAGCAGCGGAAACATCTCTGCGTGCACGATTCCCCCGCCGGCGGTCAGCCACTGCACGTCGCCGCGGCCGTAACGCGCCGCCGCCCCCAGCGAGTCGGCGTGATCGACCAGCCCTTCGCGCACGATGGTGACGGTCTCGAAGCCGCGATGCGGGTGAGCCGGAAAGCCCGGCACGTGAGTGCCGTGGTACATGCTCCAGCCGTCCTTGCGACTGAAATCCTGGCCGATGTCGCGCCCAGCCAGCGAGGCATCCGGTCCGAGCCTGCCGTTGCCGCGCGGGTAGGCATCGTCGTGGAAGACGCAGAACAGGAACGGGTCGGTGGTCGGCCACGGGAAACCGAGGGGCCTCACCCGCACGATGGGATTGGCGGACATGGCATGGACCGGATCGAAAAGGAATCGGGCGCATTGTCGCGCGGCCGACGCGGCTGCCCGCTCGCGCGAGCCGGCGAGGGGCGCCTGTCTCGCCGGCGATTGATCGGCCGGCCGCGACCGGTCCGCGCCGATCGTGGTGCCGACGGCGTTGTTTCCCCCCGGTGCTGCCGGCTTCGCAGGCCGAGCAGTCTGCGCGACACGGCTGTGCCCCTGCCTCGGTCGAGTCCCGCGGGCAGGAGGCGGTGCGCACATCGTCCGAACGAAGCAGGCCGCTCGGAGGATGACCGTCGTTTCGCAGTCCACCGAAAGTCGTCCTCCGCAAGTCGGAAGACGAGGCGGCTGGACGCGCATAACGTCTGTTCCAGCGGACGGCAGATCGCCGGCTGGCCGGCGCCGCCTGGACCGGCTGCGGATCTGCCCCGATATCGATGATGCAACCTGAGTGAGCTGAATTCGTGAACATCATGCGACGACTTCGGGCCCGCAGCACGTCCCGCTGCTGGGGCGGCTACGGCAAGGCGACGGCGGCGGGAATGGCCGTCGCGGCGGTGGTCGCATGCGGCGGCGGCGTGGGCGATCGCGTCGACAGCGCTGCCGCGGTCGACACCGATGGCAGCAAGCGCGCGGCGGCCGCCAACTTCACGGCCTATCGGGTCATCGGCGTGCAATCCTCGGCCGCCTCGGCCGCGGGCGTCGTTCCGACCTACCTCGAAGGCAACAACGCCGGCGATCCCCCGGCCACCTGCGAGGCGCTCTACGGTCCGGGAACGCGCGAGATCAAGGTCGACACCGGCGGTGAGATCAAGCACGGCTATCGGGACACGAACGGCCAGGTCGTCGCCGCCGTGCTCGCCCAATTGCCGGCCTGGCTCCAGATCACGAAGAGTCCCGACGTCGCGGCCGGTCCTTATCTGGCTTGGCAATCGCTCGGCGACGCGTCCTACGACTATGTCGTCAAGGGCATGGTGATGAAAGGCGGACCGAACTTCCAGGTCTATGACTACGCCGCCGTCGAACCCGCGATGTCCAGCGATACCGGACTGACGCCGCCGCCGAATCCGAACAGCGGGAAGTTCTACGGCATCAGCCACTACAACGTCTGCTTCGTCGCCCTGGCGAAGGGTCAGGGTCAATGGTGCTCCCCGGGCTACTGGCGCAACCACCTCGCATCGTGGGCACCGACCGGCTACGCACCCGACGACAACTACGCGCTCGCCACGGGAATGCCGGCGCCGCCGCTGAACAGCCGGCCGGGGGAATGCGAGGCGGCATCAGCCGACCCGACGCTGGGCGAGGTGGTGGCCAAGCCGCAGTGCTACGGCGGTGACGCGTTCAACAAGGTCGGTGACCTGCTCAGCGCGGCGCACCCCGACGTGAACTTCACCGGAACCCGCAACGACGACTGCCCGCTGAACTGAAGCGGAAGCCGGTGCCGATCCGGCGACCGCAGACGCATGCCGGCGCGGCCGTGCTCCGCTGCGCGCGCCTTCCGTGGAAACGCCGCCGCGCTGCCGGCCGCAAATTGCCCCTGTAGAGTCACGTTCAGCGCGGACACGGACGGCGTCCGCGCGGGTTCGTCCTTCGACGGAGTCGCGCATGAAAACCGAACTGTTCTACCTTGCCCTGGTCACCGCGTTCACTGGCCTGCTCTGGGTCCCGTACATCCTCGATCGGATCGCCGTGCGCGGCCTCGGCGATGCAGTGGGCTACCCCGAGAACCCGAAGCCACAGTCGCCATGGGCCCAGCGCCTGATGAAGGCGCATGCGAATGCGGTGGAGAACCTCGTCGTCTTCGCCCCGCTCGTGCTGGTCGCCGGAGCCGTCGGCGCCCCCGGCCCTGCCGTCGGTACGGCGGCCGCGACCTACTTCTGGGCCCGCGTCGTGCACGCCGCCGCGTACACGTTCGCCGTGCCTTGGGTGCGCACCCTCGCCTTTGCCGCCGGTTTCTTTGCGCAGGCGGTGATCGCCTGGCAGATCCTCATGCGGTAGCGGCAGCTCTGCCGAAGCCGGGCATCCGCGCGCCGACACGGGCCGGGCCAGAGGCGCGGGCAAGGGCCGATCACGGCGCCGGCCCCGGCTCGCCGCGCACCACGCGCCGCCAGATGCACGCGCCGTCCCGGTGTACCTCGCGCACCCGATGAAACGGCACGTCGTGCACGGTGCCGTCTGGCGCCACGGCGGTGAACGAGAAGTGGTTGCCCGGCCGCAATCCGATCTGCTCCAATGGCACGGTGACGATGCGCCGCTGCAGGCGGTCGTAGTAACCGATGGCAAAGCGGCCGCGGCCGAACTGCGGGTCCCAGCGGATGCGATTGAGCAGGGCTTCGATGCTGATCATGCGCAGGGCCGGTCCCGCGTAGCTGCATGGACGTCGATCGAACGTCGCGCGCTTTCGTCGGCACCAGCGGCTGGAACTATCCGGCCTGGCGCGAGGCGTTCTACGGCCGCTGCCCGCAGCGGCGGTGGCTGTCGTTCTGCGCCGAGCGCTTCAGCGCCATCGAGGTCAACGCCACCTTTTACCGCCTGCAGCGACGCGAAACCTTCGCCCGCTGGCGCGCCGAAACGCCGCCGCACTTCCGCTTTGCGATCAAGGCCAACCGTTACCTGACGCACACGCGCAGGCTGGCCGATCCGCTGCCTTCGATCCGGCTTGAGCGCGACGCGGCCGCCGGCCTCGGCGACAAGCTGGCCGCGGTGCTGTGGCAGCTGCCGCAAAGCTTCCATCGCGACCTGCAACGGCTGCAGCGGTTTGCCCGCGCGCTGCGCCACTGGCGCAGCGTGCGCCATGCGATCGAGTTCCGCCATCCGTCCTGGTTCGACGACGAAACGGCCGCGTGCCTGCGCGCGCACGACATCGCCGCCTGCCAGTCCGACGCCGCCGACTGGCCGCTGTGGAACGCAGTCACGACCGACCTGGTCTACGTGCGGCTGCATGGACACACCCTCACCTATGCCTCGGGTTACAGCGACACGCAGCTTCGGCTCTGGGCCGCGCGGGTACGCGGCTGGCTCGCCGAAGGACGCGAAGTCCACGTCTACTTCGACAACGATGCCTTCGCCCGCGCGCCGCTCGATGCCCTGCGTCTGCTGGTCCGGCTCGAACACCGCCCGCGACGCCGTGCGCGCCCATCGGCAGCGTCCGGTTGATCCGCGCCGGCCGCAGCGCGACCGCCGTTATTTCATCGCCGTCACCCGCTTGGCCTGCAGGCCCTGCCCCGCCGCCTGCCCGAGGAACTCGACCATGGTGCCCACGACCAGCTGCTCGCCCGGCCGGACGATGCCAGCCGGGTCGAAGTAGTACTCGTTGCCGTCGTTGTCGGCAATGAAGCCGTGACCGTCGTCGAACAGCCGCACCACGCGGCCGCGCAGCAGCGGCTCATGCAGCTTGACCTCGCCGCGGCTGCGCCGGACGTAATCCTCCAGCCGCCTGCGCACGGCGTCGAACGCGTCGCGGATGGCCACGTAGACGTCCTCGTGTTCCTGCCGCCGCGTCGAGGCGATTTCCTCGCCCGGAACCTTGAGGTCGATATGCACCGAGTGCAGCTTGCCTTGATGCTTGTGTCCGCCCGGCGTCTCGACCGTGACGCGGCAGCTCATGATGCGATCGCAGAAAGCCTCCAGCTTTTCCGCGCGGCGGCGGATCTCCGCTTCGACTGCTTCCGAACGTGGCATGTCGCGGAATGTGACCTGAAGTGCCAGTTTCATCGTCGACAACCTCCTGCTCGGGGAGTGAACCCCGTCTGTCGGACGTCGTGCCGGCCTGCGCGCCGCGCGCGAGCCCGCGCCGGCGATCGCCGAACGCTCCATGGCGCGGGGCCACTGCCCGCCGCGCCCGCGTCAGATCCGTCACGACTGCTCATTCCGTCACCTGCGGCGCGGCGAGTTTCTCCAGCGCCGACTGACGCGGCGCGATGCGCGCCACATCGGTCAACTCCTCGGCCAGCAGTTCGATCACGTCGTCCGCGCTCAACACGCCGATCAGTGCGCCGCTGGCGTCGACAACCGGCAGCCGCCGGATCCCTTCGCTGCGCATCCGCTCGATCGCCGTGTGCACATCCGCGGACTCCGCCGCGGTGACCACGCTGCGCGTCATCAGGTCGGCCGCCACGACCGCATCGGCAGCCAGATCCTCGGCCAGCACCTTGACCACAAGATCGCGGTCGGTGATCACGCCCACCGGTTTGAGCCCTCCGGGTCCGGTCTCGGCGACGATCAGGTCGCCGACATGATGGTTGCGCATCAATCGCGCAACCTGGCCGACGGACGCGCCGCGATCGCAGTAGACAACTTCCCGCGTGCAGATTTCGCTGATCCGCATCGTCGCCCTCCTGCAGTTGACGTCCTAAAAACAGTTTCTCCCTCGCCATGGCGAAGGTGCTGACCTGCGTTAAACAGTTGCGTCCGAAGGCGCGGGCGAACCGGCTCGGGCGCCGTATCCGAATCGTCGACTGCCGCCGAGTTCTAGAACCTATCTCAGACTGCCCGACGGTCGCGTTGCGACGAGAAGCGGGCCGATGCAAGGCGGCGCGCGAAGGACAGTAGCTTGGCCTACGACCGAGCGCGCCAACGCCGCAGACGCCCGCTTCTCGTCGCAACCCTGCGGGGCGGGGTCACCTGGGGCACATCGCGTTGTTGCGCCTCGCGGCCTTGCCTTGAGCAATGGTCCGCTTGGCGCGCCTAGCGCTGCATCCCCAGGCGGCCCCGCCGCGGCCGCCGCGGATTCTGAGACAGGTTCTCGCCTTCGCCCGACCGCGGCAGGCCGCGTCGCGCTGCCCACTGCTTTGCACGGGCGATCGCGATACGGATAGCCTTGCCCTCGTCCATGCCTTCGGCGAGCAGGGCATTGGCGATCTCGATGGCCTTTTCGCGCACCAGCGGCACGAGATGGGCCATCGCGGCAGGGAAGACCTCGGCGGACCAAGGCATGTCGTCGTCCCTGGCGGCTTGCCAGTTGCAGCGCCTCAAATCGGAGGCAAGCACATACAAGTAAAGGCTGCGCCCCTTGAACCCGCCCCGTCAATGCCTCAGGTCAAAGCAACAGCGCGCCCGGGCAGCGCATGAAGCGAACGCCGTGCGCGGCGCGATGCGTTGGCGCAGCCAAGTTCCCCCTAACAGGCTGTTGAAATCCGCCCGCAGCAACCATTTTCGTGATCGATCTCGAAGGCAAGGTTTTTCTGGCCGCGGACGGGTGATGCGCGAATACGAGAGCAATAAGGAAGGGCTGTTCAGTTACTTCTGGCCGGAGGCGCGGGTGCCAGCCGATCATCCGCTGCGGGCGATCCGGGTCTACGCAGATGAGGCTGCGGCGGATAAGCGGGTGTTCAGCGACAAGCATGCCGACAGCGGCCCGCTGCCGGTATCGCCGGAGAATCTGCTCAAGAGCTCGCTGCTGATGGCGCTGTACTCGGTGCGTTCCGAGCGGCCGTTTCGCGAGATGTTTAAGTGCAACCTGCTGTTTCGCTGGTCCCCGGCGATGGGCACGATGACGCCGCCTTCGATCGCTCCACCTGCAACACCCGGCGGCTGCCCGGGCACCGCGTTGCGCCGCGCTTTCTTGGCATGATCGTGCGCATGGCGCGGCGCAGGGAACTGGCGAGCGACGAGCACTTCCGTGCACACGGCCATCAGCACCGGCGTAGTCATGATGGTGATCGCGGCGTCGGCCCCTGTCGGCTACGTGCTGACGGTCGAGGCCGTGCCCAACGCGGTCGCGCAGTGGGCCGTCGAGGTACTGCAGTCGCCGTGGATGATCATCCTGATGATGAACCTGATCATGCTGGTGGTCGGCATGTTCCTCGACCTGCCGGCAGCGATCCTGCTGCTGGGCCCGACGTTCGTCGCCATCGGCAATGCGATCGGTCTCGACCTGATCCAGCTCGGCATCATGATGGCGGTGAACCTGAGCATCGGCCTGTTCACGCCGCCGTTGGGAACGACGCTGTTCATCTCGGCCGCGATTTCGCGCGAGCCGGTCGGCCGGATCGTGCGCGAACTTCTGCCGTTCTACCTGGTGGCGCTTGTCGTTCTGGTGCTGATTTCCTACGTCCCGGCGTTTACGCTGTACTGAGCGCCCCCAGGGCTGGGCTGCGCCCGCCCCCCCCCCGCCGGGGTCAAGGAAACTTGGGGCGGCCCGGCGTTTCCTTGAGAGCCGGGAGCGCCGCAGCCGCCGTCGCCCGGGCACCGGCGCCGCGGCGGCCGACGGTACAGTGGGCCACCAACCAATCAACGAACGGCCGCGCTGCGGCCGTCACTTCTGCGAGGACACCGACATGAAAACGATCGCGTTCGCCGGCCTCGGCTCGATGGGCCTGCCGATGGCGAAAAACCTCGTGCAGCGCGGCTTCGCGGTGCGCGGCGTCGACCTGAACCCACGCGCGCTCGAAGCACTGGCCGCCGCCGGCGGCAGCCGCGCGGCCACCGCCAAGGAGGCTGCCGCCGGTGCCGACGCCATCGTGCTGATGGTCGTCAACGCCGCGCAGGCCGAAGCTGTGCTGTTCGACGGCGGCGCGCTCGAGGTGCTGGCGCAGGATGGCATCGTCTGCCTGATGGCGACCTGTCCCCCCGGCGCGGTCGAGAAGATCGCCGCCCGTGTGGAAGCGGCCGGGCGCCGCTTCATCGATGCGCCGGTTTCGGGCGGCGTCGTCGGCGCCGCGAATGCTTCGCTGACGATCATGGCCGCCGGCAGCGATGAGGCCTTCGCCGCCATCAAGCCGGTGTTCGACGCGATGGGCCAGCGCATCTTCCATGTCGGCCGGCGCGCCGGCCAGGGCGCGACGGTGAAGGCGGTCAACCAGCTGCTGTGCGGCGTGCACATCGCCGTGGTCGCCGAGGCGTTTGCGCTGGCCGCCAAGGTCGGCGTCGACCTCGGTGTGCTGCTCGAGATCATGAGCGGTTCGGCGGCCTCGAGCTGGATGCTCAAGGACCGCGGCCCGCGCATGCTGCGCTCGAATCCGGAGGTGACGAGCGCAGTGGACATCTTCGTCAAGGATCTGGGGATCGTGCTGGAGACCGGTCGCGAGACGAAGGCGGCGCTGCCGATCGCAGCAGTCGCGCACCAGATGTTCCTCGCCGCCTCCGGCCGCGGCGAGGGCGCGGCCGACGACAGCCAGGTGATCCGCAGCTACTACGCGCTGAACGGCACGCCGCCGCCCGCCTGATTCCCGTCGGGCCTGCCGAGGCCGCCGTTCACGCCGCGCCCGCCTTCACCTTGGCCTGCGTCCAGCGCTGCAGCTTCTCGCGCGCCCCGTTGACGGCCGGATCCATCATCCGCTCATGTTCGGGGCGCTTGGCGCACAGCTCGATCACGTAGCCGTTGGGATCGCGGAAATAGATCGAGTCGATGAAGCCGTGGTCGGATACACCGCGCGTTTCGATGCCGCCCGCCTTGCCCCTGGCCAACATCCGGTCGAGCGCATCCCGGCTCACCTCCAGCGCGATGTGCAGGTCGAAGTCATGCTGCGCCTTGAACTCGAACGGCATGTCGGGCGCCTCGAAGAACGCCAGGAACGACCCGTCGTCGAGCCTGTAGAACGTGTGCAGCGTGCGCGTGGCGCGGCCGCTCTTGGTCTCGCTGATCTCGAGCGTGCCGGCCAGCGGCAAGCCGAGGAAATCCTCGTAGAAGACGCGCGTTTGCTCGGAGTCGCGGCAGCGGTAGGCGCTATGGTGCAGCTTGCGGATCATGGTGCCTCTCCGTCGGCGGGCGATCGACCGCGTTACACCGAGAGCATCGGCTGCCCCTTCAGCGACGCCGCATAGCCGTCGATGGCCTCGTTGACCTGTTTCCAACCCTTCATCGACTTCATGCGGGCCAGCCAGCGCCCGACGTTCGGGTAGGCGCCGAAGTCGCAGCCGATCAGCTCGGCCAGCGCGACGAACGCCGCCGCCTGGTAGTCGGCGATGGTTATCGAAGCGCCGCACAGGTAGTCGTTGTCGCCGAGGATGTGATCGTTGAGGATCCTCAGCCACGCCTGCGCGCGCTCGCGGCCCCACTGCACGGTCGCGTCCTGCGCTTCGTCGCTGCGCCGCCGGTGGAAAGGAAAGATCTGCGGATAGACGGTGCCGTAGGCGAGGTCGCGACACAGCTGGGTGTTGACCCAGTCCATGCGCTCGTTGACGCGGGCCCGTGCCTGCAGATCCTTCGGGTACAGCGGCGAGTCGGTCCGGTCGGCGAGGTACTTCAGGATCGCCGAGCTTTCGGTGAGTCGGAAGTCGCCGTCCTCGAGCACCGGCACCAGGCGATTCGGGTTGATCGCTTCGAACGCCGGCTTGTGGTGCTCGCCGGTGAACAGGTCGACGACCTGCATGTCGAGCGGCACACGGTTCTCCGCCGCGAACAGCATGACCATGCGGCTGGTGGTCGATGCGGGGTGGTAATAGAGCTTCATCGGTGACCTCTCGAAGGCGGCCTGCCGTGCTCAGGCGCGGCGGCAATCCGCTCGGAACCGCGCGCCGAACCGTGCCGAAAGGCCAGTTTATGTCACGCACGAGGTCCGACGGCGGCGCGCGCACCGCCGTCGGCCGGCGGCTCGCGCGGCCGACGGGCGAGTTCGCGAAGGCGCGCTACTTCAGCGCCTGCAGCTTGTCGTAGGTGGCCTTGTCCCAGGTCGCGTCCGGGCCGTTGTGCAGCTTGACCACGGCGTCGCGGAACGGCTTGCGGTCGACCCTGACCACGGTCTTGCCGCGCTTCTCGAACTCGGCCGCCAGCTTCTTCTCGATCTCGACGATCTCGCCGGTGGCGCGGGCCGCGGCCTCCTTGAACACCGTCTCGAAGATCTTCTTGTCACCGTCGGAAAGCTTGTTCCACGTCGGCCCGCCGATGATCGTGATCAGCGCGTCGGTGATATGGCCGGTGAGCACGATGAACTTCTGCACCTCGTAGAACTTCTTCGCGTCGATGGTCGGCAGCGGGTTTTCCTGCGCGTCGACGGTGCCGTTCTGCAGCGCGAGGTAGACCTCGGCGAAGGCGATCGGCGTCGGATTGGCGCCGACGGCGCGCGGGAACATCGTGTACAGCGGCGCGTCGGGCACGCGGATCTTCAGGCCTTTCATGTCCTCCGGCTTGCCGATCGGCTTGTTCGAGGTGACGTGCCGCTCGCCGTAGTAGGTGATCGCGACCATCTTGTTGCCGCCGCTCTTGTTCCGGTAGCCCTCGGCCAGTTCCTGGAACAGCGGGCTCGCGGCATACGCCTTCCAGTGGTCGAAGTCGCGGAACATGTAGGGCGCGCCGCCGATGGCCACCGGCCCGTAGAGGCGGCCGGCGAAAAGCTGCCCCGTGTAGATGATGTCGACCGTGCCGAGCGTCAGGCCCTGGTTGATGTCCGACTCCTTGCCGAGCGTCGAGGCCGGGAAGACCTCCATCGTGTACCGGTTACCGGTGCGCTTGGCGATCTCGCCGGCGGCCCACAGTGCCGCGGTGTGGTACGGCTCCGAGACCTCGTACACGTGCGCGAACTTCAGCTTGGTCTGCGCCTGCACGGCGCCGGCGGCGAGCGCCAGCGCGGCCAGCATTGCGATCCACTTCGACTTCATCGTGCCTCTCCTCCGTTCATCGACTTTCATCGACACCCTCGCGTCGTTCCCGCGCCGGCGGGAACCCAGTGACTCCGTGTCGAAAGACCCTGGGTCCCCGCTTTCGCGGGGACGACAATAAGCGTGCTACATCACGGCCCCCAGCTGCCACGGCACGAACTCCTGCTGGCCGTAGCCGGCGAGTTCGCTCTTCGACTTCTGCCCTGACGCCGTCGCCAGGATCAGTTCGAAGATCCGTTCGCCGACCTCCTCGATCGTCGCCGAGCCGTCGGCGATCCCGCCGCAATTGATGTCGATGTCCTCCTCCTGCCGGCGCCACAGATCGGTGTTGGTCGCGAGTTTCAGCGACGGCGACGGCGCGCAGCCGTAGGCCGAGCCGCGGCCCGTCGTGAAGACGATCATGTTGGCGCCGCCGGCGACCTGCCCCGTGGCCGAGACCGGATCGTAGCCGGGCGTGTCCATGTACACGAACCCCTTCTTGTCCACCGGCTGCGCATACTCGTAGACATCCACCAGATTGGTCGTGCCGCCCTTGGCCACCGCGCCCAGCGATTTCTCCAGGATCGTCGTCAGCCCGCCGGCCTTGTTGCCCGGCGACGGGTTGTTGTTCATCTCGCCGTGGTTGCGCGCGGTGTAGTCCTCCCACCACTTGATGCGCGCGATCAGCTTCTCGCCGACCTCGCGTGAGACCGCGCGCCGCGTCAGCAGGTGTTCGGCGCCGTAGATCTCCGGCGTCTCGGAAAGGATGGCCGTGCCGCCGTTCGCGACAAGCCGGTCGACCGCGTTGCCCAGCGCCGGGTTGGCGGTGATGCCGGAGTAGCCATCGGAGCCGCCGCACTGCAGGCCGAGCGTCAGGTGGCTCGTAGGCACGTCGCGCCGCGAGACGCGGTCGACCGCCGGCAGCATTTCGCGGACCAGCGCCACGCCGCGGGCGATGGCCTTGGCCGTGCCACCGACCTCCTGCATGTTGTAGGCGCGCAGCCGCTCGCCCTCCGCCAGTCCTTCGGCGCCGAGCAGGGCGGTGATCTGGTTGGCCTCGCAGCCGAGCCCGATCACCAGCACGGCGCCGAAGTTGGCGTGCTTCGCATAGCCGCCGAGGGTGCGGCGAAGCACGGTCATGCTCTCGCCCATGTCCATGCCGCAGCCGGTGCCGTGGGTGAGCGCGACCACGCCGTCGACGTTCGGATAGTCGGCAAGCCGCTCGGGGAAGACGTCGCGGCGGAACTGGTCGGCGATCGCCCGCACCACCGTGGCCGAGCAGTTGACGCTGGACAGGATGCCGACGTAATTGCGCGTGGCCACGCGGCCGTCATCGCGCACGATGCCGCGAAACGACCGCGGCTGTGCCACGTACGCGGTCGGTTTCACGTCGGCGCAGAACGCATAGTCGCGGGCAAAGGCGCCATGCTCGGCGCCGATGCCCATGTTGTGCAGGTGCACGTGCTCGCCGGGCCGGATGTCGCGGCTGGCGAAGCCGATGATCTGGTTGTAGCGCCGCACCGGCCCGCCCCTGGCCACGGCGCGCACGGCGATCTTGTGCCCGGGTGGAACAAGGCCGGTGACGGTGACGTTCAGCTCGGCCAGCGCCGTGCCAGAAACGAGCTGACGGCGCGCGATCACCACGTCGTCGTTGGGATGCAGCCGCAGCACGGGGCTCAGGGCAGAGTCGGAGATCACAGCGGACACAGGGCAACTTCCTCGATCCGGGTTCGTCGTCCCGGCGTTGGCCGGGATCCGATTTCATCGCAGCAAACTCGGGCCCCGGTTGCCCGCCTGCGCAAGGACAGGCATCGCCGAGCCGACCGTTCCTTACCTTACAAGAACAACCTCGGCAACCAAAGGCTGATCGCCGGAACGTAGGTCACCAGCACCAGGCTCGCCAAAAGCGGCAGCAGCCACGGCAGGATGGCCATCGTCGTGCGCTCGAAGGACAGTTTCGACACTCGCGCGAGCACGAACAGCACCAGTCCCATCGGCGGATGCAGCAGGCCGATCATCAGGTTCAGCACCATGATCAGCCCGAACTGCACCGGATCGATGCCCAGCTGCTGCACGATCGGCAGCAGCACCGGCACCAGGATCGTGATCGCCGCGGTCGGTTCCAGAAAGCAGCCGACGAACAGCATCAGCGCGTTGGCCAGCAGCAGGAACACCCACGGCTCCTGCGTGAAGCCGAGCACCCAGGCGGCGACCGCTTCGGTGGTGCGGGTGACGGTCAGCATCCAGCCGAAGATCGACGCCGCGGCGACGATCAGCAGCACGGTCGCGGTGGTCTCGATGGTGTCCATCGAGACCTTGATCAGCATTTTCCAGGACAGCGTCCGGTACCAGATGAGCCCGAGGAACAGCGCCCAGACGCAGGCGGCGATCGCACCCTCGGTGGCGGTGAATACGCCGGCGGTCATGCCGCCGATCAGCAGCACCGGTGTGAGGATCGGCAGCACCGCGTCGAAGGCGAAGAAGCGGTCGGCGATGAGCAGCACGACCAGGGCCACCGCCACGGCCAGCGTCGGCATCGCACCGGCTTCGGTCGCATACCAGATCGCCACCGGAAAGCCGGCGACGATCAACAGTTCGACGATCGCCTTGACAAGGCGACCCCATTCGAAGCGGATGTCGCCGCCCCAGCCGTTCTTGTGCGCGTACCAGGCGACCGTACCCATCATCAGCAGCGCCATGACGAGCCCCGGGATCAGCCCGGCGAGGAACAGCGCGCCGACGGACACGTTGGCGAACATGCCGTAGATCACGAAAGGCAGCGACGGCGGGATGATCGGCCCCAGCGTGGCCGAGGCGGCGGTCACGCCGACGGCGAACTCGGTCGAATAGCCGTGGTCCTTCATCGCCTTGATCTCGATCGTGCCCAGGCCGGCCGCATCGGCGATCGCCGTGCCCGACATGCCGGCGAAGACCATCGAGCCGACGATATTGACGTGACCCAGACCACCCTTCAGCCAGCCCACCAGCGACAGCGCGAAGTTGTAGATGCGGTTGGTGATGCCCGCCGAGTTCATCAGGTTGCCGGCAAGCACGAAGAACGGCACGGCCAGCAGCGGAAACGAATCCACGCCGCTGACCATGCGATGGATGACGACGAAATCCGGCGCCACGCCACTGGCCATCACGTAGATCAGCGAGGCGCCGGCCATGGCCAGCGCCACCGGCACGCCGGCGCCCATCAGGCCGAGGAACAGCAGCTTGAAGCCGCCCGGACCCATCAGTGCAGTTCCGCCAGGTCCGGCCGCTCGAGCACCGAGGCGCCGCGCTTCCAGTTCAGGATCGCCACCTGCACCGCGCGCAGCGCCATCAGCACGAAGCCGAACAGCACCACGGCATAGACGATGCCGATCGGCCAGTCGACGATCGACATCCGCTGTCCGCCGATGCGTTGTGTCAGAAGCCAGGTCAGCCACGACGCGTAGCCGAGGAAGGCGATGCGGAACAGGTCGACCAGCGTGGCCATCAGCCGCATCAGCGGCCGCGGCAGCACGCGATAGAAGAAGTCGACCTGCACGTGATTGTTCTTGCGCACGCTGATCGCGGCGCCGACGAAGACCGTGCAGATCAGCAGGTAGCGGGCAATCTCCTCGGTCCAGGCGGCCGAGTCGTTCAGCGCGTAGCGGGTGAAGAACTGGTGAAAGATCACGCCCGCCAGCAGCCAGAAGAAGGCCAGCGAGACCCAGTCCTCGAAGCGGTACTGCGACAGATCGATGGGCGCATCGGTGACGTGAAAGTGCCCGTCATCGCCCATCACCGGGGCCAGCGCGTCGACCGCCGATGTGCTTTCGCTGCGCCCTGCCGTGATCTCCGTGGCCATCTGCGCCATGCCTCTACTTGCCGAAACTGCGCTTGAACCGGCGGCCGGCGGCGAGCAGGTGCCGCCGCATCGCGGCCCGCGCCGCGGCCGGATTGTGCGCCTCGATCGCGTCCAGCACGGCCTGATGCTCATCGATCGCCGCACTCCATAACGCCGGCGTGTCGAAGTGGTGCTCCAGGCGCAGGAACAGCGGGCCCGTGCGCTGGGCCCACAGCGTGCGCACGACCAGGGCGAGCGCGCTGTTGCCGCTGGCCTCGGCGATGCGCAGGTGGAAGAGGTGGTCGCCATCGAGCGGCACCACGTGCTTGCGGCGGTCGCGGCTCATCGCCGCCAGCGCCGCCTTCATCTGCCGGACCTGCGTCGCAGTGGCGTTGCGCGCGGCCAGCGCCGCGCATTCGGACTCGATCAGCCGGCGCGCGTCGATCAGTTCGAACGGCCCGGAATCGGGCGGCAGCGCCGGTCGCCGGGCGGCCATCGTGCGCGCGTCGGTGACGTAGACGCCGGAGCCGATGCGCACCTCGACGAAGCCCTCGACTTCGAGCGCGATCAGCGCTTCGCGCACCGACGGCCGGCTGACGCCGAGCTTCTTCGCCAGGTCGCGCTCCGGCGGCAGGCGCGCTCCCGGTTTGTACTCGCCGCGCCGGATCAGCGCCGCGATCTGGTCGGCGATCTGCCGGTAGAGTCGGCGCGGTTCGACGGCTTGGATCGGCATTCGCAGTCGGCTGAAAGCGTGTCGGTGATCGGTTCGTGCTGTGTGACGGGGACGGGTGCGGCGCCGGGAAGCCTGCTGCCGGCGGCGGCGTTGCCCGGTCATCGCCGCCGGCACTGCGGTGGACAAGGCCGGGCGACCCCACTTAGACTGCGCCACTGGTAAAGTGGTCAGACCAATTTTCCGGCCAGCTTCACATGGCCGATGCGCGGTGTCAAGCCGTGCCAGAGCAGAACAGTCACGGGGAGACGGATCATGGGCGGCCGGCTGGCAGGCAAGACGGCGCTGGTCACGGCAGCGGCGCAGGGCATGGGCCGTGCCGCGGCGCTGGCGTTCGCGCGTGAAGGCGCGCGGGTACTGGCCACCGACGTCAACGAGGAACTGCTCTCCCAGCTCGCCGGCCGGCCCGGCATCAGCACGGCAAGGCTCGATGTCCTCGACGACGACGCCGTGCAGGCCTTCGTCGAGCGCACCGGCGCGGTGGACATCCTGTTCAACTGTGCCGGCTGGGTGCACCAGGGCACGCTGCTCGAATGCACGATCGACGACTGGGACCGCAGCTTCGACCTGAACGTGCGCAGCCAGTTCGTTCTGACCAAGGCCATGGTGCCGAAGATGATCGCCGCCGGCGGCGGCGTGATCCTGAACATGGCGTCGGTGCTGGGCGCGAACAAGGCGGCGCCGAACCGGCTCGCCTACGCGGCGAGCAAGGCGGCAGTGGCCGGCTTCACGCGCGCGCTGGCCATCGATCATGTCAAGCAGAACATTCGCGTCAACTGCGTCTGCCCGGGCACGGTCGACACGCCTTCCCTTGCCGAGCGCATCAATGCCTTCGCCGATCCGGCGCAGGCGCGCCGGGACTTCGTCGCCCGGCAGCCGATGGGTCGGCTCGCCACCGCCGAGGAACTGGCCGAAACTTTCGTCTACCTGGTCTCCGACGAATCGTCCTTCATGACCGGGCAGGCCATCTTCGTCGACGGCGGCATGAGCCTTTGACGGGGCCGCAATCCAACCCTCCGGAGAACCCATGAAACTGCTTCGCTACGGCCCCGCCGGCCGCGAGAAACCGGGTTTGCTCGACGCCGACGGCCGCATCCGCGACCTTTCCGGCGTCATCGGCCACATCGATTCGAGCGTGCTCGCGCCCGGCCGGCTGGCGCACCTGCGCAAGTTCGATCCGGCCAAGCTGCCGCTGGTCCGCGGTAACCCAAGGCTGGGCGTGCCGTACACGGGCATCGGCAAGTTCATCGCCATCGGCCTGAACTATTCCGACCATGCCGCCGAGTCCGGCCTGCCCGTGCCGGCCGAGCCGATCGTGTTCATGAAGGCGACCACCTGCATCACCGGCCCGAACGACGGCATCGTGCTGCCCAAGGGTTCGACCAAGACCGACTGGGAGGTCGAACTCGGCGTGGTCATCGGCACCAGGGCCCAGTACGTCGACAGGGCCGATGCGCTGAAGCACATCGCCGGCTACTGCGTCGTCAACGATGTCTCCGAACGCAACTTCCAGCTCGAGCGCGGCAGCCAGTGGGACAAGGGCAAGGGCTGCGACACCTTCGGCCCGATCGGACCCTATCTGGTCACCGCCGACTCGCTGCCCGACCCGCTCGAACTCGACATGTGGCTCGACGTCAACGGCCAGCCGAGACAGCGCGGCAACACGAGGACCATGGTCTTCGGCGTCGCCCACCTGGTCAGCTACGTCAGCCAGTTCATGACGCTGATGCCGGGCGACATCATCACGACAGGCACGCCGCCCGGCGTCGGCATGGGCATGAAGCCGCCGCAGTTCCTCCAGCCCGGCGACGTGGTCACGCTCGGCATCGCAGGTCTCGGCGAGCAGCGGCAGAAGGTCGTGGCCTGGCCGGGACGATAAGCAGTGACCGGCAGGCGGCCATGACCTTTGCCGCCGACCTGCTGGCCGGGCGCGAAGCGCTGGTCACCGGCGGCACCAGCGGCATCGGCGCGGCGATCGCCGCAGGCCTGGCGGCCTGCGGTGCCCGCGTGCTCGTCACCGGACGGCAGGCCTCGTCGGTGGCCGGATTCCGCGCCGCTGCGCCCGGGCGCATTCGCGCCGAGCAGCTCGATGTCACCGACGAGGCGGCGATCCGCCGCCTGGTCGGTGGCCTGGCGCGGCTCGATATCGTCGTCAACAGCGCCGGCCTGATCCATCGCGAGCGCGAATACGAACCGCCACGCTTCGCCGAGGTGCTCGACGTCAATCTCACCGGCAGCCTGCGCGTGGCCGAAGCAGCGCGACCGCTGCTGGCGCGGCAGGGCGGTGCCATCGTCAACATCGCCTCGATGCTGAGCTTCGTCGGCGGCCCGCACGCGCCGGGCTACTCGGCCGCCAAGGGCGGCGTCGTGCAGCTCACCAAGTCGCTCGCCGTCCGTTACGCCACGCAGGGCATCCGCGTCAACGCCATCGCGCCGGGATGGATCGAGACCAAGTTCACCCGTGCGGTGCGCGACGATGCCGCGCGCTACGAGGCGATCCGTGCGCGCACGCCGATGGGCCGCTGGGGACAGCCCGAGGACGTCGCCGGCGCCGCCGTTTTCCTCTGCTCACCGGCGGCCGCGTTCGTCACCGGCGTGACGCTGCCGGTCGACGGCGGCTACCTGGCGGCGTGATTTCCGGCCGGAAGGCAATTCCCATGATCGAAGACCTGCAGGGCAAGTCGGTGCTGATCACCGGTGCCAGCACCGGCATCGGGGCTGCGGCGGCGCGCGCCTTCGGCGCCAACGGCGCCCGCGTCCTCGTCCACTACCACCGCAGCGCCGATGCCGCGCAGCGGGTGGTCGCCGAGATCGGCGCCGCCGGCGGCGAAGCGATCGCCGCCCAGGCCGATGCCTACGACATCCGATCGCTGCAGGCGCTCGCCGAGGCCGCGCTGAAGGCGTTCGGCCGCATCGACGTGCTGATCAACAATGTCGGCGACATGGTGCAGCGGGTGCCGCTGGCCGAAGCCACGGAACAGACGATCGATCGTGTCTTCGACATCAACGTGCGCTCGATGCTCGCGCTGTGCCGCGCCTGCATTCCGCAGTTCCGCCGCCAGGGCAAGGGCAACATCATCAACGTGACCTCGGTGTCGGCCCGCCATGGCGGTGGCCCCGGCGCGGTGCTTTACGCCGGCGCCAAGGGTTTCGTCAGCACGGCCACGCGCGGGTTGGCGAAGGAGCTGGCGCGCGAGAACATCCGCGTCAATGCGGTGGCGCCCGGCGTCATCGTCACGCCGCTGCACGACCGGCATTCCAGCAGCGTCCAGCTCGAGGCGTTCCGGGCGACGATCCCGATGGGCCGGCTCGGCACGGCACAGGAATGTGCCGGCACTTTCCTGTACCTGGCCTCCGACGCGTTGAGCGGTTACGTCACCGGCCAGATCATCGAGGTCAACGGCGGGCAGTACATGCCGTAGCGCGCGCTCGATCGCCGGCAGCACCGCGCCGATCGTCGTGCGGCTTGCACAGCGCGAGCATTCCGCCAGTTCGGCTCCCGGCCGCGAAGCGCAACGTTCGCCGCGCCGCTGCAGCCTGGTCGCCGCCCGTCGCTCAATGCGGCTGGAAACCGCTCGCCTTGATGATCTTCGCCCAGGTCTGCGAATAAGCGCGCTCGCGCGCCGCCAGTTGCTGCGCCGTGGTAAAGCCGACCGACAGCCCGAGCGCGGTCAGCCGGTCGCGCACCTCGGGCATCGCGATCACCTTGGCCAGCGCGGCGCCGAACTCGTCGATCACCGGCTGCGGCGTGCCCGCCGGGGCGAAGAAGGCGTAATAAGGCACCTGCTCGAAGCCGGCCAGCCCCAGTTCGGCGAACGTCGGCACGTCGGGCATCGCGCTCTGCCGGCTGCTGCCGAGGACGGCGAGCACGCGCAGCCTGCCTGCCTTGTGGTTCTCGATGAACTCGGGCACCGAGCCGATGCCGGCCGGAATCTGGTTGCCGAGCATGTCGCCGATCATCGGCGCGCTGCCCCGATAAGGCGCCGCGACCAGATCGAGCCGGTACTTCTCGCCGATCACCCTGACCAGGAACTCGGGCACCGACGCCGGCGCCGGCACGCCGACGGCCGACTCGCCGCCCTGCCCCTTCACCCATTCGACATACTGGCTGAAGCTCTTCGCCGGCGTGCCGCCGGACACGGCGAAGGCATTGACGAAGGTGGCAAAACCCGCCACCGGCACGAAGTCGCGCCCCGGGTCGAATCCGGGGTTCTTCGTCACCAGCGGCAGGATCGAGATCGTGTGGTCGTGCGAGATGAAGACGGTCGTGCCGTCGGGCGCGGCGGCTTTCAGCGCCTGCGCCGCGATCTGGCCGCCGGCGCCGGCGCGGTTGTCGACGATCACGTTGACGCCAAGGGCGTCCTTCAGCTTGTCGGACAGCAGCCGCGCGATCGCATCGGTGCCGCCACCCGGCGGAAAGCCGACCAGGATGCGGATCGTCTTGCCGCCCTGGGCGAAAGCGCCGACAGCGGCGGCGGACAGCAGCACGGCGGCGACGCAGCGGGCAAGCAGCGTGCGTCGGTGACGGTCTTGCATGGGTCCTCCCGGGGATGCGCCGCCGCAGCGGCGCGCAGGGCAAGGCAGTATGCCTGCGCCGCGTCAACACGCGACAGCGGTGTCGGCGCTACTCCTTCACCGCCCCGGTCATGCCGGAAACGTAGTGCTCGACGAAGAACGAATACAGGATCGCCACCGGCAGCGAGCCCAGCAGCGCGCCGGCCATCAGTGATCCCCAGTGGTAGACGTCACCCTCGACCAGTTCGGTGACCACGCCGACGGGCACGGTCTTCACCTCCGACGACGAGATGAAGGTCAGCGCATAGATGAACTCGTTCCAGCTCAGCGTGAAGGCGAAGATGCCGGCCGAGATCAGCCCGGGCACCGCCAGCGGCAGGATGATCTTGGCCAGGATCTGCCAGCGGGTGGCGCCGTCGATCAGCGCGCATTCCTCCAGTTCGAAAGGGATCGAGCGGAAGTAACCCATCAGCAGCCAGGTGCAGAACGGCACCAGGAACGTCGGATAGGTGAGGATCAGTGCCAGTCGGGTGTCGAACAGGCCCAGCTCGAACACCACCTTGGCCAGCGGAATGAACAGGATCGACGGCGGCACCAGGTAGGCGAGAAAGATGCTGACGCCGACATAGCGCGAGCCGTGGAAACGCAGCCGCTCGATGGCATAGGCGGCCAGCACGCTGCAGACGATCGACAGGAACGTGGCCACGACCGCGACCAGCATCGTGTTCCACAGCCAGTCCGGATAGGCGGTGTCGAACAGCAGCTTCCTGATGTGCGCCAGCGTTGGATTGGAGACCCAGAACGGATTGCCCTCGCGCGACAGCAGTTCCTCGTTCGGTTTGAAGGTCGTGATCCCCATCCAGTAGAAGGGAAAAAGCAGCACGAACAGGAACAGCGCCAGCGGCACGTAGACGGTGACCACCCGCCGCGGCAGCGACACCAGGTAGTTCATGCCCTGCGTGTCGACGGGCTGCTCGGCCTGCGCCTGCGAACTCATTCGAAGCCCCTCAATCCTTGCCGCCCTGCTGCCAGGCCCGCCGCTGCAGGCCGAAGTAGCTGAACAGGATCGCCGCCAGCAGGAACGGCACCATCGCCACCGCCAGCGCCGCACCCTCGCCGAGCGCGCCGCCCGGAATGGCGCGCTGGAAGCTCAGGGTCGCCATCAGATGCGTGGCATTGAGCGGCCCGCCGCGGGTCAGCACGTAGATCAACTGGAAGTCGGTGAACGTGAACAGCACCGAGAACGTCATCACCACGGCGATGATCGGCGTCAGCAGCGGCAGCGTGACGAAGCGGAACTGCTGCCACGGCGTGGCGCCGTCGAGGCTGGCCGCCTCGTAGAAGGACGGCGAGATCGTCTGCAGCCCGGCAAGCAGGCAGATGGCGATGAACGGCACACCGCGCCAGATGTTGGCGGCGATAACCGAGAAGCGCGCGTTCCACGGCTCGCCGAGGAAGTCGATGTAGCGGTCGATCAGACCGAGCTTGGTCAGGGTCCAGCTGATCACCGAGAACTGCGCGTCGTAGATCCACCAGAAGGCGATCGCGGACAGCGCCGTGGGCACGATGAACGGCAGCAGCACGATGGCGCGGATGAACGCCTTGAACGGCAGGTGCTTGTTCAGCAGCAGCGCCAGCCACAGGCCGAGCGCGAACTTGATCACGCTGGCCACCACCGTGTAGAAGATCGTGTTGAACAGCGACAGCCGCGCCACCGAGTCCCCGAACAGGAACTCGTAGTTCTCCAGCCCGACCCAGACGCCGCCGCGACCGACCTTGGTGTCGGTGAAGCCGAGCCACACGCCGAGCCCGAGCGGGTAGGTCAGGAAGAACAGCAGCAGTGCCGCCGCCGGCACCATGAACAGCAGGCCGAGCGCGTTGCGGTTGTTCTCGAGGCGGGCGAGCGGCGAACTCATGTTTTTCCTACCTGCCATGCACGGGACAGGTCAGGCTGGGGGGTGCCGCCTTGCGCGTCGGCACCCCCTTGCCTGCCCGTTTGGCGCGGCGGCGCGGACGTCAGACCTTGTAGTAGCGCTCGGCGCGCTTCTGCGCCCGCTCGGCCGCTTCCTGCGGCGAGCGCGCGCCCGAGGCGGCCTCGGCGACCATGTTGACGAC
Source organism: uncultured Burkholderiaceae bacterium (assembly GCA_964509545.1). GTDB lineage: Bacteria > Pseudomonadota > Gammaproteobacteria > Burkholderiales > Burkholderiaceae_F > JADJWR01. The sequence goes on along the minus strand of CAZDXQ010000028.1, from coordinate 12,868 downwards.
GATGAAGTCGGCGGCCGCTCCGGCGGAGGCGTAGCCGAGTTTTCCGGCGTAGCCGATCGGCCGCATGATCTTCATCGCATCCCGGTAGGGCGTGTGCTTCGGGTCGACGGTCCAGATCGGGTTCTTCTCGTAGGCCACCAGCGGCTGCGTGACATAGCCGATCGCCGCCTGCATCCACGGCCCGTACTGCTCCTCTTCCATCATGAAGCGGATGAACTCCTTCGCCGCCCGCGGATACTTGCTGTGCTTGAAGATCATCTGGTTGAAGAACAGGTTCAGCTCCGTCGGCACGCCGGCCGGGCCGATCGGCATGTTGGCGTGGTTGATGTCGGCGGCCATCGCCTGGATCTTCGGGTCCTTCGAGGTCTTTGCAGCGTAGTAGATCGAGATGCCGTTGGCGGTGACGCTGCACTGGTCGTCGAGGAAGGCCTTGTTGTTGTTCGGGTCGAGCCAGGACAGCGTGCCGGGAACGAAAGTCTGGTACAGCTCCTTGGCGTATTCGAGCGCCTTGATCGTCTGCGGGCTGTTGATGACGACCTTGTTGTCCTTGTCGACCAGTTGGCCGCCGTGCGACCACAGCAGCCAGTGCGTCCAGACGTTGCCGTCGCCGGTGGCGTTGCCGAGCGCGAACCCGCCCGGCGTGCCCTTCTCCTTCAGCGCCTTCATCAGCTTCAGGAAGCCGTCCGTGTCGCGCGGGAACTTGTCGAAGCCGGCCGCCTTCACGTGGCTTTCGCGATAAACGAGCGTGTTGCCGGCGCAGCCGAGCGGCACGCCGATCCAGTTCTTGCCGTTCGGCCGCAGGTAGGCCTCGCACACCGGATACCAGCCGCCGTATTTCCTGCCGAGGTAGTTGCAGAGGTCGGTCACGTCGACCAGTTTCTCCGGATACAGGTTGGCGTCGTCGTGCGTCGACAGGATGATGTCGGGTCCGGCGCCGGTGTTGGCAGCCACCGCCGCCTTCGGCCGCACGTCTTCCCAGCTTTCGTTGTCGACCCGCACCTCGATGCCGGTTTTGGCGGTGAACGCCGCCACGTTCTTCATGTACTGGTCGATGTCGCCCTGCACGAAGCGGCTCCAGCGAAGCACCCGCAGACGCGCGCCCCTCTCCGGCTGGTTCGACCACGCCTGAGCGTGGACTGCCGGCGCGAAGATCGCGCCGGTCGCGGCGCCGGCAGCCACGGTGGCGGTGGTGGCAAGGAACTTGCGACGATCGGTGCTCATGGTCTCCTCCAGGTTGGACTGCGGCAGGACAAAACTACGCCGTACCGATGCGCCGGCCGCTGGCCGCATCGAACAGGTGGACTTTCGTCGGATCCGGCGCCAGGCGCACGCGGTCGCCGGCGCGGGTTTCGGTGCGGTCGCGCAGCACGACGCTGACGTCGGTGCCGCCGACCTCGCAGTACAGCTGCGTGTCGGCGCCGGTCGGTTCGACCACGATCACGTCCGCCGGCAGGCCCTCGGCGGCCAGCGCGAGATGCTCGGGGCGGATGCCGAAGAGCACCTTCTGGCCGTCGGCCACCTGCACGCCGGCCGGCAGATCGATCGCGTGGCCTTCGGCCAGCGCGACCTGCAGCGCGCCATTGGCGCGACGCACGGCGCCTTCGAGCATGTTCATCGCCGGCGAGCCGATGAAGCCGGCGACGAAGGTGTTCACCGGCCGGTCATAAAGCTCGAGCGGAGAGCCGGTCTGCTCGACGACGCCATCCTTCATCACGACGATCTTGTCGGCCATCGTCATCGCCTCGATCTGGTCGTGCGTGACGTAGACCGATGTCGTCTTCAGCCGCTGGTGCAGTTCCTTGATCTCGGTGCGCATGGCCACGCGCAGCTTGGCGTCGAGGTTCGACAGCGGCTCGTCGAACAGGAACACCTGCGGGTTGCGCACGATGGCGCGGCCCATCGCCACGCGCTGCCGCTGCCCACCGGACAGTTGCCGCGGATAGCGCTCGAGCAGCTGGGTCAGGCCGAGGATCTCCGCCGCCTTGCCGACGCGCTCCCGGATCTCGGCCGCGGGACGCCGGGCCAGCATCAGGCTGAACGCCATGTTGTCGCGCACGGTCATGTGCGGGTACAGCGCGTAGTTCTGGAACACCATCGCGATGTCGCGTTCCTTGGGCAGCACGCGATTGACGACGCGGCTGCCGATCAGGATCTCGCCGCCGGAGATTTCCTCCAGCCCGGCGATCATTCGCAGCAGCGTCGTCTTGCCGCAGCCGCTCGGGCCGACCAGCACCGCGAACTCGCCGTCGTCGATGGCGATGTTCACGCCGTGGATCACCTGCGTCGAGCCGAAGCGCTTCTCGACGTTGCGGATCAGAACCTGCGCCATGCCCGGCCTTCTCCCTGTCTGCCGCCCCTGGCGGATAGCTCCAAGCCCGCCGCTGTGACGCGACGCAGGCATGGCGCGATACGCCCGCCCGCCCATCTGCGCGGGGACCCGCCCGGCCGGCGGGTCAACAACGGCGCGGCTCTGTTCACCTTTGGTACCTCAATGGCTTCCTGCCGGCGTCCTCGTGCCCTGCACGACACAATACGCCGGCCGCCCCTGTTGCGCCCATTGCACGATGTTCAGTGCCGCCTTGCGCCGCAGTTCGACTTCGGCCTCGATCGAATAGAAGGCCGCGTGCGGCGTCAGCAGCACACGCGGATGGCGGGCCAGTGCGTGCTCCGCCGGCAGCGGCTCGGTGGGCAGGACGTCGAGCCCTGCCGCCGCGATGGGCCCTGAATCGAGCGCCTGCAGCAGCGCGTCGACGTCGACCACGGCGCCGCGGGCCGTGTTGACGAGGATCGTGCCCGGCCGCGCGCGCGCAAGCAGCGCGCCGCCGACCATGCCGCGGGTCTCGACGGTCAGCGGCACATGCAGCGAGATCACGTCGGCGCTGTCGAACAGCTGCTGCAGCGTCACGCGCTCCACGTAGGCAGGAAAATCGCCATCGATGATGTACGGGTCGCAGGCCACGACGCGGCCGAAGGTGTTGCGCGCCAGGTGGGCGAAGCGCTTGCCGATGCGGCCGAGGCCGAGGATGCCGACGGTCAGAGCGGAAGCGCGGCGGATGCGGCCCGGCGACAGATAGTGCCAGTTCCCGGCCCTGACGTCGTGATCGTACGAAGGCAGGTGACGCAGCAGGGCCAGCGCCATCGCCAGCGCATGGGTGGCGACTTCGCCGACACCATAATCGGGCGAGTTGGCCAGCCACACGCCGTGCCGCGCGCAGGCGGCCGCATCGACGGTGTCGTAACCGGCGCCGAAGCGGCTGACCAGCCCGACCTGGGGCAGCGCCGCCAGCACCCGGTCGCTGACCGGGGCGTACTGCACCAGCAGCGCCGAGCAGCCTGCCGCGGCGTCGATCACCGCCTGCTCGCTGCGGCATTGCGCCGCAGCCATCTCGATCCCGGCTGCAGCAAAGAGGCCGCGCTCGAGTTCGAGATCGGGAAAGTCGTAGTCGGTGATCAGCACCTTCATTGCCGCGCGGCTGTTCGACGAACGTTCATGCGCCATGCAGTGCAGCGGTGCGGCGTCGTGCCGCGCCGGGTCCGGCCTGCATCCCGGGCAGGGCGAAGCCGGGCGCGATGCCCACCTCGGCTCTCAAGCCGAACCGCTTCAATGGTTGTCCCGCGGCACGGCGGAGCCGCTGCCGCCGACGAGGAAATCGAGATCGGCGCCCTCGTTGGCCTGGTTCACGTGTTCGATGTAAAGCCGCGTGTAGCCGCGCGCCATCGCCGGCTTCGGCGGCGTCCAGGCGGCGCGGCGGCGCGCAAGTTCCTCGTCACCGACGTGCAACTGCAGCCTGCGCCTGCCGACATCCAGCTCGATCATGTCGCCATCCCTGACCAACGCCAGCGGACCGCCCGCCGCCGCTTCCGGCGCCACGTGCAGCACCACGGTGCCGTAAGCGGTGCCGCTCATGCGCGCATCCGAAATGCGCACCAGATCGGTGATGCCTTTCTTCAGCAGCCGAGGCGGCAGCGGCATGTTGCCGACCTCGGCCATGCCCGGATAGCCCTTCGGCCCGCAGTTCTTCAGCACCATCACCGAGGTTTCGTCGATGCGCAGGCGCGGGTCGTCGATGCGGGCGTGGAAATCGTCGATATCCTCGAACACGACCGCGCGCCCCTTGTGCTTCATCAGCCTGGGCGTGGCGGCCGACGGCTTGATGATTGCGCCGTCGGGCGCCAGATTGCCGCGCAGCACGGCGATGCCGGTGTCCGTCTTGAACGGCTGCGCCATCGGCATGATCACGTCGCGGTTGTGGTTCTCCGCCTTGCGGCAGTTCTGCCAGATCGTCCTGCCGTTGACCGTCAGCGCGTTGCGCCGCAGGAGACCCGCTTCGCCGAGCTCGCGGATCACCACTGGCAGTCCGCCCGCGTAGCAGAAGTCCTCCATCAGGTACCTGCCGTTGGGCATCAGGTTGACCAGCGTATGCACGCCGCGGCCGAGTTCGTCCCAGTCGTCGAGCGACAGCTTCACGCCGAGCCGGCGGGCGAGGGCGATCAGATGGATCACCGCGTTGGTCGAGCCGCCGATCGCGGCGTTGACCCGGATCGCGTTCTCGAAGGCGGCGCGGGTCAGGATCCTCGACATGCGCACGTCCTTGACCACCAGCTCGACGATGCGCCGGCCGGCCTCGCGCGCGATCAGGTTGCGCCGCGCGTCGACGGCCGGGTACGCGGCATTGCCGGGCAGGCCGATGCCGAGCGCCTCGACCAAGCTCGCCATCGTCGAGGCCGTGCCCATCGTCATGCAATGACCGTGCGAGCGGTGCATGCAGCTTTCGGCCTCGTGAAACTCCTCGCGCGTAATGCGGCCAGCACGCAGGTCCTCGCTCAGCGACCAGGTATGGGTGCCCGAACCGATGCGCTCGCCCTTGTACCAGCCGGAAAGCATCGGCCCGCCAGACACGCCGATCGCCGGCAGGTCGACGCTGGCCGCGCCCATCAGCAGCGCCGGCGTGGTCTTGTCGCAGCCCATCAGCAGCACCACGCCGTCGAGCGGATTGGCGCGGATGCTCTCCTCGACATCCATGCTGGCGAGGTTGCGGTAGAGCATCGCGGTCGGCCGCAGCAGCGTCTCGCCGAGCGACATCACCGGGAACTCGAGCGGAAAGCCGCCCGCCTCCCAAACCCCCGTCTTGACCTGCTCGGCGAGCGTGCGGAAGTGCGAGTTGCACGGCGTCAGCTCCGAGTAGGTGTTGCAGATGCCGATCACCGGCCGGCCGTCGAACTGGTCGTGCGGCACGCCCCGGTTCTTCACCCACGAGCGGTAGATGAAGCCCATCTTGCCTTCGCGCCCGAACCAGGCCTGGCTGCGCCGCTTGCGCGCGGGGCGTCGCGAATCCGCCATGCGAGAACGTCTCCTCTGTACTGCAGCCGCCGTTCAGCTGGTTTCGCGGCCCCGGCCGGTCCGCCGCATCGCGCCGCCGGACTTTGTCTTGTGCGCGGCAATGTAACCCGCGGCTTTCGCGAGGGTCAAGCCGCCTGGTCAAGTGGTCTGACCAATTCCGGGCCGTGGCCGGCGCTATAGTGCGGCAGCGTTCACCCTGCACCAATAACCTGCGCGGAGGCAACGATGAATCAACTCGACATGAAGGAGCGCACGGCGGTGGTGACCGGTGGCGCGGCCGGTATCGGGCTGGCGATCGCGCAGCGGCTGGCCGGCTCCGGGGCGAGGCTTGCGCTGTGGGACCGCGACCGCGGCGCGCTCGACGCCGCCCTGCAGTCGCTCGGCAGCGGCCACCAGGCGGTGGCGGTCGACGTCGCCAGCGAGGCCGATGTCGCCGCTGCGACGGCGACGACGCTCGCCGCCCTCGGCCGCATCGACGCGCTGGTGTGCAGCGCCGGCATCACCGGGCCCAATGTCCAGCTCGCCGAGTATCCGTTCGCCGACTGGCAGCAGGTGATGAACATCAACCTCAACGGCGTGTTCCTGTGCAACCGCGCCGTGCTGCCGGCGATGCGTTCGGCCGACTACGGGCGCATCGTCAACATCGCCTCGATCGCCGGCAAGGAAGGCAACCCGAACGCCAGCGCCTACAGCGTGTCCAAGGCCGGCGTGATCGCGCTGACCAAGTCGCTGGGCAAGGAACTGGCCAGGACGGGCATTCGCGTCAACTGCGTGACGCCTGCGGCGGTGCGCACCGGCATGTTCAGCCAGATGACCCAGGCGCACATCGATTTCATGCTGTCGAAGATCCCGATGGGCCGTTTTGGCACGGTCGAGGAGATCGCCGCCATGGTGGCCTGGATGTGCACCGAGGAATGTTCGTTTTCCACCGGCGCGGTGTTCGACCTATCCGGCGGCCGCGCGGTCTACTGATGCCGCACTATCCGGCGGCGCGGCTGCTGGCATTCGCGCAGGCGCTGCTGGCGCGCGCCGGCCTGCCCGACGATCGCGCGCAGGTCGTGGCGGAGGTCCTGGTCGAAGGCGACCTGCTCGGCCACGACACGCACGGCCTGGCGCTGCTGGCGCCCTATCTGGCCGAGATCGAGCGCGGCGCGATGGCCACTCGCGGCGACATCGTCGTGCTGAACGATCGGCCCGCCGCGCTGCTGTGGGATGGCGGCCGGCTGCCCGGCCCGTGGCTGACGCAGCGCGCGGTCGATGCCGCGATCGGCCGCGCACGCACCCATGGCACGGCGACCGTGGTGATCCGCCGCAGCCATCACATTGCCTGCCTCGCCGCGTACCTGCGCCGCGCGACCGAACAGGGCTTCGTGCTTGTGCTCGCCTGCTCGGATCCCAACACCGCGAGCGTTGCGCCCTTCGGCGGCACGCGCGCGGTTTTCACGCCGGATCCGCTTGCGATCGGCTTTCCGACCGCGGGAGATCCGGTGCTGGTCGACGTCTCGGCTTCGGTCACCACCAACGGCATGAGTTCGCGGCTTCACCGTGAAGGCCGGCGGTTCGCTCATCCGTGGCTGCTCGATGCCGCCGGCAACCCCACCGACGACCCGGCCGTACTGGCCGCGAACCCGCCCGGAACGATCCTGCCCCTGGGCGGACTCGACGCCGGTCACAAGGGCTACGGGCTGGCACTTCTGAACGAGGCGCTGACCGGCGGACTCGCCGGGCACGGCCGTGCCGATGAGAAGGAAGGCTGGGGCGCGACGGTGTTCGTGCAGGCGCTGGACCCCGCGGCCTTCGGCGGTTTCCAGGCGTTCCTGCGCCAGACCGAGTTCATCGCTGTGCGCTGCCGCGACAACCCGCCGCGGCCCGGCGTCGAAGCCGTGCGCCTGCCGGGCGAGCGCGCGCTGGCGCGTCGGCGCCAGCAACTGGCGCACGGCGTCAAATTGCACGAATCGATCCTGCCCGCGCTCGAACCGTGGGCGCAGCGGCTGCAGGTGGTCATGCCAGGCACCGACTGAAAGGCTGCCGCCCCGGTGCGCTCGATGGTCGAATAGGCGCGTCAGCCCGCGGTGCGCAGCGCGGCGATCAGCGGCGCATGTGCGATGCCGCTCTCGGCGACGATGCGATGTGCCAGTTCATCAAGCGCCATGCCGGGCCAGGGCGGGTCCGCCGTTCCCGACAAGGACAATCTGTCGAGCCGCGGGCGGACCTGGTCGCGGAACGCGGCGTACGCGTCCGGATGGCCGGCAGCAAAGGCAAGCACGCGCCTTGCACATGCGGCCTCGCCCTGCGCCTCGAGCAGTTCGGCGAAGCATTCCAGGGCCTCGAATTTCAGCAACGGCTGGCCGAGCGACAGCGCCAGTCCCATGGCATCGGCCAGCGTCGCCCTCGCCAGGCCGAGATCGGCGCGCCGCGCGGCGATGTTGGCGCGCTTCGTCTTCATCCAGACCATGACCGCACGGATTCCGGTGGCGCCGGCCACCTCGAGCGCGCGTTCGGCCAGGGCTTCGGCGCCACCCAGATCATCGCAGCGCATCGCCACCTCGGTCAGGTTGGCGAGGACATAGCCGCGCGTGCGCCTGCGTATCGGGCGGCGCAAACTCGATCGCCTGCTTGAAATAGCGCTCGGCTTCGGCGAGCCGGCCGCGCCGGTACGCGCACGTGGCCAGCACGATCACCGCCTGACGCCCGGTCTGACTGGGGCCGTGCGGGCGCGTGGCGGCCAGCGCCTGCGAGGCGCTCGCTTCGGCGTCGGCATAGCGGTCGAGCCGGTACTCGAGGTGAGCCACCCGGCTGAGCATCAGCGCCCGGAACTTCTTCTCGGACTGACCGAGAGGCGATTCGATTGCCTGCCGGAACAGCGCCAGTCCGTCCTCGAACCGGCCACGATCGTCACACAAAGCGAGCAGGGTCCTGGCGCTGCAGCTCAGTGCGTCGCCCTGCCGCTGCGCGACCGACCACGACCAGGCGCGTCAGCAGTACTCGAATTCGTCGTCGACCCATTTCAGCGCCGCACGCTCGCCGGCGGCGACCGCGGGCTGCGGTTGCACCAGGCGCCGGCGAAAGTGCATCGCATGCGCCGCATGCGTTTCCTGGGCAGCGGCTCCTTCACGAAGGCGCGCCGCAATGGTCGCAGCGCAAAGCCTGGCTGATGGCGAGCGCGGCGCAGTTCCGGCCGGGTCCGCCGCCGGCGCTGGCGAACGACGCGTGGACGCGCGACGACAACGCGGTCAAGGCGCTCGGCGCGCGCAACAGCACCGGGCGCACGCCCGAGCAGACGCAGATTGCACAGTTCTGGGAACACTCGCTGCCGCCGATCCGCCACGGCTCGGTGGGTACGATCACCGCGATGCCGGGGCGCGACATGGCCCGCAACTGCCGTCTGTTCGCCGCCGTGGCGCAGGCGATGGACGGCGCGTTGATCGCCGTGTTCGACGCCAAGTATCACGACAACGTCTGGCGGCCGGCCACCGAGATCCGCAACGGCGACATCGACGGCAGCGGCGCCACCGAGCGCGATGCCTCATGGATGCCGCTGATCGGGGCCCCGCTGCACCCCGAGTATCCGAGCGTGCACAGCATCCTCGCCGCCGCGGTCGCCACGGTGCTGAAAGCCGACATCGGCGACGGCGAAACGCCGCAGTTCGCCACCACGGGCCCCACCGCCAAGAGCGCGACCCGGCGCTGGACGACGCTCGACGATTTCGTGCGCGAGGTGGCCGGCGCGCACATTTACGAGGGCATTCACTACCGCACATCGACGGACGTCGGCATCGCGATGGGGCGGAAGATCGGCGCCCTGGCGGTGGATAAAGCCCTATAGCTGCCGCATTGACACCGGATACGCGGGCGGCGGGCGATCGAATCGAACACGCGGGGCCGTCCGGCAAAGGACGGCCTTGCGTCGCGCGGTCAGCCTTCGGAACGCGTCGGCCGCCGCTGCTCCGGGCGCAGGCGCGGCGCGAGCCGGCGCTCCGCTTCGTCCCCGTCGAGGGGCCGGCCATCGCCGTCGACCAGCGGCTGATCGAAGTCGTTCCAGCCGCGCACGCCGGTCTTCAGCGACACCACGTCGGCGAAGCCGAGTTGTTGCAGTACGTCGGCCGCCAGCACCGAGCGGTGTCCGGAGCGGCAGATGACCACGATGGGAAGATCGCGTCCACACGCCAGTTCGGGCACCGTCTCGTCGTAGTCCCATTCGCAGGCCTGCTCGAGCACCCCACGCGGAACGTTGATCGAGCCCGGAATCCGCGCCTGCGCGAACTCGGCCGGCTCGCGCACATCGAGCAGCAGCGAAACATGATCGCCGGCACGCAGGCGGGCGAGATCCCAGGGCATGATTTCGCGCACGCGCTCGCGCGCATCGGCGAGCAGATCGGCATAGCGTTTCATCGGTCTTCCTTCGACGACTCCCGAGGCGTCGCATCGGCTTGCGGCAGTTCCTGCCTTTGCATCGCGACAGGCCACTCTCGGTCGACGGCTGAAGCGAGACCGCCTTCCGGACTGGCAATCGACTTGCCGCTGCGAACAATCCTGAACGAAAGTGTGCATCACAGCACGAACCGCAAGTGCGTTCGTTTCGCCTCCTGCGGCACGGGTTCAGCAAGAAGGCGCGCAAGACGCCCAAGCACGATCTTGATCTGGCCCGCCAACGGTTAAAGAAGTTGCGGCGCAGTTCGTGAAACGCAATCCGCACATCGGTTCCGACTTCGACGAGTTCCTGCAGGAGGAAGGCATCCTGGACGCAGTTCAGGCTGTCGCGATCAAGCGCGTGCTCGCCCATCCGCTGCAGCAGGGCATGAAGGTGAAGCAATTGACCGGGACGGCAATGGTCAAGCGCATGGGCACGATCCGCGGCCGGCTGGACCGGCTGCCCGATCCCGATAACGCATCTGCCACTTTGACGACGCTCGTCAAGGCCGCCTACGCGGTGGGTAAGCGCGTGAAGATCTCCCTTGTCAGCGCCTGAACTTGCATTCAGCCTGCCAATCGTTGCAGTCGGCCATCAGCCTGCGCCGCGAGATGAAGGGCTTCTTCACTCGGCCGTGAAGAAGCCTTTCATCTTGTCCATGAAGCTCTTGGTCTGGGGGGAATGCTTTTCGCCGCCGTCCTTCAGGCTCGCCTCGAAGTCGCGCAGCAGTTTTTTCTGTTTCTCGCTCAGCCGCACCGGCGTCTCGACAATGACATGGCAGTACAGGTCGCCGGGATAGCTCGAGCGCACACCCTTGATGCCCTTGCCGCGCAGGCGGAAGGTCTTGCCGCTTTGCGTGCCCTCCGGGATCGTGATGCTCACCTTGTCCGTCAGCGTGCCGATCTCGATCTCGCCGCCGAGCGCGGCGGTGGCGATCGACACCGGCACCTCGCAGTGAAGGTCATCGCCGTCGCGCTGGAAGACATCGTGCGGCTTCAGGCGGATCTCGACGTAAAGGTCGCCCGGCGGTCCGCCGTTCATGCCCGGCTCGCCCTTGCCCGACAGGCGGATGCGCTGCCCTTCGTCGATTCCGGCCGGGACGTTGACCTCGAGCACCTTGTTCTTCTTGATCCGGCCGGCGCCGCTGCACGCGGCGCACGGTTCGGCGATCACCTTGCCGCTGCCGTGGCAGGTCGGGCAGGTCTGCTGGATCGAGAAGAATCCCTGCTGCATGCGCACGGCACCGCCGCCGCCGCACATCGTGCAGGTCTTCGGTGACGTACCCGGCTTGGCCCCCGAGCCGTGGCAGGTCTCGCAACTGTCCCAGGCCGGCACGCGAATGTCGGTGGCAAATCCCTTGGCCGCCTGCTCGAGCGTGATTTCCATGTTGTAGCGGAGGTCGGCGCCGCGATAGGCGTTGCTGCGTCCGCCGCCGCGGCCACCACCGAAGATGTCGCCGAAGATGTCGCCGAACGCCTCGGCGAAGCCGCCCATGCCCTCGGCGCCGCGAAATCCGCCGAAGCCGCCACCGGCATTCGGATCGACGCCGGCATGGCCGAAGCGGTCGTAGGCGGCGCGCTTGTTCGGATCGGTCAGGACTTCGTACGCCTCCTTGACCTCCTTGAACTTCTCCTCCGACGCCTTGGCGTGCTTCTCGTCACCCTTGCCCTGGTTGCGGTCGGGGTGGTACTTCATCGCCAGCTTGCGATACGCCTTCTTGATTTCCTCTTCCGAGGCGTTCTTGGCGACGCCGAGGACGTCGTAGAAATCACGTTTGGCCATGTTCAGTCCGTTTCATGCGACAAGGGCCGGGAGAGGCTTGCACCCGTCCCGGCCCGCCGCAGGATCAGTCGATCGCGTTATCCGCGCTTGACCTCTTTGTAGTCGGCGTCGACGACATCGTCGGCCTTGGCCTCCTTCTCCGCGCCGCCCCTCGCCGTTTCCGCTGCCGCTCCAGCGCCCGCGGCGCCGCCCTGCATGCTCGCATACATCTTCTCGCCGAGCTTCTGCGAGGCGGTCATCATCGCCGCGGTCTTGGCCTCGATCGCGTCCTTGTCGTCGCCCTTCAGCGCTTCCTCGACGTCCTTCACTGCGGCCTCGATCTTTTCCTTCTCGGCCGCATCGAGCGAAGAGCCGTGCTCCGCAAGCGCCTTCCTGATCTGGTGCACGCTGGCGTCGGCCTGGTTGCGCGCCTGGGCGAGTTCGAAGCGCTTGTGGTCCTCGGCCTTGTTGGCTTCGGCGTCCTTGACCATGCGCTGGATCTCGGCCTCGGTCAGGCCCGAGTTGGCCTTGATCGTGATCTTGTTCTCTTTGCCGGTGGCCTTGTCCTTGGCGCCGACGTGCAGGATGCCGTTGGCGTCGATGTCGAAGGTGACCTCGATCTGCGGCAGGCCGCGCGGCGCCGGCGGGATGCCCTCGAGGTTGAACTCGCCGAGCAGCTTGTTGCCGGAGGCCATCTCGCGCTCGCCCTGGAAGACCTTGATCGTCACCGCCGGCTGGTTGTCGTCGGCAGTGGAGAACACCTGCGAGAACTTGGTCGGGATCGTGGTGTTCTTCTGGATCATCTTGGTCATCACGCCGCCGAGCGTCTCGATGCCCAGCGACAGCGGCGTGACGTCGAGCAGCAGCACGTCCTTGCGGTCGCCCGACAGCACCGAACCCTGGATCGCCGCGCCGACCGCCACCGCCTCGTCCGGGTTGACGTCCTTGCGCGGCTCCTTGCCAAAGAACTCGCGCACCTTGTCCTGCACCTTCGGCATGCGCGTCATGCCGCCGACCAGGATCACGTCCTGGATGTCGGAGGTCTTGACCCCGGCGTCCTTGATCGCGATCCGGCACGGCTCGATGGTCCGCTCGATCAGGTCCTCGACCAGCGCCTCGAACTTGGCGCGGGTCAGCTTCATGTTCAGGTGCTTCGGCCCGGAAGCGTCAGCCGTGATGTACGGCAGGTTGATCTCGGTCTGCTGTCCCGACGACAGTTCGATCTTGGCCTTCTCCGCTGCGTCCTTCAGCCGCTGCAGCGCCAGCACGTCCTTGGACAGGTCGGCGCCCGATTCCTTCTTGAACTCGGTGACCACGTAATCGATGATCCGCTGGTCGAAGTCCTCGCCGCCGAG
>CAZDXQ010000027.1:0-47785 GCA_964509545.1 uncultured Burkholderiaceae bacterium | reverse complement strand
TGCTGGATCCAGGCGGATCTGTTCGATAGTCACGAGGTTAAGTAAGGCTCAATAAGCCGCCGGGGCCGGGCTTTGCCCGGCCCGCCCCCCGCGGCGGTCGAGGAAACTTGCGGCGGCCCGGCGCTTCCTTGAGAACGGCAAAGATGGGCCGACGACGACAGGGCAGAGCCTGTATGCACGTCATTCACGCGCGTCGCCTGACGCTGGAACCGCAGGTCGCCGCGCATGCCGACGAGATGTTCGTCGTTCTCAGCGATCCGGCGATCTACGAGTACGAGAATGAGCCGCCGGCGTCGGTCACGTGGCTGCGCGAGCGCTTCGCCCGGCTGGAAACGCGCCGGTCCGCGGACGGCGCGGAACAGTGGCTCAACTGGGTCATTCGCCTGCCGACGTCGGAACTGATCGGCTATGTGCAGGCGACCGTGCGCACCGATTGGACCGCTATTGCCTACGAGCTGTCGAGCCGGTACTGGGGGCAGGGTCTCGCGAGCGAAGCCGTGCAGGCGATGCTCGCCGAACTCGTCGCCCGCTATCGGGTGCGCCGGCTGTCGGCGGTGCTGAAGCGGAGGAACCTGCGCTCGCTGCGGCTGCTGCAGCGTCTCGGCTTTTCAGCGGCTTCAGCGGCGCAGCATCGGCGCGCCGGGACCGAGGCGGACGAACTGCTGATGCTGCGCGAGGTACGGGCGGAGGATTCCGGCACGCAGTGACGATTCCGGCGGCGCGACACGCGACCGCACCGCGCCTTGGTCCGCCTGATTCGGTCGTGCAAATTTCGGCCATGATGACGGCTGTCCGCCACGTGGGGCGCCTGTTCTGCGGGCAGACGCCTCGGTCGGCTGCTCCTGCTCGATCTTCCTTGCCGTGTGGACTGGAAAGCGCAATTGAAGCTGCGAGAGTATTTCTACCTGCTTGGCATGCGGCCGCGGCCGAGGGTCTATGGCCATGAAATCGTGGCTTTCGATCTGCCGGGGGAAGGACGCATCGAGTACGCGCAGTGGCTGCATCCTTCCGAATCGCGCAAGGTGATCCGGCAGGAAGCCATCGACGAACTGCGCCGGTTCCTCGCCCCGGGCGACGTTGCGCTCGATATCGGCGCCCACAGCGGCGACTCGACGCTTCCCATCGCGCTGGCCGTCGGCCGGCAGGGCTGTGTGCTGGCGTTCGAGCCCAACCCCTATGTCTTCCCGGTGCTGCGGAAGAACGCGGAACTGAATGCCGGCAAGACGAACATCGTTCCGCTGATGATCGCCGCCACCCCCGAGCCGGGTGATTTCCACTTCGAGTACTCGGACGCCGGTTTCTGTAACGGCGGACTGCACCAGGGCACCAGCAAGTGGCGGCACGGGGCCGCGTTCAAGCTCAAGGTGCGCGGCGAGAATTTGCAGGCCTTTATCGCCGGGCATTTTGCCTCGCTCGTGCCGAGGATCCGCTACGTCAAGATCGACGTCGAGGGATACGACCTGCAGGTTCTCGAATCGATGCAGGAGCTTGTCCGCCAGACTCGGCCCTGCATCAAGGTCGAAGTGTTCAAGCTGCTGACCCTCGAGCAGCGCCAGCGGATGTACGGCTTCCTCGACCAGCTCGGCTACGACGTGTTCCTGGCCGAGAGCGACACCGTGTATCGCGGACCGAGACTGAACCGCGAGTGCCTGATGATCCGGCGACACTACGACGCGTTCTGTGTGCCGCGGCAGTAGGTGCACGCGTGCCAGGGCCGAAAGAGGCCGGCGTCGAGGATCTTGCGGATCACGGCGTCGCTGCCGTGACGCTTTGGTCCTTTCTTCCGGGCAGTCGTTGATCACCTGGCAGCGGCCATTGCTGACGGCGCCTACCGACCCGGAAGCGACATTCGCCGCCCTGATTTCGACGCCCCGAAGCGACCGCTCGGACTCGCACATTGGTGCCCCAGGGAGGCCTCTGCCGAGAGCAGACATGACAAGAAACGGTTCCGCCCGCTGGCGGCTCCACATATGGTATCTTGTATGGCATGGAGAAGACCACTGTCTATGTGCCGCCGGAGGTCAAGCGTGCTCTCGGCCGATTGGCCAGCGCGCGCGGCACCAGTGAAGCCGAGTTGATCCGCGAGGCCTTGCGAAGGATCGTTGCCGAGGCGCCCGCGCCGCGGCCGCGGCTGCCGCTGATCGAAAGCGGCAAGCCCATGCTCGCCGAGCGTCTGGATGAGGCTCTCGAGGGTTTCGGCGGCACGTGATCCTGCTCGACACGAGCGGTCTGCTGGCCGCACTGGACGCAAGCCAGCGCAAGCATGCGCCGTGCCGTGCGGCCCTGGAGGCGTCCAAAGGGCCTTTGCTGCTGTCGCCCTTTGTGCTTGCCGAACTGGACTACCTCTTGATGCGCCATGTCGGCGCGAATGCCCAAGCGGCGCTGCTGGACGAGGTGGTGCGGGGCGCATATCGGTTGGAGGTTTTCACGGCCGACGACGTTGCGCGGGCCGGTGAAGTCATGCGCCGCTACAGCGATTTGCAGATTGGGCTTGCAGATGCCTCGATCGTCGTGCTCGCCGAACGGCACGGGACCACTGAAGTCTTGACGCTGGACCTGCGTCACTTCCAGACACTGCGCATCGGTGGTCGCAAGCGGTTCCGCATCCTTCCTGTCGGCACCTGATCCGAGGCGCCACGAGGAATGAGGAAGATCCTCACTGCCGACCGTCGCAAACGTCGCTTCCTGGCCGAGAACCGCCGAACGCCCGTTCCCCAACGGCGGCGCTCGCTGATGAGCCGGTTTGAGCGTCGCTTCTTGCCGACGTTGAACCTCATAAGCCGGCCCTTGTGCGCAGGTCCCCATCAGCCGGTCAGCGCGAGTTCTATGATCACCTCGCGTTCGTCCTCGCGGCCCGTGGGCTGGAAACCGAACTTCCGATAGAAGGACTCGGGGGATCCCGGGCCTGGGAAATACGACACCTGAAGCGACGAGTAAGGGCCCGCAGAGCGCACGTGGTCGATGACGAGTCTCGGCGCAGCGCTGCCGATGTCGCGGCCCTGAATCGGCAGGTCGACCATGAACGGCCAGAGCGCCGCGCGCGGATGCGGCGGCGGCAAACGCAACGCTTCGTCGAACAGCATCACGAATCCTGCCGGGCGCTCGCCGGCGTAGATCGCCCGGTACCACGCTTCCTTCTTGAACAGTGCTTCGGCGAGCGACTCCGCGTTCGTCGCCACGAACCGCCTCTGGTCATCGCGCACGGAAAGCGCGATCACGGCCCGCACCGTGCTGGCGCTGATCTCACGCAGGGTGACTGTGGGGGCGGTGGCCATGCGGCCGATCGCGACGAGGGTTCGAGCGTTTGTCTGCAAGTCATTCTGGCCACGCGATGCGATGGCGGCAATTGCCTGTCCTGGGCGGCTGTTCACCACTGCGGATACGATCGACACGAGGGCCGTCGTACGGCCAAAGCGCCGGTACGATGTCGCGCCGATGCGTGTTTCGCGCGGCGCGACGGCCGGCGACCCGCGCTCGGCGCGACGCGCATCGAGGCGTCGGCGGCGGCCGGCGATTGACACCGCACGTCGTTTGGCCGAGCGTTATCAGCCGTCAGGCCGCCACCACCGCCCTGGCCTCACCGCGCGTCGACCCCCGGAGGTTCATTGAAGCCGCACGCTTTCGTCGCCATGTCTTTCGGCATCAAGCCCAACCACGACGGCGTGCCGGTCGATTTCGACCGCGTGTTCGCGCAACTGATCCGGCCCGCCGTCGAAGACGCCGGCTGCGAAGTCTTCCGCGCCGACGAGGAACCGCGCGCCGGCGACATCCGCACCGACATGTTCCAGGAGTTGCTGGTCGCCGACCTGACGCTGGACAACCCGAACGTCTGGTACGAACTCGGCGTGCGCCATACGCTGCGCGCGTGACGATCGCGTCGAGACCAGGCCGTCGGCCGCGGCGGTGATCCGCTGTGCGTCAGGCACCGAGGTCATGATGCGGCCGCGAAGCAGCGGCCGGATCGTCTCGTTCTTCCTCGATTTCGGAGAGATCTTCACCCGCATCCGCGGCCTGTTCGAAGTCGAAACAACCTTCGTGCGCGCCGGCGCGCAGGGCACGGCCTACCTGGTGCGCATCGATTCGACACGCGGGGCGTGGACAACGCTGACGATCGGCGCCGCGCGGCTGGCGTGCGGTATCCCTGGCGCCGACCACGGCGACGCGGCTGGACGTGCCTTCGTCCCGGTTGGCCGCGTCGAATCGCTGATCGGTGCAGGCGCGTGACGCGAACCGCATCGGCCCGGCGTCGTCGCTGCTGTACTTCGCCTGCGATTTCGTCGTCGTGCGCTGAGTAACCTTTGGCCGACCTGCGGTGACGCGCCGATCCGGCGCTTCGGTGCCGGCCGCCGAGTTACGCCCCGGGCGCCGAACGATCGCCGTCGCCCAGCGGCCGCTGCATGATCACCGAATCGACCCAGCGGCCGAACTTGTAGCCGACCGAGCGCAGCGTGCCGCTGAACGCGAAGCCGCAGGCACGGTGCAGTTCGATCGACGGGGCGTTGGCCGAGTCGCCGATCACTGCCAGCATCTGCCGGTAACCGCGCTGCTCGCATTCGGCGATCAGCGCCGTCAGCAGCCGGCGACCGATGCCGCGGCCGACGGCCGCGGCGGCCACATAGACCGAATCCTCGACCGTGTGGCGGTACGCCGGGCGCGTCCTGTAGGCACTCGCGTAGGCGTAGCCGAGCAGGATGTCGCCGTCGGTGGCGACGAGGTATGGGTAGCCGGCGGCGGTGATGGCTTCGTAGCGGCCGTGCATCTCGACCACCGTCGGCGGCACCAGTTCGAAGCTGGCCAGGCCATGAAGCACGTGATGGGCGTAGATGGCCTGGATTGCCGGGATGTCGGTGGAATCGGCGGCGCGCAGTTCCATCAGGTTCACCCGGGGCCGGCGTCGGTGAGGGCTGGCCGCACCGGCGCCGCGCCTCGAATCGTCAGCGCAGCGTCACGTCGACGCGGCGCGCTTCCAGCGCGTCGGCTCCGCCCAGCGTGACCATCGGCCTGGCGAGTTCGATCCGCTGCTCGCTCACACCCGCAGCCGTCAGTGCGTCGCGGACAGCGAAGGCCCGCCGCTTGGCCAGTTCCGCGTTGGCTGCGGCGTCGCCGCTGGCGTCGTGGTAGCCGGAAAGCACCAGCTTCGTCGTCTGCGAGGCCTGCGCCGCGCGCACCGCGGGCCTAAGCAGGATCGCGACGTCGGCTGGCGGTTCGGCCTTGCCGACCTCGAAATAAACGCGGGCGATCACCTGCAGGACGCTTCGCGCCCCGGCCGCAGCCGCCTTGCGACCGGATTCGCCGATCGCGCTGCCGACGGCGACCGCGATCACCGACAGCGAGACGACGATCGCCAGCGTGATTGCCAGGAAGACCGCGTAACCGGTCTCCTTGTCTTCTTCCTCGAACACCTGCCGTCCGCCTCAGAGAGTGTGAATCTTTCTACTGCGCGTCCCGATCTCGGCCGTGCCGGCCGCGCTCGCGCTGGCACGCGCTCGCCCGCTCGCAGGCACGAGGCATGCCGCAGTGGTATGCCTCGTGTCCGGCTCGCGCCTGCGCTGCTCGCTGTACGCCTCTGTACAGGTGCGCGGCTCGGCGCGACCCCGGATCACGTCCGGGGCAGGCTCTCGGGCCGCTTGCGACGAAACCTTCACACCTTCTCAGCGCTGTCCGCTGCCAGCGGCGGACACGGCCGGAGCCGTCATCGCAGCGGGGGCTGCCGCGACCGCCGCTGCGGGCGGTGTCGCCGCCGTCGTCGGCTTGCCGCCGTGGATCGTGGCGATGATCGGCACGATCAGCAGCGCGACGATGTTGATGATCTTGATCAGCGGGTTCACCGCCGGGCCGGCGGTGTCCTTGTACGGGTCGCCGACGGTGTCGCCAGTGACGGCAGCCTTGTGCGCGTCGGAGCCTTTGCCGCCGTGATGACCCTCTTCGATGTACTTCTTGGCGTTGTCCCAGGCGCCGCCGCCGGTGGTCATGCTGATGGCGACGAAGAGACCCGTGACGATCGTTCCCATCAGCACCCCGCCGAGCGCCGCGGGGCCGAGGATCACGCCGACCAGGATCGGCACGACGACCGGCAGGATCGACGGGATCATCATCTCCTTGATCGCCGCGGTGGTCAGCATGTCGACCGCGGTGCCGTACTCGGGTTTCGCGGTGCCTTCCATGATCCCCTTGATCTCGCGGAACTGGCGACGCACCTCCTCGACGACGGACCCGGCGGCGCGGCCCACGGCCTCCATCGCCATCGCGCCGAACAGGAAGGGGATCAGCCCGCCGATGAACAGGCCGATGATCACCATGTGGTTCGACAGGTCGAAGGTCACCTTCAGCCCGGCCTGCTCCAGTCCGCCGGTGTAATCGGCGAACAGCACCAGCGCCGCCAACCCGGCCGAGCCGATGGCGTAGCCCTTGGTGACGGCCTTGGTGGTGTTGCCGACCGCATCGAGCGGGTCGGTGATGTTGCGCACCTCCTTCGGCAAACCGGCCATCTCGGCGATGCCGCCGGCGTTGTCGGTGATCGGGCCGTAGGCGTCGAGCGCGACGATGATGCCGGTCATCGACAGCATCGCGGTGGCGGCGACGGCGATGCCGTACAGGCCGGCCAGCCAGTACGAAACCAGGATCGCGGCCGAAATCGCGATCACCGGCCAGGCGGTGGCCTTCATCGACACGGCGAGGCCGGCGATGATGTTGGTCGCGTGGCCGGTGGTCGAGGCCTGCGCGACGTACTTGACCGGCGCGAACTGCGTGCCGGTGTAGTACTCGGTGATGTAGACAAGCGCCGCGGTCAGTACCAGGCCGACCACCGCCGACAGGTATAGGTTCATCACGGTGACGCCGCCGCTGGCGGCCACCGGGCCGAGGATCCAGTTGGTCACCGGATAGAACAGAATCAGCGATATCACGCCGGCGACGATCAGCCCGCGATAAAGGGCGTTCATGATCTTGCCGCCTTCGCGCGCCTTGACGAAGAAGCAGCCGACGATCGACGCGATGATCGACACGCCGGAAATCGCCAGCGGGTAGATGATGCCGGCGTCGCCGCCGGCCTTGAAGAAGAAGCCGCCGATCAGCATGGTCGCGATCACGGTGACGGCAAAAGTTTCGAACAGGTCGGCCGCCATGCCGGCGCAGTCGCCGACGTTGTCGCCGACGTTGTCGGCGATCACCGCTGGATTGCGCGGGTCATCCTCGGGGATGCCGGCCTCGACCTTGCCGACCAGGTCGGCGCCGACGTCGGCGCCCTTGGTGAAGATGCCGCCGCCGAGACGGGCGAAGATCGAGATCAGCGATGCGCCGAAGGCGAAGCCGATCATCGGGTGCAGCAGTTCGCGCGTGTTGGCCGAGGCGTGCGTTGCAGTGAGGATCCAGTAGAAGCCGGCCACGCCGATCAGGCCAAGGCCGACGACCAGCAACCCGGTGATGGCGCCGCCGCGGAAAGCGATGTTCAGTGCCGCGTTCAGCCCCTGGGTCGCCGCCTGCGCCGTGCGCACGTTCGACCGCACCGACACGTTCATGCCGATGTAGCCAGCCGCGCCCGACAACACGGCGCCGAGGACGAAGCCGATCGCCGTCCACAGGCCGAGCTGGGGAATGACGCCGATGATGATCGCCAGCACGACGCCGACGATGGCAATGGTGCGGTACTGGCGGTTCAGGTAAGCCTGCGCGCCCTGTTGCACGGCGGCGGCGATCTCCTGCATCCGAGCATTGCCCGCGGGCTGCTTGAGGATCCAGGTAATCGACCACGCGCCGAAGACCACGGCCGCCAGCCCGCAGAGCAGGGCAAGAGCCAATCCAGACATGGAGATCTCCTAACTGAGTGGGGAAGCGTGATGCGAGAAAGAATGCGATGGGAACCGTTCAGTGCAGCGCGTCGAACACGCGCTGCTTGATTTCGTCGACGCTACCGCGGCCCTCGACCCTGCGATAACGCGGCGCGGCGGCGTCACCTGTCGCGGCCCACCGGACGTAGTAGTCGATCAGCACGCTCGTCTGCGCGTGGTAGATCTCGAGGCGCTTGCGCACGACCTCCTCCTTGTCGTCGTCGCGCTGGATCAGCGGCTCACCGGTGATGTCGTCGAGGCCCGCGACTTTCGGCGGATTGAACTTGACGTGGTAGGTGCGGCCGCTGGCTGGATGCACGCGGCGGCCGCTCATCCGCTCGATGATGTCGGCGTCGGGGACATCGATCTCCAGCACGAAATCGACCTTGACGCCGGCGACCTTCATGCTGTCTGCCTGCGGGATCGTGCGCGGGAAGCCGTCGAACAGATAGCCGGCCGAGCAATCCGCCTCCTTCAGCCGCTCCTTGACCAGGCCGACGATGATCTCGTCGGACACCAGCTGCCCGGCGTCCATCACCTTCTTCGCCGCCAGGCCGAGCGGATTGCCGGTCTTGACCGCGGCGCGCAGCATGTCGCCGGTGGAAATCTGCGGGATGCCGAAGCGTTCAGAGATGAACGCTGCCTGGGTGCCTTTGCCTGCCCCCGGTGGCCCGAGCAATATGATGCGCATCCCCAGTCCTGCGTGCTTGTCGTTGTCGATCCCGCGGCCGCAGCGGGCGACGGGAAGCGGCGCGATCTGCCGGCGCCGGGCTCGTTTACTTTTCTCGAAGCGCGCGGATTCTACCCGCAACAGCTTGCACGGACCTGACGCCGGACGGCGCAGCGAGCGTGGGCAAAGACCGCCTGCTAGACGTTGAATTCTGTCGCCAGCCGCCTTTTCACTGCGACATTTTTCAGCACCGCATAGTCGGGCAGGCCGTCCCTGAACGGTGGATAGGACTCGCCGCCGATCAATGGCAGCAGGTAGCGGCGGCAGGCTTCGGTGATGCCGAAGCCGTCGGCGCTAATGAACTCGCGCGGCATCATCTTCTCGCGGTTGGCGACTTCCGCCAGCGCAGCCATGCCGATCTTCCAGCGGTACGGCCTGTTGCTCGTGCGCACGATGGCAGGCATCACCGCATTGTGGCCTTTCAGCGCGAACTCGACCGCGCTCTTGCCCACCGCATAGGCCTGATCGACGTCGGTCCTTGACGCGATGTGGCGCGCGGCGCGCTGCAGGTAGTCGGCCACGGCCCAGTGGAATTTGAAGCCGGTGCCGTCCTTGACCATGCTGGCGATCACCGGTGCCACGCCGCCGAGTTGCGCGTGGCCGAAGGCGTCGCGCAGCCCCTGGTCGGAAAGGAACTTGCCGTCTGCGCCCTTGACGCCCTCGGAGACCACCACCGAGCAGTAGCCGTGCTGCTGCACCTTGTCCTTGACGGCGGCGATGAACCTGTCGCGATCGAACGTGACCTCCGGGAAGAGGATCACGATCGGGATCGGATGCGTCTTGTCGGCGGCCAGGCCGCCGGCGGCGGCGATCCATCCGGCGTGCCGCCCCATGACCTCGAGCACGAAGACCTTGGTCGAGGTCTTGGCCATCGAGGCGACATCGAAGCTTGCCTCGCGCAGCGACACCGCCACGTACTTGGCCACCGAGCCGAAGCCGGGGCACACATCGGTGATCGGCAGGTCGTTGTCCACTGTTTTGGGCACGTGGATCGCCTGCAGCGGGTAGCCGAGCTTTTCGGAAAGCTGCGAGACCTTCAGGCAGGTGTCGGCCGAATCGCCGCCGCCGTTGTAGAAGAAGTAGCCGATGTCGTGCGCGCGGAAGACCTCGATCAGCCGCTCGTACTGGGCGCGGTTTTCCTCCAGCCCTTTGAGCTTGTAGCGGCAGGAACCGAAGGCCCCCGACGGCGTGTGCTTGAGCCGTGCGATGGCGGCCGCCGATTCGCGGCTGGTGTCGATCAGGTCCTCGGTCAGCGCGCCGATGATGCCGTGCCTTCCGGCGAAGACCTTGCCGATGCGGTGCTTGTGTTTTCGCGCCGTCTCGATCACGCCGGCGGCGCTGGCGTTGATCACGGCGGTCACGCCGCCGGACTGCGCGTAAAAGGCGTTGCGCGGGGCGCTCTTGGCACGGGCCATCTGGGCTCTCCTGTCGTCGTTGCCGATCGCAGTGCGAAGTCTAGAAGGCGGCGCCGGCAGGCCGCTTGGCCTGCGTCAATGCCCGCCCGACTGCAAGTTCAACACATCGTGTCTGCGGCCGGGCGCTGCGCGCCCTTAACTTGCCTGCGGCAAGTTAGCCTACGACGCAACGTGCTGAACATGGAATCAGTCCATTCGGACCGATTCCATGTTTAGCACGTTGTCAGCCCGGTGCACGACGGTGACGTTGCTGCGCATCGCCCACGGGATCATCTGCCGGTGCAGCGGCACGTGGTGCACCTGGGCGTTGTGCTCCTTCAAGGCGTCCCAGATGATCTGCCGGCGCTTGTCGACGTTCATCTCCACCGCCGCGGCGTCGATCAGCGCGTCGAGCTTCGAGTTGACGTAGCGGCCGTAGTTGTAGCTGCCGTTGCCGGTCTTCTCGTCGAACGACCGCAGCACCGGCGACAGCGTGGTCTGCGCATCGGTGATGGCGCCGCCCCAGCCGAGCATGTAGAAACTGGTGTCGTGTTTTTCCAGCTTGGGGAAATAGTTCGTGCGCGGCAGCGCCGTCACCTTCGTCTGGATGCCGACGCGGGAGAGCATCGCGGCGACGGCGATGCAGATTTCCTCGTCGTTGACGTAGCGGTTGTTCGGGCAGTCGAGCGTGACCTCGAAGCCGTTCGGATAGCCGGCCTCGGCGAGCAGTCTCCGCGCTCTGTCCGCGTCGAAAGGCAGCCGCTGCTCGATCTCCGGCGACGACGGCAGCGTCGACGGCGTGATGCCGCCGGTGGGCAGGGCCGAGCCGCGCATCGTGCGCGTGCGGATCGCCTCGATGTCGATCGCGTGATAGACGGCCTGCCGTACGCGCAGGTCCCTGAACGGGTTCCTGCCCTTGACGTTCGAGTACAGCAGCTCGTCGCGGTGCTGGTCGAAGCCGAAGAAGACAACGCGGTTTTCCTGCCCGCGGACGACCCTGGTGTCCTTGTTCGCTTCCAGACGCGCCAGGTCCTGCGGCGGCGGATCGAGGATGAAGTCGATCTGCCCCGACAGCAGCGCTGCCGTGCGCGTCGCGTCGGCGCTGACCTGCGTGTAGACGACCTCGGTGACATTGCCTGGCGCACGGCCGTCCTTGATGCCCCACCAGTCTGGATTGCGCCTGAGCACCGTCCTGATGCCGGGTTCGCGCGAGACGAGCATCCACGCGCCGGTGCCGTTGGCATTGCGCGAGGCGTGGGTTTCCTCCTTGGCCTTGAAATCCAGCGGCCGCTCGACCTTGTGCTTCAGGCTCCACGCCTTGCTCATGATGTAGATCGTGGTCGCATGTTCGAGCGTGACCGGATTCGGCTTGTCCTGGATGAACTCGACCGTGTAATCGTCGATCTTGCGCGCCTTGCCGACGGGCACCGAGTACTGGCGCAGCTGCGAGTTGGGGTGCTGGGCGCGGTCGTAGGAGAAGACGACATCGTCGGCGGTGAACGGCGAGCCGTCGTGGAACGTCACGCCGCGCCGCAGGTTGAATCGCCAGGTCGTCGAATTGACCTGCTGCCAGCTCACGGCCAGACCCGGCACCAGGCGCAGCGCGTTGTCGCGCATCACCAGCGTGTCGTGCACCGACTGCGAGAACATGTTGGTGAGCCCGTCGTTCTGCGAGTACGGATCGGCCGTCTGCGGGTCGCCCTGCGAGGCCCAGCGCAGCGTTCTGGCGTCGACAGCGATGGTCAGAAGAGTGGCGGACAGCGCCAGCGCGAAGCCGAATTGCTTCATCGGGTGCTCCTCGAAAACAAGGCGGCGGCGAGTCTAGCGGCTGCCAAGTCGGCAGCGCGCGGCGCCTGCCGGTGCGTCGCGTCCCGGCGGATTCGCCGGGCGCGAGCGGGCCGCAGCCCGGCGAAAGGCCCGTGCCGCTACTGCCCGGACAGCAGCGCACGCACCTGGGCCAGATCCTCGGCCGTGTCCACCCCGGGCGGCAGCGGCTCGGCCAGCGGCAGCACGGCGATGGCGTAGCCGTGCCAGAGCGCCCGCAACTGCTCCAGGTTCTCGTGCGTTTCGATCGGTGCCCGGCCAAGCTGCGGGAAGCGGCGCAGGAAGCCGGCGCGATAGGCATAAAGGCCCACGTGCCGCCACGCCGGCAGGCCGTCAGGCAGTCGTTGCCGCGTCAGCGCAAAGGCGTCGCGCGCCCAGGGAATCGGCGCGCGCGAAAACAGCAGCGCCCGGTCGTTCGCATCGGTCACCACCTTGACCACGTTCGGATTGAAGAACTCGGCGGCGTCGGCCAGGGGATGCGCGGCCGTGGCCATGGCGCACTCGGGTCGCTGCGCCAGCAGTGCGGCGACGCGGGCGACGACCTCGGGTGGCAGCAGCGGCTCGTCGCCCTGCACGTTGGCCACAATGGTGTCGTCGGTCAGTTGCAGGGCGTCGATGGCTTCGGCAAGCCGGTCGGTGCCGGTGCAATGGTCGGCGCGGGTCAGGATGGCCGCGACATCGAACCGCTGGCAGGCGGCGAGCACTTCATCGCTGTCGGTCGCGACCACGACGCGATGCGCGCCGCTGTCCGCGGCACGGCGGGCCACGCGCACCACCATCGGCAGGCCGCCGAGGTCGGCCAGCGGCTTGCGCGGCAACCGAGTCGAGGCAAGCCGCGCCGGGACGATGACGACGAAGCCCGCCATGCGCGGGACGTTAGCCGCCCGGCGCTGTCTGGCCGGACTCGTCCAGACGACGTGCTTCGCTTTCCAGCAGCACGGCGATGCCGTCGCGGATCGGGTAGGCGAGTCCGGCCGAACGCGAGATCAGTTCCTGCCGCGTGCGGTCGTATTCCAGCCGGCCCTTGGTGACCGGGCAGACGAGGATTTCAAGCAGGCGATGGTCCATCGGCGGTGGGTTCCTCGTAGCGCCGCTGCGCTCCGATCCTGGCTTCGATCAGCTCGAGCAGTGCCGGGTCGATGTGCGCGCACAGGCCGACGACGCACAGCCGGCCGTCGGCGGCGAGCGCACTGTTGGCGCGGCATTTTACGGCGTCCTTCTCGGTCATCAGCGCCACGTCGTAGACGCGGCCGGCAAACGGGTTGTCGGCAAAGTCGTAGTGATCGGGCAGCGCGATCTCCTCGAACTGCAGGCCGGCGGCGCGCAGCATGGCGAAGAACTTCTCCGGCGCCGCGATGCCGGCGGCGGCGACTACACGCACTGCCTTTGCCTTCTGTTCGTCGACCAGCGTCGCCAGCGGCGCGCGATGGCTCGGATCCTTCAGCGCGTAAACGTCACCCGCTTCCGTGCGCATCGTGAATACCGGCGAATAGATGCGCACCGGCGGCACCTCTCCGTTGAGCACGACGGCGTCGACCTCCTTCAGCCGGCTCGGCGGATCGCGCAGCGGTCCTGCCGGCAGCAGCCAGCCGTTGCCCAGTCCGCGAAAGTGAAGCAGCGCGATCTCGAAGTCGCGCGCCAGGCGCCGGTGCTGCAGGCCGTCGTCGCAGACGATCAGATCGCAGGCGGGATGCAATGAGCGCAAGACGCCGACGGCGGCAACGCGGTCGTTGCCCACCACGACCGGCGCTCTGGTCGCCTGCGCGATCAGCAGCGGCTCGTCGCCGACTTCGTCGGCGCGCGCCTGTCGATCGACCGGCCGCGCGCTGCCGCCAAGCCGGCCATAGCCGCGCGAAATCACGCCGGGCTGCCAGCCGCGCGCGGCCAGCGCTCGCACCAGCTCGATCGTCAGCGGCGTCTTGCCGGTACCGCCGGCATAGAGATTGCCGACGACGACGACCGGCAGGCCGACGCGCGTGGGCCTGAGCAGGCCGAGTCGATACAGGCTGCTCAGCGCGGCATGGCCGACCGCGTACAGCCCGGCGAGCGGCAGCAGGGCGAAGGCCAGCGGACCGCGTCCGGTCCAGGCATGGGTCAGCGCGAGCTCGAAGCGCGCCCGCTTGCTCAACACGACCGACAAGGTTTACCGGCTCGAAGCGGAGCCCGCGCGCTCGGTGATGAAACTGATGCGCCCCAGCTGCGCCAGGCGGGCGGCTTCCATGACATTGACGACCGACTGGTGCGGTGCCTGGGCATCGGCGTGAATGACGACCATCGGCTGGTTCAGGCCCTTCGACGCCCGCGTCAGTGCCTGCGCCACCGCGTTGGGTTCGGTGTTGGGCAGCACCAGCTTGTCGAGGGCGAAGCGGCCGTCGGCGCTGACGCCGACGACGATTTCGTTGGTGCGCGCGTCCGACGGATTGGCTTCGGCGCTGGGCAACTGCAGGCGCAGCTCGCTGTAGCGCGAGTAGGTTGTGGTCACGGCGAGGAAGATCAGGACGATGAGCAGCACGTCGATCAGCGGCACCAGATTCAGTTCCGGTTCCTCGTCGAGCGGTCGGCGGAATCTCATCGCGGCGCGTTGTCGTAGCGGTCGGCGAACAGCACTTCGAGCAGCTGCTGCGCCTGGTCTTCCATCGCCACCAGGTAATCTTCGATACGCGCCTTGTAATGGCGGTAGAACATGACCGCCGGCACGGCGACGATGATGCCGAAGGCTGTGCAGTACAGCGCGATCGAGATGCCGTGGGCGAGTTGCTGCGGATTGGAGCCGGCCTGCTGCGAGGCGAAGATCTCGATCATCCCGATCACCGTGCCGAGCAGGCCGAGCAGCGGCGCGATCGAGCCGATCGATCCGAGCAGCGACAGGTAGCGCGACAGGTCGTGCGAGACATGGCCACCGGCGTTTGCCACGGCGGCGCCGGCGATGGCGCGCGGGGCGCGCACGTTGCGCAGTGCGGCCGCGAGCACGCGGCCAAGCGGCGAACTGGCCTCCAGCTTGACGATGACTTCGGGCGTGATTTGCCGTCGCGTGTGCAGTGACAGCACGTCGCGCAGCAGCGTACCGGGCAGGATCTTCTCCCGGCGCAGCGACACCGCACGTTCGATGATCAGCGCAAGGGCAACGATTGAAGCGATGATCAGCGGCCAGATCGGCCAGCCGATCGCCTGTACGATCGCAAACACGTGATGTTCGGGTCGGGGGACGGAGTTCGGAAAGGCGGAAGTGTAAGTGCTTCCGCGCTTGACCCTGCCTTTCCACATCTGCTGTGGAAAACATTGTGAACAAGGACCTGCCATGCGGAGAAGACCCGCGTCGGTATTAGGCTTCGCTGATCTGCTTCATCGCTAGGCATCCCGAAAGATCTATACAGATCATATAGTTACAAATAGGTTTCGAGGGGACCGAGGCCTCGCGAAGGCCGCATCGGCTCGGCCGCCCTGCATGTGGACAGTTATCGCCCGCAAACCCGCATGGAATCTCGCTCCGCCGACGAAAACCTAGAAGTGGCGCGGGAAAGCATCACAGTTTCCGCGTTAAACCGCGCCGTTGCTGGGTTGCTTTCGCGCAGCTTTCGGCTGCTGCGGGTTCGCGGCGAGATCGCCAACTTCACCCGCGCCGCCAGCGGCCATTGGTATTTCACGCTCAAGGATGCCGCCGCACAGGTCCGCTGCGCCATGTTTCGCGGTCGCAACGCGCTTGCCGGTTTTCTGCCGCGCGACGGCGACGAGGTCGAGGTCCTGGCCCAGGTCGGACTGTACGAGCCGCGCGGCGAATATCAGCTGACGGTGGAGGCGCTGCAGCGTTCCGGGCTCGGGAGGCTATACGAGCGCTTCCTGCAATTGAAGCAGCGGCTCGAGGCGGAAGGACTGTTCGCGCCTGAACGCAAGCGCCGGTTGCCCACGTGTCCGCGGGCGGTCGGCGTAGTGACCTCCGTGGCGGCCGCCGCCTTGCGTGACGTGCTGACCACACTGGCGCGCCGCTCGCCGCAGGTGGCGGTGATCGTCTACCCGGTGCCGGTGCAGGGGGAGGACGCCGGGCGGCGCATCGCCGCGATGCTGGAGACGGTGTCGCGCCGGGCGGAGGTCGACGTCGTGCTGCTCGTCCGCGGCGGCGGTTCGATCGAGGATCTGTGGGCCTTCAACGAGGAGCCGGTGGCGCGAGCGATCCGCGCCTGTGCAGTGCCGGTGGTCGTCGGCGTCGGCCACGAGTCGGACTTCACAATTGCCGATTTCGCGGCCGACCTGCGCGCGCCGACGCCGACCGCCGCCGCGGAAATGGCAGCTCCGGAGCGCGCGGCTTTGTTGCAGGCCATCGAGGACCGGCGCGCGGTGCTGCGCCGGTGGCTGGGTGCGCGCCTGCAGCAGGCGCAGCAGCGTCTCGACTACGGTCAACGCGCGCTCGCCAGTCCGCGGGCGCCGTTGCAGGCCCTGTCCGCGCGCGTGCATACCCTGCGGCTGCGCGCCTGGCATGCGCTGGCGCGGTATCAGGAGGCGATGCGCCGCGGCGGCGACGATCTGCGCGCGCGCCTGCAGCGACAGCGGCCGCGGCTCGAACTAAAGGAACATGCGACGCAGCGGCGAGTCGCTTTGATGGCAGCCGGTTTCCGCCACCTGCTGCAGGAGCGCCGGCGGCGGCTGCAGACATTGACCGCCCGGTTGCAGGCGCTCGATCCGAGCGCGGTGCTCGCGCGAGGCTACTCATTGGCTGCCGACGCGCACGGCCGCGTCGTCACCGACGCGGGTCGGCTCGCCGCTGGAGACCTGCTGCGCCTGCAGTTCGCGCGCGGAAGTGCAAGCGCGCGTGTACTGAGCACAGACGCGGTCGCGCAAGGCGCTCCGCCCCCGCACGGCGCGGGGTGAAGCGAGCGGCGAGGCCGTACCGCCTCGCTAGAATCGAACGCTCAATTGTCCCGAGGAGGATCACTGATGGAACACACCCTGCCGCCACTGCCGTACGCGATGGACGCGCTGGCGCCGCACATCTCGAAGGAGACGTTCGAGTTTCATTACGGCAAGCACCACCAGGCGTACGTGACCAACCTCAATAACCTGATCAAGGGCACGGAGTTCGAGTCGCTTGGCCTGGAGGACATCGTGCGCAAGTCCTCAGGCGGCGTCTTCAACAACGCGGCGCAGGTCTGGAATCACACGTTCTTCTGGAACAGCATGAAGCCGGGCGGCGGCGGTGAGCCGGCCGGCGCGCTGGCGACGGCGATTGCGAAGCAGTGGGGATCCTTTACCGCCTTCAAGGAGGCGTTCAGCAAGAGCGCGGTCGGAAATTTCGGCTCCGGCTGGACCTGGCTGGTCAAGAAGGCCGACGGCGCGGTGGACATCGTCAACACCAGCAACGCGGGCACGCCGCTCACCACCGCCGACAAGGCGCTGCTGACGATCGACGTTTGGGAGCACGCCTACTACATCGATTACCGCAACGCCCGGCCGAAATTCGTCGAGACGTTCCTCAATTCGCTCGCCAACTGGGATTTCGCTGCGAAGAACTTCGCCTGATCGATTCCTTCCGCTTCGCGCACAGGCCGGCGGCAGCGCCGGCTATTCCTACTGCTGCGCAGGAGCAGGCAGGCGGCCGAGCCTGGAGCCCGGGCCGATGCCCCGCTGCGCGAACCAGCCCTGGCTCATTTCGAGCGCATAACGGACCGGCTGCCTGGCGCAATGGCCGCGCTCGTCGTGCGGCTGCATGTCGAGGATGTTGACGACCGTGCCATCGTCCTCGACGAAGGCGACCGACAACGGGATCAGCGTGTTGCGCATCCACATGCAGTGCACCGCCTTGCTTTCAAAGATGAAGAGCATGCCGTGATTTGCGGGCAGGCTCTGGCGGAACATCAGGCCACGGGCACGGGTCGCGTCGTTGGCCGCGACCTCGGCCGTGATCAGGTGTATGCCCGCCGTCAATTGCACGGTGGGCAGCCGCGAAACCTGAGCCGACGCAGGCAGCAGGGCAGCGAGCAGGCAAAGCAGCAGGGCGACTCTTGGCAGTGCGGTACGCATCGACGAAATCGCGAAGTTGCGGAAAGAAAAAAGGCAGGGCGCCGCCCTGCCTTTTTTACCACTTTGGGCCAGCCGTTACTGCTTCGCTTCCTTGGCCGCCTTCTTGGTCTTCTTCGCTTTCTTCACCTTCTTCTCCTGACCTTTGGCCTCGCCCTTGGCTTCAGCCTTGGGCGCCTGCGCCGCGGGTGCGGCCGGGGTGGCGGGCGTTGCCGGGGTTGCGGGTGCGGCCGGTGCGGCAGCCTGGGCGAAGACGGCGCCCGCGAAAAGCGAGGCCACGAGTGCGGCGATGAGCTTGTTCATGGTTCAAGTCCCTTTCGGTCGATCGAATTATCGCGTCGCCGGAACATCCGGAGAACGTGGACGGCAAGGCGTCGCGACCGCTAACGGTCCAGCCGGGGCGTGCGTTGACAGGGCCGCCGGCGACGGGCGAGTAAACTGCGCCCCGACGCGAAACCGGTAGCGCGAGAGCCGTCGCCAAAGCACGGAACAGGCGATTCAACGAAGCGGAGAGGACATGTACCAGCACATCAAGGTGCCCGGCGAAGGGCAGAAGATCACCGTCAACAAGGACCTTTCGCTGAACGTGCCCGAGCAGCCGATCGTGCCCTACATCGAGGGCGACGGCACGGGCATCGACATCACGCCGGTGATGATCAAGGTGGTCGACGCGGCGGTGGCCAAGGCGTACCGGGGGCGCCGGCGAATTGTCTGGATGGAGCTTTTCGCCGGCGAGAAGTCCACGCGCGTGTACGGCCCGGACGTGTGGCTGCCGGAGGAAACGCTGGCGGCACTGCGCGAGTACGTGGTGTCGATCAAGGGGCCGCTGACCACGCCCGTGGGCGGCGGCATCCGCTCGATCAATGTCGCGCTGCGCCAGGAACTGGACCTTTATGTGTGCCTGCGGCCGGTGCGCTACTTCAAGGGCGTGCCGAGCCCCGTGAAAGAGCCGGAGAAGACCGACATGGTCATCTTCCGCGAGAACTCGGAGGACATCTACGCCGGCATCGAGTACGAGGCGGAGAGCGACAAGGCGAAGAAGGTGATCAAGTTCCTGCAGGAGGAAATGGGGGTCAAGAAGATCCGCTTCCCCAACACCTCGGGCATCGGCATCAAGCCCGTCTCGCGCGAAGGCACCGAGCGGCTGGTCAGGAAGGCCATCCAGTACGCGATCGACAACAAGCGCAAGAGCCTCACCTTCGTCCACAAGGGCAACATCATGAAATTCACGGAGGGTGCCTTTACCAAGTGGGGCTACGGGCTGGCACAGAAGGAGTTCGGTGCCGAACTGCTCGACGGCGGACCTTGGATGAAGATCAAGGCGGCGCACGGCGACATCGTCGTCAAGGACGTCATCGCCGATGCCTTCCTGCAGCAGATCCTGCTGCGCCCGGCCGAATACGACGTGATCGCCACTATGAACCTGAACGGCGACTACATCTCGGACGCGCTGGCGGCGCAGGTCGGTGGCATCGGCATTGCGCCGGGTGCCAACCTGTCCGACTCGGTGGCGATGTTCGAAGCCACCCACGGTACCGCGCCAAAGTACGCCGGCAAGGACTACGTCAATCCCGGCTCGGAAATCCTGTCGGCGGAAATGATGCTGCGCCACATGGGCTGGACCGAGGCGGCGGACCTCGTCATCACTTCGATGGAAAAGGCCATCCTCGCCAAGACCGTAACCTACGATTTCGCCAGGCTGATGCCCGGCGCCACGCAGGTGTCGTGCTCTGGCTTCGGCCAGGCCATGATCGATCAGATGTGAGCGGCGCTACGCGCTCGGCCAACAAAAAACCCCGCCGAGGCGGGGTTTTCTTACGCTCACGCCGGGCGCGTCAGCTGCCGCCCTGCGTGATATTCGAGGCCTGCTTGCCCTTCGGGCCGGTGACCACCTCGAAGACGACCTTCTGCCCCTCCTTCAGGGTCTTGAAGCCGTTCATCTGGATCGCCGAGAAGTGTGCGAACAGATCTTCGCCTCCGTCATCCGGGGTGATGAAGCCATACCCCTTGGCGTCGTTGAACCATTTCACAGTGCCTGTAGCCATTTATCTTTCCTTCGCTGCAACGTCACCCTGAGGCGTCCCGCCGAGCCGCCAATCGCCGTGGCACTGCTGGTTTCGACCCCTCTCCCCGCGTCGCCGCCTCCGCTGCACCGTTGGCGCCGCCATTCGCCGCTCCTGTCGGACCCCCCGGCTGTGGGCGAATCCGCTCATTTTCCAACATGCCCGGTGGCCGTCAAGGTCTGCCGGGCGAGGCAAAGGCGAACGCGCCGCCGGCCGGCGTTGCCGGCGCGGCGATCCTTTCCGATGCCGGCGACGGCCGTTCGGCGGGCGGCCGCTGCCGTGGCCCTTGCCGGGCGCTATGAAGGGGGGGAAACGAAGCGCCGGGAGCGCCGGTCCAAGGCGTATGCGACGCGGCCGAAGCGCTGAGTTCACTTATGATTGAGACGCTTTTTGCGCCCTGCGGCAAGGGCGGGGCGCTATCTACAATGGCGTTATGAGCGAGCGGTTCGACGAGGGCGCGGTCACCGAGAAGCAGGCTTCCCGGGTCAAGCCGCCGCCGATGTTCCAGGTCGTCCTGCTCAACGATGATTTCACGCCGATGGAGTTCGTGGTAGGAGTGCTGCAAAAGTTCTTCGGCAAGGGCAGGGAGCAGGCGACCCAGATCATGCTCAAGGTGCATCATGAGGGCCGCGGCGTCTGTGGCGTCTATCCGAGGGACGTCGCCGCGTCGAAAGTCGAGCAGGTCTGCAGCTATTCACGGCAGCATCAGCACCCGCTGCAGTGCGTGATGGAGGAAGCATGATCGCGCAGGAACTGGAAGTCAGCTTGCACATGGCCTTCGTCGAGGCCCGGCAGGCGCGACACGAATTCATCACGGTCGAGCATCTGCTGCTGGCGCTGCTGGACAACCCGTCGGCGGCCGAGGTGCTGCGCGCCTGCGCCTGCAACATCGAAGATCTGCGCAAGAGCCTGCAGAACTTCATCGCCGACAACACCCCGACCCTGCCGCCGAACTCGGAAGCGGATACGCAGCCGACGCTGGGCTTCCAGCGCGTGATCCAGCGCGCGATCATGCACGTTCAGTCGACCAGCAATGGCAAGAAGGAGGTCACCGGCGCCAACGTGCTGGTGGCGATCTTCGGCGAGAAGGATTCGCACGCCGTCTACTACCTGCACCAGCAGGGCGTGACCCGGCTGGATGTGGTCAACTTCATCTCGCACGGCATTACGAAGAGCCCGCAGGGCGAGGAAAAGGGCAAGAGCAAGGAAGGCGAGAAGGAGGAGGAGCAGGCCGACGGTCGCGAGGCGCAGGCCTCGCCGCTGGAGCAGTACACGGTCAACCTCAACCAGATGGCCAAGGACGGCAAGATCGATCCGCTGATCGGTCGCGAGCCCGAGGTCGAGCGCGTGATCCAAGTGCTGTGCCGCCGGCGCAAGAACAACCCGCTGCTGGTCGGCGAGGCCGGGGTGGGCAAGACGGCGATCGCCGAAGGGCTGGCCTGGCGGGTGGTCAAGGGCGATGTGCCCGAGATCCTCGGCCAGTCCAGCGTCTATTCGCTGGACATGGGCGCGCTGCTGGCGGGCACCAAGTACCGCGGCGACTTCGAGCAGCGCCTGAAGGCGGTGCTGAAGCAGCTGAAGTCGAATCCGAACGCCATCCTCTTCATCGACGAGATCCACACGCTGATCGGTGCCGGCTCCGCCTCCGGCGGCACGCTCGATGCCTCCAACCTGCTTAAGCCGGCGCTGGCCAGCGGACAGCTGAAGTGCATCGGCGCCACGACCTACAACGAGTACCGCGGCATCTTCGAGAAGGACCACGCGCTGTCGCGCCGCTTCCAGAAGATCGACGTGACCGAGCCGACGGTGCAGCAGACGATCGAGATCCTCAAGGGCCTGAAGTCGCGTTTCGAGGAGCACCATGGCGTGCGTTACTCCTCCAGCGCCATCCAGGCCGCAGCCGAGCTGTCGGCCCGCTACATCAACGACCGGCACCTGCCCGACAAGGCGATCGACGTGATCGACGAGGCCGGCGCCGCGCAGCGCATCCTGCCGGTGTCGCGGCGCAAGAAGACGATCGGCAAGACCGATGTCGAGGACATCATCGCCAAGATCGCGCGCATCCCGCCGCAGACGGTCTCCTCCGACGACCGTACGCAGTTGAAGAACCTCGAGCGGAATCTCAAGAACGTCGTATTCGGCCAGGATCCGGCGATCGAAGCGCTGGCGGCGGCGATCAAGATGGCCCGCTCCGGGCTCGGCAAGCCGGACAAGCCGATCGGCGCGTTCCTCTTTTCAGGTCCGACCGGTGTCGGCAAGACCGAGGTCGCCAAGCAGCTCGCGTTCACCATGGGCATCGAGCTGATCCGCTTCGACATGTCGGAGTACATGGAGCGGCACGCGGTGAGCCGGCTGATCGGCGCGCCCCCGGGCTACGTCGGCTTCGACCAAGGAGGCCTGCTCACCGAGGCGATCAGCAAGAAGCCGCATGCGGTGCTCCTGATGGACGAGATCGAGAAGGCGCATCCGGACATCTTCAACATCCTGCTGCAGGTGATGGATCACGGGACCCTCACCGACAACAACGGCCGCAAGGCGGATTTCCGCAACGTGATCATCGTGATGACGACCAACGCCGGTGCCGAGACGCTGCAGAAGCGGTCGATCGGTTTCGCCAATGCACGCGAGGCCGGCGACGAGATGGCCGATATCAAGCGCATGTTCTCGCCCGAGTTCCGCAACCGGTTGGACGCGATCATCAGCTTCCGCGCGCTGGACGAGGAGATCATCCTGCGCGTGGTCGACAAGTTCCTGATGGCGCTCGAAGACCAGCTGCACGAGAAGAAGGTCGACATCACGTTCAGCGACAGGCTGCGCAAGTTCCTCGCCAGGAAGGGCTTTGATCCGGTGATGGGCGCGCGGCCGATGGCTCGGCTGATCCAGGACACGATCCGCAAGGCGCTGGCCGACGAACTGCTTTTCGGCCGGCTTGTCGGCGGCGGCAAGGTCAGCGTCGATGTCGACGACAACGACCAGATCACGCTCGATTTTCCTCCCGATGCGAGCGGCGATGCGCCGGCGGCGCCGCAGGACGAGACCGTACTTTCCGAATAGGGTTGCCCGGTCGTGCGCCGGAGTCGATAGGCCTGATCGGCGATATTGACAAGGCGGGCCGAACAGTGAAAAGTGAGCCCGGGGTACAGAACTCCGGGCTTTTTTTCTTGCCCCCGTGTAGAGGAGGAGACACAGATGCGAACGAAACGAATCGTCGCCCGGGCTGCCGCGGGCCTCGCCGTACTGGCCGTCGCCCCGGTGCCGGTGCTGGCGCAGGTTGACGCCAACAGC
This sequence comes from uncultured Burkholderiaceae bacterium, assembly GCA_964509545.1. Lineage (GTDB taxonomy): Bacteria > Pseudomonadota > Gammaproteobacteria > Burkholderiales > Burkholderiaceae_F > JADJWR01. The sequence continues at coordinate 24,654 of CAZDXQ010000027.1, read as the reverse complement.
GCCCGCTACGTCGCTGCCAACTGTGCCAACTGCCATGGCACTGCGGGGGTATCCAAAGGAACGACGCCCAGCCTGGCCGGCGTGAACAAGGAGCGCCTGGCCGAGGCGATGCGTGCGTTCCGTGACGGCAAGCGGCCTGCGACGATCATGCACCAGATCGCCAAGGGCTACAGCGATGCGCAGATCGACGCGGTGGCCGAGCATTTTTCGCGCCAGCCGGCGGCACGCTGAAAGGGAGGCGACGATGACGGGCAAGCACTTCACGCGGCGCGACGTTCTGAAACTCACCGCCGCCAGCGCCGCGGTCGGCACGCTGGGGGCGTGCGCGACGATGGGCGGCTCCAAGGGCAAGGTGGTCGTAGTCGGCGGCGGCTGGGGCGGCGCCACGGCGGCCAAGTACCTGCGGCTGTGGTCCGAAGGCGCGATCGACGTCACCCTGGTCGAACCCAGCCGCAGCTTCATTTCCTGCCCGATCTCCAACCTCGTGCTGGGCGGCAGCCGCACGATCGAGCAGTTGACGATGGGCTATGACGGTCTGCGCGCGCGTGGCGTCAACGTAGTGCACGACACGGTCACCGCGATCGACGCCGGCAAGAAGCAGGTCAGACTCGCCTCCGGTTCGAGCCTGCCGTACGACCGGCTGGTCGTCTCGCCTGGCATCGAATCGAGCGCCGAGTACATGTACGAGGGCATCATCGGGATGACCGCGGCGGACGCCGACGTCATTCCCCATGCGTGGAAAGCCGGGCCGCAGACGGTGCTGTTGCGCCGCCAGCTCGAGGCGATGCCCGACGGCGGCACCGTGGTCCTGAGCGTGCCGCTGGCGCCTTATCGCTGCCCGCCCGGACCGTACGAGCGGACCTGCCAGATCGCCCACTACCTGAAAACGCGCAAGCCGAAGAGCAAGCTGATCGTCGTCGATGCCAACCCGCAGGTTACCTCCAAGGGGCCGCTATTCACTCGCGTTTGGAAGGAGGACTACGCGGGCATCGTCGAGTACCGGCCGAACGTGGCGATCAATGAAGTCAACGTCAAAGGCCGAACCTTCCTATCCACTCTGGGTGACCGCATCAAGGGCGACGTGCTGAATTTCATTCCGCCGCAGCGCGCCGCCAACATCGCCCGCGATGCCGGGCTGATCACCGCCAACAACCGCTGGTGCGAAGTCAACTGGATGACGTTGGAGTCGATCAAGGTGCCCGGGGTGCACGTGCTCGGCGACGCGACGCTGTCGGCGCCGCTGATGCCGAAGTCCGGCCACATGGCCAACCAGCACGGCAAGGCCGCCGCCGCGGCGATCGTCGAGCTGATGAACGGCCGCGCCCCGGTGCCGCCGATGATGGCCAACACCTGCTACAGCTTTATCGACGACAAGAATGCGATCCATGTTGCCAGCGTGCATCGCTGGGTGCCCGAGAAGAAGACGATGGAAGTCGTCACCGGTGCCAGCGGCGTCTCCGGGCCGGACCGCGCACAGTGGGTGTTCGAGGGTCAGTACGCCTGGAGCTGGGCGCAGACCGTCTGGGCCGACATGCTCGGCTGATGGCCGACTGCGACCGGCCCACGATCGGACCCGGTTCGAGGCGACGGCGGCGCGATGCGTCGCCGTTTCTTTTTTCTGCGGGCGGCGACAGGCGCAATGGCGCCGATCAGTTCTGAACTGCGACCGGCGTAGAAGTCGATTGGCCGTCGACTGTCGGCGATCGGCCTGTCGCGCCCGACTCGGCCATTCGCCGGCGTGCGATGCGGCGCAAATCCTGCGCTGCCTCGGCAGCGACACGTCGGGCAGGGTCGTCGTTTTCACACGCGGTCTCCCGTGCGCGAGGTGCGAAAGGCGATGGTGGCCGCCTTGTGCGGATGCAGGCCGCGCTTGTCGGCGTAGTAGCGGCGCAGAAGGTTCAGGTCGGCCGCGACATCGCCGCTCATCCGCACGTAGTCGCGCACGCCGACGGACCGTCGCCCGTAGTCGATGAAGGCCAGACCAACCGGCACCTGCATCGCCAGCGCGAGGTGGTAAAAGCCCGAGCGCAGATGGTCCTGGAACTTGCGTGTGCCTTCCGGCGACAGCGCCAGCCAGAACCACGGCTCGCTTTGCATCAGCTGCGCGAGTTGCTCGACGGCGCCGCTGGCCCTGTGCCGGTCGACCGGACGGCCGCCCCACAGCCGCATCAGCCGACCGAGCGTCGCCCCCGTGACGCCGCGGAACAGCGACTCCTTGCCGACGAAGCGCAGCGGCACGCCGATAGCCCACTTGGCAAGCAGGCCGATGACGAAGTCCCAGTTCGACGTGTGCGGGTAGACGATGATGATGCCGCGCGGCCCCGGCAGGCCGTCGAACTCGACACGCCAGCCGCAAGCGCGCAGCAGCCCGCGCGCAAGCCGCTGCAGCATCAACGCCTGCCGGTTGAGCCGAAGCCGCCGGCGCCGCGGTGGCTCTCGCGGAATTCGTCGACGACGTTCAGCTGCACCTGAAGGACCGGCACGACCACCATCTGCGCGATCCGCTCCATGGGCTGCACGGTGAACGGCTCGTTGCCGCGATTCCAGCAGGACACCATCACCTGTCCCTGGTAGTCGGAGTCGATCAGGCCGACGAGGTTGCCGAGCACGATGCCGTGCCTGTGGCCGAGGCCGGAGCGCGGCAGGACGAGCGCCGCATAGCCGGCGTCCTCCAGGTGAATGGCGATCCCGGAGGGCAGCAGTTGCGCCTCGCCCGGGTACAGCGTCACCGGCGCGTCGATACAGGCGCGCAGGTCGAGCCCGGCGCTGCCCGCGGTGGCGTAGTGCGGTGGCTGGCTGCGCAGCCGCGGATCGAGGATCCTGATGTCGAGCTTCATCTGCCGCGCTTTCGTGAAGCCTTCGACGGTTCCTCGCCGAAGACGAGGTCGACCTGCTGCGCGGCCGTGCCGGACATCGCGGCGGCGGAGGCGGCGCGCAGCCTGCGCAGGCTGTGCCAGAGCAGGGCCGCGCCGACGACGACGAGAATGATGCCGCCTTCGGCGAGCAGGCCGAAGGCGATCAGCGCTGCGCCGAGGAATACGCCGACCATCGCGCCGAGCGGAGCCTTGCCCTGCCTGGCCTGTGACTTCAACGCATCGAGCACGCGCTGCGCCTCCGTCGCCGTAAGCGCGCGGTTCTTTGCATCGCCCTCGGCGGCTGTTGTGCCCGCAGTGGCCAGCGCCGGTTTGTTTGTCTGCAATGCGCGGGCCAGCTGCTCGCGCTCGATCTTCTCGACGAAGGCAACGAAATCGCCGTTCGGGGGTTCGCGCGAATCGATCATCGTGATACTCAGCCGAGCCGCCGCGAGATGGTGGCGACGATTTCGCGCGCCTGCGCCAGCTTCGGCGCGCGCGGCAGCGTGCTGACGCCCGCCGCGTCGATCAGGTGCAGTTCGGCTTCGTCGCTGGCCAGCGCGTCCTGCGCCTGGTTGGCGACGATCATGGCGATGCCCTTGGCAGCCCGCTTGGCCTGCGCATGGGCGACGACGTCTTCGCTTTCCGCCGCAAAGCCGATGCAAAGCGGAGCGCCGGGCATGGCGGCGACGCTCGCCAGAATGTCGGGGTTGGCCTCGAACCGCAGCGTCGGCGGCGTGGCGCCGGCATTCTTCTTAAGCTTCTGCGTGCTGACGTTGGCCACACGCCAGTCGGCGACGGCGGCTACGGCGATAAACACCTCGGCGCGGTTGGCGTAGCCCATCACGGCGTCGAACATGTCGCGGGCGGTGACGACGTCGATGCGGCGCACACCGCGCGGCGTGGCCAGGCTGCTTGGCCCGGCGATCAGCGTGACCTTGGCGCCGGCTTCGCGCGCAGCGCGCGCCAGCGCGAATCCCATCTTGCCAGAGGACAGGTTGGTGATGCCGCGCACCGGGTCGATCGGTTCAAAGGTCGGTCCGGCGGTGATCAGCACGCGTCGGCCGGCCAGCCGCTTCGGCTGGAAGAAGGCGATCAGGTCCTCCAGCAGCTCGTGCGGCTCGAGCATGCGGCCGGCGCCGGTCTCGCCGCAGGCCTGGCTGCCGCTGGCCGGGCCGAGGATCTCGACGCCGTCGGCACGGATCGTGGCGATGTTGCGCTGCGTCGCCGGGCTGTTCCACATCTCGACGTTCATCGCCGGCGCCACCAGCAGCGGGCAGGGCGGCGCAAGGCGTCGCGCCAGCGCCAGCGTCGACAGCAGATCGTCGGCCAGACCGTGGGCAAGCTTGGCGATGAAGTTCGCCGTGCACGGGGCGACCAGCAGCGCGTCGGCGTCGCGCGACAGGTCGATGTGCGGCATCGCATTGGCCACGCGCGCGCCCTCGGCGCCCCACGGGTCGGTGGCCACCGGCTGGCCGCTCAACGCCTGCATCGTGGTGGCGGTGACGAACTCCTGCGCCGATTTCGTCATCACCACGCGGATGCTGGCGCCTTCGTCCTGCAGGCGGCGCACCAGTTCGCAGGTCTTGTAGGCGGCGATGCCGCCGGTCATGCCGATGACGAGACGCTTGCCCTGCAGGTTCATCGCGGTCGGCGGGCGGAGAAGACGAGGTTGTCGTCGGGATCGCACGACTCCGCCTCAGTATATCCACGGCGCATCGAGATGCCGCCGAAGCCGGCCTCGGCGAGCAGGGCGCGGAACTCGTCGTCGTGGTAATGGCGCAGCCGGTGCTCGCGGAAGAAGACCTCCTGCGGCCTGCCGGGTCGATCGACCGTGTAGCGCACGAACCAGCGCTGGATGCGGCCGTCGTCCTCGTAGGCAGTGCGCTCGTGGGCGACGACCTGCGCGTCGTATTCCGGTACGTGGACGTTGCGGCGCTCGCGCCAGTCGAGGATCGGCGCATCTTGCGCGCTGGCCTCGCTGACGGGAATGAGCGCCTCGCCGCCCGGTTCGAGGGCGCGCAGGAAGCAGACGAGCGCGGCGCGGACCTCGTCCGGCTCGACGAGGATGCCGAAGGAACCCGCCGGCACGAACACGGTGCGGTAGCGGCCCGGCAGGTCGAAGTCCTGCATCGGCGCCTCGTGCAGCACCGGCGCGAGGTTCATCGCCCGCGCCTTGGCGCGCAGCCGGTCGAGCATGTCGCGCGAGGTGTCGAGCCCTTCCACTTCGAGGCCGTCGCGCAGAAGCGGCAGCAGCAGCCGTCCGGTGCCGCAGGCCACTTCGAGCGCGCGGCCGCTGTTGGTGCGCAGCCGACTTTGGTAGAACGCCTGGTCCCAGAACGGCTCGGCGCCGAAGTACCGGTCGTAAGCGGCGGCGATCAGCCCCGAATAGTCCCAGACCGTCGTCACCTGGCCCTGCGCACGCGCAGCAGTTCGTCGACGATGAGCAGCGCCGCGCCGCAGACGATCGCCGAGTCGGCGACGTTGAACGCCGGCCAGTGCCAGCCACGCCAGTGGAAGTCCAGGAAGTCGATCACATGCCCGTGAGCAAGGCGATCGATCACGTTGCCGATGGCGCCGCCGAGGATCAGGGCCAACGCCAGCGAGAACAGCTTCTGGGTGCCGTGCCGCGCCAGCAGATAAACGATGAACAGCGAGGCGACGATGCCGATGGCGGTGAGGAACTGCTTCTGCCAACCGGAGGCCGAGGCGAGGAAGGAGAACGCTGCGCCCTTGTTGTAGGTGAGCACGAGATTGAAGAAACCGGTGACCGGGTGAACGTCGCCGTAGTCGAACAGCCGCTCGATGGTGATCTTGGCGATCTGGTCGAGCGCCACGATCGCCGCGGCCAGCGCCAGCCATGGCGCCAGCTTCTGCGGCCAGCCTTTTTCCTGCGCGAAGGCCATCAGGCGGCGGCCCGCGCTTCGCCCGCGCCGAACAGGTTGTCCACGCAGCGGCCGCAGATCGTCGGGTGGGCTGGATCGCGGCCGACGTCGGCGCGCCAGTGCCAGCAGCGGTCGCACTTGGCGTGCGGCGACGGCGTGACCACGATCTTCTCGTCGGCCTCGCCGGCCACCCGATGCAGCGTCGCCCGGCTGGTGATCGTCACGAAGCGCAGGTCGTTTCCGAGCGTGGCGAGTAGCGCGTGCCGGTCGCCGGAAAGGCTCAGATCGAGCTCCGCCTGCAGCGACGAGCCGATCTTGCCGGCCTCGCGCTGCGCCTCGATCGCCTTGAGCACATCGGCGCGCACGGCGCGGATGCGGCTCCATTTTTCCAGCAGCGCCTCGTGGCCGGCCACGCCGGGCAGCTCGTGATAGACCTCGGTGAAGATCGTGCCGGCGGCATTGGGCGAAAACACCGCGAACGCCTCCTCGGCGGTGAAGCTCAGATACGGCGCCATCAGCCGCAAGAGGCTGGCCGTGACGTGCCACAGCGCCGTCTGCGCCGAGCGGCGGGCGTGCGAGTCGGCGGCGGTGGTGTATAGCCGGTCCTTCAGGATGTCGAGGTAGAACGCGCCGAGATCCTCCGAGCAGAAGGTCTGCAGCCGCGCGATCACCGGGTGGAACTCGTAGCGCTGGCACGAGTCCAGCACTTCGGCCTGCATCTGGGCGGTGAGCGCCAGCGCGTAGCGGTCGATCTCCAGCATCTTCTCAACCTGCACCGCGTGCCGGGCAGGATCGAAGTCGCTGGTATTGGCGAGCAGGAAGCGCAGCGTGTTGCGGATGCGGCGGTAGCTCTCGACGACGCGCTTGAGGATCTCGTCGCCGATCGACATCTCGCCCGAATAATCGGTCGCCGCCACCCACAGCCTCATGATCTCGGCGCCGATCTTCTCGGCGAGTTCGACCGGATCGATGCCATTGCCGAGCGACTTGCTCATCTTTCGACCCTGCGCGTCGACGACGAAGCCGTGCGTCAGCAGCCCCTTGTAGGGCGCGCGGCCATCGATTGCCGCGCCGATCAGCAGCGAGGAATGGAACCAGCCGCGGTGCTGGTCCGAGCCTTCCAGGTAAAGGTCGGCGGGGTAGGCGAGTTCGGCCGCGTGCGAGCCACGCATCACCGTGCGGTGCGTCGAGCCGGAATCGAACCAGACGTCGAGGATGTCATTGATCTTGTCGTAGTCAGCCGCCTCCGCAGGCGGCAGGAAGTCGGCTGCCGTGGCGCGGCTCCACGCCTCGACGCCGCCGGCCTCGACCTTCTGCGCCGCAGCCTCGAGCAGTTCCAGCGTGCGCGGATGCAGTTCGCCGGTCGCCTTGTGCGTGAAAAACGGCAGCGGCACACCCCAGTTGCGCTGGCGCGAGATGCACCAGTCGGGGCGGTTGGCGATCATTCCGTGCAACCGTGCCTTTCCCCATGCCGGGTAGAACGCGGTGGCCTCGATTGCGTGCAGCGCGGTCTGGCGCAGCGTTTCGCCCACGGTCTCGCGCTGCATCGCGCCGGCGGTCTCGCGCGTGGCGCCGTCCATGCGCACGAACCACTGCGAGGCGGCGCGATAGATCAGCGGCGTCTTGTGCCGCCAGCAGTGCATGTAGCTGTGCGCCTGCTGCTCGGCGTGCAGAAGATTGCCGGCCACGCGCAGTGCATCGACGATCCTGGGGTTGGCGTCCCAGATCTTCTGTCCGCCGAACAGCGGGAAGTTCGCCGCGTACTGCCCATCGCCCTGCACCGGGTTGAGGATCTCGTCATTGGCCATGCCGTACGACTTGCACGAATCGAAATCCTCGACGCCGTAGGCCGGCGCCGAGTGGACGACGCCGGTGCCGGCATCCGCGGTCACATAGGTGCCGAGGTAGACCGGAGCGTCGCGTTCGTAGCCCTTATCGAGGCCGGCCAGCGGGTGGCGGAAGCGCAGTCGCTCGAGCGCGGCGCCGGCGCAGGTGGCGGTGACACGGCCCTTCAGGCCATAGCGCTGCAGGCAGGAGTCGACCAGCGACTCGGCCAGGATCAGCAGGCGGTCGCCGCAATCGACCAGCGCGTAGGTGAACTCCGGGTGGAAGTTCAGCGCCTGGTTGGCGGGGATCGTCCACGGCGTCGTGGTCCAGATCGCGGTATAGGTGGGCTTACCCAGCGCCGCCACGCCGAAGGCCGCGGCCACGCGCTGCTCCTCGCCGCGGGCAAGCGCAAAGGCGACGTCGATCGCCGGCGTCTTCTTGTCGATGTATTCGACCTCGGCCTCGGCCAGCGCCGAGTTGCAGTCGAAACACCAGTTCACCGGCTTAAGCCCCCGGTAGACGAAGCCGCGCTCCATCATCCTTCCGAGCGTGCGGATCTCGTCGGCTTCGGCCTTGAAGGTCATCGTCTTGTATGGGTTGCTCCAGTCGCCAAGCACGCCGAGCCTCTTGAAGCCGGCCATCTGCAGCCCGATCTGCTCGGCCGCGTGCGCGCGCGCCTTCGCCTGCACTTCGGCGCGGGGCAGGTTCTTGCCGAACTTCTTCTCGATATGGATCTCGATCGGCATGCCGTGGCAGTCCCAGCCCGGCACATACACGGCGTCGAAGCCGGCCATCGAACGGGTCTTGACGACGATGTCCTTCAGGATCTTGTTAACCGCCGTGCCGAGGTGGATCTCGCGGTTCGCATACGGCGGGCCATCGTGCAGGATGAATTTCGGCGCCCCCTTGCGGGCAGCACGAATTGCGCCATAGACGCCGCGCCTGTCCCAGTCCGCCACCCAGCCAGGCTCGCGCCTGGGCAGGTCGCCGCGCATCGGGAACGGCGTATCGGGCAGGTTCAGCGGGTATTTCCGGCTTGCCGGATCGGCAGCCGGCTTGCCTTTGGACGTCTTGTCGGCGTCAGCCATTGATTGCTCCTTGGCCCCCTCGGGCTCTGCAAGGTTCGAAGGCGTTCGGAAGTCGGCCCGCCGACCGGTCAGGCGCCTGCGCTGGCTGCCGTACGAACTCGTGGGTCCGCGACTTGCCGCAAGGCATCCGGCCGGCGCGAAGAATCGTCCGGCTTTCGAAGTGGAAAAATCTGAAGTTTACGGACAAGCTGCGACGGCGCCGTGCAAGCCGCGACGTCAAGGTGCCGGATCGACCGGAGCGAGCAGGGCACGCGCCGTTGCCGCGTCGTTGCGGATGGCCGTGGTCAGTGCCTGCACCGACTCGTACTTGGTCTCGTCGCGCAGCTTGTGCACCAGTTCGACGCGCACCAGCTTGCCGTAGACCTGTTGCGCGAAATCGAACAGGTGCACCTCGAGCAGCCAGCGGCCCGTGTCGTCGACGGTGGGGCGCAGGCCGATGCTGGCCACGCCCGGCCGGGCCCGGTCGCCGAGACCGTGGACGCGCACTGCATAGATGCCGTGCGCGGCGGGTCGCTTGTGCGCCAGACGCAGGTTCAAAGTCGGGAATCCGATCTCGCGGCCCAGCTTGCGCCCGTGCAGGACACGGCCGGAAATCGCATACGGCCGGCCAAGCAGGGTTGCCGCGTGGGCAAGGTCGCCAGCGGCTAGCGCTTCGCGGACCTCGGAACTGGAAACGCGCACGCCGTGCTCCTGCACGGTTGCCAACTGTTCGACGACGTAGCCGTAATGCGTCGCCCGTCTACGCAGCAGATCGACATCGCCGGAGCGGCGCGCACCGAAGCGGAAGTCGTCGCCGACTAGAAGCCAGCGCGTATCGAGGCCGGACACCAGGACGTCGCCGATGAACTGTTCGGGCGTCAGCGAGGCAAAGCGCCGGTTGAAATGCTGGATGAAGACGCGCTCGACGCCCGCGGCGGCCAGCGCGCTGATCTTGTCGCGCAGGTTGGCCACCCGCGCCGGTGCGCTCTGCGGCGCGAACAGCTCGCGCGGGTGCGGTTCGAAAGTCATCACCGCAGGGCTGAGCCGATGACCGCGCGCGGCCGCCACCAGCTGCGCGAGCAGCGCTTGGTGGCCGCGGTGCACGCCGTCGAAATTGCCGATCGCCAGCGCCACCGGAACGCGTTCGCTGCGGCGGGCAATGCCGCGGAAAATCTTCATCGAGTCGGAGGGCAAAACGCGCGCGGATTATACGAACCGGCCCGTGCGCCCCGTTCCGTCTGCCGCAGGATCATCAGCCGAAGCGCAAACGACCCGGCGCGTAGAATCCGCGCCGAATGAAACGCATCGTCTGCCTGATCTCCGGTCGCGGCAGCAATCTCGAATCGATCCTGCGCACGGCGCGGGAGGAACGCTGGGCCACCGAGGTGCCGGCTCGCGTCGTCGGCGTGATCAGCAACCGTGCCGATGCGGCCGGCCTGGCGATTGCGCGGCAGAATGGCCTTCCCGTCACGGTGATCGAGCATCTGCGCTTCGCCTCGCGCGAGGCATTCGATTCCGCGCTGGCCGAGGCGATCGACGCGTTTTCCGCCGATGTCGTCGTGCTCGCCGGCTTCATGCGCGTGCTCGGCAGCACGTTCGTCGCACGCTATGGCGGCCGTCTGGTCAACATTCATCCGTCGCTGCTGCCCGCATTCCCGGGCCTGGCGACGCACCGGCAGGCCCTCGCTGCCGGTGTGCGCGTGCATGGAGCCACCGTTCACTTCGTCTCCGATGCGGTCGACGGCGGCGCGATCATCGCGCAGGCCGCCGTGGCCGTGCACGCCGACGACGACGAGGAGGCGCTGGCGGCGCGGGTGCTCGCACGCGAACACCTGCTGCTGCCGCGCTGCCTGCGCTGGATCTGCGAAGGCCGGATCAGCCTAGTCGGCGGGAGGGTCAAGACCCGCGACCTGCCCCCCGACGCGCTGGCGCTGCTGGCATGAACGGCCAGCGCGTTACCTCGCTCGTTGTCGACCATCTGGCCCAGCTACTGGCGCAGGTCCTGCGCTTCGACAGTCCCGCTGACGCGGTGATGTCGCGCTATTTCAAGCAGCACGCCAAGCTGGGCAGCCGCGATCGCGGGCTGATCGCCGAGGCGGTCTTCTTTGCCTTGCGCCGTTACGCCAGCCTGCGCTGGGTCATGCAACCGGCCCAGCCTGAGCGTGCGCCGCGGCTGGCGGCGCTGATCACGCTGGCCCGCCAGCACGGCGCGGCGGCGCTCGATTCCCGCGCGCTGCGCAATGACGATCGCGCCGTGCGTCATGCGCTTGCGATGCGGCTTTCGGCTGCGCCGAAAGCGGTGCAGGCCGAACTGCCGCCTTGGCTGTACCAGCGGATTAGCGCGCAGTACGACGACTACGCGCCGTTGTGCGCAGCGCTCAGCGAATCGGCGCCGCTCGATCTTCGCGTAAACACGCTGCGCGCCACGCGCGATGCGGTGCTGGCCGAACTGCGCGCCGCCACACGCCTGCATGCCCCGTTGAACGCCGTGCCGACGCCGTATTCGCCCGAAGGCGTCCGCCTGCTCGAAAAGCCGGGGCTGACGCGCTGGCCCCTGTATCAGGAAGGCAAGATCGAAGTCCAGGACGAAGGCAGCCAACTGATCGCCCGGCTGGTGGCGCCGCGGCGAGGCGAAATGGTGGCCGATTTCTGCGCCGGCGCAGGCGGCAAGACACTGGCGCTGGGCAGCCTGATGCGCTCGACCGGCCGACTGTATGCGTTCGATGTCCATGCGCGCCGTTTGGCCGGGCTCGGACCGCGGCTGAAGCGAAGCGGCCTGTCGAACGTTCACCCGGCGGTGATCGCCAGTGAAAATGACCTGCGCGTCAAGCGTCTGTCGGGAAAGATCGACCGCGTGCTCGTCGATGCGCCGTGCTCGGGCAGCGGCACATTGCGCCGTAATCCGGATCTGAAGTGGCGCTTCGACGAGCGCGAACTGCTGCGGGTCAGCGCCGTGCAGCGCAGCGTGCTGCGCGCTGCGGCGCGACTGGTCAAGCCGGCCGGCCGCCTGGTGTATGCGACCTGCTCTGTGCTCGCCGAGGAAAACCAAGGAGTGATCGAAGACTTCCTTACCGATCAGCCGCAGTTCAGGCTGTTGCCTGCGACCGACATCCTGCGGCCGCAGGGGATCGATGTTCCCGGTCTGGACCGTTGTGCACCGTACTTCGTGATGCTGCCGCACGTTCACGGCTGCGACGGTTTCTTCGCCGCGGCACTGCAGCGGCGTGGCTGAGGCAGCCGAGGCCGTATCGCGGCCGGGGCGGACACGGCCGAGCTCGGCTGATCGGGCTCCCATCGGACGCTAGGCACCGTATCCGTGCCCACGTACAATGCAAAGTTATTGATTTTTCTGCTTGTCCGGGCGCACCGGAGGGCTTTGGAGCTTGCATGTATCTGATCGAGTTTCTGGATGGTGGCGTGCTGAACCTGTCGTGGTGGCAGCTGGTCCTGGCCACGCTGCTGCTGACGCACGTCACCATCGCCGCGGTGACGATCTTTCTGCACCGGTCACAGGCGCACCGCGCGCTCGACCTGCACCCGATCGTTGCCCATTTCTTTCGTGCATGGCTGTGGCTGACGACCGGCATGCAGACCAAGGAGTGGGTCGCGATCCACCGCAAACACCACGCCAAATGCGAGACCAGCGACGATCCCCACAGCCCGCAGACGCGCGGGCTGAAGAAGGTGCTGTGGCAGGGGGCGGAGCTTTACATGGACGAGGCGAAGAACGAGGAGACGCTCGCCCGGTACGGACACGGCACGCCGAACGATTGGCTGGAGCGCAACGTTTACTCGCGCTTCACCTGGCAGGGCTGTGGACTGATGCTCGGCGCCGACCTGATCCTGTTTGGTGCCGCCGGCCTTGCGGTCTGGGCGGTGCAGATGATCTGGATCCCCTTCTTCGCTGCCGGGGTGATCAACGGTATCGGTCATTTTTGGGGTTACCGGAACTACGACAGCCCGGACGCGGCCACGAACATCAGCCCCTGGGGCGTGCTGATCGGTGGCGAGGAACTGCACAACAACCATCACACGTTCCCGACATCGGCCAAGCTGTCGAGCAAATGGTTCGAGTTCGATCTCGGCTGGGCATACATCCGTGCGCTGTCGGCGTTGGGTCTGGCGAAGGTGCTGCGTCTGGCGCCGGTGGCCAGGGTGGACACGCCGCGGCCGGGCGTCGACGTTCAGACCCTGCAGGCCGTGATCGCCAACCGCTACGACCTGCTGTCCCGCTACGCGCGCGGGCTGCGCGCGACGCTGAATGAAGAACTGCGCCGACTGCGCCTTCCCGCTGCCGAGCGGCAGCGCTTCGCCGCACTGCGCCGCTGGTTGCGGAAATCCGACGTGCAGGCCATTCCACCGGCGCAGCAGCAGACGCTGCGCGATTTGCTGGCGCAAAGCCGGGCGATGCGAACGCTGGTCGACATGCGTGTCGAACTGGCTGCCATCTGGGAACGGGGCAGCGCCTCGCGTGAGCAGATGTTGGCGCACCTGCAGGACTGGATCGCCCGCGCCGAAGCCAGCGGCATTCGCGCGCTGCAGGAAGCGGCCCTGCGTATCCGCAGCTACGCGCCGGCATCCTGAGCGGCGCGTCGCGCAACAAAAAAAACCGGCCGTGCGGCCGGTTTTTTTTGTTGCGCGCGTTTCCCTACTTGAGCTTCGTTTCCTTGTAGGCGACGTGCTTGCGCGCGACCGGATCGAACTTCATGAACTGCAGCTTGTCCGGCGTGGTGCGCTTGTTCTTGGTCGTTGTGTAGAAGTGGCCGGTACCGGCCGTCGATTCCAGCTTGATCTTTTCACGGGCACCCTTGGCCATCGTCGCTCTCCCGTCCTGAGTCAGAGTGCACCACGGCCGCGCAGGTCGGCCAATACGGCATCGATGCCCTGCTTCTCTATCGTGCGCAGGCCGGCGTTGGTCAGGCGCAGACGAACCCAGCGCTTCTCGCTCTCGACCCAGAAGCGGCGGTCCTGCAGATTGGGCAGGAAGCGGCGTTTGGTCCTGTTGTTGGCGTGAGAGACGTTGTTGCCGACCAGCGGCTTCTTGCCTGTGACTTGACACACGCGTGCCATGACTTGTTCCTCGATTCGATCCTTCGGTCCGCTGCGGCTTCCAGACTTGAACGCCTCAAGGTCGAGGCGGCCGAACGAAAGCTCTAAAGTATACCTGCCTCGAGGGCGGTCTTCCAGCCGGCCCGCAATGCCGTGCGCGTCCCTTGCGGGTCAAAGCAGGCTGCGCTCCGCAAAGGACACGCAGGCGCTGCCGGCGACGATGAGGTGGTCGAGCACGCGCACGTCCACCAGCGCCAGCGCCTCGCGCAGCGTGCGGGTCAGAAGCTCGTCGGCACGGCTTGGCTCGGCCAGGCCCGAGGGGTGGTTGTGGGCGAAGATCACCGCCGCGGCGTTGCGTTCGAGCGCCCGCTTGACGACCTCGCGGGGGTAGACGCTGGTCTGCGTCAGCGTGCCGCGGAAGAGGATGTCGTCGTCGATCAGGCGGTTCTGCGCGTCGAGGAACAGGGCGGCGAAGACCTCGTGCGGCAGGCGGCCGATCGACATCCGCAGATACTCGCGAACCTTCGGCGGCGAATCGAGCAACCGTTCGCGTCGCACCTCCTCGTGCAGCGCGCGCCGGGCCAGTTCGATCACGGCCCGCAGTTGCGTGTACTTGGCCGGTCCGAAGCCGGGCATCGCCTCGATGTCGGCGCGCGGCGCGTTGAGCAGGCCATTGAGCGAGCCAAACCGCTCCAGAGCACCACGCGCTAGATCGAGCACGCTGCGGCCGGGCAGGCCGACGCGCAGGAAAATGGCCAGCAGTTCCGCCTCCGACAGCGACTGCGGACCATGGCGGAGCAGTCGCTCGCGCGGGCGCTCGGCTTCAGGCCAGTCGCGAACGGTCGTACGGGGGCCATTGGCTACAATCCTTTGCCTGTTCCTGCCGTTGGCCATGAACCGAATTGGACCCGTTTCGCACGTGACCCTGCATTATCGGCTTGCAGCGCTGGTCGATGGAGCGGAGCGTGAGGTGGTCAGCACGCTCGGCGGGCGGCCGGCGACGCTGCAATTGGGTGGCGGACATCTGGCGGCGGGGCTGGAGGCGCGGCTGCAGGGCTTGGCCGCAGGCGACGAGGCTTTCTTCGAGCTGGGCGCGGAGGAGGTGTTCGGGGCGCGCAGCGCCGCTCTGGTGCAGACCCTGTCCCGCGCAACCTTCGATGCGAACGCCGGCCCGGACGTCGATTACGCGCCCGGGGACGTGGTCGAATTCAACCGACCCGATGGCGGCCGGCTGGCCGGAGTGCTGAAGGAACGCGACGCCCGGCGCGTGGTGATCGACTTCAATCATCCGTTGGCGGGAATGCCGTTGCGCTTTTCCGTCCGCGTGATCGGGGTGCTCTGATGGAAGTATTGCTGGCGCAGCCGCGCGGCTTCTGTGCCGGGGTCGACCGGGCGATCGAGATCGTCGAGCGGGCGCTTCAGGTCCATGGTGCGCCCATTTACGTTCGCCATGAGATCGTTCATAACACGCATGTCGTGGCCGACCTGCGCAACAAGGGCGCGGTGTTCGTCGATGAACTCAGCGAGGTGCCAGCGGGCAGCACGGTGGTGTTCTCGGCGCACGGCGTGTCCAAGGCGGTGCGCAGCGAAGCGCAGTCGCGTGGTCTGCGCGTGTTCGATGCGACTTGTCCGCTGGTGACCAAGGTGCACGTCGAGGTCGGACGAATGCGGGCGCAGGGCCGCGAGATCGTGATGATCGGCCACGCCGGACACCCCGAGGTCGAAGGCACGATGGGTCAGGCCGATGGGGGGATTCATCTGGTCGAGTCCGTCGACGACGTCGCGCGGCTCGAGGTCAGCGATGCGGAACGCCTTGCCTATGTGACGCAGACGACGCTGTCGATCGACGATGCGGCGCAGATCGTCGCCGCGCTGAAGCGGCGCTTCCCGCACATTGCCGAGCCGAAGAAGGCGGATATCTGCTACGCGACGCAGAACCGGCAGGACGCGGTGAAAGTGATGGCGCCGCAGGTCGATCTCGTAATCGTGATCGGCAGCCAGACGAGTTCCAATTCGAACCGGCTGCGCGAAGTGGCGGAACGCTTTGGCGTCCCGGCGCATCTGGTCGACAGCGCCGACAGCATCGACCCGGCATGGCTGAAGGACAAACGCCGCATCGGCGTCACCGCCGGGGCCTCGGCGCCGGAATCGCTGGTACAGGCGCTGATCGAGCAGTTGAAGTTGCTGGGCGCGAATCGGGTGCGCGTGCTCGACGGTGTGCAGGAGAACGTTGTCTTCCCGCTGCCCAAGGGGCTGGGGCGGGCAGCGGGTGTCGAGCAGGTTTGAGTTCCACGCTCAGATCGAAAAAGGGAGGGACAGATGAAGAGGCTTCTGGCGACGCTGCTGATTTCGGCGGTTGCCGGACTCGCGCAGGCGCAGACGGTGGAAGTGGAAGGCGTCAAGTTCGATCCGGCAGTGCAGATCGGTGGCCAGCCTCTGCAATTGAACGGCACCGGCGTGCGCACCCGCGTCTTCTTCAAGGTCTATGCGGCCGGGCTGTATGTGCCGCAGAAGGCGAACACCGCCGCGGCGCTGCTCGGCCAGAAGGGGCCAAGGCGGGTGGCGATCGGCATGCTGCGCGATGTCGATGCCGAGACCTTCGCCGGTGCCCTGAACGATGGCCTGAAGGCCAATCTCAGCGAGCAGCAACTGGCGGGGTTCAAGTCGCAGATCGAAACGCTGAACGCGAACCTGAAGACGGTCGGCGAGGCGAAGAAGGGCGACCGTATCGATTTCGAGTTCAGCCCGGACACGGGCACGCGCATCGTCGTCAATGGGCAGCCACGGGGCACGGCGATCGCGGGTGAGGACTTCTTCGAAGCGGTGCTGCGCATTTGGATCGGCGACAAGCCGGTCGATGCGAACCTCAAGAAAGGATTGCTCGGCGGCTGACCGTGCGGGATTCGGCAGGACGAAGCCCGTTGATGGCCGGGCCTTGCCGGTTGCGCAACCGATGCCGGGATCGCCGTCGCGGCAGCCGGTTTGGCAGAAGGTGAGCGCGAAGGGCCCACCGGCGAAGGCGACCGGGCCTGCGGCTGCGGCGTCGCCGCTGGTTGACCGCTTCATCGATGCGCTTTGGCTGGAGGATGGACTGGCGACGAACTCGCTGGCGGCCTATCGCCGCGATCTCCGCCAGCTCGCGGCATTCCTGCAAGGAGGCGATCTTCTTGCGGCCGGCGCCGCGGATCTGCAGCAGTATTTCGCGGCAACCTTTGCAGTGTCACGCGCCAGCAGCGCCAATCGACGCCTCGCCACGTTGCGCCGCTTCTACCGCTGGGCACTGCGCGAGGGCCTGATCGGTGTCGACCCGACGCTGCGCCTGGTCGGCGCCAAGGCGCCGCCGCGCTTTCCACGCGCGATGACCGAAGCGCAGGTCGAAGCGCTGCTGGCAGCGCCGGATACCGAATCCGACCTCGGCCTGCGCGACCGTGCCATGCTCGAACTGCTGTATGCAACGGGCTTGCGGGTTTCAGAACTGGTCGGGCTGAAGCTGGTGGAGGTGTCGCTCGCCGACGGGCTGGTGCGCGTCACCGGCAAGGGTCAGAAAGAGCGCGTTGTGCCCGTAGGCGAGGAGGCAAGACTGTGGTTGGATCGTTACTGCGGGCGGGCGCGCCCAGCGCTGCTCGACGGACGCAGCACGGACGCCCTGTTCGTGACACGCCGCGGCGCGTCGATGACGCGCCAGATGTTCTGGAAGCTGATCCGCCGCTATGCGCTGCTGGCCGACATCCGCGCGCCGCTGTCGCCGCACGGGCTGCGCCACGCCTTCGCCACCCACCTGCTCAACCACGGCGCTGACCTGCGCGTCGTGCAACTGCTTCTCGGGCACGCCGACATCTCGACCACCCAGATTTATACGCACGTGGCGCGAGAGCGGCTGCAGGCGCTGCACGCCCGCCATCACCCGCGCGGCTAGGCGAACACGCGGCTAGACTGCGCGCCGATGAACAAGGCGCTGCATGTTTCCGAAACGCCAGCGACCGCCTGGCTGCGCATGCACCGTGTGCCATATCTGGAGCACGTCTATCCGTACGTCGAACACGGCGGCACGGCGGTGTCGTCTCAGGCGCTCGGGATCTCCGAGCATGAGGTGGTCAAGACGTTGGTGATGCAGGACGAGCACGGCAAGCCGCTGATCGTGCTGATGCATGGTGACCGCAAGGTCTCGACCAAGAACCTGGCGCGGCAGATCGACCGCAAGCGCGTCGAACCGTGCGCGCCGGATATCGCGCAGCGCCATACCGGCTACCAAGTCGGTGGGACGTCGCCGTTTGGCCTGAGAAAGTCGATGCCGATCTTCGTCGAGCGCAGCGTGCTGCAACTGCCGCGCATCTTCATCAACGGCGGCCGCCGCGGATACCTGGTAGAGGTTGCGCCATCCGTTCTTGCTGAAAAACTCGGCGCGCTTGCGGTCAGTTGCGCGCTGGAATCCTGAGGCTGTGAGCGCGTCGATGCTGCCGTGGGCCGTGGTCATCTCGGGCGCCTACCTGCTCGGCTCCGTTTCCTTTGCAGTGGTTGTCAGCCGACTGTTCGGCCTGGCCGATCCGCGCAGCTACGGCTCTGGCAATCCGGGCGCGACCAACGTGCTGCGTTCGGGCAGCAAGGCTGCGGCAGCCCTGACGCTGGCGGGTGACGCTGCCAAGGGTGCAATAGCGGTGTGGCTGGTGCGTTCCTACGGCGTGCCCTTCGGCGTCCATGAGCTGGGTGTCGCTCTGGCGGCGCTGGCGGCCTTTGTCGGCCATCTGTACCCCGTCTTCTTCGGCTTCAAGGGCGGCAAGGGGGTGGCTACCTTTCTCGGCGCAATGCTGGCTCTCGACGGGGGGGCCGGCATCGCCGCCTGCGCCGCCTGGCTCGTGCTTGCCATCGTATGGCGATACTCGTCGCTGGCGTCCCTCGGCAGCGCGATTTTCGCGCCGATCGCGCTGCTGTGGCGCACGGGCTCGATCAGCCTGGCGGCGGTCACCGCGGCGATGAGCGTGCTGCTGATCGTTCGCCACCGGCAGAACATCGCCAACTTGCGCGCCGGCCGCGAACGCCGCATCGGCGAGAAGGCGAATTCAGGCTAGGGCGAGCTTCAGCGCGCCTCGCCGAGGGCCCAGCGCGGCCGAACCGAATAAGCGAGGCTCGACCCGACGGCTCCCGATTGCAGCCGGGCCAGCCCAGCCATCGCGATCATGGCGCCGTTGTCGGTGCAAAACTCCTGCGGCGGGAAGAACAGTTCGGCGCCTGCCTGCTCGACGGCGCGCTGCAGTTGCGCTCGCAGTTGACGGTTGGCGCCAACGCCACCGGCAACAACCAGCCGCCGCAAGCCGGTCTGCGCGAGCGCCGAGAGCGATTTGCGCACCAGCACGTCGACCACGGCACTGACAAACGCGTGCGCGATGTCCGCCCGGACCTGCTCACAGAGGTCGCCGACGTTGCGTGTGGCCGTCAGTACGGCGGTCTTCAGCCCGCTGAAGCTGAAATTCAGGTCACGGCTGTGCAGCATCGGACGTGGAAAGGTGAATGCCCCATCGACGCCGAATTCGGCGAGCCTGGAAACCGCCGGTCCCCCCGGGTAGTCCAGCCCAAGCAGCTGCGCGGTTTTGTCGAAGGCCTCTCCGGCGGCGTCGTCCTGCGTTTCGCCGAGCAACCAGTAGCGGCCGTAGCCGTCGACCCGCATCAGCTGCGTATGTCCACCCGAGACGAGCAGCGCGACGAACGGAAATTCCGGCCGTGGCTGCGCCAGCAGCGGCGAAAGCAGGTGTCCCTCCATGTGGTGGACGTCGATGACCGGCCGGCCCAGCGCGAGGCCGAGCGCATGGGCGACGCTGGCGCCCACCAGCAGTGCCCCGACCAGGCCCGGCCCGGCGGTCACCGCGATGGCGTCAATCTGCGCCAGCCTCAGATCCGCTTCCGCGAGTGTCTGTTCCAGCAGCGGCAGCAGGCGGCGGACGTGGTCGCGCGAGGCCAGTTCCGGAACGACGCCGCCGTAGGCGCGGTGCATGTCGACCTGCGAGTGCAGCGCGTGCGCGAGCAGGCCGCGCTCGCTGTCCAGCAGCGCAACGCCAGTCTCGTCGCAGGAGGTTTCAAGACCGAGGACGATCACGAGGAATCCTGAAAGCCGTGGCCTTGGCCTTGTCGAAAGACCTCCGGCGGAAGCCGGCCCAGTCTAGCCAAGGCTCGCATTTGGCCCGGTACAAGTGCCGGCGTCGTCGTCGCGCCATGACGGCGTGCCGGCGATTGTCGCCCGCTTCCCGAGACGTGCTATAATTTGTTGCTTTCCTGCGGTGGTACGCCGCAGGCATGAACTTCTGCAGACATTGCATGCCTACCATTCGCGTCAAGGAAAATGAACCGTTCGAGGTTGCCCTGCGCCGCTTCAAGCGCACCATAGAGAAGAGCGGTCTTCTGACCGAACTGCGGGCGCGCGAGTTCTACGAGAAGCCCACCGCTGAGCGCAAGCGCAAGAAGTCGGCCGCGATCAAGCGCCATTTCAAGCGGCTGCGCAGCCAGATGCTGCCCAAGAAGCTGTACTAGGGCGCCGGGCGGCAAAGTTCCGCCCGACATTGCTGCGAGCGCGCCCCTAAGGGCGCGTTTTCGTTTTCTGCGCCTTCAAAGCCGGGAGGCCATGATGAGTCTGAAGGATCGCATCACCGAGGACATGAAGGCGGCCATGAAGGCGCGCGCGACCGAGCGCCTGTCGGCAATTCGCATGCTGCTTGCCGCCATCAAGCAGCGCGAGGTCGATGGCCGGGTGCAGGCTGACGACGGGCTGGTCACAGCGATCGTCGAGAAGCTGATCAAGCAGCGCAAGGACGCGATCGCGCAGTTCGAAGCCGGGGGCCGCACCGACCTGGTGGCCAAGGAAACCGCGGAAATATCCGTCCTGTCGGCCTATCTGCCGCAGCAACTCGCGCCTGCCGAAATCGAGGCCGCGATCGAGGCTGCTGTAGCCGAGGCAGGGGCCACGGAATCCTCGGCCTTAGGCAAGGTGATGGCCCTGCTGAAGCCGAAACTGGCCGGGCGTGCCGACATGAGCCAGGTCTCCGCGCTGGTGAAAAGGCGGCTGCAGGGCTGATTGACGCCACTTGCTGCATGCGCTTCCCGACGCCGGGCCCCTCGTGCGCCAGTCGCCTCGGTGCTGCTGCAGGGAGCGCAAAATGATCGATCTCGGCCCTCCCTGCGCTGTTCATCGTCCGTGATCCCGGCAGGATTCATCCAGGATCTGCTGGCCCGCGTCGATCTCGTCGACGTGGTCGGCCGATACGTGCAGTTGAAAAAGTCAGGGCAGAACTTCCTCGGCCTGTGTCCCTTCCACGGCGAAAAGTCGCCGTCGTTCACGGTCAGCCCGAGCAAGCAGTTCTTCCATTGCTTCGGTTGCGGCATGCACGGCACCGCGATCGGTTTCCTGATGGAGCATCGTGGACTCGGCTTCGTCGATGCCGTCAGGGAACTGGCGCAGCAGGTCGGCATGAGCGTGCCCGAAGGATCCGGCACCTCCGGTCAGCCGGATAGCCGGGTCAAGGCGCTGACAGAAATCCTACAGCGTGCGGCGGATTTCTACCGACAGCAGTTGAAGGGAAGCGAGCCGGCGATCCGCTACCTGAAGGGACGCGGCCTGGCAGGCGCGACCGCGGCCCGATTCGGGCTGGGCTATTCCCCGGGCGAGTGGAATGCGCTGGCGGCGGCCTTCGATGACTACAGGCAGCCGCAGCTTGTGGAGGCGGGGCTGGTGATCGAAGGGGAAGGCAAACGCTACGATCGCTTCCGCGGCCGGGTCATGTTTCCGATCCGCAACAGGCGCGGGTCAGTGATCGGCTTCGGCGCGCGTTCGCTCGACGGATCGGAGCCGAAATACCTGAACTCGCCAGAGACGCCCGTCTTTCACAAGGGGCGCGAACTGTACGGTCTGTTCGAAGCTCAGGAGGCCATCCGGCGCAGGCGGCGCGTCATCGTCTGCGAGGGCTACCTGGATGTGATCCAGCTCGCGCAGGCCGGTTTTGAGGAGACCGTCGCCGCGTTGGGCACCGCTGTGACGCCGCACCATGTCGGCGAGCTGCTACGCCTGGCCGAACAGGTGATCTTCGCCTTCGACGGCGACGACGCTGGACGCAAAGCGGCACGCCGGGCGCTGGAAGCGGCATTGCCGGCGCTGGTGGACACCAAACGCATCGACTTTCTGCTGCTGACCGAAGGGGAAGATCCAGACAGCCTGGTAAAGGCGCACGGCGCCGAAGCCTTTGCAGCGGAACTGGATCGGGCTATGCCGCTGTCGCGGTGGTTCGTTCGTTCGCTTGCCGAGGGCAAGGATCTCGACGCTGCCGAGGGCCGAGCCGCCCTGTTGGCCGAAGCCAAGCCGCTGGTGGCAACGATGGCGGCCGGCGCGCTCCGCCTGCAGATGTTGCGCGAACTTGCCGAAGCGGCGCGAAGTCCGGCGGCCGAGGTCGAGGCGTTGTTCGGACTAAAGCCGTGGCGGCGCGTGCCGGCGGCGCCCAGGACCGAGACACGGCGCCATGCGGTGGAGACGGCGAACCTGAAGGAGCGTGTACTGCAGTACCTGATGTCCTATCCCGCCCTGGCCAGCGAGTTCGAAGCCGCTTTGGCCAACGAGTTTGCCGCGGGCGACGGGGCGATCGACCGACAGGTCATTGAAGTCTCGCGAACTGCGGCGGCGACGGCGGGCCTCACCTCGGGATCGTTGCAGGAACTTCTTGCCGAAAGCGAGTTCGCAGAGGAGTACAGGGCCGCGGCCGCGCGCCAACTCGTGGCCGAGGCGGATCTTGAAGCGGCGCGGCACGAGCTTGCCGGGGCACTCGCCAAACTCGAATTGCGGCGGCTAAACGGGGAGTTGGAGGCGCTGGCGGCACAGGTGCAGCCTGGCGTGGATACGCTGGCTCGGATCCGGCAACTGTCGCAGCGACGAGCGCGTTTGATGGCAGGTCCAGGTGGCGAGATGGCTGCGGGCGAGCAGGGCAGTGGGCAGGCGAGGCACTGATACAATTTTATGTTACGCATGTCGCCGGCCACCGTCGCTTGTCGACCCAACGCAAATATCCGAAGGCACCCTTCGGCGGGCCGTAGTGCCCTGGGCGGTGCAGTCTGGCGCGCCGGCCGTCTCGGGTGGGACGGGCAAGGAAAGCCTTGCAGTTGTCCAGCGTCGACCCAGGCCCCATATGCGGGTTCTGAGTCGGTGTTTGGTGGGACCGAGGCGAAGAAGGCGGCGTGCCGCGGCAGTCGCCGGGCGGTGATGACCGGCCCAGCGCAAATCACAGACAGGTGAGCGGATGGCACACAAGGCAACCACGGGCAAACATTCGGCAAAGAAGGCGGTGACCCCGGCCAAGCCGGCGAGTGCCGTCTCCGCGGCAAGGAAGCCCGAAAAGGCCAAGGTTGGCGCGGGACGGACCAAGGCGGACGACGCGATCGACAAGCGCAAGATCGTTGCGGCGAAGGTCCCGGTGGCGCCGGCCGCGGCGGCTCCTGCCAAAGGCAAGCCAGGCCGCAAGCCGAAAGCACAAAACGAGGAACAGGCCGTGCCCGGCGACGCTGTCGATGCCGTGCCGGAAGCGGGTGACGACTCCGTCGACGAGGCCGTGCAGGTTGTCGAGAAGATGACCCCGCGGCAGCGGGCGAAGGATCGTCGTGCCAAGGAAAAGGCGCTGCAGGAGGCACTGAAGCGGATGCCGCCAGGGCCGCAGGAGGACTTCGAGGCCCGCCGCAACAAGCTCAAGGCGCTGATCAAGCTGGGCAAGGAACGCGGCTTCCTGACCTACTCCGAGATCAACGACCATCTGCCGGACAACCTGGTCGACGCTGAGGCGATCGACGCCATCATCAGCACGTTCTCCGACATGGGCATCCAGGTCTTCGACCAGGCGCCGGATGCCGAGACGCTGCTGATGACGGAAAACGCGCCTTCGGCGACGTCCTCCGAGGATGCCGAGGAGGAGGCCGAGGCGGCGCTGTCGAACGTCGACACCGAGTTTGGCCGCACGACCGACCCGGTGCGGATGTATATGCGCGAGATGGGCTCGGTCGAGCTGCTCACGCGTGAGGGCGAGATCGAGATCGCCAAGCGGATCGAGGACGGCCTGAAGCACATGGTGATGGCGATCTCGGCCTGCCCGACGACCATTGCCGAGATCCTCGAGCACGCCGACCGGATCGCCGCCGGCACGACGCCGATCGACGAGGTCGTCGACGGCCTGGTCGACGACAGCGAAGGCTTCCCGACGGCCACTTCGGCTGGCGGCGAAGACGAGGACGACGAAGGCGAGGAGACGACCGACCTCGGCGCCAGCGGCATGACCGCCGGTCAGCTCGAGGAGCTGAAGTCGCGCGCGCTGGAGAAGTTCGAGGTCGTGCGCAGGCTCTTCGACAGGATGCGCGTGGCCTTCGAGAAAGAAGGCTACAAGTCGCCTGCCTACGTCAAGGCGCAGACCAGGATCCTCGACGAGTTGATGGGGCTGCGCTTCACCGCCAAGATGGTCGAGCGGCTGTGCGACTCGCTGCGCCGGCAGGTCGAGGAGGTGCGCAGCATGGAGAAGCAGATCTACGAGATCATGGTCAACAAGTGCGGCATGCCGCGGCCGCAGTTCCTCAAGGCCTTTCCGGGCGCGGAAACGAACCAGCGCTGGGTCACGCGCGAGGCCGAGGGCGGGCACCCGTACTCGGAGGTGCTGTCGCGCAACCTGCCGGCGGTGCACGAGCTGCAGGGGAAACTCTCCGACCTGCAGAAGCGCATCGTGCTGCCGCTGAAGGACCTGCGCGAGGTCTACAAGCAGATGGCCACTGGCGAGGCCAAGGCGCGCAAGGCCAAGCGCGAGATGACCGAGGCCAATCTGCGGCTGGTGATCTCGATTGCCAAGAAGTACACCAACCGCGGCCTGCAGTTCCTCGATCTGATCCAGGAAGGCAACATCGGTCTGATGAAGGCCGTCGACAAGTTCGAATACCGCCGCGGCTACAAGTTCTCGACCTACGCCACCTGGT
>CAZDXQ010000026.1:0-47933 GCA_964509545.1 uncultured Burkholderiaceae bacterium | reverse complement strand
CCGCCCTTGCCGATCACGTCGCGGATCTTCTCCGGGTTGATCTTCATCTTGATCATGCGCGGCGCGAAGGCGGACAGTTCGCCGCGCGGCGCGTCCATCGCCCGCTGCATCTCGGCCAGGATGTGCATGCGCCCTTCCCTGGCCTGGGCGAGCGCCACCTGCATGATTTCCCTGGTGATGCCCTCGATCTTGATGTCCATCTGCAGGGCGGTCACGCCAGTGGCAGTGCCGGCGACCTTGAAGTCCATGTCGCCGAGGTGATCTTCGTCGCCGAGGATGTCGGTGAGCACGGCGAACTTGTTGCCTTCCTTGATCAGGCCCATCGCCACGCCGGCCACATGCGCCTTCACCGGCACGCCGGCGTCCATCATCGCCAGGCAGCCGCCGCAGACCGAGGCCATCGACGAGGAACCGTTCGACTCGGTGATCTCCGAGACCAGACGGATCGAGTACTGGAATTCATCGGCGGTGGGCAACACCGCCGCCAGCGCCCGCTTGGCCAGACGCCCATGGCCGACTTCGCGCCGCTTCGGCGTGCCCATGCGGCCGGTCTCGCCGGTGGCGAACGGCGGCATGTTGTAGTGCATCATGAAGCGCTCGCGGTACTCGCCCATCAGCGCGTCGATGATCTGCTCGTCCTGTTTGGTGCCGAGCGTGGCGGTGACCAGCGCCTGCGTTTCGCCGCGGGTGAACAGCGCCGAGCCGTGGGTCCGAGGCAGCACGCCGAGCCGGATCGCGATCGGCCGCACCGTGCGCGTGTCGCGGCCGTCGATGCGCGGCTCGCCCTCGAGGATCTGGCTGCGCACGATCTTCGATTCCAGCTCGAACAAGATGTCGCCGACCTCGTTGCGGTCCGGCGGCGTCGTGCCCGCCGCCGCCGCGTCGTCGGCCAGGCGGCCAAGCACCAGCGCGTGCACATCGCGCAGCTTCTGCGTGCGGGCCTGCTTGCTGCGGATCTCATATGCGGCGCGCAGATCCGCGCCGGCAATATGGATCACCTTGGCGATCAGCGCCTCGTTCTTCGCCGGCGCCTGCCACTCCCACACCGGCTTGCCGGCGTCGCGGACCAGTTCATGGATGGCGTTGATCGCCGCCTGCATCTGTTCATGGCCATGCACGACCGCGCCGAGCATCACGTCCTCGGGCAACTGGTCGGCTTCGGACTCGACCATCAGCACCGCGCGCTCGGTGCCGGCCACCACTAGGTTCAACCTCGATTCCTTCAGCTGGCTGGCGGTCGGATTCAGCACGTACTGGCCGTCGACGTAGGCCACGCGCGCGGCGCCGATCGGGCCCTTGAACGGGATGCCGGCCACGCACAGCGCCGCCGAGGCGCCGATCATCGCCGGGATGTCAGGATCGATCTCTGGGTTGACCGACAGCACGTGGATCACCACGTGCACTTCGTTGAAGAAGCCGTCGGGGAAAAGCGGCCGGATCGGACGGTCGATCAGCCGGCTGGTCAGCGTCTCCTTCTCCGAGGGACGGCCCTCGCGCTTGAAGAAGCCGCCGGGGATGCGGCCTGCGGCGTAGGTCTTCTCGATGTAGTCGACGGTCAGCGGGAAGAAATCCTGTCCCGGCTTCGCTTCGGTGCGGGCCACGACGGTGGCCAGGACCACGGTGTCCTCCATCGACACCACGACTGCGCCGCTGGCCTGGCGGGCGATCTCGCCGGTCTCGAGGGTGACGGTGTGAGCGCCGTACTGAAACGACTTGCTTACTTTTTCGAACACGTTACTTGTCCTTTCTCGAAGGAGCGCGGCCGCTCGCCCGCTCCGGCCGGATGCCTCCGGTCAGCGCTGCGGCCGCCGGCGGCGGGACTCGTCGCCACCAAAGCCCGCGTCCGGGGCGTGCGCGACGGGATGGGCGTGCAGCACGGACCGCCGGGGCTCACCCCAAGGCCGCGGTGCAGCGGAGGAAACACGTTTACTTGCGAAGGCCGAGGCTCTCGATCAGCCCCTTGTACTGCTCGGGGCTCTTGCCCTTGAGGTAATCGAGAAGCTTGCGGCGCCGGCTGACCATCTTCAGCAGGCCACGACGGGAGTGGTGGTCCTTGACGTGGGTCTTGAAGTGCTCGGTCAGTTCGTTGATGCGCGCCGTAAGGAGCGCTACCTGCACCTCCGGCGAGCCGGTGTCGGTCTTGGAGCGCTGGTATTTGGCGACGATGTCGCCCTTCTTGATGTCGGCAACAGGCATGGATTTCCCTTTCAGAACGTACACGCGGACACGGAAGGAAGGCCGTGCCGTGAAGCAGCACATTATAGCCGAAGCCCCCGCCGGCCCAGAAGGTGTGAAGATTTCGTCGCGAGCGGCCCGATGTCGCGCCAAGCAGCGGACCTGTACAGAGTCGTACAGCGAGCAGCGCAGGCGCGAGCGGGACACGAGGCATGCCACTGCGGCATGCCTCGTGCCTGCGAGCGGGCGAGCGCGTGCCAGCGCGAGCGCGGCCGGCAAGGCCGAGATCGGGACGCGCAGTAGAAAGACTCACACCTTCTCAGGCCGGCGCGTGCAGGCCGCCGCTTGCCTCGAGCCAGTCGGCAATCGCCTCCACCGCCCGGCCGACGTCGTTGTCGGAGATGTCGAGCGCGAGCTTCGGCAGCCGTGACTCGCCGACCAGGCGCTTCATCAGCGCCTGCTCGCGGACGAAGGCGTCGAGGTCATCGTACTGCGACGGCTTGCCGGAAACCTTAAGCCGCTCGGCGCGGGCCGCGGCGAACGACTCCGGGGAACGCGTCATGAACACCAGGCGGAAGCCGAGCGGAAGCAGGCGGTCCTCGAGCCAGACGAAGTCATAGTCGCGCCCGCGCGCCTGCAATTGGTACGCACGGGTAGAGATGTGGAAGCGGTCGACGATCCACGAGTAGTAGCGCTGCAGTTCGAACAGGCGCACCCACGTCGCGTAGGTCTCCATCGCAAGCGCCTCTTCCTCGGGCGCGAAGTTGATCAGGCCGCGGCCCCACGGCACATTGGTGAAGGCGCACCACTCGGCCGAGACCAGCGGCGAGTGATAGCGGTACTTGCGCGGCCCGACGATGCGCGGATGCTCGTTCAGCGCCAAGGCGATGTCGGTCTTGAAGGTCAGCCGCGTGCCTTCAAGGATGACCTTCGGGCAGAGCTTGGTCACTCGCCGGCTCAGGGCGTCATCGACGTCTGCGGGTTCAGCCTCTCGGTCGTCGTGTACAGCTTGTTCAGCGCGTTCAGGTACGCCTTGGCGCTGGCGGCGACGATGTCCGGATCGGCACCGACGCCGTTGACGATGCGACCGGCGCGGCCCAGCCGCACGGTGACCTCGCCCTGCGACTCGGTGCCGGTGGTGATGGCGTTGACCGAATACAGCAGAAGCTCCGAGCCGCTTTTCACGTTCGCCTCGATCGCCTTGAGCGAGGCGTCGACCGGCCCGTTGCCGTCGGCCTCCGCGGCGACCTCCTCGGTGCCGATGGCGATGACGACGCGCGCGTGCGGCCGCTCGCCGGTTTCGGAGTGCTGCGACAGCGACACCAGCTTGAAGTGCTCGTCGTGCGGCGTAACCGACTCGTCGGAGAACAGCGACTGGATGTCCTCGTCGAAGATCTCGGCCTTGCGGTCGGCCAGTTCCTTGAACTTGGCGAAGGCCGCGTTCATTTCGCCTTCGCTCTCCACCGGAATGCCGAGCTCCTGCACCCGCTGCTTGAAGGCGTTGCGGCCCGAAAGCTTGCCCAGCACGATCTTGTTCGCCACCCAGCCGACGTCCTCGGCGCGCATGATCTCGTAGGTGTCGCGCGCCTTCAGCACACCGTCCTGGTGGATGCCGGAGGCATGGGCGAAGGCGTTGGCGCCGACCACCGCCT
Organism: uncultured Burkholderiaceae bacterium; assembly: GCA_964509545.1. Classification (GTDB taxonomy): domain Bacteria; phylum Pseudomonadota; class Gammaproteobacteria; order Burkholderiales; family Burkholderiaceae_F; genus JADJWR01. The sequence continues at coordinate 44,106 of CAZDXQ010000026.1, read as the reverse complement.
TGTTCGGCTGCACGACGAAGCCGGTGATGCCGGAGACGAGCTTCGATGCCGGCACCAGGTGGCCGGTGTCGATGCCCACCTCCAGCCCGAAGTAATCGCGCCGCGTCCGCACCGCCATCACCACTTCCTCGAGCGAGCAGTTGCCGGCGCGCTCGCCCAGCCCGTTGATCGTGCACTCGACCTGGCGCGCGCCGCCGATCTTCACGCCGGCCAGCGAGTTGGCCACGGCCATGCCGAGGTCGTTATGGCAGTGCACCGACCAGACCGCCTTGTCGGAATTGGGAATGCGCCGGCGCAGGTTGGCAATGAAGTCACCGTAAAGCTCGGGCACCGCGTAGCCGACGGTGTCGGGGATGTTGATCGTCGTCGCGCCCTCGGCGATCACCGTCTCCAGCACGCGGCAGAGGAAATCCGGCTCGGAGCGGTAGCCGTCCTCGGGCGAGAACTCGATGTTGTCGGTGAACTTGCGGGCGAAGCGCACGGCCAGTTTCGCCTGCTCGTGCACCTGCTCCGGGCTCATGCGCAGCTTCTTTTCCATGTGCAGCGGGCTGGTGGCGATGAAGGTGTGGATGCGCCGGTTCTCGCAACCCGACAGCGCCTCGGCCGCGCGGGAAATGTCCTTGTCGTTGGCCCGCGCCAGCGAGCACACCGTCGACTCGCGCACCGAGTTGGCGATGGCGCGCACCGCCTCGAAGTCGCCGTTGCTGGACGCGGCAAAGCCGGCCTCGATCACGTCGACGCGCAGCCGCTCGAGCTGCTTGGCGATGCGCAGCTTTTCCTCGCGCGTCATCGAGGCCCCGGGGCTCTGCTCGCCGTCGCGCAGCGTGGTGTCGAAAATGATCAGGCGGTCCATGGTTGATCTCCGAACGAGGATCGCGCCGCCGGCTTTGCGCGGGCGGCCAGTGGAACTCGAATTGTGGGGCGGGGGTTATCTGCGCGCGGGGCGCAGCAGCAGGAACAGCAGGCCGAGGCCGGCTGCGGAAAGGCGGAAGGCGGAGGCTTGCGCAAGCATGGCCGTGACTATAGGCGCAAACGTCGCAGCGGACAACCCGAGCGTCAGCGCGGACCGGGCTCGGGCGGCACCGGCCGCGCCGGATTGGACTCGCCGCGATACCACCGCCACGCCCAGTAGACGTAGCCGGACACGGCATAGCAGCAGAACAGCGTGAACAGCGCCACCGGCGGATCGGTGGAGACGACGAAGATCAGCACGATCACCGCGATCATCACCCAGAACGGAACGCTGCGGGCGAGCTGGAAGCTCTTGCCGCTGTAAAACGGCGCGCTGGAGACCATCGTCAGCCCGGCATAGACGGTGAAGCCGAAAGCCACCCATGGCATCGCCGCGTCCTTGATGTGGAACTTGTTGTCGATCGCCAGCCAGACGAAGCCAGCGATCAGCGCCGCCGCCGCCGGGCTCGGCAGCCCCTGGAAGAAGCGTTTGTCGACCACGCCGAGGTTGGCGTTGAAGCGCGCCAGCCGCGCCGCGGCGCAGGCGCAATAGACGAAGGCGCCGGCCCAGCCCCAGCGGCCGAGGTCCTGCAGGATCCACTCGTACATCACCAGCGCCGGCGCCACGCCGAACGAGGTCATGTCGGACAGCGAATCGAGCTGCTCGCCGAAGGCGCTCTGCGTGTTGGTGAGCCGGGCAACGCGGCCGTCCATGCCATCGAGCACCATGGCGACGAAGATTGCGATCGCCGCCGTCTCGAAGCGCTGGTTCATCGCCTGCACGATGGCGAAGAAGCCGGCGAACAGCGCCGCCATCGTGAACAGGTTGGGCAGCAGGTAGATGCCGCGCCGACGCAGCGCCGGCCGGACGACGACCTCGTCCACAACGGGCGCGGCGGGCCGGACAAACGGGCGCGGCTTGCGGCGGCGGAAGCGCATGGCGAATCAAGCGGCCGCTGAAGGCCAGTAGCCCGCCAATCGGCGCTGTGTCGTTCCCGCCCCCGATTCAAGCACTCGGGGGCAGGCTCCAGCGGGAACCCAGTATCTTTGACGCGAACGACCCTGGATCCCCGCTTTCGCGGGGATGACAAGAAGCTGGTGCCGCTCGTCAGGGATCATCGCCGCCACCTAAAGCTCCGCCAGCACCGTGCTCGTCGCCGCCACGCGGTCGCCGACGGCGACTTTCGGCCTTGCGGTCAGCGGCAGATACACGTCCACCCGCGAGCCGAAGCGGATGAAGCCGTAGCGCTGGCCGCGCGAGAGGCGATCGCCGGGCTTGACGTAACAGAGGATCCGGCGCGCGATCAGCCCGGCCACCTGCACCACCGTGATCCGCTCGCCGTCGAGCTTCAGCACCATCGCGTTGCGCTCGTTCTCGGTCGAGGCCTTGTCCAGATCGGCATTGATGAACTTGCCGCGCGAATAATCGACCCGCTCCACGGTGGCGTCGACCGGCGAACGGTTCGAATGGACGTTGAACACGTTCATGAACACGCTGATCAGCAGCGTGTCGCGCTCGGTGTACGGGTCGCGCGCCTTTTCCACCTTGACGATGCGGCCGTCGGCCGGCGCCAGCACGGCGTTGGGCTGCTGTGGCACCGCGCGCGGCGGATCGCGGAAAAACTGGATAACGAAGATCGCCACCAGCCACAGCGGCACCGACCAGGCAAAGCCGGCGAGCACCCAGACAACGAACGCCGCCGCTATCGAGGCGAACACGAATGGCCAGCCCTCGCGGGCGATGATCGGATGCGGATACTCGGACACCAGAGACGCCTGCTTATCGACAGACGGTATGGTATCCGCAACGGCAGTGCGCCGTTACGGCGGCAGCAGGCGCGCCTTGCCGGTGACGGTGAGCTGCTGCAGCGAGCGGCCCGCATCCAGTTGCGGTTCCTCCACCGCGGCGCTGGCCATCATCTCGGCGCGCATGCGCGGCGCCAGCGGCACCGGCGGCGCGGCGAAGCCGAAGTTCACTTCCTCCAGCCGCGTGCGCTCCGGCGGCACGCCCAGCGCGCGCGCCGCGACGGCGACCTTGCCCTTGAGATTGGCGAGCGCGCGCTCGATCAGTTCGGCCTCGACCTTCTCCCGCGCCGCGCGCGACAGGCGAAAGTCGATGCCCCCGAGCGCCAGCTGCGCCTGCGCCGCAGCCACAGCGCGCGGCAGCGTTGCCAGCTCGGTCGTGCGCAGCGACACGCTCTGCCGCACGCGCCAGCCGACGAGCTTGCGCTGCGCGCCTGGCTGGTAGACGGGATAGCTGCTGTAGCCCGCGGTCTCGACCAGCGCCTTCGGATCGGCGCGTTTCAGCTGCGCCACCGTCTCGGCCACGCGCTGATTGACCTGCGACTGCGCCCGCGCCAGATCGGCGTCCTGCACCTCGTAGTAGAACTGCGCCACCGCCTCGTCGTTGGCGACTTCCAGCTCGGCGGTGCCGGTCATCTGCAGCACCGTGCCTTCACCTCGGCCGATCGCCGGCTCGGCGGCAGCGAAACCAAGGAAGCTGCAGAGCACGACTGCAAGAATCCGCGCAATCCAAACCCGACTCGTCACCGCTTTCTCCATAACAGTCACATCGACAAGAACGAGGAGGACACCCTCAAGGGGTTATGCCAGCGCCCATTCGCCGGGCGACGCCCTGGGCCGGCTGCGAATGACGCATGGCATCTCGACCGATCCAGACCTGGCGAGCCGGCGGACGGACAGGCTGGCCATGACAGTGAGCTCGCGATGAGCCGCGAGCAAAGGTGCCATCAGCAGCGCGGCCGGGTGACCAGCCAGATGCCGAAGCTCGTCAGCGGCGAGCGCAACGGCAACGTGGGCTTCGCCTGCGCGCGTCCACCCGCCGAGCGCGGCGCCCGCCTGCCGGCGAGCGCCCGCGCGCTAATTGCGCGACCGATCGACCAGCCGGTTGGCCTTGATCCACGGCATCATCGCCCTGAGCTTCTCGCCGACCTTCTCGATCTCGTGCTCGCCCATCAGGCGGCGGCGGGCCAGCAGCGTCGGCGCGCCGGCGCGGTTCTCGAGGATGAAGCTCTTGGCGTATTCGCCGGTCTGGATGCGCTCGAGCGCGGCTTTCATCGCCGCGCGGCTCGCTTCGTTGACCACCAGCGGCCCGGTCACGTACTCGCCGTACTCGGCGTTGTTCGAGATCGAGTAGTTCATGTTGGCGATGCCGCCCTCGTACATCAGGTCGACGATCAGCTTCAGCTCGTGCAGGCACTCGAAGTAGGCCATCTCGGGCGCGTAGCCGGCCTGAACCAGCGTCTCGAAGCCGGCTTTCACCAGTTCGACGCAGCCGCCGCACAGCACCGCCTGCTCGCCGAAGAGATCGGTTTCGGTCTCCTCGCGGAAGTTGGTCTCGATCACGCCGGCCTTGCCGCCGCCGATCGCCGCCGCGTACGACAGCGCCACGTCGCGGGCGCGGCCGGAGACGTCGCGGTGCACTGCGATAAGCATCGGCACGCCGCCGCCGCCGGCGTAGGTCGAGCGCACGGTGTGCCCCGGCGCCTTCGGCGCCACCATGATCACGTCGAGGTCGGCGCGCGGCTGCACCTGGCCGTAGTGGATGTTGAAGCCGTGCGCGAAGGCCAGCGCCGCGCCCTGCTTGGCATTGGCGTGGATCGACTGGCTGTAGACCTCGGCATGGTTCTCGTCGGGCAGCAGGATCATGACGATGTCGGCGTCCTTGACCGCATCGGCGACTTCCTTGACCGTGAAGCCGGCGTTCTCGGCCTTCTTCCACGAGACGCCGCCGGCGCGCAGTGCCACCGTGACCTTCACGCCCGAATCCTTCAGGTTCATCGCATGCGCGTGCCCCTGCGAGCCGTAACCGACAATGGCCACGTGCTTGCCCTTGACCAGCGAAAGATCGGCGTCCTTGTCGTAATAGACCTTCATAAGTCTCCTTCACTTCGCGTGTACGCGACGCTTCGCGTCGCACGTGCACGCGGCGTGCCTCAGTTAGTGCGCGCCGCTTGGGAGCGGCCCGGCGCTGCGCGCAATGTCAAAAGCCACGAAAAACCGCCGCTCCGCGGCCCCTTGTGCAAGAAACCCTGCGGCCCGTCAGACCCTCAGAATCCTCTCTCCGCGCCCGATGCCCGAGCTGCCGGTGCGCACCGTTTCGAGGATCGCGGCGCGGTCCACCGCCCGGATGAACGCGTCGAGCTTGTCGGTGTTGCCGGTCAGCTCGATCGTGTAGGTGCGGTCGGTGACGTCGATGATGCGGCCACGGAAGATATCCGCCATCCGCTTCATCTCCTCCCGCTCCTTGCCGACCGCGCGCAGCTTGATCAGCATCAGCTCGCGCTCGGTGTAGTCGGCCTCGGTGAGGTCGACCACCTTGACCACCTCGATCAGGCGGTTCAGGTGCTTGGTGATCTGCTCGATGATGTCGTCGGAGCCGGTGGTGACGATCGTCATCCTCGACAGCGACGGATCCTCGGTCGGCGCCACGGTCAGCGTCTCGATGTTGTAACCGCGTGCCGAGAACAGGCCGACGACGCGCGACAGCGCGCCCGGCTCGTTTTCCAGCAGGACTGCGATGATGTGCCTCATCTCAGTGCCCGCCCGGCCGCCCGAAGGGCACTGAGCGCCCCCTCGGGGGGCAGCGAACGAAGTGAGCGTGGGGGTCGTTCATAGGTCCTCGCTGCCGAGCAGCATCTCGGTCAGCCCCTTGCCCGCCTTGACCATCGGCCAGACGTTCTCGGTCTGGTCGGTGATGAAGTCGAGGAAGACCAGCCGGTCCTTGAGCTTGCCAAACGCCTCGCGCAGCGCCGGCTCGACATCGGCCGGCCTGTCGATCTTCATGCCGACATGGCCGTAGCTTTCGGCCAGCTTGACGAAGTCGGGCAGCGCGTCCATGTACGAATGCGAATAGCGGCTGCCGTAGTCGATCTGCTGCCACTGCCGCACCATGCCGAGGTAGCGGTTGTTCAGATTCACGATCTTCGGCGTCAGGTCGTACTGCTTGCAGGTCGAAAGCTCCTGGATGCACATCTGGATCGACGCCTCGCCGGTGATCACCGCCACCGGCGCGCCGGGATTGGCCATCTGCACGCCCATCGCGTACGGCAGGCCCACGCCCATCGTGCCCAGCCCGCCGGAGTTGATCCAGCGCCGCGGCTTGTCGAACCGGTAGTACTGCGCCGCCCACATCTGGTGCTGGCCGACGTCCGAGGTCACGAAGGCGTCGCCTCCGGTCACCTTCCACAAGGTCTCGACGACGTGCTGCGGCTTGATGAGGGGGCTTGCGCGGTCGTACTTCAGGCAGTCGCGCTTGCGCCAGTCGTTGATCCGCTCCCACCAGCCCTTCAGCGCCGCGGTGTTGGTGCGTGCCGGCGCCGCCTCGAGCTGCGCCAGCAGCTCGGTCATCACCTCGCGCACGTCGCCGACGATCGGCACGTCGACCTTGACCCGCTTGGAGATCGACGACGGGTCGACGTCGATATGGATGATCTTGCGCTGCACCTGCCCGAAGTGCTTCGGGTTGCCGATCACGCGGTCGTCGAAGCGCGCGCCGATGGCCAGCAGCACGTCGCAGTCCTGCATCGCCATGTTCGCCTCGTACGTGCCGTGCATGCCGGGCATGCCGACGAAGCGCGGATCGGAGGCCTTCACGCCGCCCAGCCCCATCAGCGTGTTGGTGCACGGATAGCCGAGCAGGCCGACCAGCCGGTTCAGCAGTTCGCTCGAATCGGACAGGATCACGCCGCCGCCCGTGTAGATCATCGGCCGTTCGGCGGCGAGCAGCAGTTGCACCGCCTTCTTGATCTGGCCCTGGTGGCCCTTGAGCACCGGGTTGTACGAGCGCATCGCCAGCTGCTTCGGATAGTCGAACCTGCAGCGGGCAATGGTGACGTCCTTCGGGATGTCGACCAGCACCGGGCCAGGACGGCCGCTGCGGGCGATGAAGAAGGCCTTGGCGATGGTCGAGGCCAGGTCACGCACGTCCTTGACCAGGAAGTTGTGCTTGACGCAGGGCCGGGTGATGCCGACCGTGTCGCACTCCTGGAAGGCGTCCTGGCCGATGGCGTGCGTCGGCACCTGGCCGGTGATGATCACCAGCGGGATCGAATCCATGTAGGCGGTGGCGATGCCCGTGACCGCGTTGGTCACGCCCGGGCCGCTGGTCACCAGCGCAACGCCGGTCTTCTGGCTCGAGCGCGAGTACGCGTCGGCCGCATGCACCGCGGCCTGCTCGTGCCGGACCAGGATGTGCTGGAACTTGTCCTGCTTGAAGATCTCGTCGTAGATATAGAGGACGGCGCCGCCGGGATACCCGAAGACGTGTTCGACCCCCTCTTCCTCCAGGCACCGCACGACGATCTCGGCGCCCGTGATCTGCTCAGTTTGCGTTTCCGGCCGCCGGTCGGCGGCGGTCTCCGCGCTGATGGACTGCATGCTGCGACTCCTCTCAAGATCCACGGGAGATTGATTGGATGCCGTTCCATGCCGGCTTGTGGCCGGCGGTGCGGCGAGCGCGTTTAGCGTGTTCGATGCAACGGGGTGGGCTGCTCCGGGGCTAAGGGCTTCTTGTGGTGCAAGACCGGGGACGATACTGCAGCGCATCAGAAACGGCAAACGCGATCGTCGAGGGCAACGCGGCCGGGCCTGACCAACCCCTCTGATAGCATGCCCGGCACCGCAACTGACGGCAGGCCGCAGGGCGCAGTCGCGCCGGCGAGGCCGGTTGATGGCCACCCGAGAAGAACTCTCCGAATTCCTGGCCGGCGTCGAACGACGCGCCTTCAAGCAGGCGATGTTTGCCGTGCGCGACGAGTCGCACGCGCTGGACATCGTCCAGGACGCGATGATGAAGATCGCCGAGGCCTACGGCGACCGGCCGGCGGCCGAACTGCCGCTGCTGTTCACGCGCATCCTGCAGAACGCGATCCACGATTTTTTCCGGCGCAGCAAGGTCCGCTCGACCTGGGTAACCCTGTTCTCGTCGCTGACCCCGGCCGACGAACCCGACGCCGACCCGCTGGAGACGCTGGAGGCGATCGACGATGTGCGCGCCGAAAGCACCGAGATGGCCTACAGCCGCGAGCAGATCGTGACGATCATCGAGGAAGAGGTGGCCCGCCTGCCGGCGCGTCAACGGGAGGCTTTCCTGCTTCGTTACTGGGAAGACCTCGACGTGGCCGAAACGGCCGCGACGATGGGCTGCTCCGAGGGAAGCGTGAAGACCCACTGCTCGCGGGCGACGCACACGCTTGCCAAAGCTTTGAAGGAGCGCGGCATAACACTATGAATCAAGAGGAATTTTCCTTTCGCGTCCGGCAGGCCCTGAACGAGGGCGCCGAACGCCTCGACTACCGCACCGTGCTGCGCCTGGAACAGGCGCGCGGCAGGGCGCTGGCCAAACTGTGCCGTGCGGGACCGGCCACCGTTCGTCTGCCGGCGCTGCAACGGGCCACGGCCGGCGCACCGCCAGTGGACGAAGGCGGCAGCTTCTGGATGTGGCTGCGCGGCGCCGGGCTGGTCGCGCCGCTGGTCGCCCTCGTCGTCGGCTTCATCGGCATCAGCCACTGGCAGCAGGAGCGCGAGATCGAAATGCTGGCGGCGCTGGACTTCGCCGTCCTTCTGGATGAGGCGCCGCTGGAGGCGTACGCGGATCAGGGCTTCGGCGTGCTGCTGCAGGCCGAACGCCACGCGCGGTAGCGGCCCAGATGCGCCGCCGCGTCGTTGTTTTCACCGCCGCGCTGGCGGCGGGTCTGCTGTTCCGGGATCAGTCGCTGGCCCAGTCCCGCCCTGCCCCGGCCCCCGCCTCGGGCCCGGCGTGGAACTCGCTCAGCCCGCAGCAGCGCGAGGCGCTCGCGCCGCTCGCCGGCCAGTGGCCGACGATGACGGCCGAGCGCAAGCGCAAGTGGCTGGACATCGCCGAGAAATATCCGCAGCTGTCGCCGGAAGGAAAGACCCGGCTGCACTCGCGCATGGCGGAATTCGCCCGGCTGACCCCGCAGCAGAAGCAGACGGCCCGCGAGAATTTCCAGCGCGCCTACGAGCTGCCGCTGCAGAGCCGCGAATCGGCGGTTGAGCAGTACAAGGCGCTGCCACCGGAGAAGAAGAAGGAACTGGCCGAGCGCAGCAGGCGCAAGGACGGCAAGGCGGCGGAGAAGAAGAAGTGATCGGCCGGCGGCCGGCGAGGCACGCCACCGCGCACCGACGTTGTTGAACGCCACCGTGCCCGACAGCACGCCCGTTCCACCGCCGAAGGAAGTCGGACCGTCCGCACCGGCGCGCGCGCAGGGCCCCGCGCCGGGCTTGCTGCTGCGGCTGGCCGTGATGACGTACGAAGCGGTGCTGCTCTTCGGCGTGGTCTTCGTTGTGAGCTACGCACTGCTGGCGCTGGCCGGGTGGAAGTATCCGCTGCAACCGCAGCAGCGCTGGATCCTGCAGGCGCTGCTGTTTTTCGCCGTAGGCGTCTACTTCGTCTACTGCTGGGTGCGCGCCGGTCAGACCCTGGCGATGAAGTCGTGGCGGCTGCGCCTGGTCGAACCCGACGGCAGCCCGGTCCGCCCCGCCCGCGCGCTGCTGCGCTACCTGCTGGCCTGGAGCCTTTTCGCGCCGGGTCTGGTCTTCATGGTCGTCGCCGATGCCAGCGCGCCGTGGGACCTGGCCGCGCTGCTCGCCGGCCTGATCACGATGCTGGCGCTGGCGCGGCTCGATCCCAACGGCCAACTGCTGCACGACCGCCTGCTCGGCACGCGCGTCGTTCGCGACAACAGGTAGCGACGAGCGACGATCTGGCCTGAGCCGCGTGCGCCAGCGGCCGGCCCCGCTTCCCCTCCGCGGCAGCCAGGGGCCGGGTTCGCCCACCGCAGGTCATTGGATTGACGCCCGCGCGAGAACGACCGCCGGGGCAAGGCGGACGTCGAGGCACGATCGCCGCTGAAGTTCATCACCCGTCGATTCCGCGAACGAGCAGTTCCGGCCGCTCGAGCTCGTCGACGCGGCCGTCGAACAGCGCCTGCATCAGCGCCGTTTCGCGGCCGCGAATCGTGCGCAGGAATTCGCCGGCAGGCCCCATCGCCTTGAAGGCATCGAAGCCGTTCTGCAGGAAGCGGTGCAGATGGCCGAAGCCGGCCGCCTCGGCCGGCGCCCGCATCATGTGCAGCATGCCGGCCAGCAGCGGCACACGGGCCAGCTTTTCCAGCGTCTGGCCGATGCGGTCGACGGTGTCGATCTGCAACCGGCGCTCGGCCAGTGTTCCGGTCTCGCGATAGGCGCGCGCATAACGCTCGGCGTCGATCGGCAGGCTGACCGCCTGCGCCAGGCGGGCGTCGAGCGACTCCGACGTCTCGTCCAGTTCGACCGCCAGCGCCATCGTCTCGACCGCCCGCTCCGGCAGCATGCGCGCCAGCTTGGGCACGACCCGCAGCGCCTCGTTGTCGCGCGCCTCGAAGTCCCTGGCCCCGTACAGTTCGTCGAGGAAGAATTCGCAGGCCGGCCGGTAGCGCTGCGAGGCGAGCAGATCGGGATAGGTGCGCGCCAGCCGCGACGCCTGCCAGCGTTTCACCGCCAGCCAGCGCTCGTTGACGGCGGCATCCGTGTGCAAACGCCGGCGCAGTTCGATCACGCGCGAAAGCCCGGCAGCAAGCCGCTCCTTGGGGCCGGCTCGCGAGTCACCGAACATGATGGCCGCAACGTCCCGCCTTCAACCGCGGCCCGGCCGGTACCCGGTCGGGATCGAGCGCAAGAGCTTGCGCGTGTACTCGTGCTGCGGCGCCTCGTAGATGGCGTCGGCGGCGCCGCGCTCGACGATCGCGCCGTCGTGCATGACCAGCATGTCGTCGGCCATGTACTTGACCACCGCCAGGTCGTGGCTGATGAACAGATAGCTGATCGAGAACTCGTCCTGCAGGTCGAGCAGCAGGTTCAGCACCGTGGCCTGCACCGAGACGTCGAGCGCGGAGACCGACTCGTCGCAGATCAGCACTTCCGGTTGCATCGACAGGCAGCGGGCGATGGCGATGCGCTGCCGCTGGCCGCCGGAGAACTCGTGCGGGTACTTGTGGATGCAGTCGGCCGGCAGGCCGACGCGGCGGGCCAGTGCCACGGCGCGGTCGAAACGCTCGTCGTCTCCGCTGCCGATGCGGTGGATCTTCATCGGCTCGGTCAGGATCTGGCCGACGGTGAAGCGCGGATTCAGGCTGGCGTACGGGTTCTGGAAGATGATCTGGATACGACGCCGGTAGGCCATCATCTGCGCGTCGGTCAGGCGCAGCAGGTCTGTGCCGTCGAAGTTCACCTCGCCGCTGCTTGCCTCGACCAGCCGCATCAGCAGCATGCCGACCGTCGTCTTGCCCGAGCCGGATTCGCCGACCACGCCGAGCGTGCGGCCGCGCCACAGCGAAAAGCTCGCCTCCTGCACGGCGGCGATCGACTTGCGCGCGAACAGCCCCGTCTTCAGCCGGTAGATCTTCGACAGGCCCTTTGCCTCGATCAGCGGCCTGTCCCCGGCCGGCCGGGCAACCCGGTTCTCGCTGACCACGATCGGCTGGCCGCCGCCGGCCATGAAGTCGTCGATCACCGGCAGCCGTTTCGGCTTGGCATCGAGCCGCGGCCGGCAGGCGAGCAGCGCGCGGGTATAGACATCACGCGGTTCGCTGAAGATCGCCGCGACGGGTCCCTTCTCGCGCACCGTGCCTTCGCGCATCACGACCACGTCATCGGCGATCTCGCCGACCACGCCCAGATCATGGCTGATGAACAGCACGCTCATCCGCCGCCTGTCCTGCAGCTTCGCGATCAGTTCGAGGATCTGCCGCTGCACGGTGACATCGAGCGCGGTGGTCGGCTCATCGGCAATGAGCAGCTTCGGTTCGCAGGCGATGGCCATCGCAATCATCACCCGCTGCTGCTGCCCGCCCGAAAGCTCGTGCGGGAAGCTGTCGACGCGCGCCTTCGGCTCCGGAATTCCGACTTCGGTCAGCAGTTCGACGACCCGGTCGCGCGCCTGCGCCGCCGACAGGCCCAGGTGCAGGCGCAGCACCTCGGAGATCTGCGTGCCGACGCTGAACACCGGGTTCAGCGAACTCATCGGCTCCTGGAAGACGACAGTGATGTCCTTGCCGCGGATGCGGCGCAGGTCGTCGACCGGCGCCGCGAGCAGGTTGGCGCCGCCGAACTCGACGCGGCTCGCCGCATCGACGATCGCGTTGTCAGGCAGCAGGCGCACGATCGACATCGCGGAGACGCTCTTGCCCGAGCCGGACTCGCCGACCAGCGCCACGGTGGCGTTCTCCGGCACGTCGAAGCTCACCCCGCGCACCGCCTCGACGATCTTGCGCTTGCCCAGCCGGAACGACACGCGCAGGTCGCGCACGGAAACGAGGTTCGTCATGTCGCTACCGCAGCTTCGGATCGAGCGCGTCGCGCAGCGCGTCGGTGAGCAGCGAGAACGCGGTCAGGAACACGGCCATGAACAGCGTCGCCGCCGCCAGCTGCCACCACTTGCCGATCACGAGTTCCGTCTGCGCCTCGGCCAGCATCGTGCCCCAGCTCACCATCTCGATCGGCACGCCCAGGCCGAGGAACGACAGGATCACCTCGGCCTTGACGAAACCGACCACCAGCAGCGACAGCTGCACCAGCACGACGTGGCTGATGTTGGGCAGGATGTGCACGAACATGCGCGAGGCGTGCGAGGCGCCGATCGCCTGTGCCGCGCGCACGTACTCGCGCGTGCCGTGTTTGATGTACTCGGCGCGCACCAGCCGGTAGATGCCGGTCCAACCGGTGAGCCCGAGGATGTAGATCACCGTGTCGATGCCGCGGCCGACCACGGCAGCGAAGGCGAAGATCAGCAGGATGCCGGGAATGGCGGTGAAGACGTTGTAGACCCACTCGAGAAAATCGCCGGCGCGGCCGCCGAAGTAGCCGGCGACCGCGCCGAGCACGGTGCCGATGAAGGTGGCCAGCAGCGCCGCGAACACGCCGACGAAGATCGAGATCTGCGCGCCCTTGACGCTCTTCTCGAGCACGTCGCGGCCCCAGCGGTCGGCCCCGAACGGCAGCGTCTCGGCGCGCGGCGGTGATCTGACCTGGATCTCGGCGGCGCGCTTCTTCCACTCGTCGTACCTGGGCGCCAGCGGGTCGATGTCGCTGATGTCCACCGGCGGACCTTTCGGCCCTGCGAGGTCAATGGCCTGCGCCTCGATGTTCTCGCGCTGGCCGAGGAAGGTCGGGTGCGCGTAGGGCACGCCCTTCTCCTGCTGCCAGCCGCCTGCGACCAGCCCGGTGGCCGACAGCAGGATCAGCACCATGAAGGCGGCGACCACGGCGAGGCAAAAGACACCGACGCGGTCGGCCTTCAGCCGCGTCCATGCCGCGGCCCAGACGCCCTGCGAGTGCTCGGCCGGTTCGACCGCGATGGGCCCTGCGACCGCCGCCATCAGCGCAGCACCACGCGCGGATCGACGAACTTGTACAGCACGTCGGTCACCAGGTTGATGATCATCGTCAGCGCCGCCAGGTACACGGTGACCGCCTGGATCACCGGGTAATCGCTGCGGTTCACCGCCAGGTAGATCTCGCGGCCGAGCCCCGGGATCGAGAAGAAGATCTCGATCAGGAAGGCGCCGGCGAAGATGCCCGGTAGCAGCAGCGCGACGTTGGTCAGGATCGGGATCATCGCGTTGCGCAGCACGTGCGTGAACATGATGCGCCGCTCATCGAGCCCCTTGGCGCGCGCGGTGCGCACGTAGTCGTGGCCGATCTCATCGAGGAAGAAGGTGCGGTACAGCCGCGTCTGCGGCGCGAGGCTCACCAGCGTGGCGAGGATGATCGGCAGTGGCGCGTAGGTGGTCAGGTTCTTCCAGAAACTGTCGCTCCAGCCCTGCACCGGGAACCAGCCGAGCAGGAAGGCGAACAGGTACTGGCCGACGATGATGTAGACGAGGAACGAGATCGACATCGCCAGCACGCAGACGATGACGATCGTGCGGTCGATCAGCGTGCCGCGGAAGTACGCCACCGCCATCGCCAGCGGAATGGCCAGGCAGACCTCGAGGATCAGGATCGGGATCATCACCGTGAGCGACGCGGGCAGGCGCGAGGCGAAGATGTTCGACACCTGTTCGTTAGTCATCCAGCTCTTGCCGAAATCGAACGAGACGATCTGCTTGACGAAGATCCACAGCTGGACCCACCACGGCTGGTCGAGTCCGAGCTGGCGGCGGATCGAGTCGATCTGTTCCTGCGTGGCCACCTGGCCGGCGAGGATCTCGGCCGGGTCGCCGCCGAAGAACTTGAACAGGAAGAAGATGAGCAGGATGACGCCGGCCAGCGTCGGCACCATCTGCCAGATCCTGCGGACGACGTATGCGAGCATGCTGGGGCGCGACTGTACGGGCGCCGGCCGACCGCGGCAAGTCGAGTGCGGGACGATGCAAGCGATGATTCCGCCCAGTCCTCGAACAAACCCCTATCCAATGCTCAGGACCGTCTTGCGGATCACGTGGCTGGCGGCCGGCATCGCTGCCGGCATCGCGGCTGCCCAGCCGGCCGGCAAGACGCTGCGCCTTGCCGTCGACACGGACGGCGACGGCTTCGACCCGGCCACCTATCAAAGTACGGTCTCCGGCCTGGTGGCATCGAACATCTTCGACACGCTGTACCGCTTCGCCTACCTGCGCCACGGCTTTGTGCCGCTGCCAAACACAGCGTCCGGGCCGCCGCAGGTCAGCGACGATGGCCTGAACTGGACGATCGAGCTGCGCCGGGGCATCCACTTCGCCGACGATCCGGCCTTCAACGGCCGCAAGCGCGAGCTGACCGCGGCCGACTACGTCTACTCGCTCAAACGGCTGGCCGATCCGCGTTCGATCTCGCTCGGCTACCAGCAGATCGCCGGCCGCATCCGCGGCCTGGACGAACTGCGCGCACAGGCGCAGCGCACGCGCCGCTTCGACTACGACCGCCCGATCGACGGGCTGCAGGTGCTCGACCGCTACCGGCTGCGCATTGTGCTGACCCGGCCGATGCCGAACCTGCACAACCTGCTCGCCACTTGCCAGGTGTCCTGCGTCGTGGCCCGCGAAGTGGTCGAACGCTATGGCGACCGGGTGCGCGAGCACCCGGTGGGCACTGGCCCCTTCCGCCTGGCGCAGTGGGCGCGCGGCAGCCGCGTCGTGCTCGAGCGCAACCCGTCCTTTCGCGACGAGCACTACGACGAGGAAGCCGAGTCGGGCGACGCGCGCGCCGCCGCCATAGCCGCCGAACTGCGCGGGCGCAGGCTGCCGCTGCTCGATCGTGTCGAGCTGCAACTGATCGGCGAGAGCCAGCCGCGCTGGCTCGCCTTCCTGCGCGGCGAACACGACCTGCTGCGCGGCGTGCCGGGAGAGTTCCTGCACCTGGCGGTGACCGTCGACGGTCAGCCGGCGCCGTATCTCGCCGACCGCGGCGTGCGGCTCGAGCGGCAGCCCGCCCCCGGCATCCGCTACACGTTCTTTAATCTGGACCACCCGGTCGTCGGCGGCATGTCGCCGCAGCAGGTTGCGCTGCGCCGGGCCGTCAGCCTCGGCTATGACCTCGCCGCGGAAGTTGCCGTCATCCAGCGCGGCCACGCCGTGCCGCAGCACTCGCTGGTCGCGCCGACGGCCAACGGCTTCGATGCCGGGTTTGCCAGCCCGCTCGGCGAATCGGATCCCGTCCGCGCCCGAGCGCTGCTCGATGTGCACGGCTTCGTCGACCGCGACGGCGACGGCTACCGCGAATTCCCGGATGGCCGGCCGCTCGCCCTCGAACTGACCTCGCCACCGTCGGGCAACGCGCGCGAGCTCGACGAACTGTGGCGGCGAAGCATGGACGCAATCGGCATCCGCATCGAATTCCGCAAGCTGATCTTTGCCGAGATGATCCGCGCCGTAAACGCCGGCACGGCGATGATGTCGGCCTTCGGCTGGATCGGCACCAGCGGCGACGCGATGGACTACGTGCAACTGCTGTACGGGCCGAACGCCGGCAGCGCCAACGACGCGCGATTTCGCCTGCCTGACTACGACCGCCTGTACGAGGCCGCGGGCATCCTGCCGGACGGGCCGCAGCGCAATCGCCTGCTGCGCGACATGGACCGCATCGCCGCCGCCTACTCGCCGCTGCGCCTGCACAGCGCGCCGATGGCGCACGATCTCGTCCAGCCTTGGCTGCGCGGTTATGTGCGGCGGCCGACGCTGCGCTGGCTCGACCGCGTCGACCTCGCCCGTTGACCGGCGAGGCGACCGTATCATCGCCGCGCCCATCGTCGACGATTTCCGCCATGCACGTCCTGCTGCGCGCCCTCGCCGCCGCCCTCTTTCTAGCCGCTGGCACGCAAGCCTTGGCGCAGGCGCCGAAAGTGCTGCGCTATGCGCTGGGCACGCCGGTGTCCAGCCTAGATCCGGCCACGGTCGCCGACGTGCCCACGGTGGCGATGCTGTCGAACATTTTCGATCCGCTGTACACCTACGACTACCTGGCGCGGCCGGCGAAACTGAAGCCCAACACGGCTGCGGCGCTGCCGGAAATCAGCGCCGACGGCCGCGAACTGACCATCCGCGTGCGTCCCGGCATCTATTTCGCCGATGACCCTGTGTTCAAGGGTGCGCGGCGCGAACTGACCGCCGCCGACTACGTCTACTCTTTGAAGCGGCACTGGGACCCGAAGATCAAGTCGCCGAACCTGTACCTGGTCGCCAACCGCATCAAGGGCATGGCGGCGCTGCGCGCGCAAGCCGAGAGGTCCGGCCGCTTCGACTACGACGGCGAGGTCGAGGGCCTGCGGCGACTCGACCGCTACACGCTGCGCATCGATCTCACCGAGCCGGCGCCGAATTTCGCCTACTACCTGACGCTGTGCCCGCTCGCCTGCGCGGTGGCGCGCGAGGTGGTCGAGGCCTACGGCGAAAAGATCGCCGAGCATCCGGTCGGCACCAACGCCTTTCGCCTGACCTTCTATGCGCGCAGCTCGCGCATGGTCTTCGAGCGCAACCCGAATTTCCGCGAACAGTTCTACGAAGCCCAGCCGCCGGCCGACGACCCCGGGGCGCAGGCGATCGCGACGCGGCTGGCCGGCCGCAGGCTGCCGATGGTCGACCGCGTCGAGGTCTATATCGTCGAGGAGGCGCAGCCGCGCTGGCTGGCGTTCCTGAACGCCGAGCACGACCTGATCGAGACGGTGCCGGCCGAGTTCGTGCTGACCTCGGTGCCGAACGGCGAACTGGCGCCGAACCTCGCCCGCCGCGGCATCCAGATGCACCGCGTGCCGGGGCTGTCGGTGTTCTTCACCTACTTCGGCATGAACGATCCGGTGGTCGGCGGCTACGCGCCCGAGAAGGTGGCGCTGCGGCGGGCGATCGGGCTGGCCTACGACATCGGCGCGGCGATCCGCATCAACGCCCGCGGCCAGGCCATCGCCGCCCAGAGCGTGCTGCCGCCCGGAGCGATCGGCTTCGACCCGACGTTGAAGAGTCCGCTGGCCGAGTACGACCCTGCGGCCGCCAAGGCGCTGCTCGACACCTATGGCTACATCGACCGCGACGGCGACGGCTGGCGCGAGCAGCCCGACGGCTCGCCGCTGCAACTGGTCATGGCCTCGGTGTCGAGCCAGCTGGCGCGCAACGCCGACGAACTGTGGAAGAAGAACATGAACGCGGTGGGCATCCGCATCGATTTCCGCAAGGGCAAGTTCCAGGAGCTGATCCGTGAATCGCGCGCAGGTCGACTGATGATGTACAGCGCCGGCTGGTCGGGGCCGATGCCCGATGGCGAGTACTTCCTGGGGATCCTCTACGGACCGAACGCCGGCCAGTCGAACCAGTCGCGCTTCGACCACCCGGAGTTCAACAGGTTGTTCGCGCAGGCGGCGCAACTGCCCGACGGGCCGGAGCGCGAGCGGCTGTACCGCGAGATGAACCGGCTGCTGTTCGCCTACGCGCCGCTGCGGCCGACGGTCACGCCGATCGAAACGGCGCTGATGCACGCGCATGTCGTGGGCTTTCGCAAGCATCCGGTGCTGCGCGAGTTTTTCAAGTATGTCGATGTCGACACGATGGGCGTGCGGCGCGAGTAAATTGCGGCCCTGTCGCCCGCTGCCTGTGCCCCACCGAACGATGTTGCGCCTGCTCGCCGCCCTGATCGCTTTGCTGCTCACTGCTACGCCGGCGATGGCCCAGCAGAAGGTCCTGCGTTACGCCTTCCTGATCGCCGAAACCGGCTTCGATCCCGGGCAGATCAACGACCTGTATTCGAGCATCATCCTGGCGCACATCTTCGATGCGCCGCTGACCTACGACTACCTGGCGCGGCCGGTGAAGGTGATCCCGAACACGACCGAGATGCCGGAGGTCTCGGCCGACGGGCTCACCTGGACGTTGCGCGTGAAGCCCGGCATCTACTTCGCCGACGACCCGGCCTTCGAAGGCCGCAGGCGGGAGCTCACCGCCGCCGACTTCGTCTATTCGTTGAAGCGGCACTGGGACCCGAAGGTCAAGTCGCCCAACCTTTACCTGCTCGACAAGAAGGTGCCGGGCATGCATGCGCTGCGCGCGGCGGCCGAGAAGAACGGCCGCTTCGACTACGACCGCGAAGTCGAGGGCTTGCGCGCGCTCGACCGCTATACGTGGCAGATCCGCCTGACCGAGCCGAACCCGAACCTGCTTTATTACCTGACCTACTGCAACCTCGCCTGCGCGATGGCGCGCGAAGTGGTCGAGCGCTACGGCGATCAGATCATGGCGCACCCGGTCGGCACCAATGCCTTCCGCCTGGTCGAGTGGCGGCGCTCCTCGCGCATGGTGCTGGAGCGCAACCCCGGCTACCGCGAGCACGTCTACGAACCGCAGCCGGCCGACGGCGACAGGGTCAAGCACGAGATCGCCGAGCGGCTGCGGGGCCGCAGGCTGCCGCTGATCGACCGCGTCGAGGTCTATGTGATCGAGGAGAACCAGCCGCGCTTCCTCGCTTTCCTGAACAACGAGCACGACCTGATCACCGGCGTGCCGGCGGACTTCGTCAACAGCACGATTCCGAACGGCAGACTGGCGCCGAACCTGGCGGCGCGCGGCATCGGCATCGACCGCACGACCGAACTGGACGTGGCCTTCGCCTACTTCGGCATGGAGCATCCGGTGCTCGGCGGCTACACGCCGGAGAAGGTTGCCCTTCGCCGCGCCATCGCGCTCGGCTACGACGTGGAGGCCAGCATCCTGCAGGTCTACCGCGGCCAGGCGACGCGTGCGCAGACCACCGTGCCGCCGGGGGCGATCGGCGCCAATTCGAAGTTCGCCGGGCCGCTGGCCGAATACAACCCGGCCAAGGCCAAGGCACTGCTCGACACCTACGGCTACGTCGACCGCGACGGCGACGGTTACCGCGAGCTGCCCGACGGCAGCCGGCTCGTGCTCGAGCTCGGCTCCACTGCCGACGGCGCGTCGAAGGTCGGCGACGAGGTCTGGCGCCGCTCGATGGACGCCATCGGCCTGCGCATCGAGTTCCGCAAGGCAAAATGGCCGGAACTGCTGCGCGAATCGCGCGCCGCCAAGCTGATGATGTGGGGGTTGGGCTGGACGGCGGCGATTCCCGATGCCGATCCCTTCTACCAGATCATCTACGGGCCGAACAAAGGCCAGGCCAATCACTCGCGCTTCGACCACCCGGAGTTCAACGCGCTGTTCGAGCAGGCCAAGGTGCTGCCGAACGGCCCCGAGCGCGACGCCCTTTTCGACCGCATGAACCGCATCTTCTCCGCCTACGCGCCGCTGCGGCCGATCGTGCACCGAATCGGCACCAGCCTCTGGCACCCGTGGGTGTTCGGCTACCAGCGCCATCCGGTGCTGCGCGAGTTCTGGAAGTTCATCGACCTGGATCCGCTGCCGCAGGCGCAGGCGCGCAAGTGACGATCGTCACCCTGCAGCGGCTGTGGTCGGTCGGTGTGCCGCTGGCGGGCGGCTTGCTGGCCTGGCTCTGGCTGCCCCAACCCGTCGACCCGTGGCGGATCCTTGCCGCGGCCGCCCTGGCGCCTCTCGCCGTCGTCGGCGGCCTGCTCGCGGTCGAGTTCACCGTTGCCGCCACGGTCGATCCGCGGACGCCGCGCAAGCCGCCGTTGCGCGTGCTGCACTTGTGGCGGCGCGAGTTCTCGGTCTCGCTGCGTATTTTCCTGTGGCGCCAGCCGTGGCGGGCCGGATTCGCCGAGCCGGCCCTGCGGCGTGATCCGCGGCGGCCGGCGCTGCTGCTGATCGCCGGCTTCATGTGCAACCGCGCGGCCTGGCGCCCGTTGCTGGACTCCGGCGTGCTGCGCGAGTTCAACGTCGCCACGGTGGATCTGGAACCGATCTTCGGCGACATCGACGAGTACGCCGAGGTCGTGCACCAGGCGGTGGAGAGGTTGCGCGCCGCCACCGGTGCGGCGCGCGTGCTGCTGGTCGGCCACAGCATGGGCGGCCTCGCCGCACGCGTGTATCTGCGCAAGTTCGGCGACGCGCATGTGGCGCGCGTGCTTACGCTCGGCAGCCCGCATCGCGGTACGATCCTCGGCCGGCTGGGCTACGGCCGCAACGCGCGGCAGATGGCCACCGGCTCGCGTTTCCTGCGCCAGCTCGAGCACGACGATCACGGCCGCTGGCCGCGTTTCACCACCGTGGCCACGCGCGACGACAACCTGGTGATCCCGCGCTCGAGCCCGCTGCTGCCCGGATCCAGGCAGACCGCGCTCGACGGCGTCGGTCACCTGGCGCTGATCGAGGATCCGCGCGCCTGGCAGGTCATCGCCGACGAAGCGCTTGCCGCCGCGCCTCAGCGTTCGATGGCTTCGGCCACGTAGCGCGTCACTTTCGGCGGTTCGTCGCCGGTGTGGAAGCGATGCCGGCGCTCGCGCAGCTCGGCGTCGGCGGCGGTGAAGCGCTCGAAGCGGCGCAGATGATCGGCCCAGGATTCGTCCAGGAAGTACTCGACGAAGCGGCCCGGCCGCTCGGTGTCCTGGAACAGCCCCCATGACAGCGCCCCCTTCTGCAGCCGGTTGACGCGGCTTTCCTGCATCACGGCGAGGAACTCCTGCGTGCGTGCCGGATCGATCACGTACTGCACGGTGACCATCACCGGTCCGCGGCTGTGCTCGATCTCGAAGGCCGGCGTCGGCTCCTGCAGGATGCGCGCCGGCGTCAGGTCCTCTTCGGCCTCGGGCCAGGCGAGCATGCGCCGTTCCAGCAACAGCGCCGCCACGCCGAGCACTGCGGCCACGACGAAGGTCCAGCGCACCTCGATCAGCGCCGCCGATTGCCCCCACAGCGCCGCCGCGGCCGACGAGGCGCCCATCATCACCATCATGTAGATGGCCATGCCGCGCGCGCGCACCCAGTCGGGCAGCGCCAGCTGCGAATACACGGTCAGGGTGTTGACCACGGTGATCCAGGCCATGCCGGCAACCAGCATCGCCGGCGTCGCGATCCACACGTTCGGCGCGAAGCCGGCGACGATCATCGCCGCCGCCTGCAGCACGGTACCGTCGCGCAGCAGGCGGTCCCGCGACACCATCACCCGCAGCCGCGGCAGGAAGAACGCCGCCGCCACCGCGCCCAGCCCCATCGAGGCGAGCAGCAGCGTGTAGGTCCAGGCACTGCCGCCGGGAAGGCCCCGCGCCACCAGCGGCAGCAGGGCCAGCAGCGGCGTCGACTGCAGGAAGAAGATCGCCACCCGCGTCAGCACGGCGCGCATCACCTGCGACTGCGCCACGTACTGGAAGCCGACGCGGATGGCGCCGAGGAAGCGCTCGCCGGGCAAAACGCTGCGCTTCTGCTCGGAGCGCCAGCGCATGATCACGACGCCGGCGGCGAGCGACAGCGCTGCATTGAGCAGGAACACGTAGGCGGCGCCGAGGCTGGCGATCAGCGCGCCGGCCAGCACCGGGCCGACGATGCGCGAGGTGTTCATCGCGATCCCATTGAGCGCCACCGCCGACGACAGTTCGCGCCGCGGCACCAGTTCCGGGACGATCGCGGCATACACCGGCCAGCGCAGCGCCAGGCCGATGCCGTTGCCGAAGGTCAGCAGCAGCAGCAACGGCGCGGTCATTGCGCCCGAGGCGATGGCAACGCAGGCGATGATCGCGTTGGCGGCGACCCAGAACTGGGTGAACATGAACAGACGCCGCCGGTCGAGGATGTCGGCGAGCGCGCCGCTCGGCAGGCCGAGCAGGAACACCGGAGCCGTCGCCGCCGACTGCACCAGCGCGATCAACACCGGCGAGGCGGTCAGCGTCGTCATCAGCCAGGCGGCGGCGACGTCGTTCATCCACATGCAGGCGTTCGACGCCAGCCAGGTCAGCCACAGCATGCGGAACGTCGCATGGCGCAGCGGCGCCCACGCCGTCAACGGGACGCTCGCTACGGACGGCGGCTCGGCGGACATCGTGAGCGGGTTCGGGGCTCGTGCGCCGCCGTCGGACGCATGCGCGGCGCGCCTGCCGGCCGGCTCAGGGCCTGTCGAACGGATCGAGCCGCAGCGTCTCGCCGTGCCGCAGCGTGACGAATTCGCGGCCGCCGACGCCGAGGCGTTCGCGCGCGGCGGCAAGATCGGCCGCGGCCTGGTCGATCGGCTCGTCGGTGAGCTGGAACGTGCCCCAGTGGATGCCCACCGACAGTCGCGCCCGCAGGTCACGATGGATCTGCACCGCCTCCTCCGGGTTGACGTGCTGCGCCTTCATGAACCAGCGCGGCTCGTAGGCGCCGATGGGCAGCAGCGCCAGGTCGAAGCCGCCGAAGCGGCTGCCGATCTGCCTGAAATGCTGCGCCGAATAGCCGGTGTCGCCGCTGAAGAATACGCGCCGCCGCTTGCCGCGGCTTTCGCCCTCGACGACGAAGCCGCCCCACAACGTGGTGTTGGTGTCGGCGAACGTGCGTCGGCTCCAGTGCTGCACCGGCGTCAGGTGCACGGTGACATCCTTCACCTGCAGCGAATCCCACCAGTCGAGGGCGCGGGCATTGGTGACGCCGACGGCCTGAAGCCAGCGCTCGATGCCGAGCGGAACGACGAACAGCGGCGGCCCGCCGCGCTGCGCATTGAGCGCCAGGACCGAGTTCTCGTCGAGGTGGTCGTAGTGGTTGTGCGAGATCAGCACCACGTCGATGTGTGGCAGCTCTTCGATGCGCACCGCCGGCGCCTGCCAGCGCTTCGGCCCGAACCACTGCACCGGCGAGGCGCGCTCGGAGAAGTGCGGATCGGTCAGGATGTTGGTGTGGCCGATCCGCACCAGCGCCGTCGCATGGCCGATCCACGTCACCGAGAAGTGATTGGCGCGGCTGCGCATCAGGCCGAGATCGGGCACGATCGCCGCCAGGTCCATCTTCGGGGCGGGGATGTCGAGCGCCAGCCGCTCGCGCTGCCAGCGGAAGAACTCGCCGAACGAGCGCGGCATCCACGCCGCCGGATCGATGTTCTGGAAGCCGTCGCGTCGATGGTGCGGCTTGGCGGGATCGTAGTACGGATTCACCGCGGAACACCCGCTGACCAACGAGCCGCCGGCAGCGGCGGCGAGCAGGACGATCGCAAGGCCGTGGGCAAGGCGCCGCTTCATGGGCTCGGCGCAGGCACAGGCGCCGGCTTGCGCAGCGCCACCGGCTTCACCCGCGGCGCGATCAGCGTGCCCTTGCGCGCGCGATGCCCGCTGTGCGCATCGAGGTCACGGCCTTGCACGTGGACCTGCACCGCCTTGCCGCCGCGGCCCTGGCCCTCGACGAGCACGCCGGCCGCACCGCATGGCGAGGCCCCGACCAGGGTTTCCTTCTCATCTAGCCCCATCAGGATCACGCCCCGCCCGCCGCCGGCGAGCGCCTTGATCTCGGACGCCGCGAAAACGAGCATGCGCCCCTTTTCGGACACGCAGGCGATGCGATCGTCCCGTTGCGGGTCGACCAGCGCCGGCCGCAGCGGAGTCGCGCCTTCGTCGACGGTGATGAACTGCTTGCCGCCCTTCTGCCGCGACACCATGTCGCCGAGCATGCAGGCGAAGCCGGTGCCAGCTGATGTTGCCAGCAGCAGTTGCTGGTTCGCCGCGCCGGCGACATACGCCACCAGCCGCGTGCCGGACTCCAGTTCGATCATCGAGGTGACCGGCGAGCCGTCGCCGCGCGCCGAAGGCAGCGCCGACACCGGCACCGAGTAGGCGCGGCCATTGCTGCCGAGCGCGATCAGGTGATCGACGGTGCGGCACTCATAGGCGCCGTAAAGGCCATCGCCGGCCTTGAAGGTGAACTGCGCCACGTCGTGACCATGGCCGCTGCGCGCCCGCGCGAAACCCTTCTCGGAGACGATGACGGTCACCGGCTCGTCGAGCACCTTGGTCTCGGCCACCGCGCGCTGCGCCGCCTCGATCAAGGTGCGCCTGCGGTCGCCGTATTTCTTCGCGTCTTCGTCGAACTCCTTGCCGACCTGCCGCCGCAGCGCCGCCTCCGATGCAAGCAGCCTGCCCAGGGCCGCCTGGTCCTTGCGCAGCTGCGCCAGTTCCTGCTCGATGCGGATGCCCTCGAGCCGCGCCAGCTGGCGCAGGCGGATCTCGAGGATGTCGTCGGCCTGCCGTTCGCTGAGATTGAAGGCGCGCATCAGCTCCGGCTTCGGCTCGTCCGAGTTGCGGATGACCCGGATCACCTTGTCGATGGCGAGCAGGATCGCCTGCCGGCCCTCGAGGATGTGGATGCGGTCCTCGACCTTCGCCAGCCGGTGCCGGCTACGCCGGCGCACGGTATCGACGCGAAAGTCGATCCATTCGCCGAGGATCTCGGCCAGCGGCTTGCAGCGCGGCCGGCCGTCGCGGCCGATCATCACCAGGTTGACCGGCACGCCGGTTTCCAGGCTGGTATGCGCCAGCAGCGTGGTGGCGAAGGCGTCGCGATCGATCTTCGAGGTGCGCGGCTCGAACACCAGCCGCACCGCCGCATCCTTGCCCGATTCGTCGCGCACCGAATCGAGCTGCGCCAGCAGCAGCTGCTTCAGCTGCAGTTGCTCCGCGCTCAGCGACTTCTTGCCCGCCTTGACCTTCGGGTTGGTCAGCTCCTCGATCTCCTCGAGCACCTTCTGCGCCGAGGTGCCGGGCGGCAGTTCGTCGACCACCAGCTGCCACTGGCCGCGCGCCAGGTCCTCGAAGCGATAGCGGGCACGGGACTTCAGGCTGCCGCGGCCGCTGGCATAGAGCTCGCGGATGTCCTCGCCCGGCGAGATGATCTGGCCGCCGCCGGGAAAGTCAGGGCCGGGCAGCACGGCGAGCAGTTCGTCGAGCGAGACCTTCGGGTCGTTCAGCACCAGGTGCAGCGCGGCGACCACCTCGTTCAGGTTGTGCGCGGGGATCTCCGTGGCCATGCCCACGGCGATGCCCGAGGCCCCGTTGAGCAGGACGAACGGCAGCCGCGCCGGCAGCCACTTCGGCTCCTGCTGGCTGCCGTCGTAGTTGGGACCGAAGTCGACCGTGCCTTCTTCGAGTTCGTCGAGCAGCAGCCGCGCGATCGGCGTCAGCCGCGCCTCCGTGTAGCGCATCGCCGCCGCGCCATCGCCGTCGCGCGAGCCGAAGTTGCCCTGGCCGTCGATCAGCGGATAGCGCAACGAGAAGTCCTGCGCCATCCTGACCATCGCGTCGTAGGCTGCGGTGTCGCCGTGCGGGTGGAACTTGCCCAGCACGTCGCCGACGACGCGCGCGCTCTTCACCGGCCGCACATTCGCCGCCAGGCCCATCTGATCCATCGCGTAGAGGATGCGCCGCTGCACCGGCTTCAGGCCGTCGGCCAGATCGGGCAGCGCCCGGCCCTTGACCACCGACACCGCATAGTCGAGGTAGGCGCGCTGGGCGAAGGCCGCCAGCGTCAGCGATTCACCGCCGTCGGCCGGCGGAAACAAGGTCTGCTGTTCGAGCATCAGCGAGGCCGCGCCAGCGCGCAGCCGATGCGAATTGACGAAGCTGCGATTTTACGGGTGCCGTATCACACGCCGCGCTGCCGGAGCGCAACGCCCGCAGGCAGCGCCGCGATGCGCGCCCGCCCGGCCGCCCGAAGGGCGCGCATCCATTGCGCGAACGCGCAAGCGTGCGCGTCCGCTGCGGGTGCACGTGCGACGGCGCAGCCGTCGCGTACACCCGCAGCGCCCCCGCTAGTGCATCAACGTCCGGTCCCGGCCCGCGTCGCGGCTGTCGATGAAGATCTTCATGAACTCCTCGGCCGTCAGCGGCCGTGAGAACAGGTAACCCTGCGCCGAGTCGCAGCCGAGATGCTGCATCCAGGTCTGCTGGGTCTGTGTCTCGACGCCCTCGGCGGTGACCTTGATGCCGAGCGCGCGCGCCATCTCGATCACCGCCTTGACGATGGTCAGCGTGCGCGCATCGCGCATGCACTCGACGGTGAAGCTGCGGTCGATCTTCAGCCGGTGAATCGGCAGGTCGCGCAGATGGACCAGGCTGGAGAAGCCGACGCCGAAGTCGTCGAGCGCCAGCCGCACGCCGGCGCTGCGCAGCCGCATGAGGTTTTCGCGCACCATCGCCGAGGTGTCGAGCAGCCCGGTCTCGGTCACCTCGATCTCGACTTCGCCGGTCGGCACGCCGTGCTCCGCCAGCGTGGCGAGCAGGTTGTCGACGTAGCCCGGCTGGCGCAGGTGCACGCCGGCGATATTCACCGCCAGCGGCGGCATGGCGAGCCCCATGCCGCGCCAGACCTGCCGCGCCCGGCATGCCTCGCGCAGCACCCAGTCGCCGAGGCCGACGACCAGCCCGCTCTCCTCGGCGATCGGGATGAACTCCGCCGGCGAGACCTCGCCGACCTCGGCGTCGATCCAGCGCACCAGCACTTCGGCGCCGACGATGCGGCCGTCGGTCAGCGACACCGTCGGCTGGAAGTAGAGGCGGAACTCGCGCGATTCGATCGCCTTGCGCAGCCGCTGCTCCAGCCGCAGCCGCAGGTCGACGCGGCGCGCCACTGCCGGCGTGTACAGCGCGTAGGTGGCGCGCCCGCTCTGCTTGGCCTCGTACATCGCGGCGTCGGCCGCGTTGACCAGCGACTCCAGATCGATGCCGTCCTGCGGGAAGAAGCTGATTCCGATCGACGGCGTGACCGTCAGGTCGAGGCCGAGAACCCGCATCGGCGAGCTGATGGCGGTGATCAGCCGTCGTGCCAGCTCCACCGTCTCGTCGCTGCCAGCGGCGCTGCAGATCAGCGCCACCAGCTCGTCGCCGCCGCGGCGGCCGAGCAGGCGTGGCTCGGCGATGTGCTCGCGCAGCCGCCCGGCCACACAGCGCAGCACCTCGTCGCCGGCGCGATGACCGTAGCCGTTGTTCAGCAGACGGAAGTTGTCCAGGTCGATGAACAGCAGCGCGCAGCGGCGGCCCTCGGCATAGGCCTGCGCCAGTTCGACGCGGGCGGCCTCGTCGAAGGCATGGCGGTTGGCGAGCAGCGTCAGCGAGTCGATCGTGGCCAGCCGTTCGATGCTTTCGCGGGCCCGCATCTGCTCGGTGACGTCCTTCGACACGCCGCGATAGCCCTGGAAATCGCCGTGCGCATCGAACACCGGATCGCCGCTGGAGGCGATGTAGCGCACGCTGCCGTCCGCCGCATGACGGCGCACGATCAGGTCGCGGTACGGCTGCCGCGCCAGCAGCGTGGCGCGGTGTTCGTCCCAGCTCGCCGGCTGGATCAGGTCGCCCTTCAGTTCCCAGCGCTGCCGCCCCAGCACGTCGCTCGGCGGCAGATGGGCGAGATGCTCACGGGCGAGCGCGCCGCGCTCGATGCGGGTGAAGCGCAGCTCGCTGTTCATTTCCCAGTACCAGTCCGACGACAGCTCGGTCAGCGCGCGAAAGCGCGCCTCGCTGGCAACCAGGCGTTCGATCAGCGCCACCCGCTCGGTCACGTCGAGCGACAGGCCGCGATAACCGATGAACGCGTCGCCGCGAAACATCGGCTCGGCCGACAGTTCGAACACCCGGTCCGGGCGGTCGGTGTAGCGCACGCGCAGGGGCAGCCGCTGCAGCGGTTCGCGCCGTTCCATCGCCACCAGCGCCGCGAGGCGATCGCCGTCGTCGACATGGCCGATCGCCGACTGGCCGAACGGCTTGCCGATCATGTCGGCGACGAGGGCCTGGTCGAATTCCGAACTGCCTTGCACCAGCGTGTAGCGCAGACTGGCGTCCGTTTCCCAGTACCACTCGGTCACCAGCCGCGCCAGCGCGCGGAAGCGCTCTTCGTTCCGGCGCAGCGTGTGGATGGTGCTCTCCGCTTCGGTGATGTCGCGCACCGCGCCGTAGTAGCCGCCGAAGCCGTCATCCGCGCCGAAGACCGGCTTGCCGCAGGCCGCCAGCCACGTCGTCTGGCCGTCGGCGCGCTCGACGCGGAAACGGAACCAGGGAAAAGGCTCGCGCCGGTGCACGCGCTCGTCGAGCGCCCTCTGCTGCACCTCGTCTGACCAGAAGCCGGCCGCCTCGGCGACGACACGGCCGAGCAGCGCCTCGCGCCGGTAGCCGAGCATCTCGGCCAGCGCCGGCGACAGTTCCACCAGCCGCCCCTGCGCGTCGGTGCGCCAGAACCAGTCGTGGGTCAGGTCGGCGAGGTCGTCCATCGCCCGCCGCCGGCGGCTGACGGCCAGCGCCCGCAGTTCCGCCTCCGACAGCACGGTGCGCAGGCAGATCATGCCGCCGTCAGCGGTGCGGCAGTCGTTCAGCATCACCCACTGGCCGTGCATGAAGCGGACGCGATCGGTGAACGGCGCGTCCGGCTGGCGGCGGCGCAGCGTTTCGCCGATGAACTGCTCCAGCGACCGGCCCTCGACCAGCGTGGCCGGTGCCGCAGGGAAATACGCGCGCAGCAGGTCGGCGTGCGGCGTGCCGGGCTCGAGCAGATGTTCGATTTCGGGATACAGGCGCCGGTAAGCCGCGTTGCAGGCAACCAAGCGATCGTCGCGGTCGAAGATCGCCACGCCTGCACTGAGCGAATCGATCGCGCCTTCGATCGCCGAGGCGCGCTCGACGACCTCGGCGCTGTGGCTTTCGCCCTGCAGCAGCCACGATGCCGCGCCGGCCAGCAAGGTCAGCGCGGCCGCGGCTTGCACGACGTGCAGCACGGGATGGAAATAGGCGTCGAACGCCTCGGGCACGATGCGGTCGAGCAGGCCCGGCACCAGCCAGCGGGCGATCTCGGCAGTGACCGTGACCAGCAGGACGGCGGCAATGACGGTCAGGCCGGCGCGCTGCGCCCGGCCAAGGTTCGGCCAGCGCCAGCGTTTCGCCGAAGCCGACCGACGAAGCGCAGCCAGCGCCTCCAGATGGGCCGGGTCGTCGTCGGAACGCAGCGAGTCGGGGCTCGTCGCCATCGCAGAACGGTCAAGGGCCGCGGCAGGTCAGGCCGCTCAAACGGGCCGCAGCGCTTCTCGCGCAGCCCGACGGCCGAGCTTACAGAAAGGCCGATAACGCGAAAACGCCGGCGCGCCGGGCGGCCCGGCGGCGCGTGACTGCGTCAGTCGTCTTCGAGCCGCAATTCCTGGATCTTGCGCGTGATCGTGTTGCGCCCGAGGCCGAGCTTGGAGGCAGCCTCGATGCGCCGGCCGTGGGTGAGCCGCAAGGCGGTGCCGATCACGGTCGCCTCGAAGCGGCGCGTGATCGCATCCATCAAGTCCTGCTCGCCGCCGCGCAGGCGCCGCTCGACCTCCTGACCCAGCAGGCCGGCCCAGTCGCCATTGGCCGCCCCTGCACCGGCTGCGGCCGCCGTCGCCGGCCGCGCAGCCTCGCCGGACTCTGCTGCCGGTGGCGCCTCACGCTGCAACGCCGGTTCGCGCAGTTCCAGCGGCAGATCCTCGACCTTGACCACCTGCGCCGGCGCCAGCACGGTGAGCCAATGGCAGAGGTTTTCGAGCTGGCGCACGTTGCCCGGCAGCGGCATCTGCTCGATGAACTGCAGCGCCTCAGGCGACAGCCGCTTCGGCTCGACGCCGAGCTCGCGCGCGCTCTTGGCGAGAAAGTGGCGGGCGAGCAGCGCGATGTCCTCGCGCCGCTCGCGCAGCGGCGGCAGGCGCAGCCGGATGACATTCAGCCGGTGATACAGATCCTCGCGAAAAAGCCCCTGCCGCACGCGTTCCTCGAGGTTCTGGTGCGTGGCGGCGATCACGCGTGCGTCGGCCTTGATCGGCTGCTGGCCGCCGACGCGGTAGTAAAAGCCGTCGGAAAGCACGCGCAGCAGCCGCGTCTGCAGCTCCGCCGGCATGTCGCCGATCTCGTCGAGGAACAGCGTTCCGCCTTCGGCCTGCTCGAAGCGGCCGCGCCGCATAGCCTGCGCGCCGGTGAAGGCGCCGCGCTCGTGACCGAACAACTCGCTTTCGAGCAGGTCGCGCGGGATCGCCGCCATGTTCAGCGCGATAAACGGCTTGGCCGCGCGCGCGCTGTGCTTGTGCAGAGCCCGGGCGACGACCTCCTTGCCGCTGCCCGACTCGCCGGTGATCAGCACCGTCACCGTCGATTGCGACAGGCGGCCGATGGCACGGAACACCTCCTGCATCGCCGGCGCCTGGCCGAGGATCTCCGGCGACGGCGGCGCCGCTTCCTCCTCGTCCGCCTCGCGCACGCTTTCGTCGACCGCACGCTGGATCAGTTCGACCGCCCGATCGACGTCGAACGGCTTGGGCAGGTATTCGAAGGCACCGCCCTGGAACGCCGCCACCGCGCTGTCGAGGTCGGAGTACGCGGTCATGATGATCACCGGCAGCGCCGGATGCTTGCGCTTGACGGTGCGCAGCAGTTCGATGCCGTCGAGTCCCGACATGCGCACATCGGACACCAGCACCTGCGGCTGGTCGCGCTCAAGTTCGGCGAGCACCTCCTGCGCCGATGCAAAGGCCCGGCACGGCATGTTCTGCCGCGACAGCGCCTTTTCCAGCACCCAGCGGATCGAGCGGTCGTCGTCGGCGATCCAGATCGGTTTCATGTCAGTGCCAATAGAACCCGGAACGCCGTGCGCCCCGGCCTGGAGTCGAATTCGATGATGCCGTCGTTGGCGAGCACCAGAGCCTGCGCCATGGTCAGGCCCAGCCCGGTGCCGTCCTCGCGCCCTGAAACGAGCGGGAAGAAGATCCGGTCCTGCAGTTGCTCGGGCACACCAGGCCCGTTGTCGATCACCGTCAGCTCGGCAGCCAGCCGCACGTGCCGGCGGGCGATCGTCACATGGCGGGCCACGCGCGTGCGCAGCACGATCTGCGCGTCGCCCGCGGCGATGCGGCCGGCCAGCGCCTGCGCCGCGTTGCGCACGATGTTCAGCACCGCCTGGATCAGCTGCTCCTTGTCGCCGCGACCGTTCGGCACCGAGGCATCGTAGTCACGCTGAACTTCGAGGCCGCGCGGAAATTCGGCCAGGATCACCGCCCGCACCCGTTCGCAGATCTCGTGCACGCTGTACTCGGCCACCACGCGCGGCGCGCGGTGCGGCGCCAGCAGCCGGTCGACGAGAGACTGCAGCCGGTCCGCCTCGGCGATGATCACGCGCGTGAACTCGCGCTGCTCGTTGCTCGCCAGTTCGCGCTCGAGCAGTTGCGCGGCCCCGCGGATGCCGCCGAGCGGATTGCGCACCTCGTGCGCGAGGTTGCGCAACAGCTGGCGGTTCGCCTCGGAAAGCCCGAGCTGCCGGTCCTCGCGGCTGTGCCGCAACTGCTGTTCGATCTCGATCATCTCGAGCAGCAGCCGACCGTCGTCGGCGTCGAGCGAACTGGCCATCACCTGCACCAGCAGCGGCTCGCGCAACGGCCGGCGCAGTTCGGCGTTGTGCCGCTGCTGGCCGAGGTCACCGGCCGCAGCGGCATGCTGCAGCCGCTCGAGCTGGTGCTCGTCGGTGAACAGCCGCTGCGCCGGCTGCCCGACCAGGTGCCGTCGCGAAGTGTCGAGCAGGACTTCCGCCGCCTGGTTTGCGTAGCCGATTCTGCCGTCGGCCTCGACCACGAGCACGCCCGTGGCGAGCAGGTCGAGACCGGCATATTCGGCGGCGGAGCCGGCCCTCCGCGACAAGGCCAGGGCCGCGTTCATCACGCGGCCTGGCGGAGCGGCCGCCGCCCGAGCGGGACCGCGCTCGCTACTGGCGCGACAGAAGCGCCAGCTCCCGCTTCAGCGAGGCGATGTTGTTCTCGGCGCGCTGCAGGTCGGCCTGCAGCCGCGCCACGCGCTCCTGGTAGCGGGCGTAGTTGCGCTCGCTGCCGAGCCGCTCGGGCTCGCCGTTGTTGTACTCCTGCCGCAACGCTTGCAACTTGGACTCCTCGGCCGCCAGTTCCTCCTCGAGGATGCGCTTGCGGTCGCCGTCGCGATTGCGCTGCGTCTGGCTGTCCACGCGCGGAAAATTGGCGGGCGCGATCGCGCGCGATTCGCCGGAGGGCGGTCGCGCGGCCGGCTGGCGCGGCGCTGGCAGGGTCAGCGCCGGATGAACATCGAGCTTCGTGCAGCCCTTGCCGGTGCCGGTGTTCTGGTAGGTCTTGCGGCCCTCGGCATCCTGGCAAACGTAGATATCCGAGTTCGCCAGTGCCGCCGCGGGCGAGGCCAGCAAGGCCACAGCCGCCATGCGCAGCGCCAGCGGTCTTCCGGTCAGCAGTTTCATGCGCGCAAGTGTAAGCGCGCACGCCGTGCAGGGACATCGGCAATAGGGCTAGGCCTTTCAGCCGGCCGGCCGCGCCGGCGCGGATCGTTGCTGCGACCTGAATGAACACGGCAGCCGATGCGTCGACGGGGCAAGGGGCGGTCGCCCGCGCCTTGCCCGGATCGGTCAACGTTCGCTCCTACAGCCCGTAGTACATGTCGAACTCGATCGGATGCGTGGTCATGCGGAAACGCGTGACCTCCTCCATCTTCAGCGCGATGTAGGCATCGATCATGTCGTTGCTGAAGACGCCACCGCGGGTCAGGAACTCGCGGTCCTTGTCGATGGCCTCCAGCGCCTCGTCCAGCGACGCGCAGGGATGAGGGATCTTTGCGGCTTCCTCCGGTTCGAGGTCGTACAGGTTCTTGTCCATCGGCTCGCCCGGATGGATCTTGTTCTGCACACCGTCGAGGCCTGCCATCAGCAGCGCGGCGAAGGCGAGGTACGGATTGGCCGTCGGATCCGGGAAACGCACTTCGACGCGCCGGCCTTTCGGGTTCGACACGTACGGGATGCGGCAGGAGGCGGAACGGTTGCGCGCCGAGTAGGCGAGATTGATCGGCGCCTCGAAGCCTGGCACCAGCCTCTTGTACGAATTGGTGCCGGGGTTGGTGATCGCATTCAGCGCCTTGGCGTGCTTGATCACGCCGCCGATGTAATACAGCGCAAACTCCGACAGCCCGGCATAGCCGTTGCCGGCGAAAAGATTCTGGCCGTCTTTCCACACCGACTGGTGCACATGCATGCCGGAGCCGTTGTCACCGACCACCGGCTTCGGCATGAATGTCGCCGTCTTGCCGTAGCTGGCGGCGACGTTCCACACGGTGTACTTGAGGATCTGCAGCCAGTCGGCGCGCTTGACCAGCGTGTTGAACTTGGTGCCGATCTCGCACTGGCCGGGCGCCGCCACCTCGTGGTGGTGCACTTCGACCTCGACGCCCTGCTGTTCGAGCAGCAGGCACATCTCCGAGCGCATGTCCTGCAGCGAATCGGTCGGCGGCACCGGGAAATAGCCGCCCTTGACGGCCGGACGGTGCGCGAGGTTGCCGGCTTCGTAGTCGATGCCGGTCGACCACGGCGCTTCCTCGGACTTGATCTTGACGTACGAACCCCACATGCCGGAGTCCCAGGTCACCGAGTCGAAAATGAAGAACTCGGGCTCGGGACCGAAGTACGCCGTATCGCCGATGCCGGTGGATTTCAGGTAGGCCTCGGCACGTTTGGCCAGCGAGCGCGGGTCGCGGTCGTAGCCCTTGCCGGTGGAGGGCTCGACCACGTCGCAGGTCAGGATCAGCGTGTTCTCTTCACGGAACGGATCCATGCGCGCCGAATCCGGGTCCGGCATCAGCAGCATGTCGGACGCCTCGATGCCCTTCCAGCCTGCGATCGAAGAGCCGTCGAAGGCATGGCCGTGCTCGAACTTGTCGAGGTCGACCACCTTGGCCGGCACCGAGACGTGCTGTTCCTTGCCACGGGTGTCGGTAAAGCGGAAGTCAACGAAGCGGACCTCGTTGTCGGCAATCATCTTGATCACGTCTTTGGGCGTCCCCATGAAGCTTTCTCCTTTCGAGATGGACCTGAAGCTCTGACCAGTGAAGTTGCAGCCACCCCGAGCAGGAACGGCCTGGTTCACTCCGTTTGTCCCTAGCAGGATCCATGCCTTGGCGGACTCCAGCCGCGGCGCGGACGCACCGCCTTTGTGCATCAAGGACTTCGGCGAAGCACCGACGTTGATCGTGGCGTCGGGGCAGCCCATGACGACGGGTCGGAGTGGGGCACTTGGCACCGAGCGGGGGCATTATGCACCGCGACGGCGCAGCTATGCGGCGCGCTGGGTCGAAGGCAGGAAAAGCGACTGCAGGTCGCTGAGAAACCGCCGACCCAATTCGGTTGGTGCGATTCGATCAACTCCGCGCCGCAGCAGGCCGCGTGCCTCGGCCTTTTCGGAAGCGGCATCGATTGTCGACATCGGCAGTCCGGTGCGCTCGCTGAACAGGCTGGCCGGCACGCCTTCGCTCAGCCGTAGCGCGTTGAGCATGAACTCGAAGGCGAGTTCGCTGCGGGGTACCTCCCTGCTTTCGGCCAGGGCGTTGCCGCGCAGGGCGCCATCCATGTAACTGGCCGGCTGCCGCAGCCGGGCCTGGCGCAGGATCCGCCCCGGAAACGAGAGCTTGCTATGGGCGCCGGCACCGATGCCGAGGTAGTCGCCGAACTGCCAGTAGTTGAGGTTGTGCCGGCACATTCGGCCCGGACGCGCGTAGGCCGACACCTCGTAGTGCACATAGCCGGCGCCGTCGAGGCGAGTTTCGACGAATTCCTGCATCGCCGCCGCGGTGTCCTCGTCCGGCAGCACCGGCGGGTACTTGGCGAAGACCGTGTTCGGCTCGACCGTCAACTGGTAGACGGACAAGTGCGGCGGCGCGAAGCCCAGCGCCAGATCGACGTCGCAGCGCAGGTTGTCGAGGCTCTGGCCCGGCAGCGCAAACATCAGATCCAGGTTGAAGTTGTCGAACGTGCGCGCCGCAGCCTCGACTGCCGCCAGAGCCTGGGTCCGGTCATGGATGCGGCCGAGCCGCTGCAACTGCAGGTTGTCGAACGACTGCACACCGATCGACAGGCGATTGATGCCGGCGTCGCGCATGGCAGCGAACTTTGCCGCTTCGAAGGTGCCCGGATTGGCTTCGAGCGTGATCTCGCAGGACGCGATCAGAGGCAGCCTTGCGCGAACGTCGGACAGCAGCCGCTCGAGCGCCGCTGCCGACATCAGGCTGGGCGTCCCGCCGCCGAAAAAGACGCTGACGATGCGCCGGCCCCACACCAGCGGCAGGGCTGAATCGAGGTCGGCGCGAAGCGCCTCGAGGTAACGCGCCTCGACGGCCGTGTCGACCGGACCGCCTGCCTCGTGCGAATTGAAGTCGCAGTAGGGGCACTTGCGCACGCACCATGGAAAGTGCACGTACAGCGCCAACGGCGGCAGCGCTGCGAGGCGCAGCGTGCCGGGACGCAACAGATCCGCCGGGTCGGGCACGCCCGACGCCGCCTGCTCGCCCTGCGGCATCACCTCCAGTCCCAGTCCGCGGCCATGCGCCGGGCGAGATCGCGCAAGGCCATGCCGCGGTGGCTCACGCGATTCTTGACCTCGGGCGCGAGTTCGGCCGCGGTACAGCCGTGCTCGCGCAGCCAGAAATGCGGGTCGTAGCCGAAGCCATGGCGGCCCCGCGGCGCGTCGACGACCTCGCCGCTCCAGCGCGCGTCGCAGATCAGCGGCTCGGGATCGGCGGCGCTACGCACCGCCACCAGCACGCAGGTGTAGTGCCCGCGCCGGTCGGCAGCCGAGGACAGTGCCCTCACCAGCGCCGCGTTGTTTTCGGCGTCGCTGGCGTTTTCGCCGGCAAAGCGAGCCGAGCGCACTCCCGGCGCGCCGCCCAACGCCACGCAGCACAGGCCCGAATCGTCGGCGAGCGCCGGCAGCCCGGTGGCGGCGGCGGCATGACGCGCCTTGGCCAGCGCGTTCTCGACGAAGGTCGGGTGCGGTTCCTCAGCCGCTTGCACGCCCAGACTGCCCTGCGGCACGAGATCGATCGCCAACGGTGCCAACAGCGCCGCGAACTCGCGCAGCTTGCCGCGGTTGTCGGAGGCGAGAACGAGTCTGCGCACGCTGCTGCCGCCCGGCGGCGCCGATCAGCCGGTCCCGAGCGCCGCCCGCTGCCGGGTCACCAGTTCGCCGATCCCGCCGCGCGCGGCGGCCAGCATGGCGTCCAGTTCCGCCTGCGTGAACGGCGCACCCTCGGCGGTGCCCTGCACCTCGATGAAGCGCCCGGCCCCGGTCATCACCACGTTCATGTCTGTTTCGCAGGTCGAGTCCTCGGCATAGTCGAGATCGACGAGAATCCGGCCCTCGTGCATGCCGACCGACACCGCGGCGACGAAGTCGCGCACCGGCAGTTCCTCGATCAGGCCGCGGTCGCGCAGGCCGCGCAGCGCGTCGTAGGCGGCGACGAAGGCGCCGGTGATCGACGCGGTCCGCGTGCCGCCGTCGGCCTGCAGCACGTCACAATCGATCTGCAGCGTGCGCTCGCCCAGCCTTGCCAGATCGACCACCGCGCGCAGGCTGCGCCCGATCAGGCGCTGGATCTCGAGCGTGCGCCCGCTCTGCCGACCCCGCGCCGCTTCGCGCTCGGTGCGCGTGTGCGTCGAACGCGGCAGCATGCCGTATTCCGCGGTCAGCCAACCCTGCCCCTTGCCCTGCAGAAACGGCGGCACGCGGCTCTCGACGGAAGCGGTGCACAGCACGCGCGTGTCGCCGAATTCGATCAGCGCCGAACCTTCCGCGTAGCGGGCGTAGCCGCGCTCGATGCGCACCGGGCGCAGCGCGCCGGCGGCGCGGCCGAACGCGCGTTCACCGCTCATTTGCCCTGGATCAGCTTGCTCGAGCGCTGGATCGCGCGCTGGATCTCCGCCACCGCTTCCTCGATCTGCTGCTCGGTCAGCGGCTCCTCGCCGGGCGCCTCGCCCGGCCGCGGCATCTGCACCGTCGAGGCGATCGATCCTTCCGGAATTACCAGGGTCGACACTGGCACCTCGGTCGGCGGGATCATGTCCATCGCCTCGCTGCCGGCCCAGCTCATCGCGATCGCCGTGCAGTTGTCGGGCTCTGGCCCACCTTCCGTGATCGCCTTGTTCATCAGCTCCGGCACCGCGCGCATGACCGTTGCCCGGCCGAAGGCATCGGCGATGTCGCGATCGGACAGTCCTCCCCACAGGCCGTCGGTGCACAGCAGCAGCGTGTCGCCGGCGCGCAGCGCCACCCGGTGCGCGATCTCGACATTGGGCAAGACGTAGGCACCGATGCAGTTGAAGATGCGGTTGCGCTCGGGGTGGTCTTTCGCGTCCTCCGGCCGGATCAGTCCGGAGGAGACCAAATGATGGACACGCGAATGATCGAAGGTGCGGTAGGCGATCTGGCCGCCGCGCAGCAGATACAGGCGCGAATCGCCAACGTGGGCCCAGGTGGCGATGCCTTCCTGCACGACGCAGGCCACGAGCGTCGTGCGCGGTGCCTCCGGCAGGCGGTTCTCGGCACGGTAGCGATGCAGTTCGCGGTGGGCCGCCTGCACCGACTGCTCGATGAAGCCCGCCGGGTCGGGCAGCATCGGCTTGGCATCGCGCTGATAGATCGCCGCCATCGTCTGCAGCGTGATCTCGGCGGCGACTTCGCCGCGCGCGTGCCCGCCCATGCCGTCGGCCACCATCATCAGCAGCGACTTGCGCGTGTACAGGTAGCCCATGCGGTCCTGGTTGACCTGGCGACCGCCTTTTCGGCTTTCCTGATAGACGGCGAAACGCATTGCTCAGCGGCCTTGGCTGCAGCGCGCACGCACGCGCGCCGGTTGTGGCGACGGTCCTTCGCGGCCCGCGGCAACGGGCGTCACCGCCCTCTCAAGGAAACGCCGGGCCACCCCAGGTTTCCTTGACCCCCGCGGGGGGCGGGCCGGGCGCAGCCCGGCCCTGGGGGCGCTCAGAACCACGTGATGTTGTGATCCTTCATGAAGCGCGACACCTTGTCCTGGATGTTACGCACGCGGGCGCCGGTGCGCTCGAAGAAGGAAAACTCCGGCTGTTCCGGCACGTTGTTGAGCAGTTCCTTCTGCACCGCGTAGACCGTCTGCGGCCGCTCCAGCGAGTTCAGGCGCAGGCAGCGGTCGACCATCGCGATCAGCTCCGCCGAATACAGGCCGCGGAAGGCGCGCAGCGCGTTCGGCATCTTGTCGTCCTTCAGCCGCTGGTCCGACTCCTGCGGCGGCATGCCCGACATGCAGGCGTAGATGCAGGCGCCGATGCTGTAGACGTCGGTCCAGGGGCCGAGTTCGGCGTCGCGCTTGTACAGTTCGGGCGGTGCGAATCCCGGCGTGTACATC
Organism: uncultured Burkholderiaceae bacterium; assembly: GCA_964509545.1. Classification (GTDB taxonomy): domain Bacteria; phylum Pseudomonadota; class Gammaproteobacteria; order Burkholderiales; family Burkholderiaceae_F; genus JADJWR01. The sequence continues at coordinate 5,636 of CAZDXQ010000026.1, read as the reverse complement.
GGATACGTCTTGCTGATGTCGCGCTGCAGTGTCTGCCGGGCGGCGCCGAAGTCGAGCAGGATCGGCGTTCCGTCCATGCGCAGGTAGATGTTTGCCGGCTTCACGTCGAGGTGCAGCAGCCGGTTCGAGTGCACCTCGCGCAGCCCGTTCATCACCTGCGTGAAGACGCGGCGGACGAAGCGTTCGGACAGGACGTCCTTCTGCTCCTTGCTGCGATTGCGGACGATATGCTCCTGCAGCGAGCGGCCCGACTCGTAGTGCATCACCATGTACACGGTGTCGTTGGCGCGGAAGAAGTTCAGCACGCGAACGATGTTCGGGTGATAAATGGAAGCCAGGGCCCGGCCTTCCTCGAAGAAGCACTTCAGGCCGATGCGATAGGTATTCAGGTGTTCCGGCGAGACCAGCGGCGCCAGCTCGCCGCTCTTGCGCTGCGCCAGCGCCGCCGGCATGTACTCCTTGATGGCCACCGAATGCCCGTGCTCGTCGGTGGCCAGATAAACGATCGAGAATCCGCCGCTGGAGATCTTCTTTACAATTCGGTACCCGCCGACCTCCAGGCCTTCGGGCAAAGCTGCGTTGGTCTGCGCCGCCATGAGTGACGATCGATGGCGCCAGCGGTTCGGTGCCGGCCGTTGATCAAGACCGGCTGATTCTAGCCAAGCGCCGTGCAAAAGCGGGATCGTCACCTTCATCTGAAAATCCGAGTCCGCCCGACTGTCCATGCCCGCCCCCGCCAGCATGACCGGCTTCGCCGGCGCCTCGTTCGCCACGCCGCTGGGCCAGGCGACGATCGAGATCCGCTCGGTCAATTCCCGCTTCCTCGACCTGACGCTGAAGATCGCCGATGACCTGCGCGCCGTCGAGCCGCAGATCCGCGAAGCCATCGCCGCGCGGCTGGCGCGCGGCAAGGTCGAGTGCCGGCTGAGCCTGCAGCGCGCGGCAGCGGCCGATACGGCGCGGCTGAATCCGTCGGCGGTCTCCGCCCTGCAACGGCTCGCGGCCGAGGCGCAGCGGGCGCTGCCGCAGGCGGCGCCGCTGTCGCTGGCCGACGTGCTGGCCTGGCCCGGCGTCCTGGAGACCCCTGCACTGGACGCCGACGCGCTGCGCGCGGCCGTCCTGGCGGCGGTGGAGGAGTCACTCAAGCGTCTGCAGGAAAGCCGGACCCGCGAGGGCGCGGCGCTCGCCGCCGGCCTGCGCCACCGCTGCGACGCGATCGATACCATTGTCGGCCGGCTGCGCGAGCGCCTGCCCGAACTGCGTGCCGCCGTCGAGCGCAAGCTGACCGACAGGCTGAACCAGGCGCTCGGCGCCTCCCTGTCGTCGGCCTCCTCCCTGACGCGCGACGAAGTGGCCGAACGCATCCGCCAGGAGGTGACGCTGTACGGCCTGCGCGCCGATGTCGACGAGGAACTGAGCCGGCTGGCCACGCACGTGGCCGAGGTCCGGCGCGTGCTCGACGCCGGCGGAGCGGTCGGCCGCAGGCTCGACTTCCTGATGCAGGAACTGAACCGCGAGGCCAACACCCTCGGTTCGAAGGCGACCGCCATCGACCTGGCGCAGTCGGCGATCGAACTGAAGCTGCTGATCGAGCAGATGCGCGAACAGGTGCAGAATCTCGAATGACCTGCGACGCCAAGCGATGAACGCCGCCACCGACCGCCCCGCGGGCAGCATCTTCATGGTGGTCGCGCCTTCGGGCGCGGGCAAATCGACGCTGGTCAACGCGCTGCTGGCGCGCGACGCGGACATCGAGCTGTCGATCTCGTTCACCACGCGCGCGCCGCGGCCGGGGGAGACGCAGGGACGCGAGTACCACTTCACCGATACGGACGACTTCCTCGCCCGCCGCGCCCGCGGCGAGTTCCTCGAATACGCTGAAGTGCATGGGCATTATTACGGCACGTCGCGCACCTGGATCGAACAGCGCCTGCGCGCGGGCCGCGACGTGCTGCTCGAGATCGACTGGCAGGGCGCCCGGCAGGTCAAGGGCGCGTTCCCGCACGCCGTCGGCATCTTCATCCTGCCGCCGTCGATCGACGCGCTCGAGGCGCGGCTGCACAAGCGCGGCCAGGATTCGGCGCAGGTCATCACGCGTCGCCTGCTCGCTGCCGGCAGCGAAATCGCCCATGCGCCCGAGTTCGAGTTCGTCGTCATCAACGAGAAATTCGAAGATGCGCTCGAGCAGTTGTGCGCGATCGTCACCGCCACGCGGCTGCGCTACGCCATCCAGGCGGCGCGCCACCGGCCGCTGTTCGCCCAGTTCGGCCTGAGCTGAAGGCGCCAGCGGCCGGCCTACCGAGCGGCCGCGCTCGGATAGAATGAGCGGCAGCAAAGCACGGGAGCACCCGATGGCTCGCATCACCGTCGAAGATTGCCTGAAACACATTCCCAACCGATTCCAGCTGGCCCTGGCCGCCGCGTATCGCGCCCGCCAGCTGGCGCAGGGGCATACCCCGAAGCTGGACGTCAAGGACAAGCCGCCGGTGGCGGCGCTGCGCGAGATCGCAGCGCAGAAAGTCGGCATCGAAATGCTGCGCAAGGTCCCGACCTGACGGCGGGGTCGGATTCGCGACCACCGGGATTCCGCAGTCCCGGGGAACGTCGGGCCGCGGCGCTGATCTACTGATCAGTAGGCCTCGGGCGATGCATTGCGCGCGCCTGGTGGCCGAGTTACGGTAGTGTTTTGGTCTGTTGCCGATGCCCGGTTCGCAACGCACGACGCCACTGACGCCTGACCTGCCGGCGGACTATTCGCCGTCGGTCCTGGCGCGTCGTGCGGCCGAAGTGCTGCGCAAGGCGGGCGCAGCCGTCTGGCGCTCCGGCCCTGCCGCACCACCGCCGCCGTCGGTGGTCAGCTTTGCTCAGCTGACCGACCGCCTCAAGAAGTACCTGCCCTCGTCCGAGATCGCCCGCATCAAGGAGGCGTTCCGCTTCGCCGACGCAGCCCACCTCGGCCAGTTCCGCAAGAGCGGCGAGCCGTACATCACCCATCCGGTCGCGGTCGCCGAACTGCTGGCCGAATGGAAGCTCGACTCGGCAGCGATCCAGGCCGCGCTGATGCACGATGTCCTGGAAGACTCCGGCGTTCGCAAGCAGGAGATGGCCGAGCGCTTCGGGCCGGTGGTCGCCGAACTGGTCGACGGTGTCTCCAAGCTCGACCGGCTGCGCTTCGACTCGAACGAGGAGGCGCAGGCGGAGAGCTTCCGCAAGATGCTGCTGGCGATGGGGCGCGACGTGCGCGTCATCCTGATCAAGCTCGCCGACCGGCTGCACAACGTGCGCACGCTCGAGGCGATGGCGCCGGAAAAGCAGCGCCGCATCGCCCGCGAAACGCTGGAGATCTACGCGCCGATCGCGCACCGGCTGGGCCTGAATGCCATCTACCGGGAACTGCAGGAGCAGAGCTTCGCCCGCATCCACCCGCTGCGCTATCGCGTGCTCGCCAAGGCCGTGCTGGCGGCACGCGGCAACCGGCGCGAGGTGCTGGGCAAGATCCACGAATCGGTGCGCCGCGCGCTCGCCGCGGCGAAGCTCAAGGCCGACATCCAGGGCCGCGAAAAGACGATCTTCGGCATCTACCGCAAGATGGTCGAGAAGAGCCTGTCGTTCTCGCAGGTACTCGACATCTACGGCTTCCGCATCGTCGTGCCGACGCGGCAGGACTGCTACCTGACGCTCGGCGCGCTGCACGCGCTGTACAAGCCGGTGCCCGGCAAGTTCAAGGACTACATCGCCATCCCGAAGCTGAACGGTTACCAGTCGCTGCACACAACGCTGCTCGGGCCGTACGGCACGCCGGTCGAATTCCAGATCCGCACGCAGGAGATGCACCGGGTCGCCGAATCCGGGGTCGCGGCGCACTGGTTGTACAAGACCGACGACACCAGCCTGACCGAACTGCAGTCGAGGACTCACCAGTGGCTGCAGTCGCTGCTCGAAATCCAGCAGCAGTCCGGCGATTCGGTCGAACTGATGGAGAACATCAAGGTCGACCTCTTCCCCGACAAGGTCTATGTCTTCACCCCGAAGGGCAAGATCGTGTCGATGCCGCGCGGCGCCACGCCGGTGGACTTCGCCTACAGCATCCACACCGACGTCGGCAACCGCTGCGTGGCCGCGCGGATCAACGGCGAAATCCAGCCGCTGCGCAGTGAATTGAAGAACGGCGACGTGGTCGAGGTCGTGACCGGCCCGGTAGCACGTCCGAATCCCAACTGGCTGACCTTCGTGCGCACCGGCAAGGCGCGCGCCGAGATCCGCCACTTCCTGCGCACGATCAAGCGCGAGGAATCGGTCGAACTCGGCGAGCGGCTGCTCAGCCAGTCGGCGCGCCAGCTCGGCGTAACGCTGGCCGACGTCCCGGCCGAGCGCTGGGAGGTGATCGTCCGCGATGCGCAGGCCAAGGACCGCGACGAGATCCTTGCCGACATCGGCCTCGGCCGCCGCCTGGCGGCGGTCGTTGCACGGCAGCTGATGCTCGGCGCGCCTGCGGTCGAGGCGGCGCCGGGCGAGGCGATCACCGAGACCAGCCGCGCGGCCTTTGCCGCCGCCGGGCCGGTGATCATTCGTGGCACCGAAGGGATGGCACTGCAGACGAGCAGCTGCTGCAGCCCGATTCCCGGCGACACGATCGTCGGCCACATGCGCAAGGACCAGGGCCTGGCGGTGCACCAGACCGACTGTCCGATCGCCGGCCGCGGCCGCCGCGCCGATCCGGAGCGATGGATCGACCTGCAGTGGGCCGAGGACGCCTCCGGCGCGTTCGGCGCCAAGCTGTCGGTGACCGCGGCCAACGAGCGCGGCACACTGGCGCGCATCGCTGTGGCGATCGCCGAGGCCGACTCGAACATACTGAACGTCAACATGGACGACGAGAATGCCGAGCAGGCGCAGATCAACTTCAAGCTGCAGGTGCGCGACCGCCGCCACCTGGCGCGGGTGATGCGCATGTTGCGGCGGGTACCTCAGGTCTCGCGCGTGTCGCGCGCCAAGCCGGGTGAAAAGACCGGCGACAGGAACGTCGACTAGGCAGTCCTCAGGCGCCGTTGTAGCGCACGTCGAGGATTTCGAGCGTCTCGATGCCTGCCGGAGTGCGCAACGACACGCTGTCGCCCTCGCGTGCGCGCGTGACGGCACGGGCGATCGGCGAGATCCAGCTGACACGGCCGCGCGCCGGATCGACCTCGTCGATGCCGACGATCGTGATCTCGTGCTCGCGGCCGGCGCCGTCGGCATAACGTACCGTCGCGCCGAAGAAGACCTGGTCGGTCGGGGGGCGCGTGGCCGGGTCGACGACCTCGGCCGCGTCGAGCCGCTTGGTCAGGAAGCGGATGCGCCGGTCGATCTCGCGCAGTCGCTTCTTCCCGTAGATGTAGTCGCCGTTCTCGGACCGGTCGCCGTTGGAGGCCGCCCAGGAGACGGTGCGCACGATCTCCGGGCGTTCCACGTTCAGCAGATGCAGCAGTTCGTCCTTCAGCCGCTGATGGCCCGCCGGCGTGATGTAGTTCTTGCTGCCTGCCGGGATCTCGGGCGCGGCGACGTCGTCGTCATCGTCGACGTCGGCTTCCCTGACGAACGCCTTACTCATCGGAATCGAACAAGATCGATGGGGTGGCCGATGGGATTCGAACCCA
>CAZDXQ010000025.1:0-50938 GCA_964509545.1 uncultured Burkholderiaceae bacterium | reverse complement strand
GATCGTCGCCTGGCCTTGGATTATGAGTGCCTTATTGAATTAGAAATGGAATTAGGTCACTTGCCGATCAAGGAACATCGACATGACAGCCTCCATCTCCAGATCAGCCGGCCGCACCGACCCCTGCACAGTTGCGACTGCAGAGGTCGGCGACAAAGAGTTGTTTGCACACTTCTTGAGAGTTCAGAGCGCCTTCCTGTCGCGGGTAAGGTGTCAAGACATCGACCTGGCCGTCAGACATCGGCCAAGAGCCCGGTAGTCAGCGTCGAACTCAAGGTCGCCTGCGCATCGCTGGACGAGAGAACGCGCCGGCCGTGCCCGCCATCCTTCACGGGACGACGCAGGCGCGGGCGGCACGAATCATTGCTCGCCTGCCGGGCGGCACGCGATCCGCCACTATGGGCAGGTCGGCCTCCGGGCCTACGAGGCGGCGTCGTCCGCCGCATCCAGCCCCGCCTGCAGGCGTTCGGCGCGCGCCTTCAGCGCGTGGTTCATTGCGTGGAAACTCTCTTCCGTGGCGCGCCCGCTGCCTGCGCTGAGCAACGAGGCGAAGAGCCCTTTGATCTGCTCGGTTTGATGGAAGCGCACGCCGCCGGCCGGCAGCGATTCGATGCGAAACCAATGCTCCGTGGTGTAAAAGCCGGGCACCAGGTGCCTGCGGCGCCAGCGCAATTCGCGCGGTTCGCGCACGTGCGTGAGCAAGGAACTCGTCGACATGGCCGCCCGGCCATTGCGCTGAAGAGTCATCCTCAGCGCACCGCCCTTGTCTGGACGACCGAGGATTGCGCGGATGTACGGATTCCAGCGTTTGTAGGTGGCGAAATCGGTCAATATCGCCCATACGACCGACGCCGGTGCCTTGATGTCGATGCTCGAATGAATCTGCTTCATCGGTGCCACTGAACCTTTCGTGTCATGACTGCGCCCGGGATCAATCACTGACGGGTGCAGACGGGAACTACGGTCGCGGCCGCACCGTCGAGATCGGCGCATGGCTGGCTGTCGAACAGCGCACCGATGTGCAGATCGGCGCCTCAGGCGATGGCAACCCGCTGCAGTCGCACCTTGTAGCCGCGCATCGCGGTCGCGTCGAGTTCGATCAGTAGCGGCGCCGCGGAGCGGCGGCCGGGCGCTTGCTGTCGAGGTGACGGAACGTGATGCGCCCCTTGCTCAGGTCGTACGGGGACAATTCCAACGCGACCTTGTCACCTGCAAGAATGCGAATGTGGTGCTTGCGCATCTTACCTGCGGAGTACGCCACGAGCTCGTGGCCGTTGTCCAGCGTGACGCGGAACCGGCTGTCGGGCAGCACTTCGCTGACAACGCCGTTCATTTCGAGGTGTTCTTCCTTGGCCATGGCGCGATCTCTTAATGTGAGGAACGCGGACGACGAGCCCCGGCGGCGGCCGGCGCGCTTCCGCACGGCAGCAGCGCGGCTGACGCCGGGCTGTGCGATTGATGGGATAGCCGACGCCGCGCGGATCGCGCGGCGCCGAAGTCGGTCAAGCGCGTGGCACTGGGCCGCGCGCTATCGGGCGGCCCGTCGTTCAGACGGGCCGGATTTCGCCCGCCTGCGGGCCCTTTGCGCCCTGCTTGACGACGAACTCCACCCGCTGACCTTCGCTCAGCGACTTGAAGCCGCCCGCCTGAATTTCAGAGAAGTGCGCGAACAGGTCCTTGCCGCCGTCTTCGGGGGTGATGAAGCCGAAGCCTTTTGCGTCGTTGAACCATTTGACAGTGCCAACAGCCATTTTCTCGTTCCTTGATTGGTCAGTGAGAAGTCATCGGCTGCGGGAACGCCCCGCGGCGGGCTTACGGTCAAGAAACGTGAACCTGGGGAGACCTAGGATGCGCTGCCGCGATGTGCTGCTGCAGGCCGAAGAAAACCGGAGGAAGAACGAAACTCTTTCGAAAGCGACGACACGGTAGCCGGTTTATCACTGGCTGTCGACCGGTTTATTTTCTCGATATGGGCTTGAATTCGACGAGCGGCGGCCCAACGAGTCAACTCGCGGCAGGAATTGCGCTCGCTGCGCCGCCGCGATCAGGAATCCGTCAGCGTCAACAGGATGTCGGCATACCAGGCGCAATTCAGCCCAAGCGCCTCGTCTAGGATCAGGTCGCGGCCGCCGACGTCGAGCCGTGCCGAGTGGACGCCGAGTAGCAGCCACGGCAGGTCACGCAAGGACGGCGGTGGGTCAGCAAGGCGCATGACCACCGGCGCGCCGCTGGTCCCGCGATGCGTGCGCGCGTCGGTGAGAAAGTAACCCTGCCCCTTGAAGCGCAGGCCGAAAGACGAGGCAAGCACTGCCTGGCGCACCACCGGCATGTGGTGCAGCGTGTCGTGAAAGCCGAGAGGAAAACCCACGACCAGCAGCGAGGCACCGACTTCGACCGACGCTTGCTGGCCGGCGAGGTGCGAGGCCGTGAAGGCCCGATAGACGGTCGTCGCGGGCAGCGCCGCGCGGTCGATCTCGATCACCGCGACGTCGATGTCGCCGGCGCTGTCCATGCCCTGGCGCCAGATACTCCTGCCCTCGCGGTACAGCGGAATCGAGAAGCCGGTGGACACGGCGAGGTTGGCCGGATCGGTGTGAAGCTCGATCTGAATTCGGTCCGGGAAGTGCTTGCTCGGCGCATCCGACACCACGTGGCCACTGGTGACCAGGAACAATCGATGATCGCGCTCGAAGAAGAAGGCGCTCGCATTCGTCAGCGGCCGATCCCGGTCGAACGTGTAGACGCAGGCGGCGGTGAGCAGGATAGATTCGATCGTTGGCGTGTCCATGGGTCATGTCGCCCTGAAAGGCGCCCCTGATGACGGGCGGGCGCCATGCAACCGCGCCGTGCGGCGGGTGCCGCTTGCCCTTCAGTCCCTGACAAAGATACGCGTGCGTGCTCCAGGTCGCTTTGCTTGTCTTGTCGATGCAGACCAGCGCCGTCCGGCGTCGTGAAGACCTTCGTCAGACCGGCGTTCGCGGCCCGTGTTCAGGCCGCCGGCTGCGGGATTCTGCAAGTTGCCTCGCGGGTTAACCGCGCGGCTGCATCGCTGAGTGCGGCGGCCGCGGCGCGGATACCGACGGAGCATTCGAACTGTATCGGCCTTGCACAGCCCGTAAGCCGAGGCGCGGCAGGGCGCGTGCAGGCAGCTCAGGTGTGCTCCCGGTAGAACTCGATCGCGCCCCGGTGCAGCGGCACGCGCACCGACGCCGACGGCTTCGGACCGCGTGCACCGTGAATCAGTGTTGTATCGATCTCGTGCCAGGTTTCCGCCAGGGCCTCGACCAGCATGTAGGCCGCGGCGGCCGGGATTTCGTCGATGCAGACGAAAAGGTGTTCGCCGAGCGCGGCGAGCGTGCGCAGCGCAACGCCGCCGTTGTCGGCGAAAGGCGCGGTGCCGCTGTACGCGGCGTAGGCATCACTCTCGCGCAGCAATGCCACCTCGAGCTGGCGGCTGGCGACAAGGCGGACAAGGTCATTCGTGTCGCGCGCGCGGGCGAACGTGCCCCGGCTCTCCGGCAGGCGCCGAGCGAAGATCGCCGCCAGCACCTCCGCAAGACGCACGGCCGCCGCATCGGACGCGCTGACCAGCAGAACCAATCGCGACTTGCGATAGACGTCCCATTGCCGGTAAGGCGAATGGCCCGCCAGCAGCAGCGCCGCGCCGGCACCGGCCAGGCGCAGGCACAGGCGGCGCCGAGACACCGGCCCGGTTTGACCCGCGCCTTTCACGACAGCGATCGCCGCAGCGGTCGCGCCAGGAAAAGCAGCCGCGTCGCAGTCATGCCGCCCGCCCGCTGACGACGCGCAGGCACTCAATCGTCGCGGTCGTAACGTCCACGCGCGCGGTCGAAGACGCCGAGATCGAGGATCGCCGACACGGCGACGTTCGGAGTGTCGACGAGGTTGCTGATCCGCAGATCGACGGCAACGCTCGACAGGGCATAGGCCTGCTGCCGCGTCAGGCCTCTGTTCAGGACCAACCAGTCGATCATGTGCAGCAAGGCATCGCGCGCCGCAAGCGTCACGTCTTCCGAAAGATTGGTCAGCGGGCCGATCCTGGTTCCGTTCAGATAGGCCATCGTCGGCGGGACGACGCCGGCGTTCTTCAGCGGATAGCCGACCGTGGCATGAAATTTCGTCGGCGCCAGACGTTTCAGTTGGCGACCGCCCTCGAACTGCGGCTGCGGAACCTGCGCGGCGAGCCCCTTGCGCACCTGCACCCTGACGGTGACCGTGGCATCCATCTCGATCGCGGTGCCGGAGACCTCGCCGTCGCCCTGCGCGAAGTGCACATCGCCGATCGACAGCAGGCAGCCGTCGACGAAACACGGCAGCAGCAGCGTGGTTCCCACCTGCATCTGCTTGACGTCCATGTTGCCGCCGTTTTCGCGCGGCGGGATCGTGCGCAGGCAGCGGTCGGCATGCGAGCCGCCGGGGCCGCACACGGCCACCGGCAGCGCATCGAGCGGCTGCGGCGGCAGCACAAAGCCGCCCGCGGTGGCGAGAGCGGCCTCGCGCTCGAAGATGGTCTCGGTTTGCGTCGGCCCCGGCGCCACGCCGATGGTGCCCATGAAACCGTCGAAGCGGACATTTACGCCGGGCAGGTCGACGGAGGTGGCCCCTTGGCGACTGAGTTCCCAGCGGACGATGAAGGGATCGGGAAACACGTCACGCAGAAAACCGAAGCCGGGAACGATGATCGTGTAACCGAACGAATCGGGCTCGACGTCGAGCAGGGTCACTGCAAGCACGTCGCCGGCCTTGGCCTCGTGCACATAGAGGGGCCCGGTCAGCGGATGCACCAGATTGAGGTTCAGCGCCACGACGTCGGCGGCGCTCGAGTTGCGGTCGAGCGAGTGATCGAACGCATCGCGCGTGCCGAACCGGACGACGTCGCCCGACTTCGCGTGCGCGACCGCCGCGATGGCCGGGTGCCAGCGGTTATGGCAGCGCGGATCGTCGACGCAGCGCGCACCCGTTTTCGGAATGACGATTGTTGCCTTGCCCCTTTCAGCCGCATTCGCGGCAAGCGGCGCAAGCAACGGCGTGAGTACGCCGGCTGCGAACGCCAGCGCGCCTGCAAACTTCTTCGCCATTCTTGATTAGCGACGAACCTCAGCAGGCTCACGTGGTGAGCTCCCGAGGGATGAAGATGGGTTCACCGCCACAGGAGGTGAATCATGACGATGAACCGAGTGCAGTTTCAGCCCGGACTTTCGATGGCCGAATTCATGCAGCGCTACGGCAGTGAGGAGCAGTGCGAGGCGGCGCTGATCGAGTCGCGCTGGCCCTCGGGCTTTGCCTGCCCGGCGTGTGGCTTCGGCCAGTGCAGTTCGTTTCGGCGCCAGGGCCGGCGGTACTTCCAGTGCACGGCCTGCCGGCACCAGTGCAGCGTCATCAGCGGCACGATCTTCGAGGCGACCAAGCTGGGCCTGTCGCGCTGGTTCCTGGCCATGCACCTGCTGACCCAGGCCAAGAACAACGTCGCCGCCCTCGAACTGATGCGCCACCTGGGCGTTTGTTACAAGACCGCCTGGCTCATCAAGCACAAGCTCATGGAGGTCATGCGCGTTCGCGAGGACGGTCGCCAACTCGACGGCCGGGTGGAGATCGACGATGCCTACCTGGGCGGCGAGCGCTCGGGCGGCAAGACCGGGCGGGGCTCGGAGAACAAGGTGCCGTTCGTCGCCGCGGTGTAAACGACCCCCGACGGCCAGCCGCAGTTCGTCTGCCTGCGCCAGCAGCCGTTCACGCATGAGGAAGTGGCGGTGTTCGCCGCCCGCTCGATCGCGCCGTCGGCCACCGTGGTCTCCGACGGCCTGTGGTGTTTCGGGGCCGTGCAGATCGTCGGCGCCGCGCATGAGCGCGTGGTCACCGGCGGCGGCCGGGCCAGCACCGCGCTGCCGCAGTTCAAGGCGGTCAACACCTTCCTGGGCAACCTGAAGCGCTCGCTGGGCGGCACGTATCACGCCTTCGACTTCGCCAAGTACGCCCATCGCTACCTCGCCGAGGCCCAGTACCGCTTCAACCGTCGCTTCAATCTGCGCTCCATCCTGGCTCGCCTGCTGCGTGCGGCTTGTCTCTCAACCCCGGCTCCGGCGCACGCCATTCGTGCGGCTGAGGTTGGTCGCTAATCAAGTACGGCGATGAAGTCAATCCTCGATTGGCGTCTCGCTGCGGTGCAGCTATGGCGACGACGACAGGCCCGAGAGTTGCCGCGTCAGTGGCATCGATGGCGCCCTTCAGCAGGGCCGGCGACCCGCTGCGCAAGCCAGACCGTCCGCACAACCGCGAAGAATCAGGCCGGATGACGGCGATTTGGCAAGGGTCATGCGTAGAAGCCGGTAGACATGCCTCGAATGCGCGGCGCAGACTGCGCAGGCCCTGCTGCGGCAAGCGTGCATCAGCGGGGCTGACGAAGCCAACAACAAGGAGACTTCCATGACGCTGATGAAAGACATTCGTCGGCGCCGGCCCCGTTTGTGGAGCCTGCGCCCTGGCTTGACGTTGAGCCTTGCCGCGCTCGCAGGAACCGCGCAGGCGGCCTGGGAGTGCCCCAGCCTGACCGCGGTGACCACGGCCGACGCAACGATGACCGCGGCGGCGATCGTCGACCCGCCGGCCACCATCGGCGGCGCGGCGTCACCGTGCAGATGTGTCGCGTGCAGGGCGTGGCCCGGCCGTCGAGCGATTCGGAAATCAAGTTCGAGGTCTGGCTGCCGCCCACGGGTGCGGCGTGGACCGGACGCATGAAGGTCAACGGCACCGGCGGTTATGCCGGGGCAATTCCGTATGCGCGGCTGGCGCAGGACATCGGCGACGGCTTCGTCACGGCCGGCAGCAACATGGGCCACGACGGCGGGCAGTCGGCAAGCTGGACGCTGAACCGGCCGGAGAAGGTCAAGGACTGGGGGCTGCGCACGCACTATTCGGTGGCCACGGCCGCCAAGGCGCTCGCCAACGCGTTCTATAGCAGCCCGGTCAGGTACTCGTACTTTGAGGGCTGCTCCAACGGCGGGCGGCAGGCGCTGCTCGTGGCGCAGAACTATCCGGAGCTTTTCGACGGCATCGTCGCCGGCGCGCCGTCGAACTTCTATCCGGATCTGCTGATGTGGCTGCTGTGGACGGGCAAAGTGCTGCAGCCAGCCGCGCCGCCCGCGGCGGCCTCGGTGAGCACGGCCAAGCGCCAGGCAGTCACCGCGCGCGTGCTGCAGGCGTGCGACGCCAGCGACGGCCTGGTCGACGGCCAGATCACCGATCCGCGCCAGTGCCGCTTCGACATCGAAACGCTGGGCCCGAGCGGCGATGGCACGCTGACTGCCGAGGAAGTGGCGGTGTTCAAGGCGATGTACGCCGGCACCACGAGTTCAACGGGCGTGCAGCGCTACACCGGCGCACGCCTGGGTTCGGAGGCGGACTGGATCCCGCTGTTTGCCGACAACGGCGGCTACGGCCCGTTCATCGGCCACTACGTCTACTCGACGACGAGCCCGCCGTTCGACTGGCGGCTTGATCTCGACTTCGATGGCGACTACGACCACGTCAAGAAGGTCCTGACGCCGGTGACGGCGGCGCCGAGTCCCGACCTGCGCGCCTTCGTCGGCCGCGGCGGCAAGATCGTCCAGTACCACGACTGGAACGATTCGGTCGTCACGCCGGACGGCTCGATCGGTTACTTCTATGCGCTGGCGCAGTTCGAGCGGCTGAGGAACCTGCCCAAGGTGGTGGCCGACCGGCAGATCGAGAACCTGACGCCGCAGGTGCTTGCCGCGCATGGCGAGGCCTTTGGACCGCAGGTACGGCAGTATCACCGCCTGTTCATGCTGCCCGCGGTGGGTCACTGCGGCGGCAGCACCGGCCCGAGCTCGATTGGCGGCGGCGCCCCCGAACCACCGAAGGCCTATCGGAACGCCGAGACGCACGCCGTCAGCGCGGTGATCAAGTGGCGCGAGGAAGGCGTCGCTCCGGAGAAGATCGTCGCCTCGCGCTTCGACGCGGCCGGCAACGTCGTCCGCCAGCGGCCAGTGTGTCCCTATCCGGCGCGGGCGGTCTACAACGGCAGCGGCAGCATCGACGATGCGGCCAGCTTCAGCTGCTGGACGCCGACGCTGCAGGACCGTGACGTCGGCGCGGGCGACCTGCTGCACGCGCGCAACGCGCTGCGGCAACGCGAACTTCTGCTGCCGAATCGCTGAGCGCACGCGGGCGCGGGCAACATGCCCGCGCCCGGGCTCATCGACTCGACGTGCCTTCCGGGCGGCGCCGCCTGCGGCCGCTTGCGCCGACGTACCGCGACGCACCGGCGCCGGCGCGCAAGGCCGTCAAAAAGAAGCAGTCGCGGCCTCGTCAACGCGGCGAGATGCGTGCGGGCCTCAATTCGCAGGTCAGCGGATCGAGATCTTGGCTCACCGACCGGGACGGCCGGTCGCGATTGGAGCGAGAGCGTGCGACGGCCTTCGGCCAATTGCGGAAATCGACGACATGCATCAAATTCGCGGCATGGCGAACACGCGGAGGCAGTGCATGCGAATGACAGCGGTCTCCCTAACTCTCGCAGTCGCGCTCGGAGGCTGCGCAATGAACAACCGACACGGGGATCAGCGCTTGTTCGTCGAAGCCGAGATCCGCGCCGCCGAGAGCGCGCTGGTACAGGCGCTGCAGGCGCCTGATCCGACGGCATGGGTGTATCACTACACGGAGGACGCCGTTTTCGTGGCTCCCGGCGCGCCGGCTGTCCAGGGAAGGGCCGCCTTGCTTCGGATGGCAAGGGCAATGAAGCCGCTGTCATCGGTTTCGCTCCAGCCAATCCGCACTGAAGGCAGCGCAAGCCTCGCCACCGTGTATGGACATGGATCCTGGGTGAGTGGAAAGCCGCCCGATGCGGATTCGGTTTCGAAGGTGCGCCTGATCATCGTTTGGCGCAAGGAAGCCGATGGCCAATGGCGCATCGCGCAGGAACTGCTGAATGCTGAACCAATGGGCAGATAGCGGCCAGGAGCAGTCGACCGCCACTGGCTGCCAACCGGCGATTTGGCCAGGCCGCAAACATCCGCTGGGCAACGCTCGTAAAGCGGCGCGTTTCTGACATCGACCTCGAGCGCCACCCGAACCGCGGCGCTGGCGAGCCGAGGATCATCGCGGCGATCTCTGGCCGCTGATCGTCATCGCCGCCCTGCCGAGCCTCGTCGTGCTCAGCGTTGCGCTCGGCACGCTGTTCGTGGGTCGACCGGCGCTCAGCTGCGCGCTCGCGATTGATCTGAGTCAACTGCGGCGTCGATTCGGACACTGCTTGTTACAAGGCGCTGCGCTCGGGACACGCGCGAGTTAAGGTTTGTCGTGACAATGAAGTCGTGAGTAACAAGGTGGCGGTCACGAAGCGCAAATGGATGTGGGCAGCAGACGAACGCGATGCGGGCACTTCTGGCCAGCGGTCGCCATGTGGATGTTGCTCGCCGGCTGCGCGACCATCGGTCCCGCCTATGTTCCGCCGAAGCTGCCGTTGCCTTCGACCTGGTCGAACGCCGCGGCGCCGCAGGTGGAGGCCGACGATCTTGGGCGCTGGTGGATACGCCTCGGCGATCCGATGTTGAGCGACCTGGTCGCGCGGGCGATGCACGCAAACCCGGATCTGCGCAGCGCGCAGGCCCGGCTGCGCGAGGCGCGCGCACGGCGGGCACTGGTCAGCGCGCAGCGTGCGCCGGCGGTCGGCGCGAGCGCGGCAGCGGCCCTCAGCCGCAGCAGCGAAAGCGATGTCACGCAGGAGACGTACAAGGCCGGTTTCGACGCCGGCTGGGAGATCGATGTCTTCGGCGGCCAACGCCGCGCGCTCGAAGGGGCCGAGGCGGACCTGCAGGCGAGCGACGCATCGGTCGATGCGACACGCGTGACGCTGGCGGCGGAGGTCGCGCGCAACTACGTCGAGTTGCGTGCCTTCCAGAAGCGGCTGGAGATCGCGCGCAGCAATCTGATGAGCCAGAGCGAGACGCTGCAGCTCACGGAATGGCGCGCCCAGGCGGGGCTGGTCAGCTCGCTCGACGTCGAGCAGGCGCGCGCCAATCGCGAGCAAACGCGAGCGCAGATTCCGTCGCTTCAGACGAGCGTCGCCGAGGCGCAGCATCGGCTCGCGACCCTGCTCGGTGTGGCGCCGGGAACGCTGAATGGGCAGCTCGCCGCAGCCGCGCCGATCCCGCAGCCACCGGAGGCGATCGCCGCCGGCATTCCGGCCGACGTGTTGCGTCAGCGGCCGGACGTGCGCGCAGCAGAGCGGACGCTGGCGGCAGAGACGGCGCGCATTGGGCAGGCCGAAGCAGCGCGTTATCCAAGCTTCAACCTGACCGGATCGATCGGCGTGGACGCCTTCGGGATCGGCGTCGGCAGCACGGTCACGCGCTCGCTCGCCGCGAGTGTAGCCGCCACGATCTTCGACGGCGGCCGCCTGAGACAGCAGGTCGAGATCCAGCGTGCGGTGCAGGAGCGCGCGCAGGTGAGCTACGAATCGACCGTGCTGACGGCGCTCGAAGACGTTGAGAACGCGCTGGTCGGATTGAGCAATGCACGCGCGCGGCGCGCCGCATTGACAGAGGCGACCGACGCCGCACGCAACGCCGCTCTGTATGCACGCCATCGCTACCGCGGCGGGCTGATCGATTTCCAGACCGTGCTCGACACCGAACGCTCGGTGTTGAGCCTCGAGGATGGCCTGGCCACCAGCGAAGCCGACGGCGTACTGGCGATGATCCAACTCTACAAGGCACTCGGCGGCGGCTGGGAATCGCAGACGTCGGGATCCTCGCAATGACAGACACTCAGGCCGGCGTGGCCGGGAATCCAAACGAATCAGGCCGGATCGATGAACTGCTGGGCGCAGGCAGCGCGCGCAGCTGGTGGCTGCGGCCACTGTGGTGGGGCGTGGCCGCGGCAGTGCTGACGCTGGTCGTCGGCATCGTCTGGTGGCAGGGGCAGCGCCGCAACGACGCGCCGAAGTTCGTGACGGAACCGGTCGCGCGCGGCGATCTCACCGTGACCGTCACCGCCAACGGAACACTGCAGCCGACGCGCTCCGTCAATGTCGGCAGCGAGCTGTCGGGCACGGTGGCGCGCGTGCTGGTCGATATCAACGATCGGGTCAGGAAGGGGCAGGTGCTGGTCGAACTCGATACCGCGAAGCTGAACGACCAGATCAGCCGCTCGCGCGCGACGCTGGCTTCGAGCGAAGCCAGGGTCGCGCAGTCGGTAGCAACGGTCAAGGAGGCGCGCAGCAATCTGGCGCGGATGCAGGAGGTGCAGCGGCTCTCGGGCGGCAAGGTGCCATCGCAGGCCGAGCTGGAAACCGCGCAGGCCACGCTCGACCGCGCGCTGGCGGACGAAGTCGCGGCGCGCGCCGCGGTGGCCGACGCGCGCGCCGCGCTGAGTTCCGACGAAACGAGCCTGAGCAAGGCATCGATCCGCTCGCCGATCGACGGGGCGGTGCTGACGCGCGCGGTCGATCCCGGCAATGCGGTGGCCGCGTCGCTGCAGGCCGTGACGCTGTTCACCCTCGCCGAGGACCTGACCAAGATGGTGCTGAAGGCCGACATCGACGAGGCCGACGTCGGCAAGGTGCGGGAGGGGCAGAGCGCGACATTCACCGTGAGCGCGTATCCGAACCGCAGTTACCCGGCGAAGATCACACGCGTCGGCTTCGGCTCGACGACTAAGGAGAACGTCGTCACCTACGTCGCCGAACTTGCGGTCGCCAACCTCGATCTCACGCTGCGGCCGGGCATGACCGCGACTGTGACGATCACTGCGATCGAAAGGCGCGGTGCGCTGCTGGTGCCCAACAGCGCGCTGCGCTTTGCTCCGGTAATTGCGTCGACGGCGCAGCCGGCGACCAGCGGCTCGGGCGGAATCGTTTCCAGGTTGATACCCCGGCCGCCGCTGTCCGGCGCCCAGCGCAAGGCGGGCACGACGGGCGCCGGTGCGAAACAGGTCTGGGTGCTGCGCGACGGCGGGCCCGTCGCGGTTGCCGTGGCCCTGGGCGTCACCGATGGCCAACGCACGGAGGTCGAAGGCGGCGACCTGCGCGAGGGCGACGCGGTGATCACCGATCAGGCCGCGGCGGCGCAGTGATGGATGACGGCTCCGGCGGCGCACCGCTTATCCGCCTGCTCGGCGTGACCAAGATCTACGGCGCAGGACAGGCGGCACTGCGTGCGCTCGACGAGGTCGACCTCGACATCGAGCAGGGCGATTTCGTGGCGATCATGGGGCCGAGCGGCTCGGGCAAGTCCACCGCGATGAACATTCTCGGCTGCCTCGACACGCCAACCGCCGGTGAATACCTGTTCCATGACGTGCACGTAGAGCGCCTGACGCGGGACCAGCGCGCGCGCCTGCGGCGGCTACATCTCGGCTTCGTGTTCCAGGGCTTCAACCTGCTGCCACGCACGTCGGCGCAGGAGAACGTCGAATTGCCGCTGCTGTATCGGGGCGAGGGCGCCGCCGCGCGCCGCGCAGCCGCGCGCGAGGCGCTGGCCTCCGTCGGCCTGTCCGGGTGGGAACACCACACGCCGGCGGAACTTTCCGGCGGACAGCAACAGCGCGTGGCGATCGCGCGCGCGCTCGTGACCAGGCCGACCGTGCTGCTCGCGGACGAACCGACCGGCAACCTGGACACGCAGCGCAGTCGCGAGATCATGGATTTGCTGGCAGCGCTGAACCGCGACCGCGGCATCACGATCCTGATGGTCACGCACGAGGCTGAGATGGCCGCCTACGCGCAGCGTCTCGTGCGCTTCGTCGACGGCCGCGTGGTCGCCGACGAACTGAATCCGCATCCGCTCGAAACGTACTCGGCCGCGGGGACCGACTGATGTGGTGGAACTCGCTGCTGCTCGCGTGGCGCTCGATCGGGCGCAATCTGCTGCGATCATTCCTCACCGTGCTCGGCATCGTGATCGGCGTGGCGGCGGTGATCACGATGGTGACGCTGGGCCAGGGCGCCACGCGGGCGGTGCGCGACCAGATAGCGAGCCTCGGCAGCAATCTGCTGCAGGTTCGTCCCGGCCAGCGGCTCGGCCCCGGCATGGACGGTTCCGGCGCGCCGGCGTTTGCCGAGTCCGACCTGCAGGCGATCGCCACGCAGTTGGGTGGCATCCGGGCGGTCGCGCCAGAGGTGCGCAGTGGGGTGACGCTGATCTACGCCGCCCGCAACTGGGCCAGCAGCGTGATCGGCTCGAGCAACGCCTACTTCGACATCAACAACTGGAGGCTGGCGTCCGGCCGCACGTTCGAAGAGGCGGAGGAACGCGCCGGCGCGGCGGTGTGCGTGATCGGCGCGACGGTGCGGCGCGAACTGTTCGGTGCCGCCGATCCGCTTGGCGCACAAATCCGCGTAAAGACGTTCTCGTGCGACGTGATCGGCCTGCTCGCATCTAAGGGTCAAGCCGCGATGGGCATGGACCTGGACGACATTGTGATCGTGCCTCTGCGCACGATGCAGCGGCGCGTCACTGGCAACACCCGCATCAACACGCTGCTGGTGTCAATGCATGAAGGCAGCGACAGCACGCGCGTCAAGGCGAGCCTGACCCAGCTGCTGCGCGAGCGGCGCCACCTGGCTGAGGGCGACTACGACAACTTCAACGTTCTCGACACGCGCCAGATCGCCGAAACGATGTCGGGCACCACGCAGATCATGACCACTCTGCTCGGCGCGGTCGCTGCGGTGAGCCTGCTGGTCGGCGGCATCGGCATCATGAACATCATGCTCGTCAGCGTGACCGAGCGCACGCGCGAGATCGGTGTGCGGCTGGCGATCGGCGCGCTGGAGCGCGAGGTGCTGCTGCAGTTCCTGATCGAGGCCGTGGTGCTGGCCGCGCTCGGTGGTCTGGTCGGCGTGCTTCTGGCGGCGGTCGCCTCGGTGCTGGGTGCGGAATTGATGCAGGTGCCGTTTCTGTTCAACCCAGGCATCAACCTGCTGGCGCTCGTGTTCTCGGCGGCGATTGGCGTGATCTTCGGCTACTTCCCTGCGCGCCGTGCCGCGCGGCTCGATCCGATCGAGGCGCTTCGGCACGAATGAAGTCCGCCCGGCTCGGGGGCGCCGCGCTCGGCTCGAACCCGGGCATCCGTCGTTTCTCTGCCGCTGTGGCCTTTCGGCCCGGGCGCCTTACCGCAGCCACGTGCCATGCTGCTTGCCGCGTGCGGTTGGCCATCGCGGCTGGGCATGAGCCGCCCTTGGCGGCAAGCGGTCGGTCGCCTCGCCGCGTCGGGGTCCACTACGAGCTTCACCGATCCGAACAGACCACGCTGTATCGCCTGGTACAGCAGCACACTGCCGGCTTGATTGCGCAGGCAGAGGCCAGCAGGGGCGGTGAGCTGCCCCAGTTCGTCAAAGACGAGTTCGATGCCTTTCTCGAATCCGGCATCCTGGCACATGGCTTCCTGCGGCTGCACTGCTGCGACTTCGGCCGCGACAAGCTCGTCGCCTCCGGCCGCGAGCACTGCGGGTTTCGTCGTGCGGGGGGCCGCACATGGCGCAGACCGCGGCGCAGCTGGTCGACCACTTCATTGCCTCCGTGCCCGTGCGGCGATGGGTGCTGTCGCTTACACCTGCTTCGACTGCTGTCGGAGTCGCGGCCCGAACTGCTCGCGCCGGTGCTGAAGGGGTGCTGAAGTTGAAGACCGCGCGGCGCGATGGGACCACGCCCGTCGTGATGAGCCCGTTGGGTTCATGCAACGACGCGCGGTGTTGATACCCCGGCCGCGCCAGCATTTCCCTCGACTGTTTGCAAGAGGTGCCGCGCGAGCGGCCGCTTTGCGACGACCAACTTTGGAAATTGAATGTCAGGACCAGGTCCAAGCTGCCGCTCCTCGGCTACGCTTTCGCCCGAATACTCGGCCGGACGCGCGCGCAGGTTGCGCTACGCCTTCAGCACACGCAGTCGTGCTGGTGCTGAGGCGAGCGCGGCACGGTCGAGTTTCCCGGCGCTGGTCTGCGGCAGACTCGACACGACGGCGATTCGCCGCGGCCGCTTGTGCGGCGACAGTCGTTCGTTAAGGAAGGCGGCGAGCGCTTCCTCATCGAGCCTGCTGCCATCGGTGACCAGCGCCGCAGTAACCACCTGGCCCCAGGTTTCGTCTGGCATGCCGTACACGCCGGCGGCGGCGATCCCCGGGAACGCCTCAAGCGCCTGCTCGACCTCCGCCGGATGGACGTTGTCGCCGCCGGTGATGATCACCTCGCCGGAGCGCCCGTGTACGTGCAGGAAACCGTCGGCGTCGAATTCGCCGCGGTCGCCGGTGTCGAACCACGCCTGCGGATCGAGCGGCGGCTCGCCGGCGTAGCCGGCCATACGCATCGGCCCGCGCACCTCGATGCGGCCGTCGACCACGCACAGTTGCACGCCGGCCAGTGGTCGGCCTGCGCCGCAGCGGGCCGCGTCGTAGCGGTGTTGGTAAGGCGTGGCGACGACCTGCGAGCAGGTCTCGGTGCAGCCGTAGGTGATCACGATCGGCAGCCGCCGTTGCGCCGCGCGCTCGAGCAGGCGTGCCGGTGCCGCCGCGCCGCCGATCAGCACGGCGCGCAGGTGATGCGGTGGCTGCCAGTGGGGGTGCGCATCGAGCACCCGGGCCAGCATGGTCGGCACCAGCGACGCCAGCGTGACGTGATGCCGCGCGATCCACTGCGGCAGTTGCGTCGCGTCGAATGCCCTGACGAGCGCCACCGTCCGCCGCGCGATCAGGCACCGGGTCAGGATCGACAGCCCGCCGACGCGGGCGATCGGCATCGCCAGCAGCCAGCAGTCGTCGTCTGACCAGCCGAGGTTGGCGCTGCTCGCAGCGGCCGAGGCCACCAGCGCCGCGCGGTTGAGCACGGCGGCGCGTGGCTGGCCGGTAGTCCCTGAGGTCAGGGCGATCACTGCGGCATCGGCCGCCAGCGTATCGGCGCCGCGTCGGACAGCCTCCACCGCGGCGGTCCGCTCGACTGCAGCGAGCTTTGGATGCAGCAGCAGTACGGGGCGCCGCTGTTCCAGCAAGGCGTACAGCGTGACGACGGTGTCGACCGTGCTCGTGCCATCGAGCACGAAGGGCGCGGCGCTGCCCGGGCGCACGTCCGGCTCATGCAGACGCTGCTCGGTACGCCGCGCCAGTTCGGCGAAGGTGGAATCGCCGTCTTCGCTGCGCAGGCCGATCGCGTCCGGTGCCTGCGCTGCGGCGGCGAATATCGACAGCGGCGCGTCGTTCACGTCGACGGACCGGCCAGGGCGCCTCAGGGCAGGCGCGGGAACTTGCGGAAGTCCGGCTTGCGCTTCTCCAAATAGGCGTTCTTGCCTTCCTGGCCTTCTTCCGAAAGGTAGAACAGAAGCGTTGCATTGCCGGCAAGTTCCTGCAGGCCGGCCTGACCGTCGCAGTCCGCGTTCAGCGCCGCCTTCAGGCACCTCAGCGCGATCGGGCTGTTGGCCAGCATCTCGCGGCACCACTGCACGGTTTCTTCCTCTAGCCGCTCGTAGGGCACCACGCAGTTGACCAGTCCCATCTCCAGCGCCTGCTTGGCGTCGTACTGACGGCAGAGAAACCAGATCTCGCGCGCCTTCTTCTGGCCGACGATGCGCGCCATGTAGGCGGCGCCGTAGCCGCCGTCGAAGCTGCCGACGCGCGGCCCGGTCTGGCCGAAGCGGGCGTTGTCGGCGGCGATGGTCAGGTCGCAGATCATGTGCAGCACGTGGCCGCCGCCGATCGCGTAGCCGGCCACCATCGCTACCACCGGCTTGGGCAGCGTGCGGATCTGCCGCTGCAGATCGAGCACGTTCAGCCGCGGGATCCGGTCGGCGCCGACGTAGCCGCCCTTGCCGCGAACGCGCTGGTCGCCGCCGGAACAGAACGCTTCCTTGCCCTGGCCGGTGAGAATCACGACGCCGATCGTGGCATCGTCGCGCGCGTCGTCGAAGGCGCGCTGCATCTCCTTGACCGTTTCGGGACGGAAGGCGTTGCGCACCTCGGGTCGGTTGATCGTGATCTTGGCGATGCCTTCGTCGGCCTTGGCGTAGATGATGTCCTGGAAGCCGGGCACGGTCTTCCACTGCGGCAGCGCCGGCGTCTTTGCAGTCATCGTCATCTCCGGAAAAACGTGGTGGCCGCGCCGTGGGCGCGGCGGCGCGAACTCAGTCGATCTTGGCGCCCGAAGCGCGCACCGCACGGGCCCACTTCTCGGCGCTGGCGGCGATGTGGCGGGCAAATTCTTCCGGCGTATTCGTCGGGTTCGGCTGCGCGCCGCGCGCGCGCAGCGCCTCGGCAATCTGCGGGTCGTCGAGCGCCTGGCGGATCGCCGCGTTCAGCCTGGCGATGATCGGCGCCGGCGTTCCGGCCGGGGCGAAGACGCCGTCCCAGGCGCTGGCCTCGAAACCGGGCAGCCCCGACTCGGCGATCGTCGGGTATTCGGGCGCGCCGGGGTAACGCGCGGCCGTCGCCACCGCCAGCCCGCGGGCGCGCCCGTCCTTGGCCAGCGGATAGGCGTTGGGCATCACGTCGATCATCATCTGCACCTGGCCGCCAATCAGATCGGTCACCGCCATGGCGCCGCCGCGGTACGGCACGTGCACGATGTCGATTCCGGCCATGGTCTTGAACAGTTCGCCTGCCAGGTGCGAAGTCGTCCCGTTGCCGGCCGAGGCGAAGTTCACCTTGCCGGGATGGGTCTTGGCGTAGCGGATCAGTTCGTCGACCGAGTTCACCGGGAACTGCGGGTTGACGATCAGCATCGTCGCGATCGTCGTCATCCGCGATACCGGCGCGAAGTCCTTGACGGCGTCGAAGCGCAAGTTGCGGTACAGCGTCGGATTGATGGCGTGCGTGCCGTTGGTGCCGTAAAGCAGCGTGTAGCCGTCCGGCGCTGCCTGGGCGACGAACTCGGCGCCGACATTGCCGCCGGCGCCGGGTTTGTTCTCGATGATGATCGGCCTGCCGAGCGCCTGCGCCACACGCGGCATCACCGTGCGCGCCAGCACGTCGGCGCCGCCGCCGGGCGGGAACGGCACAACCAGCTTGACCGCGCGCTCCGGATAGTCCAGAGGGCCGGTCGCGGTCGCCACTGTCGCCGCGAGCGCCAGCGCCACGGCGCCGGCAAGCCTCAGGGCGAGGAAACAGGTGGATCGAATCACGTTAGGTCTCGAAGAATCGATGCGTGACGCGGCGGCGGACACTGCGCGCCGCCGCGTTTCCGCTTGCACGCAGCTTGTATGCGCGGCGTGGCGGTGCGCCGGGAGCCGGCGAAAGTTAACACAGGCGAAACCCCGCGCCGGCGGCGCCGATCAGAGCCCGCGGTCACGGCAGAGGGTGAAATTCAGCGCCTTCATCGACATGACCACCTCGCGGCGCTGGTTCAGCACCTCCATCTGCGCGCGTACCAGCCCGCGGTCGGGCCTCGACTGCGAGCGGCGCGCCTCGAGGATCGTCACACGCGCGGACAACGTGTCGCCCGGCCGCACCGGCGCCAGCCAGTGCAGTTCATCGATGCCCGGCGAGCCGAGGCTGGCGACCGGCGACAGGTAGTGCTCGACCAGCAGCCGCATCATCAGACTGCCGGTATGCCAGCCGCTGGCGATCAATCCGCCGAACGGGCCGGCCGCCGCCGCCTCGGCGTCGATGTGGAACGGCTGAGGATCGTAGCGGCGGGCAAACGCGACCACCTCATCCTCGTCCACGCGCACGGCGCCGAATTCGAGCACGAGACCCGGGGTGTAGTCCTCGAAGTAGCGCTGCGCGGGTTGCGCGGGAAATGCGGTGCCGGCCATCGCTTCTGTCTCGTCGTCGACGGTCGCGCGCTTACTGTGCGCCACTGACCTGGCGCAGCTGGAACGCCGGCGCAATCCCGGCCTTGTCCTGCCCGGCGTAGATGGTCAGGTGCGGGTAGGGGATCTCGATGCCGGCGCGGTCGAAGGCCATTTTCAGCCGGCGCAGGTACTCGCGGCGCACGCTCCATTGTTCGAGCGCGACGACCTTGAAGCGGCAGCGGATCACCACCGCCGAATTGTCCCACTTGTCGACGCCGGCGATCTCCAGGTCGTCGAGGATGCGCGGGCCGAACTCGGTGTCGGCGCGCAGCTGCCGCGCGGTCTCGCGCATCACCGCGTAGACCTCGTCGGTGTTCTCGCGGTAGGCGACACCGATATCCATCACCGCCTGCGCAAAGCCGCGGCTCATGTTGACGACGCTGTCGATCATGCCGTTGGGCACGTAATGTACGTTTCCTTCGTAGTCGCGCAGCCGCGTGTGGCGCAGCGTGATCTCCTCGACCAGCCCGGAGTGGTTGGCGACGCGCACCACGTCGCCGGTGCGGATCTGGTCCTCGAACAGGATGAAGAAGCCGGAGAAGAAGTCCTTGACCAGGCTTTGCGCGCCAAAGCCGATGGCCACGCCGGCGATGCCGGCGGCGCCGAGGATCGGCGCCAGCGACACGCCCAGTTCCGACAGGATCGTCATGCCGGCGATCAGGCTCACCGCCGCGGTGACGATGTAACGGAAAACGCGACTGAGCGTCTCGGCGCGCTTCAGCGCCTCGCGGTCGTCGATGCGCGCCTCGATGCGCCGGCGCAGGATGCGGATCGCGCGGCGCAGGATCGTCGCCGCCAGCCAGGCCAGCAGCAGGATGACGACGATGCGCAGCGATGTCTGCGTGGCGCCGCCCCAGCGCGAGATGTCGACGGCAGCGAGCTTGTCAAGCCATTCAGTCACGGTTGTTCTCCTTTGCGTCTTGCGGGCCGGCGTCGGCCGAGCCTTCGAATACGAGCAATGTGATCGGTGCGACGGCGAAGACGACGGCCAGCGACACCGAGCCCGCCGCGGACTTCAGCACCGCGCCGGTCAACACGTCGCGCCACGGGCTGGGCGCACCGGTGGCGGCAAGATCGACGCCGGTGTCGCGCCACAGTTCTCCGGCGGCTGCGGCGCCAGGCTGCAGCCCGAGCGAGGCGTAAAGCCGCGCCGCCACCGCCACCAGCACCGCGCCGCGGTGGCGGCGGGCGAAGGCGACGATGTGACGGGCGCGCGCGCCCTCGACGGCGAGCGGCAGGTAGTCGCCGTGGGCAAACAGTTCCGGCCGCTCGCGGCGCAACCTCAGCAGCCGGTTAATGACCCACAACTTGGCGCGGCCGTCCTGCGGTGAAGCCAGCAGCGTCTGCAGTGCTGCCGCACTGTGGCCGCCGGCGGCAAATTCGTCGAGCAGGCGGCGCGCTTCGAAGTCGACCGGCCGCCGGTTGTCGGGATCGACCAGCGCCAGCTCGATCAACTCCTCGCCCTGGTCGATGTCGGGCACACCCGGCGAAGCGAACTTCAGCAGCGTCATCGACAGCGCGTTGTACGCGCCCCAGTGCACGAACGGCGGCAGCGCCGCGCGCAGGTCGTCGAGGAACAGGTTGCCCTCGCAGCGCCCCAGCAGCGCCTCGACGAAGTCGGTGAGCGCCTCCTCGTAGGCCGGATCGGGATTGATCCAGCTCGTGTGCCGCTTGGCCTCGCGCGCCGCCTTCAGCATGTATTCGGCGATGCGGCTGCGGTAGGCGGCGAGTTGCGTTTCGTCGGGTTTGCCCGCCGGGAACGTGCCGACGAGGGTCTGGTAGAGCAGGTACTCGTCGTTACGTGAAGGGGCCGGATGGCCGTCGAAGGTGCGCCGCTTGCTGCGGTTGATGCGGCTCCAGCGGCGCACCGCCAGCCGCCACATTGCCGGCAGTTCCGACAGCACGTCCAGGCGAAGGCGCACGTCCTCCGAGCGCTTGGTGTCATGCGTGGAGCTGGCCAGCATCGTGTGCGGCCAGCGCAGCGCCCGATCCCGGCTGGTGCCATGGAAAGCGCTGACGGTGAAGCTGAGGACGTCGGGATCGCCGCCGACCTCGTTCAGCGCCACCAGGCGGTGGTGGCGATAAAAGGCGGTGTCCTCGACGCCCTTGGCAGTCACCGGCGCCGTGTACTGCTGCAGCCGCTGCGTGAAGGCAAGATAGCCGGCGCGCAGTTCAGGGTCCGCGCCCGGCGGCGGCTTGCCGAGCAGCACGCTGCGGACGAACTCGAAAACGGTGGCATCGGCGGCGCGGCCGCGGCGGTGCGCGCGGCCGATCGCCCAGTCGATGAAGCGCCGGTCCTGGCCGCTCGTCTTATCGGTCACATAGGTGCGATAGACGGGGAAACAGGCCACCACCTCGGCCAGCGCCTGGCGCAGCGAGTTCAAGGTGAAATCGCGCGTGCGCCGATCGGCGCGCGCCAGGTCGATCGCGGGCGTCGACGCCAGCCCGGTATAGGTGCCACGCAGTGCCTCGGGCACCTCGGGATGGCGGATGGTGAAACCGCGCACGTGCAGTTCGTAGATGACCGTCTCGTTCCGGGCGATGTCCGGCGCGCAGTCGTCGCCCCAGGTGAAGGCGATGTCGATCACCTTGCAGCGGGGCATGAACGGCGCGCTGTCGCGGCTGTCGAACGACAGGTCGGCATCGGCATGGCCGATCGTGTAACCGAACAGCGCATCGTCCCAGCGCAGTTCGCCGGCGATGATGCGGGCGTACGGATCGAGCAGCAGCTTGTTCGGGTTCAACCGGTGGCCCTCCTCGGGCTTGTACGGCCCGTGGACGCGATAGCCATAGAGCTGCCCCGGCCGCGCCTCGGGCAGGTAGCCGTGCCAGACATGGTCGGTGTATTCGGGCAGTTCGACGCGCTGTACCTCGTTTTCGCCGGATTCGTCGAACAGGCACAGTTCGACCCGTTCGGCATGTTCGGAAAACAGCGCGAAGTTGACGCCCTCGCCGTCCCAGTGCGCGCCGCGCGGATAGGGGCGGCCGGGCCAGACGGCATTAATCAGTTTGCTCATTGTCTGTCTTGCGACCGACGAGGCGCGGCCGCGCGGTTACGGATGCGTCGATGCTAGCCGGCGTCGCGGATCAGTGAATAAGGCCGCCCGCGTACGCGTCGATCCGTACGCGCCAGCGTCATCCCGCGGCGCGCAGCGTCGCCGGGCGCGCCGCCATGGCATCGCGCTTGCGCCGCCGGCAGTGCTCGAGGAACTCGCCGATGATCGGCCCGCTGTCGAGCAGGCGGGCGCCGGCCTGGGCGTGGAATTCCGGATGCCACTGCACGCCCATCACGAAGCTGGAGCCGGTCCAGCGCACCGACTCGATCACGCCGTCGGCCGGCGAGCGCGCCTCGATCGCCAGGCCGTTGCCGAGCCGATTGATGCACTGGTGGTGGATGCTGTTGACGGCAAGCTGCGCGCCTTCGCCGTAGAGCTGCGCCAGCGTGCTGCCGGGCTCGAAGGCCAGCTCATGGTGCAGCTGGTCGTACTGCGTCAGGTCGACGTGCGCGATCGCCTGCGGCAGGTCGGTCGGAATGTCCTGGTACAGCGTGCCGTTGAAGGCGACGTTCACCAGCTGCATGCCGCGACAGATGCCGAGCACCGGTTTCTGCTGAAAGACAAAGGCCCAGAGCAGTTCGATCTCGTACATGTCGCGCACCCGATCGCCGCTCCACGCCGGGTCGCGCGCCTGCTCGCCATAGGTGGCCGGGCTGACGTCGGCGCCGCCCTGCAGCACCAGCCCGTCGAGCGCCTCGACGTAGTCGCGGATCGACACCGCCGCGCGCTGCACCGCCGAGCCCGAAGCGATCGTCGGCACCATGAACACCAGCGCGCCGTGGGCCATGATCCAGTGCGCCACCGACGCCTCCAGGTATTGCAGCGTCTTGCCGCGGAAGCCGAGAGATTGCGCACCTTCCGGGTGCAGGATCCGGGCCGAGACGCCGATTCTCAGCGGCGGGCCGGCCGGTTTTGCGGCTGCCGGCGGCGGCGGCGCGCCGGCGGCCACGGCGGTCAGCGTGACCGTCGGCGGGCGCGGCGGCACCCGCGGCGGGGATTCCGGCGCACCCGGCGTTGCGTCTACGGCGTCCCGCCCCACAGCTGGCTCGTCTGCCACATCAGATCGGCGAGCGAATCGCTGCGCCGGAAGTGCTCTCGCATCCAGGCCGCGTCGTTGGCGCGACTGCTCGCCCAGCCGGCGATCAGCCGCAGCGCCGCCGTCGATTCGAGTTCGTCGGCGTGCATGGCCAGCCGCTCGACTGTGGCGACGATGTCCTCGTGGATCGGCCGGTGCTCGTGCGACAGCGGGTCGATCATCAGTCCCTCGAGTCCGAAGCGGCACGCCTGGAAGCGGTTGTAGGTGTAGGCGAGGTACATGTCCTCCTGGACGGCCACGGGCCGCTCGATCAGCAGGTAGCGGGCCAGCGCCTGCACGTAGGCGGCCAGCGCCGCGGCCTTGTCCACCGTCAGCGGCGTGTCGAACACGCGCACCTCGATCGTGCCGTACTCCGGTTTCGGCCGGATGTCCCAG
This sequence comes from uncultured Burkholderiaceae bacterium, assembly GCA_964509545.1. Classification (GTDB taxonomy): domain Bacteria; phylum Pseudomonadota; class Gammaproteobacteria; order Burkholderiales; family Burkholderiaceae_F; genus JADJWR01. The sequence goes on along the minus strand of CAZDXQ010000025.1, from coordinate 27,596 downwards.
TAGAAATCCTTCATGCTCTCGACCACCCGGGCCGCGCGCATCTTGTCGAAGTAGGCGACGAAGGCGTCCCAGCGCTCGAGCACCGGCGCCCGGCCGGACAGCGGGAACGCATAGACCGAGTTCAGACGCGAGGAGTCGAAGGCGGTATCGGTGCCCTGGTGGTAGGGCGACGAGGCGGCCAGCGCGATGAAGTGCGGGATGTAGCGGCTCATCGCGTGCGTCAGGTACATCGCGGTGTCGCCGTCGGGGCAGCCGATGTGCACGTGCTGGCCGAAGATGGTGAACTGCTTGGCGAGGTAGCCGTACAGCGCGCTGATCTGCCGGAAGCGCGGCTTGTCGAAAATCTGCCGCTCGTTCCAGCGCATGAACGGATGCGCGCCGCCGCCGGCCACCAGCAGGTTCAGCTTCTTGGCGCCGGCCAGCAGCACGTCGCGGATCGCGCGCAGCTCGGCCAGCGCCGTGTCGTAGCGCTCGTGGATGCCGGTACTGATCTCGATCATGCTCTCGGTGATCTCGGGCTTGATGTCGCCCGGATGACCGCTGCGCTCGAGCAGGCGGATCAGGTCGCCGGCGCCGTGCGTCAGGTCGCAGTCGCGCCGGTTCAGGATCTGCAGTTCCAGTTCAATGCCCATCGTCAGCGCCTTCGATGCGCCGAAGGTCATGTCGATGGCGGCTTCGGCCTGCGCCTGCACTGCGCTCATGTTGCCCCCTTTTGTGCACGGGCTGCCTCCCCAGGGCCGAGTCGGTGGCTTCGCAGCGGCCGGGCGAAGCTCATCTTGCCTCCTCGCCGGCCTCGCCGGCGCGGCGCAGCGCAAAGTCCAGCGCCGGCGGACCGGCGAACGAAAGGATCGTGATCGCCAGGAACATTGGCGCGCCGACCTCGGCGGCCAGCTGCGGCGAATGGCGCAGCAGTTCATGAAGCATCAGCAGCGCCAGGCCGGACATCGGAAGCAGGCCGAGGCTGACCAAAGCCGACTTGTGCAGCGCCAGGCTGCTGGCATTCGACAGCACCAGGATCGGCACCGTCTTGCCGAGCAGCCGCGCGCCGATGAAGGCCAGCGCCAGCGGCCAGGCCGCGGCCCAGCCGCCGAACTCGAGACTGGCGCCGGCCAGCGCGAACAGCAGCACGATGAACAGCATCGCCGTTTCGCCGAACTTCAGCGACACGAAGTGGCGCTCGCGGTCGATCAGGCGGCCGATCACGCCGAGCAGCAGCAGCGCCAGCGGCACCGAAAGCCTGAGCATTGTTGCCGCTGCCACGGTCAGCAGCACCAGCGCCACCGTCGTCGAGAACTGGAACGCCGGCCGCCGGCCAAACAGCCGCAGCAGGCTCAGCATCACCATGGCCAGCACGGCGGCGAGCAGCAGCGAGCCGATAACGAGGTACAGCGGATGCAGGATCCGGGTGATCAGGGGCAGGGCGGTTTCGTAGTTGAGCACGCCGACGATCAGCGCCAGGCCGACCACAGCGTAGGTGGTATTCAGCGCGGTGAACAGCATCACGCGCTCGGTGACCTGGCCCTGGGCGCGCAGGTCCTTGACCACCGTCATCACCACCGCCGGCGAGGTGGCCACGGCCAGCAGCGCCGCAGCGGCGGCGGTGACCGGCCGCAGGCCGAAGAAATGCATGACCAGATACACCAGCATGAAGGTCAGCGCCGCCTCGAGCAGACTTGCGGCCAGCAGCGACGGATTGCGCTTCAGCCAGCCCAGATCAACACGCTGCCCAAGTTCGAAGAGCAGCATTCCGATAGCGATGTCGACGAAGATGCGCAACTGCCCGACGGTGCCGCTGTCGATCACGCCGCCGACGGCGGGGCCGAGCAACGCGCCGACCGCCAGGTAGCCGATGACACGCGACGAGCGCAGGAAGCGGCGGACGCTCTCGCCGGCAAGGATCGCGGCAAGCAGCAGCACGGCGACCCAGCCGAGCGGGCTTGCCGCCGGCGGCCAGGCAGGGAGGAAGTGAAGCGGATCCATGGAGGCGCTGACCGGTTCGGTTCTTCGTGGGGATTGTCGCCGCTGCGGCGCAGCGCCGGGGGGATTCGGCCGGTGTGGGGTGCCGCGCTTTCGTGCAATGCCGGCCAGCCCAACCCCTGCGAGTTTAGTGGCTGGCGGCTCGGCGCCGGCCTCGGCCAAACCCTACGCGCAAACCCGCAGGGCAGGCTGTCATGCGCGCGTGCAGGACTGTCGAACCCGGCCTGCCGCGGTCGTCGGAACTCCGCGCGGCATCTGCTGCCCGGCCGACATGGCTGCCAGGTTGCGCAGGAGGCTGCGATGAAACGCTCCGCGACAGGCATTGCCGCGGCATTGGGCGCGGTGCTGCTTTGGCTCGCCGCGTCTGCATTGGCCAGCGAACGCGGTGTCACCGCTGACGGCCGCGCCTATGTCAGCGGCGGCATCGGCCTGGAAGAGCGGGCCGAACTGCAGGCCGCGCGCACTGACTTCAGCCTGCGCATCGTGGTTGCGGCGCGCGGAAGCGGCGCATTTCTGTCGGACGTGCCGATCAGAATCGACGATGCCGAAGGTCGCCGCGTGCTCGACATCAAGACGGCCGGGCCGGTGCTGCTCGTCGACCTGGCGCCGGGGCGGTATCGGGTCGAAGCGCTGGCAAACGGCGAAACGAAGCACGCGCGCACCGTGGTCGGCAGGCAAGGCGGACGCGAGATCTACTTCCATTTCGACCTGCCCGTCGAAGTCCTGTCGGCCGACGCTGAGGAGAAGCGCTGAACGGCGGGCTTGCGGCGCCGGCAGCCTGCCGCCATGGAGTCTCGGCGTGGACGCGCCCAGCCGCGGCGCCGGCGCCCTTAGTCCACCTTCGCGCCGTTTCGCTGCCGGCGGAACCTTCTCTGACGGCAGGCAACGAACGGTTCGGCGGATCGCGCTAGTTTGATCCTGCGTCGGCGGCGGTTGTGTCGCGCCTCCGTCGCGCCAAGGGGAGCAAGATGACTGCAGCCATTTGGATCGTCGTCGCCGATTCCAGTGCGGCCCGGATCTTCGGGGCCGAGGAACCGGCGGGTTCGCTGACCGAAATCGAATCGATCGTTCATCCGGAAGGGCGGATGCCCGCACGCGCGCTGACCAGCGATCTTCCGGGACGCGCCTTCGACAGCGCCGGCCATGGCCGCCATGCGATGGAAAACGAGGTGGGGCCGCGCGAGCAGGCGGCGATCGATTTCGCCAACTTTCTCGCCAAACGCCTGGACAAGGCCCGGGTGCAGCGCGAGACGGAGCGGCTGGCACTGGTGTCGCCGCCGGATTTCCTCGGCCTGATGCGCAAGGCGCTGACCGTGGAGACGCGGCGACTGGTGACGCTCGAACTCGACCGCAACCTCGTCAAGCTGCCGCCGAAGGAACTGCGCGAGCGGTTGCCCGAGCAACTGTACGAGCCGCCGCCGCGGCCGTGAATCGCGGTGTCGGCGGGCGCGGGGGCTTGCGCATCAGACGAATCGTCTGGCCCACGATGGCGCAGCCTTCGCACCCGCAGCGAGCCCAGCTCAGGAGGGCCAGCGCCAGTTGCGCACCGAGGGCAGGTCCTCGCCGTGGGCATGGATGTGCTGCCTGTGCTCGGTCAGCGCATCGCGCATCGCCTGCTTGACGTACGCGGCGCCGGCGCCGAAATGCGGCAGGCGGTCGACGACGTCCTCGACCAGGTGGAAGCGGTCGATGTCGTTGAGCACGCACATGTCGAAAGGCGTCGTCGTCGTGCCTTCCTCCTTGTAGCCGCGTACGTGCAGGTTGTCGTGGTTGGTGCGCCGGTACGTGAGGCGGTGGATCAGCCACGGATAGCCGTGGAAGGCGAAGACGATCGGTTTGTCGCGCGTGAACAGGGCGTCGAAGTCGCGGTCCGACAGGCCGTGCGGATGCTCCGACGGCGGCTGCAGCTTCATCAGGTCGATCACGTTGACCACGCGCACGCGGACCTGCGGCGCGTGGCTGCGCAGCAGCGACACCGCGGCCAGCGTCTCCAGCGTCGGCACATCGCCGCAGCAGGCCATCACGACGTCGGGCTCGGCGCCATGGTCGCTGGAGGCCCATTCCCAGATGCCGATGCCGGCCGAGGCATGCTTGATCGCACCTTCCATCGACAGCCACTGCGGCATCGGCTGCTTGCCGGCGACGACGACATTGACCAGGTTACGGCTGGCCAGGCACCGCTCAGTGACGTACAGCAGCGTGTTCGCATCCGGCGGCAGGTAGACGCGGATGATCTCGGCCTTCTTGTTGACCACGTGGTCGATGAAGCCGGGATCCTGGTGCGAGAAGCCGTTGTGGTCCTGGCGCCAGACGTGCGAGGTGAGCAGGATGTTCAGCGAGGCGATCGGCCGCCGCCACGGGATCTCGCGCGTGACCTTCAGCCACTTGGCGTGCTGGTTGAACATCGAGTCGACGATGTGGATGAACGCCTCGTAGCAGGAGAAGAAGCCGTGGCGGCCGGTGAGCAGGTAGCCTTCGAGCCAGCCCTGGCACAGGTGCTCGCTGAGCACCTCCATCACGCGGCCATCGGCGGCGACGTTCTCGTCGTGCGCGTCGATTTCGGCCACCGAGCAGCGCGAGGTCACCTCGAACACCGCGCCCCAGCGGTTCGATGCGGTTTCGTCGGGACTGAAGACGCGGAAGTTGCCGTGCTCGCCGTTCAGTTTCAGCACGTCGCGGATGTACTCGCCCTGCACGCGCGTGGCTTCGCCGTCGACCGCGCCAGGTTGCTCGACCGCGAGCGCGTAGCGGCGGAAATCGGGCAGCCTGAGGTCACGCAGCAGCGCCCCGCCGTTGGCATGCGGGTTGGCCCCCATGCGGCGCTCGCCGCGCGGCGCCAGTTCGAGCAGTTCGGGCCGCGGCGCGCCACGCTCGTCGAACAGTTCCTCGGGCCGGTAGCTGCGCAGCCAGCTTTCGAGCAACGCCAACCGTTCGGGATGGCCGGCCACGTCGCCGAACGGCACCTGATGCGAGCGAAACGAACCTTCGACCCGTTTGCCGCCGATCTCGCGCGGACCGGTCCAGCCCTTGGGCGTGGCCAGAACGATCGCCGGCCACGTTGGCCGGCCCGAGAACCCGTCACGCCTTGCCTTGGCCTGGAGCGTGCGGATGCGCGCCACCGCGGTGTCGAGCGCCGCCGCCATCGCCCGGTGCATCGACATCGGCTCGTCACCCTCGACGAGGATCGGCTCGTGGCCGTAGCCGCGCAGCAGCAGCAGCAGTTCCTCGCGCGGGATGCGGGCGAGCACGGTCGGGCCGGCGATCTTGTAGCCGTTCAGGTGCAGGATCGGCAGCACTGCTCCGTCGCGCACCGGGTTGAGGAACTTGTTGCCGTGCCAGCTCGCGGCCAGTGGGCCGGTCTCGGCCTCGCCGTCGCCGATCACGCAGGCCGCGATGAGATCGGGGTTGTCGAACACGGCGCCGTAGGCGTGAGCCAGCGCGTAGCCGAGTTCGCCGCCCTCGTGGATCGAGCCCGGCGTCTCCGGCGCCGCGTGGCTCGGAATGCCGCCCGGAAACGAGAACTGGCGGAACAGCCGCCGCATGCCTTCCTCGTCGCGCGAGACGTCGGGATACAACTCGCTGTAGACGCCCTCGAGCCAGGTCTGTGCCACCACCGCTGGCCCGCCGTGTCCCGGCCCGGTGATGTAGAGCATCGACAGGTCGTTCGCCTTGATCACCCTGTTCAGGTGCACGTAGATGAAGTTCAGTCCCGGCGTCGTTCCCCAGTGGCCGAGCAGGCGCGGCTTGACGTGCCCGGCGGCCAGCGGCTGGCGAAGCAGCGGGTTGTCGTACAGGTAGATCTGGCCGACCGACAGGTAGTTCGATGCCCGCCAGTAGGCGTCGATGCGGGCGACGAGATCGTCGGACAACGCGATGCTGCGGGCGCGCGGCGCGCGCGACCGGGAAGAAGCAGCCATCGAGGACTCCCGAAAGGTTGAACAACGGCGGCGCCACGGCCGCCGCGGCCGTCAGCTGGTCTTGAAGGCAGCGATGAATTCGGCCTCGGCCGCCAGCCAGTCGTCGATCTCTTGGCCCGGCGCGAAGCCACGCCTCTCGGCGCGCAGATACGCGGCGTGGGCGATCCAGCGATAGCGGGCTTCACCGGTCGGCGTCGCTTCGGCAGCCGCGGGCACCTCAGCGGGCGGCGTGGCGGCCGATTCCACCTTAACGGGAACTGCATCGGACTTGCCGCGCGGTTGGGTCGCCGCGCTGGCACGCTTGCGTGCCGGGGCCGTGGTCCGGGTTTCGGCCGTCGCGGCCGTCTTGGCACCGGTCCTGGTGGGAGTCTTGCGGGTTGCCATGTTGCTCTCCGGAAGCCTGTAGGGATTGAAGCACGAATGCGCTGCGACGACTTATACCGTGGTCAATGTCTCGGCCGCGTGACGCGCGGCGCCGAGCAGCGGCAGGTCGGCGTTGAGCACGACATGCACCGGGCAGGTGCGCGTGATCGCGGCGAAGTCGCCCTTGTCGTTGAACGCGGCGAGGAAGCCGCCGCCCGCCATGCGCGGCAGAAGCTTCGGCGCGATGCCGCCGGTGACGTAGACGCCGCCGCGCGCCAGCACGGTGAGCGCCTGGTCGCCCGCCAGGGCACCATAGCAGGCGAGGAACAGGTCGACCGCGGCCTGCGCCAGCGGCGCCTGCTGCAGCGCTCGCGCGCCGATCGCCGCGGCTGGATCGTCGGCCGCCAGGAGATCGTCTGCGCCCGCGTCCTCGGCCGTGGCACGCTGCTGGCGCAGGAACTCGTAGATGTGCACCAGGCCTCGGCCGCAGACCACATGTTCGATCTCAACCCGGCCGACGCGCGGCTGCAGCCAGCGGCACAACGCGACCTGCGCCTCATCGGCGGGGGCGAACGTGGCGTGGCCGCCTTCCCCGGCGAGCACGCGGCCGTCGACGACGTAGGCCAGGCCGAGGCCGGTGCCGGCGCCGATCACCACACGCGGCCGCTGCCGCAGCGGTTCGCCTTGCTGCAACGTGACAAGGTCGGTCGCCGCCAGCATGTCGATGCCGCGGGCGGCGGCGGCGAAGTCGTTGAGCAGCAGCACGCGCTCGATGCCGAAACGCTCGGCCAGCGTTGGCGCGTCGATCTCCCACGGCAGATGGGTGACCTTGACCCGCTCGCCAAGCACCGGTCCGGCAATGCCGAAGCAGGCGCGGCGCGGCCGCTCGCTTCCCGGAAGGGCGCGCGTGGCCTCGGCAAGGAAAGCGTCCACCAGTTCGGCCAGCCCCGTGGCCGCTTGAGACTCATAACGACCGCGCAGCACGATGCTGCCGTCGTCATGGTGAAGGGCGAGCAGCGTCTTGGTGCCGCCGATATCGCCGGTCAGGATCATCGCGGCTCGCGCGGTTCGCGCGGGAACCAGCGCGCAAGCAGGGCGGCGGCCCAGTCGCGGCCGCCCAAACCGAAGGCCAGCGCCAGCGCGAACACCAGTCCGGCGAGCAGGATCAGGAAGGTCTGCTGCACCAGCGCGCCGCCGAGATCGAGCTGGTCGATGGCGATCAGCACGACGAACACGACGATGGCGTACTGGGCGATCCTGCCCAGCACGTCGCCGTCGCTGATGCCGACGTTGCGGCAGTAGGTCAGCACGGCATTGCCGACGAAACGGCCGAAGTAGGCGCCGATGATGATCACCAGCAGCCCGACGAACAGCTTGGGCAGGAACAGCAGCACCTTGGCCAGCAGCTCGGTGACATGGGTCAGCCCCAGGCCGTTGAAGGCGACGATCAGCGCGACCAGGATCACTACCCAGTAGACCAGCACGCCGAAGACATCGGTCGTGTCCCGGGTCGTGCCGCCCTGCTGCAGGAACGCATCGACGCCGGCGCGTTCGGTCAGCACGTGGAAGTTCAGCGCCCGCAGCATGCGCGTGACCGCGAAGCGCACGGCCTTGGCGATGAGCCAGCCGGCGATCGCCACCGCGATGGCCACGGCCAGGCGCGGCAGGTAACTGGCCACCTGGACCAGGAAGGCGCGCAGCGGATCAATGATCACATCGAAGTTGCTCATCACGTTTCTCCCCGACGGCCAGGACATCGGTCGCGGCGGGCGTCCCTGCACGGCCGGGGCAGGCCGCAGCACCGGTTCCGGGGCCCTGTTCCGACGCCATCGCAGTTCGCGTTCGATGATGTCCTCACCGCCTGTTCCTCGACCCTCATGCGCCGGCCAGCGCCGCAAGGCCGGCAAGCGGCACGCCAGCCCAGTCCGGACGATTGTTCAGTTCATAGCGCAGCTCGTACAGCGCCTTTTCGAGTTCCGCCAGTTCGAGCAGCGCCGCCTGGGCGACGAAAACCGTGTCATCAGCGTACAGGCCGGCACGCACCGCCTCGTCGCGATAGGCATCGAGGAAGGTGGAACGCGTGGCCTGCAGCCAGTCAGCGGCGAAGGCGGCCAGCCGGCCGGCGTCGCCACCTTCGCGCTGCGCCTGGGCCAGCGCCGTATGCCTTGCGTAGTCGAACGAGCGCAGCATGCCGGCCACGTCGCGCAGCGCCAGGTGCTTGCGCCGCCGCTCGGCCAGCGGCCGCGCCGGTTCGCCTTCGAAATCGATGATGACGAAATCGTTGCTCGCGATCAGCACCTGGCCGAGGTGATAGTCGCCATGGTGGCGTGTCTTCAGGCCCACTGGCGGCACCGACGCATAACGTTCGATCTGCTGCATCAGCCGCGGTCCGGCGGCAAACATCCGCTGCGCGCGCTCCTGCAATTCGGCCGGCAACTGCTCGCGCCGCGCCGACAGCAGGTTCATCGTCGCCAGGGCGTCGTCGCGCACCTTGCGCACCCATTCGACGATATCGGTTGCGGCAAGCGGCTCGGGATCGAAGGCATCGTCGCCGGTGCGCCGGGCCAGCGCCGCGTGAAGCTGCGCCGTTCGCAGCGCCAGCGTGCGCACCAGCGTCAGGAAGCCGTCGAAACCGGGTGCGGCCTCGCCCTCGACGACCGACCGGCACGTTTCCAGATGGCGCACCAGCGTCTCCACCGTTTGCGTCCACGCGTCGCCCTGGTTGGCGATGTAGGCCTGCAGCAGCGCCAGCGTGGTGCTGGCGCCACCCTTTGCCACGTACTCGATGCTGCCAGCCACCGGCACGCAGTTTGGAAACCGCGCCACGTCGGTCAGGAATCGGCCCATCTCCAGTTCCGGATTGATGCCCTCGCGAACCCGGCGGTAGGTCTTGACGAACAGCCGCTCGCCGACCAGGGCGACGCTGTTGCTGCTCATCGACAGCACATGCGGGGCGCCGAGCGGCCGCGGCAGCGAACCGGCGATGCGCTCGAATGCCGAGGTCGGCCTGAAGCGGATCACCCCCTCCGCCGCAGCGATCTCCCGCCGCTGGCCGATCGCCTCGATCACCGCCTCGCAGAAGGCGGCGTCGCCGACCGCGTCGGCCATCAGCCCCACCTGCGCCTGCTGCCGCACCTTGGCCAGCGCGTTCGGCGCCAGCTGCTTCAACCGCTCCTCGTCGCCGTCCTCCCAGGCCAGCGCCAGCGGCAGGAAATAGCGCACGCGCTCGGCGGGGCCCTCGACGTCGGCGAGCGTCAGCAGCCAGTCGCGCCCTCCGGCTCCCAGCAGCGCACGGTCGACCAATTGCGCCCGCAACAGCGGCTCGCCCTTGGTCGCGTACCAGCGCTGCTTGGCGAGGAATGCCGGCAGCAGTTCGCGCTCGAAGCTGGCGCGCGTCTTTTCGGCCATCGCGATGCGCCACGGCACCACGCGATCGCGGAACAGGCTCGCCCAGCCGTCGAACAGCACCAGCACCGGCAGCACCTCGGGGGCGAGCCGCTCCTCGTGCCATTGCGGCGCCGGCACGTCGGTGGCGAGGCGGAACCAGTAGAAGCCGTGAGCCGGCAGGGTCAGCAGGTAGGGCAGTTCGCCCACCGGCGGGAACGCCGTGCGGCCGATCATCTCCACCGGCACCCGGCCCTTGAAGCGCGCCAGATCGAGTTCGACCGGCTGCGCCGAGCGGGCGAGGTTGGCCACGCACAGGATCGCCTCGTCGCCGAGTTCGCGCACGTAGGCGAGGATCTTGCGGTTGCCCGGATTCAGCACGCTGAAGCGGCCACGCCCGAACGCGGGCGAGCCGCGGCGCACGGCGAGCAGCCGGCGCGTCCAGGCGAGCAGGGAGCCGGGTGCGCGCGACTGCGCCTCGACGTTGATCGCCTCGAAGCCGTAGACGGGGTCCTGGATCGGCGGCAGGTAAAGCCGCTGCGGATCGGCGCGGGAAAAGCCGCCGTTGCGGTCCGAGCTCCACTGCATCGGCGTGCGCACGCCGTCGCGGTCGCCGAGGAAGATGTTGTCGCCCATGCCGATCTCGTCGCCGTAGTAGATGATCGGCGAGCCGGGCATCGACAGCAGCAGGCTGTTCATCAGCTCGATCCGGGCGCGGTCGTTCTCCATCAGCGGCGCCAGCCGGCGGCGGATGCCGAGGTTGATGCGGGCGCGCTTGTCGGCCGCGTACATCTGGTACATGTAGTCGCGCTCGCGGCTGGTCACCATCTCCAGCGTCAGCTCGTCGTGGTTGCGCAGGAAGATCGACCACTGGCAGGACTCGGGGATCTCCGGCGTCTGCTGCAGGATCTCGACGATCGGGTGGCGGTCCTCCTGCGCGATGGCCATGTACATGCGCGGCATCAGCGGGAAGTGATAGGCCATGTGGCACTCGTCGCCGTCGCCGAAGTACTCGCGCACGTCCTCCGGCCACATGTTGGCCTCGGCCAGCAGCAGCCGGTTGCGATACTTGGCGTCGAGCCGGGCACGGATCTCCTTGATCACCTCGTGCGTCTCGCGCAGGTTCTCGTTGGAGGTGCCGTCGCGCTCGATCAGGTACGGGATCGCGTCCAGCCGGAAGCCGTCCACGCCCATGTCGAGCCAGAAGCGCATGGTGCGGAACACGGCCTGCCGCACGCGCGGGTTGTCGAAGTTCAGGTCCGGCTGGTGGCTGAAGAAGCGGTGCCAGTAGTACTGCTGCGCCACTTCGTCCCAGGCCCAGTTCGACTTCTCGGTATCGGTGAAGATGATGCGCGTGCCGGCGTACCTGTTCGGGTCGTCGCTCCAGACGTAGTAGTCGCGCTTTGCCGACCCCTTCGGCGCGCGCCGCGCCGCCTGGAACCACGGGTGCTGGTCCGAGGTGTGGTTGACCACCAGCTCGGTGATGATGCGCAGTCCCCGCCGGTGCGCTTCGCGCACGAAAACGCGAAAGTCCTGCCGCGTGCCGTAGGCGGGATGGACGTTGTGATAGTCGGCGACGTCGTAGCCGTCATCGCGGAACGGCGACGGATAGAAGGGCAGCAGCCAGATCGTGTTGACGCCGAGCTCGGCGACGTAGTCGAGCTTCTCGGTCAAGCCGCGGAAGTCGCCGATGCCGTCGCCGTTGGCGTCATGGAACGCCTTGACGTGCAACTCGTAGATGACCGCGTCCTTGTACCACTGCGCGTCGGCGACCGCGGCATCGGCGGCGGCGGCAAGTTGGCGTTCCGCTTTCACCGGCAGCTACAGGAAGTAGTCGAAGTCGTGCTCGCTGCGCACGCGGCGGCGCAGGCGGAACACCTGTGCCGGTGCACGGCGCGGATCGAGCTCGACGTAGTTGCGGCTGCCCTGCCACAGGTAATGGGCGTCGGTGAGCAGGTTGTGCATCTGGTAGGCAGCGGAGGCATCGATGCCGAAGGCAGGCAGGTCGAGGCTCACCCAGCCGCTCTGCGCGTGATGCGGATCGAGGTTGACGACGCAGACGATCACGTCGTCGAGCCCCGGCGTGACCTTGGCGTACGCGATCAGCTGCTCGTTGTCCACGGCCAGGAAGTGCAGGCCGGAATTCGAGTGCAGGGCAGGGTTCTCGCGCCGGATCAGGTTGACGCGGGCGATGAACGGCGCCAGCGAGTCCTCGCGCTGCAGGTCCCAGTGCCGCAGTTCGTACTTCTCCGCGTGCAGGTATTCCTCCGAGCCCGGTTCGCGCGGCGCCGCCTCCATCAGTTCGTAGGCGGGTCCGTAGATGCCATAGCTGGAACACAGCGTCGCCGCCAGCACCAGCCGCGCCATAAACAGCGGCCGGCCGCCGTATTGCAGCGCCTCGGTCAGGATATCGGGCGTGTTCGGCCAGACGTTGGGCCGGAAATACTCGCGCCCCGGACCTTGCGCCAGCTCGGTGAAATATTCAGTCAGCTCCTGCTTGGTGTTGCGCCAGGCGAAGTAGGTGTAGCTCTGCGTGAAGCCGAGCTTCGCCAGCCGGTGCATCACCTTCGGCCGGGTGAATGCCTCGGACAGGAAAATGAGGTCCGGATAGCGGCGCTTGAGCTCCGTGATCGACCACTCCCAGAAGGCGAAGGCCTTGGTGTGCGGATTGTCGACGCGGAAGATCTTCACGCCGCAGCCGACCCAGAAGTCCATCACGTCGGCAAGCTCGCGCCACAGTCCCTGCCAGTCGTCGCTTTCGAAGTCGAACGGATAAATGTCCTGGTATTTCTTCGGCGGATTCTCGGCATACTGGACGCTGCCGTCGGGCCGCTTGCGGAACCATCGCGGATGCTGCCTGACGTACGGATGATCGGGCGCGCACTGCAAAGCGATGTCGAGCGCGATCTCGATGCCGAATTCGCGGGCCCGATCGACCAGGCGCTGGAAATCGAGCAAGGTGCCCAGCGGTGTGTGCACCGATTTGTGGCCGCCCTCGTCGGCGCCGATCGCCCACGGGCTGCCCACGTCATCGGCCGCGGCGACCAGCGTGTTGTTGCGGCCCTTGCGATTGATCCGGCCGATCGGGTGGATCGGCGGGAAATAAAGCACATCGAAACCCATCTCGGCGACGTAGGGCAGCATTACCTCGCAGTCGCGGAAGCTGCCGTGGCGCCGGCCGTCGCTGCCGGCCGAGCGCGGGAAGAATTCGTACCAGCTGGAAAAGCGGGCCCGCTCGCGATCGACTGTCAGCGGCAGCTCGACCGGGTGGACGAACTCGAGGCTGCGGTCGGGGTGGGCGGCGGCCAGCGCCGCCATCGAGGCGTCCAGCGCAAGCGCCTTCAGTTGCGCGACGTCCGCCTGCACGTCCGCCTCGGCGGCCAGCCGTGCCGCCCAATCGGCGAGCTTGCGGGCCTGTTCGCCGCTGGCGCGTCGCGCCGCCTGCGCCGCCAGCTGTGCGCCGCTGCGCGCGGCCAGGCGGATGTCGGCCTCGTCTCGGCGCCGCTCCAGGTCGTGGCGCCAGGTGAGGAAGCGGTCGACCCAGGCGCAGACCGTGTAGTACCAGCGGCCGAGGCTCGTCGGCTCGAAGGCGGCGCGCCAGCGGTCGTTGCCCACCGGCAGCATCGGCGTTTCGCTCCATTGCGTCTCGCCCTCGCGGCGCCAGCGCAGCCGCGCCGCCACCACGTCGTGGCCATCGGCGAAGCAGTCGGCCTCGACCACGACGCGTTCGCCAAGCACTCGCTTGACGGCGAAGCGGCCGCCGTCGACGGCAGGCGCGATGTTTTCGACGACGGCGCGCACGCGGCCGTCGAGCGCGTGCGCCGCCGCGACGCCGGCCGTCGTTATCGGTTCGACTCGCATTTCAGCATCAGGGCGGCCAGCGGCGGCAGGGTCAGCGTCAGGCTCTGATGGCGGCCGTGCGCCGGCATCGGCTGGCTTGAGACGCCGCCCAGGTTGCCCATGCCGCTGCCGCCATAGTCGTGCGCGTCGCTGTTGGCCAGCTCGCGCCAGAAGCCCGCCCGCGGCACGCCGAGCAGATAGTTATGGCGCGGCACCGGAGTGAAGTTGCACACGACCAGCACCAGATCACCGCTGCGCGAGCGCCGCACCCAGGCGAGCGTGCTGGCTTCGTGGTCGGAGGCATCGATCCATTCGAAGCCGGCGGCGTCGAAATCGACCTCGTGCAGCGCCGGCTCGCTGCGGTAGACGCGGTTCAGGTCCGCCACCCAGCGCTGCACGCCGGCATGCTCCGGATACTGCAGCACCCACCATTCGAGTTCGCCCTCGTGCGTCCATTCGCGCCGCTGGCCGAACTCGCCACCCATGAACAGCAGCTTCTTGCCCGGGTGCCCCCACATGTAGCCGTACAGCAGGCGCAGGCCGGCCGACTGCTGCCAGGCATCGCCCGGCTGCCTGCCGATCAGCGAGCCCTTGCCGTGCACGACCTCGTCGTGCGACAGCGGCAGCACGAAGTTCTCGTTGAAGGCATAGATCAGCGAGAAAGTGATGGTGTTGTGGTGGTAGCGGCGGAACAGCGGGTCCTCGCGGAAGTAGGCCAACGTGTCGTGCATCCAGCCCATGTTCCACTTCAGGCCGAAGCCCAGCCCGCCGAGGTAGGTTGGCCGCGACACCATCGGCCAGGCGGTCGATTCCTCGGCGATCGTCTGCACGTCCGGGAAGTCGCGGTAGACGGACTCGTTGAGCATGCGCAGGAACTCGATCGCTTCGAGGTTTTCTCGGCCGCCATGGCGGTTCGGGATCCATTCCCCGTCCCTGCGACCGTAATCGAGATAGAGCATCGAAGCGACTGCATCGACGCGCAAGCCGTCGAAGTGGTACTCACTGAGCCAGAAGTGCGCCGACGACAGCAGGAACGCCCGCACCTCATGCCGGCCATAGTTGAAGATCGACGAATGCCAGTCCGGGTGATACCCCTGCCGCGGATCCGCGTGTTCGTACAGATACGTGCCGTCGAAACACGACAGGCCGTGCGGGTCGTCGGGAAAGTGCGACGGCACCCAATCGAGCAGCACGCCGATGCCACGCTGGTGCAGGACATCGACCAGGTACTTCAGGTCCTGTGGCGTGCCGTAGCGGGCGGTCGGGGCGAAATAACCGGTGCACTGATAGCCCCACGAACCGTAGAACGGGTGCTCGGAGACCGGCATCAGTTCGACGTGGGTGAAGCCCATCGTCGTCACGTAGTCGGCAAGTTCGTGCGCCGCCTCGCGGTAGGTGAGCCAGCGGCCGTCGCGGCGGCGCCAGGAGCCGAGATGCACTTCGTAGACCGAGACCGGCGCGGCCAGGCCGTTGCGCTGCCCGCGTGCCGCCATCCATTCGCCGTCATTCCAGGCGTAGTCGAGCGGCCAGGCGCGCGAGGCGGTATTCGGCGGCGTCTCGGCGTAGAAGGCAAACGGATCGGCCTTGTCGAGCGCCTCGCCGTCGCCGGAGGCGATACGGAACTTGTACGCCGTGCCCGGCGACACGCTGCCGACGAAGCACTCCCAGATGCCGGACGAATCCCAGCGCGGTTGCATCGGATTCGCGCCGGGATCCCAGCCGTTGAACTCGCCGATCACGGCCACGGCGCGGGCATTGGGCGCCCACACGGCGAAGTGCGCCCCTTCGCCGCGCAACTGGCAGCCGAGCTTTTCGTGCAGGCGGGTATGCGTTCCTTCGCGGAACAGGTAGACGTCATGCTCGGTCAACGGCGACCGGGCATCGACTTGCAGGGCAACGGTCTGCAATTTTTCGGTCCTCGAAGATGCTGGCCAATGCCCCCGGGCCGCATCGGCCCCGGGGGCCGCGGGAAACAGGGTTACGGTTTAGGCTGCGGCGCCGCGCCGGACAGCCGTGACAGCAGGTCGACCGGCAAAGGGAAGACGATGGTCGAACTGCGGTCGCCGGCGATCTGGGTCAGCGTCTGCAGGTAGCGCAACTGCATCGCCTGCGGCGCCTGCGCCAGCATCTGCGCCGCCTCCAGCAAGGTCGCCGAGGCCTGCTTCTCGCCTTCGGCGTGGATGATCTTGGCCCGCCGCTCGCGCTCGGCCTCGGCCTGGCGGGCGATGGCGCGCACCATCGACTCGTTCAGATCGACGTGCTTGATCTCGACGTTCGTGACCTTGATGCCCCAGGCATCGGTCTGAGCGTCGAGGATCTTCTGGATGTCCAAGTTCAGCTTTTCGCGCTCGGCCAGCATCTCGTCGAGTTCATGCTTGCCGAGCACGGCGCGCAGCGTCGTCTGCGCCAGCTGGCTGGTCGCCTGCAGGAAGTTGGCGACCTGGATGATCGCCTTCTGCGGCTCGACGACGCGGAAGAACACGATCGCGTTGACCTTGACCGAGACGTTGTCGTGCGAGATCACGTCCTGCTCGGGCACGTCCATCGTCACCACGCGCAGGTCGACCCGCACCATCTGCTGGATGCCGGGAATGACGATGATCAGGCCCGGGCCCTTGACCTTCCAGAAGCGGCCGAGCATGAATACCACGCCGCGCTCGTACTCGCGCAGGATGCGGAACGACGAGGCGACCAGGATCAGCAGCAGCAGCAGCACGGTGCCGAGGCCGAACTGGAAATTGACCAGCATGATTCACTCCTTGTGCTTGTTGATTCTGTCGTCGGCCAGCGGTTCGACGTCGAGTGTCAGCCCATCGATGCCACGCACCCGGACTTTCTGTCCCGGGGCCAGCGGCCGGCTGCTGCGCACTTGCCAGCGCTCGCCATGGACGAAGGCCCAGCCGTCGGCGTCGAGCATCTCGCCGATGGCGCCCAGCATCTCCTCACGGCCGCTGACGACCAATGTTCGCCGCGCCCGCAGCGCCATGCCGCCAACCAGAACGATCACCGCGCCGCTGGTCAGTGCGGTGGCGACGATCACCGGCAGAGGAATGCCGAAGCCCGGTACCTCGGTGTCAATCAGCAACGTGGCGCCGAGCACGAAGGCGATGATGCCGCCGATGCCAAGCACGCCGAAACTCGGCAGGAAGGCCTCGGCGATCATCAAGGCGAGCCCCAGCAGGATCAGCCCCAGCCCGGCGTAGTTGATCGGCAGCAACTGCAGCGCATACAGGCCGAGCAGCAGGCAGATCCCCCCGGCCACGCCGGCCACGCCGAAACCCGGCGAGGAGAATTCGAAGAACAAGCCGTAGACGCCGATCAGCATCAGAATCAGTGCCACGCTGGGGCTGGTGATGACCGCCAGGAAACGGTTGCGCGCGTCGGGCTCGATGCGCACGACGGTTGCTGCTTCGGTGTCGAGCTTGACCGTTCGCTCGAGCACCTTGAGCTCGCGGCCGTGCAGCGCCTTGAGCAGCGCCGGCACGTCGGCCGCGATCAGATCGATGACCTTCGCCTTCAGCGCCTCCTCGGCCGACAGACTGACGCCTTCGCGCACCGCGCGTTCGGCCCAGTCGGCATTGCGTCCGCGCAGCTCGGCCAGGCTGCGGATGTACGCCGCGGCATCGTTGACCTGCTTGGCACGCATCGCGTCGGCTGGCGCTGCCGGCGTCGACGGTTTCTTTTCCTCGGCCTTTTCGGCCGGCTTTTCGTCGGTCTGAGGCTTGCGCGCCGGGCGCTCGTCGCCCGGTGTGGCCCCCGGCATGCCGATCGGCACCGGGGTCGCCGCGCCGAGGTTGGTCGCCGGCGCCATTGCGGCGATGTGACTGGCGTAAAGGATGTAGGTGCCGGCGCTCGCCGCCCGCGCCCCTTCCGGCGAGACGAAGGCGACGACCGGAATCGGCGAGGAAAGGATCGCCTTGATGATCTGCCGCATCGAGGTGTCGAGCCCGCCTGGCGTGTCGATCTGCAGCACGACCATCATGGCGCCCTGCGCATGCGCCTTGGCCAGGCCGCGCTCGACGTAGTCGGCCGAGGCCGGACTGATCGCTCCGTCGACATGCAGCACCGCCACCGTCGCCGCAGTCGCCGCCGTGCCGACCAGCAGCAGGAACAACATCCCGATCAACCGCAGCCACGCTCCGGCTGCCCCGGCTGCGCGCACGACGGCCTGCCATGCGGTCGCCGTCCTGGCACGAAAGACGATGAATCGGGCAGATCGCATGGGTTTCATGTTATTCGCCTTAAGCGACGGCGGGCGTTACAGATCAAACGCCTTGCTGCCTGCAGTTGCCAGGCAGAGCGCAGCGGCTGCTGCGGGCGATGCGCCTTGGGGGCCGCGCGGCACGCGCCGGCACCGGGTCGATGCGATCAAGTCTATGAAGGGTGCCCGCTGCGCAACAGCAGCGACGCACCTACGGTACTCCCGTAAGGCCGCGCTTCAGCGCCAGGGTTCCGCAACCTTGCCCGGGTATTTCCCGTAGACGGCAACGGCGCTTCAGGGCTTTGCTTCGCCGCGCGCCTCGAGCGCCAGCTTCACGAGGTCGGGGACGCGGCGCACGTCAAGCTTGTCCATCAGCCGTGCCTTGTAGACCTCGACCGTGCGTGGGCTGATCCCCAGTTCGACGGCGATCTCGCGGTTGTGCCGTCCGGCAACGACGTGTTCCATCACCTCGCGCTCACGCTGCGTCAGCCGCTGCAGGCGACCGGCAAGCTGCGTTGCCTGCGCCTGCCGCTGCGCCGTGTCGGCATCGCGCGCCATGGCCGCCTCGACCAGTTCGACCAGCCGCTCGTTATCGACCGGCTTCTCGATGAAATCGAAAGCGCCGGCCTTCAGCGCATCGCGCGCGGCACTGACATCGCCATGGCCGGTGACGAAGATCACCGGCATCGTGATCTCGCGCGCGGTCAGGCGCGCCTGCAGTTGCAGCCCGTCGATGCCGTCCAGGCGCAGGTCGATCAGCACGCAGCCGCGCCAGTCCGCGTGCACCGCATCGAGGAAGGCCTCGGCCGATTCGAAGGCGAGGCAGCGGATGCCGCGCATGCCGAGCCACAGCGACAGCGAATCGCGGATACCGCTGTCGTCGTCGACGATGTACGCGGTGGAGCCGGCGGTCATGGAGGAAATCCTGCGCTCTGCGGATCGGCGTTTGCCTGCGCATTATCGCGTAAGGGCAGGTCAGCGTTTTCCCGCAGGCTCGGCGGGTCGGCTGCGCCTGCCCCGTAGGAAATAGTGCTTACGGTCAACGCGGATTCGCCACGCCAACGACGGTGCAACGATTCGTTTCGCCCTGCAACGTTCGTGCGGCAGGCGCCGACCGGCGCCGCCGCCGTGCCTTCGGCAGCCGGATAGCGTCGACGATAAGCACGCGAACCGCGCACCCCTCCAACGCGCGCCAGGCCCGCCGGCCGCACGGGCAACCGCGCGCAGCGGCCGCGCACCTCGGCCTACGCCCGTTGGGGCTGGATTCGACATGATGAAGCTGTCACTACGTTTCGTACTTCCGCTGCTGCTGGCGGTGGCGATGCTGGCGTATTTCTCCGTGCCGCTGCTCGACCGGCTGACGCTGCGCTGGTTCATGAGCGATCTGGACCAGCGCTCGCAGGCGGTCGCCACGACATTGTCGGGACCGCTGCGCGAGGCGCACGAGGGTGGCCAGACCGCCCGCGTTGCGGCGCTGCTGAATGCCGCCGCCGCTGACGAGCGGCTGCAATCGGCGGCGCTGTGCGCTCCGGGCGGCGAGATCGTCGCCCGGTCGGCGCAGTTTCCGCCCGGGATCGGCTGCGTCGCCGCCGGCGACGAGCGCGTGCTGCGACTGGCGCAAGGCGTTGTCCACGCCACGCGCGTGCCGCTGCGGCCGACCGAGGCCGGCGGCACGGCGTACAAGATGGTGGTGCTGCACGACATGAGCTTCGTCGAACTGCGTTCGAGCGAGACGCGCTGGTACGCGATGGGCGTCTTCGCCGTGCTGGGACTTGTCGTGGCGCTGGTGACGGTGGCCGTGGCTCACCTGAGCTGGCGCGGCTGGGTGCGCGGCGTGCGCGCGATGCTGACCGGCGAAGGATTGTTGCGTCCGTTCGCCGAGGCTTCTTCGGGCGTGGCCAAGGAACTGCTGCCGCTGGAGGCGGAGGTGCGCAGCCTGTTCCGCCGCCTCGAGCGCAATCGCGCCGCCGACACCAGCAGCAGCGAAGGCTGGTCGGGTGAGCGGCTGCGCGGGCTGCTGCACAGCCAGTATGCCGACGACGAGATCATCGTCGTGTCCAACCGGCAGCCTTATTCGCACGAGCGGCGCGACGGCAGGATCGTCGTCGCCCAGCCGGCCAGTGGCCTCGTCACCGCACTGGAGCCGGTGCTGCGCGCGGCCAGCGGCACCTGGATCGCGCACGGCAGCGGCTCGGCCGACGCCGAAGTGGCTGACCGCGATGGCTGCGTGCAGGTGCCGCCCGATCAGCCCGCCTATACGCTGCGCCGGATCTGGCTCACCGAGGCCCAGGTCAAGGGCTACTACGAGGGCTTCGCCAACGAAGGCCTGTGGCCGCTGTGCCATATCGCCCATGTGCGGCCGGTGTTCCGTGCCGACGACTGGCGCCACTTCGTCGATGTCAGCCAGAGGTTCGCCGATGCGGTGGTCAGATCGGCCAAGCGTCCCGATCCCCTGGTGCTGGTGCAGGACTACCATATGCCCCTGGTGCCGCAGTTGATTCGCGACCGGCTGCCGCAAGCCACCGTGGTCACGTTCTGGCACATCCCGTGGCCGATGTCGGAGACCTTCGGCATCTGCCCGTGGCGAGAGCAGATCCTCGAAGGTCTGCTCGGCAGCCACATCATGGGTTTCCAGACCCGCGCCCACTGCCGCAACTTCATCGATGCCGTCGACGCCTTTCTCGAATCACGCATCGAGCACGAGGACGCGACCATCCACCGCGGCGGCCAGCTGACGCGGGTGGCACCTTATCCGATCTCGATTGCCTGGCCACCGCCGCCGGCGGAGCCGATCGAGGCGACGCGGGCGCGCGTGCATCAGTGGCTGGGGCTTCCGGCCGGGCACCGGGTGGCCGTCGGCATCGACCGGCTCGACTACATCAAGGGACTGCTCGAGCGCTTTGCCGCGGTCGAGCACCTGCTGCGGGCGCAGCCGCAGTGGCGCGGCCGCTTCACCCTGGTGCAGGTCGCCTCGCCGTCGCGCAGCGACCTGCCCGAGTACCGGGCCTTTCACGACCGCGTCGTGGCCGAGGCGCGACGGATCAACGACGCCTTCGGCACCGACCAGGCGCCGGCAATCCTGCTGCGTGTCGAGCATCATGACGCGCAGACGGTGCGCGATCTTTACCGCAGCGCCGACATCGCGATGGTGACCAGCCTGCACGACGGCATGAACCTGGTGGCGAAGGAATATGTCGCCGCGCGCGACGACGACCTTGGCGTGCTGCTGCTGTCGGTGTTCACCGGTGCCTCGCGCGAGCTGCACGAAGCGCTGCTGGTCAATCCGTACAGCGCCGAGGACACCGGCAATGCGCTGGCGCGCGCGCTGGCCATGCCGCTGGCCGAACAGCGCGAAAGGATGCGAACGATGCGCGCCTGGGTGCGCAGCCACAACATCTACCGCTGGGCCGGCTCGATGCTGATCGACGCCGCGCGCGTGCGATCGCGCGAGCGCGTCAGCACGCGCATCGAGCAGCTGCAGCGGCGGCACCTGAAGGTGGCGACTTGAGCGCCTCATCAGGGGGGGCCTCGGCCTACGCGCTTTCCGGCGAGGGGCTGGCAGCGCTGCGACAGCTGCGCCGGCGCCGGCTGCTTGCGGCCTTCGACTTCGACGGCACGCTGGCGCCGATTGCGCTGCGGCCCGAGCAGGTGGTCACGCCGCCGGGCACGCGCGCGGCGCTTGCCCGGCTGCGCCAGCACTGCATGACGGCGGTGATCAGCGGCCGCGCGCGCGACGACGTCGCCGCACGGCTCGGCGTGGCCGTGGACTACGTGGTCGGCAACCACGGGATCGACGGCCTGCCGGGCGCCGAACGCGAGATGACCGAATGCATCGCCGTCAGCCGCGGCTGGCTGGCGCAGCTTCACGGCGGCGATGAACTGCGTCAGATCGATCAGGGCCTGCTGCTCGAGGACAAGCGGGTGTCGCTGTCGGTGCATTACCGGCAGGCCCGCGACCCGGCGCACGCGGCCGCGGCGCTGCCGGCGGTTTTCGCGCGCCTGCAACCGGCGCCGCGTATCGTCACCGGCAAGCGGGTGTTCAATCTGCTGCCGCCGGCGGCCGTGGACAAGGGCACGGCGATGCTGCGCCTGCTCGAACTTTCCGGGGCCAAAGCGGGCCTGTACGTCGGCGACGATGTCACCGACGAAGATGTGTTCTGCCTGCACCAGCCCGACCTTCTGGCCGTACGCGTCGGCCGCGACGAGGGCAGTCACGCGCGACTGTATCTGCGCGCGCCGTCGGAGATCCCCCGCCTGATCGACGTGCTGATCAGCGAACTGACCGCCTCCCGCGGCGAGAAGAGGAAGGCGCCCGCCGCCGGCGCCTGACGGCCAGGGTTGGGGCGCGGCCGCCGGGCGCGGCGTCCCGATTACCATCTGCTCCCCGACGATGTCGCTGCCGGCGAGGCCGGAATGCGGATCCTGCTGGTCGAAGACGAAACCGAACTGGCCACATGGCTTTCGCGCGCGCTGGCGCAAAGCGGCTTCGTCGTCGACTGGGTGCACGAGGCGCGGCTGGTCGAAGGCGCGATGGCGCAGACGCGCTACGACGCGCTGGTGCTCGACCTCGGATTGCCCGACCGCGACGGCCATTCGGTGCTGGCCGAACTGCGCCGCGCCGATGTGCGGCTGCCGATCCTGATCCTGACCGCGCGCGACTCGCTGATCGAGCGCGTCAGCACACTGAACGAAGGCGCCGACGATTTCCTCGCCAAGCCGTTCGAGGTGCCTGAACTCGAAGCGCGGCTTCTGGCGCTGATCCGGCGCGCGCGCGGCGGCGATCGGCCGCGTTTCGCCTGCGGACCGCTGGTCTACGACGCCGGCACGCGGCAGTTCCTGCTCGGTGACGAAGCGCTCAACCTGTCGCCGCGCGAGCACGCGGTGCTGCGCACGCTGGTTCAGCGCAGCGGCGAGCCGCTGTCGAAACGCGAGATCCTGGAACGCGTGTTCTCCGACGAGCAGGACGTGCAGCCGGAGGCGATCGAAGTGCTGATTCACCGGCTGCGCAAGCGGCTCGAAGGCAAGGGTGTGCGCGTGGTGACGCTGCGCGGCCTCGGCTACGTGCTCGAGGCGCGCTGAAGACCGGCGATGGCGGCGAAGCGATTCTGGCACCGCATCGGCCTGCGCCGGACGCTGCTCATGATCCTGCTGCCGAGCATGCTCGCGGTCGCGGCCGGCCAGATCTGGCTTACCTGGCGCACGGCCGTTGGCGCCGCCAACGCCGCTTACGATCGTTCGCTGTTCGGCGCGATCAAGTCGATCGATGCCAACATCTCGACCGAAAGCGGCGGGGTCGGCGTCGAGCTGCCGTACCGGATGCTCGAGTTCTTCCAGCTCACTGCCGGTGGCGAGGTTCACTTTCGCATCGCCACCGAGGACGGACTGGTCGAGCTGGGCAACGCCGACCTGCCGCCGCCGCGGCTGCCGCTGGCCACCGGTCGGCCGCAGTTCCAGGATGCCGAATACTTCGGCGAGCGGGTGCGCATCGGCTCGTACGCGCGGCCGTTGCCGGCCGCCAGCGGCGATCCCGAGGGCGACACCCGCATCGTCATCCAGGTCGCCGAAAGCGTCAGTTCGCGCAGCGATTTCACGCGCGCCCTGGTGCTCGACGCGGTCAGCCGCGACGTGCTTCTGATCGCCATTGGCGCGGCGCTGCTGACGCTGCTCGTCGGCTGGGCACTGAAGCCGCTGCAGCGGCTGCGGCGCGAAGTGCTCGGCCGACGACCCGACGATCTGACCCCGATCGACACGACCGCCGTGCCACGTGAGGTCGAACCGCTGGTCGAGGCCATCAACCAGCACGTGCACCGCAGCCGCGAACTCGCCGAGGAGCGGCGACGCTTCGTCGACGACGCGTCGCACCAGCTGCGCACGCCGCTGGCCACGCTGGCAGCGCAGCTCACCTACACGCTGCGCGAGCCCGACCCGATGCGGGTGCGTGATGCGTTGCAGGCGATCAAGGGGCAACTCGACGACACCGTCCATCGCACCAATCAGATGCTGGCTCTGGCGCGCGCCGATACCGCCGCGGTCGAGCTCGCGCCGACCGAACTGAACACTCTGGCCGAAGAGGTGACCCGGGAAAGCTGGAGCGAAGCGCGTGAGCGCGGCATCGATCTCGGATTCGAGTCGAACGCTCAGCCGACCGTGGTTCGCGGCCACGATGGCCTGCTGCGCGAGGCGCTGCGCAACCTGGTGCACAACGCGCTGAAGTTCACGCCGGCCGGCGGTCATGTCACCGTGCGCGTCGACGTGGATGACGCATTCGCCGAGTTGCGCGTCTGCGACGACGGCCCGGGCATCCCTGCCGGGGAACGCTCGCGTGCCGGCCAGCGCTTCTTTCGCGCCAGCAACGCCGCCGCGCCGGGCTCAGGCCTCGGACTGGCCATCGTCCGCTCGGTGGCGGCGCGACACGGCGGGCGGATGGAGGTGGATGCGGGCCCGGGCGGCAAAGGCTGCATGGTCCGGCTGCAGCTGCCGCGGCTCGCCGAAGACGCCGCGACGCCGGAACCGGCCGGGCATTGAAAGGCGGCTGAAAGGCGCGGCCGTCTACCGTGCGCGCAATTCGACCGGCCTGCCGTGCAGCAGGTGCGGCCATTGCCCCACCTTCAAGGAGACCTTCGATGAAACGCTCGCTTTTCGCCGCGATTCTCGCCGTTGCCGCCACCGCCGCGGCCGCCGGCCCGCTCGACCGCCCCGAATGCATCGCCCCGGCCAAGCCCGGCGGCGGCTTCGACCTGACCTGCAAGCTGGCGCAAAGCGGTCTGATGAACGGCAAGTTCATCAGCGATCCGATGCGCGTTACCTACATGCCGGGCGGCATCGGCGCCGTGGCCTACAACTCCGTGGTCGCACAGCGGCCGGGCGAGAACAACACCATCGTCGCCTTCTCCGGGGGCTCGCTGCTGAACCTGGCGCAGGGCAAGTTCGGCCGCTACAGCGAGAACGACGTGCGCTGGCTGGCCGCAGTCGGCACCGACTACGGCGCGGTGATCGTGATGAACAACTCGCCGTTCAAGTCGCTGAAGGATCTGATGGGCGCAGTGAAGGCCGACCCGACCAAGGTCGTGTTCGGCGCCGGCGGTACCGTCGGCAGCCAGGACTGGATGAAGGCGGCGCTGGTGGCCCGTGCAGCAGGCATCGACTACAAGGCGATGCGCTTCGTCGCCTTCGAGGGCGGCGGCGAGGCGTCCACGGCACTGCAGGGCGGACACATCAGCGTCTACTCCGGCGATGCCTCCGAGGTCGCCGAGAAGATCTCCGCCGGCGCGCCGTTTCGCGTTCTGGCGGTGATGGCCGACAAGCGCCTGCCCGGGACGCTGGCCAACGTGCCGACCGCCAAGGAGCAGGGCTACGACATCGAGTGGCCGATCATCCGCGGTTTCTACATGGGACCGAAAGTGACCGACGCCGACTACAAGGTCTGGGTCGACACGTTCAGCAAGATGATGGCGACCAAGGAATGGGACAAGCTGCGCGAGGAACGAGGACTGTTCCCGTTCGCGATGACCGGCGCCGACCTCGACGCCTATGTCAAGAAACAGGTCGCCAGCTACAAGAAGCTTGCCGACGACTTCGGCCTCGTCCGCAAGTAAGGCGGAGCCCGACATGACGAGCGACCGCATCCTCGGTGCGGTGTGCGTGGCCGCGGCGATCGCCATGGGCGTGGCCGCGCAGGGCTACGCCGCGCAGATTTCCTACGAACCGGTCGGTCCGCGCGCCTTTCCGATGCTGCTGGCGGTGCTGATCGGGCTGGCCGGCGCCTGGCTGGTGATCCGGCCGTCGCAGCATTCGGCGGCAGTGGCCGCCGGCCGCCTGGCGGCGCTGGCCGGCTGCGTGATCGCGATCGTGATCTACGCACTGCTGTTCCAGTGGCTCGGCTTCACGCTGGCCACGGCGCTGATGGCGGTGCCGGTGGGCATGGCCTTCGGCGGCAACTGGAAGCAGTCGCTTGTCGGCGGGCTGGGCCTCGGCCTGGGTTTCTTCCTGCTTTTCGACAAGCTGCTCGACGTCGTGCTACCGACGGGCCTGCTCGCGTTTGTGCTCGGAGGGCGCTGATGGAAACGCTGTCGCATCTCGCCACCGGCTTCGCGGTGGCGCTGACGCCGACCAACCTGACGGTGGCGGCCATCGGCTCGGCCATCGGCACCATCGTCGGCATGTTGCCGGGGCTGGGCCCGATCAACGGCGTGGCGATCCTGATGCCGCTCGCCTTCGCGCTGAAGCTGCCGCCGGAGACGGCGCTGATCCTGCTCGCCGCCGTCTACCTTGGCTGCGAATTCGGCGGCCGCATCTCGTCGATCCTGCTGAATGTTCCCGGCGACGCCGGCGCGATCATGACCGCGATCGACGGAAATCCGATGGCGCGCCAGGGGCTCGGCGGCGTGGCGCTGTCGATCTCGGCCTGGGCGTCGTTCATCGGCACGGTGATCGCCTTCATCGGCATCGTGCTGTTCGCGCCGCTGCTGGCGCGCTGGGCGCTGGCCTTCGGCCCGGCCGAGTACTTCGCGCTGATGTGCTTCGCCTTCGCCTGCCTGACGGGGCTTATGGGCGACAAGCCGATGAAGGCGCTGCTGGCGGCGCTGATGGGACTGGCTCTGTCGACGGTTGGCGTCGACTCGAACTCCGGCGTCTACCGCTTTACGTTCGACTCGGTGCACCTGTCCGACGGCATCCAGTTCGTGGTCGTCGTCATCGGCCTGTTCTCGGTCAGCGAGATCCTGCTGATGCTCGAGCACCTGGTCAGCAGCGGCGGCATGGTCAAGCAGACCGGGCGGGCGCTGTTCAATCTGAAGGAAATGGCGCTGACCTGGTGGACCATGGTGCGCTCCGGCGTGCTCGGCTTCGTCGTCGGCGTGCTGCCGGGAGCGGGGGCGACGATCGCCAGTGCCATGGCCTACACGATGGAGAAGCGCCTGAACGACAAGGAAGGCACGTTCGGCAAGGGCGACATCCGCGGCGTCAGCGCGCCGGAAGCGGCCAACAACGGCTCGGCCTGCGGTTCGTTCGTGCCGATGCTCACCCTCGGCGTGCCGGGCTCCGGCACGACGGCGGTGATGGTCGGGGCGCTCAGCCTTTACAACATCACTCCCGGCCCGGCTCTGTTCGAGCAGCAGCCGCAGCTGGTCTGGGGGCTGATCGCCTCGCTGCTGGTGGCGGCGGCAATGCTGCTGGTGATGAACATCCCGCTGGTCGGCGTCTTCGTCCGCATTCTGAGCGTGCCCAACTGGATGCTGGTGCCCGGCATCCTGGCGGTGAGCACGGTCGGTGTCTATGCGGTGCATGCGACGACCTTCGACCTGATGCTGATGGCGGTGCTCGGCGTCGTCGGTTACCTGCTGCGCAAGTGCGATGTGCCGATGGCGCCGCTGATCCTCGGCTTCGTGCTCGGCGACATGATGGAGCAGAACCTGCGCCGGGCGCTGTCGATCAGCAATGGCGACCTGCCGATCCTGTGGTCGAGCCCGATCACGATCGGACTTTGGGTGCTGGCGGCGCTGATGGTCACGGTGCCGCTGATCGTGCGCCGCCTGCAAAGGCGCACCGCCCCGGCAACAGCCTGACGCGCGGGCAGCATCGCTGAACCCTGCGCAAGCCCGTGCTCTTCGGCCCGGGCTTGCGCGGCGGCAACAAGACCGTCGCTCGCGAACTTCGGCGAGCGGCCATCGCACGCAGGACAGGAGGTGATCATGCAGGTCACGGGGATGCTTCACGGCGCACAGATGCTGCGCTTCGTCGATTTCCCCGCCGCCGAGGTGCTCGGGCCGGCGGCCGATGAAGAACAGATCAAGGCGATGATCGAGCGGCACGGCGAAGTCTTCGTCAAACCGGTGTTCCGCGGCGGCGTCGGCAAGAAGGGTAATTCCATTTCTAATTCAATAAGGCACTCATAATCCAAGGCCAGGCGACGATCG
>CAZDXQ010000024.1:0-52619 GCA_964509545.1 uncultured Burkholderiaceae bacterium | reverse complement strand
CCCGACAACCCCGGCGAAATCAACACCTTCGCTCGGGCTGGGCATCAAAGTTCGGACTAAAGATCCGCGTATCCGTTTCGGAAGCGGAAAGGGGTCGCGCCGCCCGGGCCCAACCCCTTGAATTCCCTGGCTCCCCGACCTGGACTCGAACCAGGGACCTGCGGATTAACAGTCCGTCGCTCTACCGACTGAGCTATCGGGGAAAAGAGCGGGCGATTATATCGGTTCGGGTCGTCGCTTCAACGCGATCAGTCGTGCAGCACGGCGGCGATGGCGTCGCACACGTAGTCGATGTTCTTCGAGTTCAACGCGGCGACGCAGATGCGGCCGGTTGACACGGCGTAGATGCCGAACTCATTACGCAGCCGATCGACCTGCGTGGCGCTCAGGCCGGAGTACGAGAACATGCCGTTCTGCCGGAGCATGAACGAGAAGTCCCGCTTCACCCCGCGCGCCTTCAGGCCGTTGACGAGGGCGCTGCGCATGGCCTTGATCCGGTTGCGCATCTCGGCCAGTTCTTCCTCCCACAGCGCGCGCAGCTTGGGGTCGCCCAGCACGGCGGCGACGATGCTTCCGCCATGCGTCGGCGGGTTGGAATAGTTGGTGCGGATGACGCGCTTAAGTTGGCTGAGCACGCGCGCCGATTCGTCGCCACTGCCGGTGACGATGGTGAGCGCGCCCACCCGCTCGCCGTAGAGCGAGAACGACTTAGAGAACGAACTGGCGATGAAGAACGGCGGCCCCTCGTCGGCGAACAGGCGCGCCGCAAGCGCATCGGCGTCGACGCCCTCGCCGAAGCCCTGGTAGGCGATGTCGAGGATGGGCACGAGCCCCTGTTCCTTGCAGATGCGCGCCACTTCCCGCCACTGCGTGGCGTCGAGGTCGACTCCGGTCGGGTTATGGCAGCACGCATGCAGCGCGACGATCGTCCCGGCCGGGGCGGCACGTAGCGCCGCGCACATTGCGCCGAAGTCCACGCCGTTGGTCCTGGCGTCGTAGTACGGATAGGTCGCGACCTTGAAGCCGGCTCCCTCGAAGAGGGCGCGGTGGTTTTCCCAACTCGGGTCGCTGATCAGGACCTGCGCCTGGGGGTTCAGTCGCTTCAGCAGGTCGGCGCCGATCTTCAGTGCGCCGGTGCCGCCGAGGGCCTGGGCCGTCACCAGGCGGCCGGCGCTGATCAACGGCGAGTCAGCGCCGAAGAGGAGTTTTTGCACTGCCGCATCGTAGGCGGCCAAACCTTCGATGGGGAGATAGCCCCGAGGCAGGCCAGCCTCAACTCGCGCACGCTCGGCTTCCCGCACCGCGCGCAGCAGGGGAATGCGGCCGTTGTCGTCGATGTAGACCCCGGCGCCCAGGTTGACCTTGTTCGGCCGCGCATCAGCGGCGAAGGCCTCGGTCAGGCCGAGGATCGGATCGCGAGGCGCGAGTTCGACACTTTGGAAGATCGATGTTTGCATTTCATAAATCAATGCTTTACGCATCGATTCTCAGGTTGAACACGAAGAACCTGGCGGCGCCTGGAAGGCCGGCGCTCGGACGGGCAGTCTACACGCGGGTGGGCTGCGCCCTCGTTCGCAGCGTCCAAGGGCTCGCGGTGATGCATCGCGGGACGGCCGGGGCTCCCATGAAGCCGCGCCGCTCGGACCATCCAAGCGTTTTCCATCTCAGAAGTCAAGACCTAACTAATTGAAAAATAGGGATTGAGTCGAGGTCTGTGCCCAAGTCGGGGGCTAGGTTTTTTTGGTCGTGCCGTCTAAACTGCGCCGCTTATTGGCGCCTATTGCGCCGCAATAAGCACTGTGACGATCAGCAACCCGCAATCGCCGTTTCGACTTCATCAGCCGTTCGCGCCGGCCGGAGATCAGCCGGACGCGATTACGCGCCTGATTGGCGGGCTGAATGATGGCCTGGTCTGCCAGACGCTGCTCGGTGTCACGGGCTCGGGCAAGACCTACACGATGGCCAACGTCATCGCGGCCATCGGCGTGCCGACCCTGGTGCTGGCGCCGAACAAAACGCTGGCCGCACAGCTGTACGCCGAGATGCGGGAGTTCTTTCCCGACAACGCGGTCGAGTACTTCGTCTCCTATTACGACTACTACCAGCCCGAGGCCTACGTACCTTCCCGGGATCTTTACATCGAGAAGGACTCGAGCATCAACGAGCACATCGAGCAGATGCGGCTGTCGGCGACCAAGTCGCTGCTCGAGCGGCGCGACACGGTGATCGTGGCCACCGTTTCGGCGATATACGGCATCGGCAATCCCGGCGACTACCACGCGATGATCCTGGTGCTGCGCCACGGCGACCGGCTGAGCCAGCGCGACATCATTGCCCGTCTGACGGCGATGCAGTACCGGCGCAACGAGACGGAGTTCGGCCGCGGCACGTTCCGCGTGCGCGGCGGCACGATCGACATCTTCCCGGCCGAGCACGCCGAGACCGCGGTGCGGATCGAACTGTTCGACGACGAGGTCGATTCGATCCAGCTGTTCGACCCGCTGACCGGACGCGTGCGGCAGAAGGTGCCGCGCTTCACGGTCTATCCGTCGTCGCACTACGTGACGCCGCGGCAGACCGTGCTGCGCGCGATCGAGGACATCAAGGTCGAGCTGAAGCAGCGGCTCGAGGAACTGCTCGCCGCCGGCAAGCTGGTCGAGGCGCAGCGGCTCGAGCAGCGGACGCGGTTCGACCTGGAGATGTTCGGCGAACTCGGTTTCTGCAAGGGCATCGAGAACTACACCCGGCATCTTTCCGGTGCTGCCCCCGGCGAGCCGCCACCGACGCTGATCGACTACCTGCCGGCCGACGCGCTGATGATCATCGACGAGTCGCACGTGACGGTGCCGCAACTCGGCGGCATGTACCGCGGCGACCGCTCGCGCAAGGAGACACTGGTCGAATACGGCTTCCGTCTGCCCTCGGCGCTGGACAACCGGCCGCTGCGCTTCGACGAGTTCGAGCGCAAGATGCGCCGCTGCATCTTCGTTTCCGCCACGCCGGCGGACTTCGAACTGCAGCGCTCGTCGCAGGTCGTCGAGCAGGTCGTGCGGCCGACCGGGCTGGTCGATCCGCAGGTCGAGATCCGGCCGGCGCGAACCCAGGTCGACGACGTGCTAGCGGAGATCAGCCGCCGCGTGGCCGGCAACGAGCGGGTGTTGATCACCACGCTGACCAAACGCATGGCCGAGGATCTGACCGCGTTCCTTGCCGAGCACGGCGTCAAGGTGCGTTACCTGCATTCGGATGTCGACACCGTGGAACGGGTCGAGATCATCCGCGACCTGCGCGCCGGCGTGTTCGACGTCCTGGTCGGCATCAACCTGCTGCGCGAGGGGCTGGACCTGCCGGAGGTGTCGCTGGTGGCGATCCTCGACGCTGATAAGGAAGGTTTCCTGCGCTCCGAGCGCTCGCTGATCCAGACCGTGGGCCGGGCAGCGCGCAACCTGAACGGCTCGGCAATCATGTACGCCGACGCGGTCACCGATTCGATGCAGCGGGCGCTCGACGAGATGGACCGGCGGCGGTCGAAGCAGATCGAGTTCAATCGCATGCACGGCATCGAACCGCGCGGCGTGCGCAAGGAAGTTAAAGAACTGATCGACGGCGTCTTCGACGCTTCGGCGCGGCGCGAAGAGGCGGCGGTGGCTGAAACGGCGCCGATCGGCGAGAAGCAGGCGGCGCGCGAGATCAAGCGGCTGGAAAAGCTGATGTTCGAGCACGCCAAGAACCTGGAGTTCGAGAAGGCGGCGCGGGTACGCGATCAACTGGCGGCATTGCGCGAGCAGGTCTTCGGCGGCCCCGGCGCCGACAAGGTGGTGCCGCTGGTTCCGCGGCAGAAGGCGGCGTGATGGGGTTCAACGCATCCTCGCGCATGGCCGTTATGCGGATCGAAGCGGCGGGCGACCGGGCATGCCGGTTGAACTCTTCGCGACGCGGACGGTCTTCACTGCGCTTCGCATCGCGGCTTGTCGGTTGCAGTACAGGTGTTGTTTTGTGCAGGCAGTTGCGTAGTTTTTTTGACCAGGAGACCAGGCGGCAACCGGATGGACCGGTCCTCGCCGTCGCTAACGGGCTCGAATACGCCGGCCCGAACCAGAAAGGCGCTTGAGACATGACCAAAGTCCTGTTTGTTTGCATGGGCAACATTTGCCGCTCGCCCACGGCTGAAGGGGTGTTCCGCAAGATGGTGAAGGAGGCGGGGCTGGAGGACAGCGTGCAGATCGCTTCCGCCGGCACGCATGCCTACCACGTCGGCGAGGCGCCCGACCTGCGCGCTCAGCAGGCGGCGCTGAAGCGGGGCTATGACCTCGGCAACCTGAAGGCACGCCAGATCACCCAGGACGATTTCCGTGATTTCGACCTGATCCTGGCGATGGACTGGGAGAACCTGTCGCTTCTGCAGCAGCAGTGCCCGCGCGCGTACAAGCACAAGCTGCATCTGCTGATGCGCTTCGCCGGCGAGCACGATGCGGCGACCGTGCCGGATCCCTACTACGGCGGTCCGGAGGGCTTCAACACGGTGCTCGACTATGTCGAGGATGCCTGCCAGGGGCTGATCGAGGTCGTCCGCCGTCGGGCGACGATGTACGCCGCGGCCTGACGGTCGCCGGTCCTGTTCCGCTGCCGCGGGCCGGCGCTGTCCGGCCCGCCGGATTCGCCGGGCCCGTGGCGGGTACGCCAGGAGGTCTGCGCGGGTCTTTCTCCTCCGCCTGAGCCGCCGTTCGCCGTATCGCGCAACCCGACTCCGCGGGGCTTCAGGCCTGCCCGAAATGGTTGATCAAAAAAGTCGGGATCAGGTACAATCCCCACCGCGTTGATCGGGAATTTGTCGGACGGTTGGGCGGTCCCAGCCACAGCGGCGGCAAATGGCTGCGTTTTGCGAAAGGGGTGAACCATGCGGTTAACGACCAAAGGGCGGTTTGCAGTGACTGCGATGATCGACCTGGGGCTGCGCCAGCACCATGGGCCAGTGACGCTGGCGTCGATCAGCCAGCGACAGGACATCTCGCTCTCTTACCTCGAGCAGTTGTTCGGCAAGCTGCGTCGGCACGAACTCGTCGCCAGCACGCGCGGCCCCGGCGGCGGATACACGATGGGCCGGCCGATGAGCGAGATCTCGGTCGCCGACGTGATCTATGCGGTCGATGAACCGCTCGACGCCACCCAGTGTGGCGGCAAGGAGAACTGCGACAACGACCAGCGTTGCATGACGCACGACCTGTGGGCGAACCTGAACCGGGTCATGGTCGACTATCTGGACTCGGTCACGCTGCAGCAGCTGGTCGAAGAGCAGCGCGAGCGGCTCGCCCGCAAGGGCGTCAGCGTCGCGACGCTGCAGGATAATCGCGGCCTGCGCGACCGCGCTGTCGGCAAGGCGGGCAAAGAGATCCCAGCGCTTACGTAAGAGGTCCAGTGTCCATGCATTTGCCCATTTATCTCGATTACTCGGCCACCACACCTGTCGACCCGCGCGTGGTCGACAAGATGGTCCCTTACCTGCGCGAGCACTTCGGCAATCCGGCCTCGCGCAGCCATGCCTACGGCTGGGCGGCGGAGAAGGCCGTCGAGGACGCGCGCGAGCAGGTGGCACGGCTGGTGAACGCCGACCCGCGCGAGATCATCTGGACCTCGGGTGCCACGGAGTCGACCAACCTGGCGCTGAAGGGCGCGGCCCACTTCTACAAGGACAAGGGCAGGCACCTGATCACCGTCAAGACCGAGCACAAGGCGACCCTGGACACGATGCGCGAGCTGGAGCGCGAAGGCTTCGAGGTCACCTATCTCGACGTCATGGAAAACGGGCTGCTCGACCTCGAGGCGTTCAAGTCCGCGTTGCGCCGGGACACGATCGTCGTCTCCGTGATGTTCGTCAACAACGAGATCGGCGTGATCCAGGACATTGCTGCGATCGGCGAGATCTGCCGCGGCCGCGGCATCATCTTCCACTGTGATGCGGCGCAGGCCACGGGCAAGGTGGTGATCGATCTGGGGCAGCTGAAGGTCGACCTGATGTCCTTTTCCGCGCACAAGACCTACGGCCCGAAGGGCGTCGGCGCGCTGTTTGTCCGGCGCAAACCGCGCGTGCGACTGGAGGCACAGATGCATGGCGGCGGGCACGAGCGCGGGCTCCGGTCGGGCACGCTGCCGACGCACCAGATCGTCGGCATGGGCGAGGCGTTCCGCCTGGCACGCGAGGAGATGGCGACCGAAAACGAGCGCATCCGCATGCTGCGCGACCGGCTGCTGAAGGGGCTGTTGGAGATCGAGGAGGTCTATGTCAACGGCGACCTCGAACGGCGCGTGCCGCACAACCTGAACATGAGCTTCAACTACGTCGAAGGCGAAAGCCTGATCATGGCGATCAAGGACGTCGCGGTGTCGTCGGGCTCGGCCTGCACCTCGGCCAGCCTGGAGCCGTCGTACGTGCTGCGAGCGCTTGGCCGCAGCGACGAACTGGCGCACAGTTCGATCCGATTCTCGGTCGGCCGCTTCACCACGGTCGAGGAGATCGACTTCACCGTCGACCTGATCAAGCGCAAGGTGGCCAAGCTGCGCGACCTGTCGCCGCTGTGGGAGATGTACAAGGAAGGCATCGACCTGAATTCGGTGCAGTGGGCTGCGCACTGACCGCGAAGATCCGGAGAGCAATATGGCGTACAGCAACAAGGTCATCGATCACTACGAGAACCCGCGCAACGTCGGCTCGTTCGACAAGAACGACGAGGCGGTGGGCACCGGCATGGTCGGGGCGCCGGCCTGCGGCGACGTGATGAAGCTGCAGATCAAGGTCGGCGCCAATGGCGTCATCGAGGACGCCCGCTTCAAGACCTACGGCTGCGGTTCGGCCATCGCGTCGAGTTCGCTGGTCACCGAATGGGTCAAGGGCAAGACGCTCGACGAGGCGGCGAAGATCAAGAACACGCAGATCGCGGAGGAACTGGCCCTGCCGCCGGTGAAGATCCACTGCTCGATCCTCGCCGAGGATGCGATCAAGGCCGCGGTCGAGGACTATCGCAACAAGCATGCCGCCGCGGCGCAGCCGAAGGCGGCGTGAGAAAACAGGGAGACTGAAGTCATGGCCGTCACGATGACCGAACGCGCCGCCAAGCATGTGGCCGGGTTTCTCGCGCGTCGGGGCAAGGGCATCGGCGTTCGCCTCGGCGTGCGCACCACGGGCTGCTCGGGCATGGCCTACAAGCTCGAGTATGCGGATGCCGCCAATCCGGAAGACCAGGAATTCGAAAGCCACGGCGTGCGTATCCTGGTCGACCCGAAGAGCCTCGCCTATCTCGACGGCACCGAACTCGACTTCGTGCGCGAAGGCCTGAACGAAGGCTTCCAGTTCAACAATCCGCGCGAGAAAGACCGCTGCGGCTGCGGCGAGTCGTTCCGCGTTTGAAGTCATCCGCGCGGCGGCCGGGGCGGCACTGGCCGCCGTGGCTGGCCACGCGCTCGGGAAGAGCCCCTTGAACGACCCGCGCCACGACCATTTCGCCCTGTTCGACCTGCCGGCGCGATTTGCCCTCGACGAGACGGCGCTCGAGCAGGCGTATCGGCGCGTGCAGGCGCAGGTGCATCCGGACCGTTTCGCCTCGGCCGGGGCGGCTGAGCGGCGCGTCGCCATGCAGTGGGCGGCGCAGG
This sequence comes from uncultured Burkholderiaceae bacterium, assembly GCA_964509545.1. Lineage (GTDB taxonomy): Bacteria > Pseudomonadota > Gammaproteobacteria > Burkholderiales > Burkholderiaceae_F > JADJWR01. Next base: position 44,975 of record CAZDXQ010000024.1, on the reverse strand, counting down.
CGAACGAGGCGTTCCGCACGCTGCGCTCGCCGGTGAGCCGCGCCGCCTATCTGTGCGAACGCCACGGCCAGCCGATCGGGGCCGAGTCGAACACGGCGATGCCGGCCGAGTTCCTGGTGCAGCAGATACAGTGGCGCGAGGAACTCGACGAAGCGCGCGACGGCGATGTGGATGCGGCGCGGGCCCTGGCGCAGCAGGTCGAGGCGCGCCGCCGGCAGGCGCTGGAGCGGGTCGCCGAAGCGCTCGACGAACGCCAGGACTACGCGGCGGCGGCGGCGGCGGTGCGCGAACTGCATTTCATCGACCGCTTCCGCGAAGAACTGGCCGCGTTCCTCGCCGCGGACACGGCTGCGCCGCGCGGGCACTGATGGCACTGCTGCAGATCGCGGAGCCGGGGCAGTCGGCAGCGCCGCACCAGCACCGGCTGGCCGCAGGCATCGATCTGGGCACCACGAATTCGCTGGTTGCCACGGTCCGCCACGGCCTCGCCGAGGTGCTGCGCGACGTTCAGGGGCGGGCGCTGCTGCCTTCGATCGTCCGCTACCTCGGCGACGGTTCAACCGAGGTCGGCTACGCGGCGCAGGCGCACCAGGCCAGCGATCCGCGCAACACGATCGTCTCGGTCAAGCGCTTCATGGGCCGTGGCGTCAAGGACGTCGCGCACGTCGAGAACCTGCCGTACGACTTCGTCGACGCGCCGGGCATGCTGCAGATCAAGACCGCGGCCGGCATCAAGAGCCCGGTCGAGGTCTCGGCCGAGATCCTCAAGGTACTGCGCCAGCGCGCCGAGGCGTCACTCGGCGGCGAACTGGTCGGTGCGGTGGTCACGGTGCCGGCCTACTTCGACGATGCCCAGCGGCAGGCCACGCGCGATGCGGCCAGACTCGCCGGCATCAACGTGCTGCGGCTGCTGAACGAGCCGACCGCGGCGGCGCTCGCCTACGGCCTGGACAACGCTGCGGAAGGCGTCTACGCCGTCTACGACCTCGGCGGCGGCACCTTCGACATCTCGATCCTGAAGCTGACCCAGGGCGTGTTCGAGGTCCTGTCCACCGGCGGCGACACCGCGCTCGGCGGCGACGATTTCGACCACCGCCTGTACTGCTGGGCGCTGGAGCAGGCCAACCTTTCCCTGCTGCCGCCGGCGGACCAGCGCCTGCTCACGGTCAAGGCGCGCGCCGCAAAGGAGGCGCTCAGCAGCAGATCGGCCGCGACGCTGCAGGCGCGCCTGTCCGGCGGACAGTGGGTGAACCTCAGCATCGGCGCCGATACCTTCGCCGGCATGACGCAGCACCTGGTGGCCAAGACCCTGTCGGCGTCGCGCAAGGCGCTGGCCGACGCCGGGCTGAGGCCCGCGGATGTCAAGGGCGTGGTGCTGGTCGGCGGCGCCACCCGAATGCCTCACGTGCGCAAGAGCGTGGCCGAACTGTTCGGCACCGAGCCGCTGACCGACATCGACCCGGACCAGGTGGTGGCCGTCGGCGCGGCGATGCAGGCCAACGTGCTGGCCGGCAATCGCCCGCCGGGCGACGACTGGCTGCTGCTCGACGTGATCCCGCTGTCGCTTGGCATCGAGACGATGGGCGGCCTGGTCGAGAAGATCATCGCCCGCAATTCGACGATCCCGATCGCGCGTGCGCAGGAGTTCACCACGTTCAAGGACGGCCAGACGGCGATGGCGATCCACGTCGTGCAGGGCGAGCGCGAACTGGTCGACGACTGCCGCTCGCTGGCGCGATTCGAACTGCGCGGCATCCCGCCGATGGCCGCAGGCAGCGCGCGCATCCGCGTCACCTTCCAGGTCGACGCCGACGGCCTGCTCGCGGTGTCGGCACGGGAAACCACGAGCGGCGTGGAGGCGTCGGTCACGGTCAAGCCCTCCTATGGCCTGCACGACGACGACATCACGCGCATTCTGGCCGAATCGATGGGTTCGGCCGAGGCCGACATGCAGGCGCGTGCGCTGCGCGAACTGCAGGTCGAAGCGCAGCGGCTGCTGGAGGCCACGCAGCAGGCGCTGGCCGCCGACCGCGACCTGCTCGGCGAGGCCGAATTCAGGGCCATTGCCGAACAGATGACGGACCTCGTCGCCCGGGCCGAGGCCGGCGACATCGCGGCGCTGAAGGCGGCCATCGACCGGCTGGCGCACGGCACCGAGGAGTTCGCCGCGCGCCGCATGGACCGCAGCATCCGTGCCGCGCTCGCCGGACGGCGCGTCGACGACGTGCTGGCCAGGTAAGCGACGCCGCCGGGTCGCGATGACGCGCATCACCGTCCTGCCGCACGAGGAGATCTGCCCGTCCGGCGCCGAGATCGACGCCGAAGCCGGCAAGAGCATCTGCCGCAACCTGCTCGATCACGACATCGAGATCGAGCACGCCTGCGAGCTGTCCTGTGCCTGCACGACCTGCCACGTGATCGTGCGCGAGGGCTTCGATTCGCTCGATCCCAGCGACGAGGACGAGGATGACCTGCTCGACCAGGCCTGGGGCCTGACGCCGACCTCGCGCCTGTCGTGCCAGGCGATCGTCAAGGACAGGCCGCTCACGATCGAGATCCCGAAGTACTCGATCAACCAGGTCAAGGAGGGCCAGAAGAAATGAAATGGACCGACTCGCTGGAGATCGCCATCGCGCTGGCCGAACAGCACCCCGACGTCGATCCGAGGACGATCCGATTTACCGACCTGCGGCAGTGGGTGCTGGATCTGGCGCAGTTCGAAGACGACCCGAAGCACTGCGGCGAGAAGATCCTCGAGGCGATCCAGATGGCGTGGATCGACGAGGTGGCGTAGCCGCGCGGCCGCGTCGCCCGCGCTGAAATCTGCCCGACCCTCTGTGGCGCCCGGTGCGTGCTCCCGGGGGTTGCGCAGCCTGCGCGCGGCTGCGGCGTTACGGCCGCACGATTTCCAGCAGATCGACGGCCGGGCGCCCGTCGCAGTCGATCGTCGCCAGCCGTCCGTAGGCCGGCCGCGGCGTGCGCAGGCCGAAGCGGCAGGCGAGCGGATCGTCCGCGGCGAACTCGAGGAACGCGTCGGGCGTGACCCGGCGCAGGATGCGGCGGCGGATCAGAATCTCGCCCAGAGGCGAGGCGGCCTGGACGATCTCGTCGCGCACGGCAGCGCCGACCCGCGCCAGATTGAAGATCATCATCCCGGTCATCACCGGGCCGTCGACTCCGGCGGCGCGCAGGTCGATGCGCCGGCCGTAGACGTCGCCTTCGCGGCGGATGCGATAGGGATGCAGGCTGAGGGCGCCGCCGAAATGGCGCTCGAGCATCTGCGTCATATGGCCGTTATGCGCCAGCAGCGGCCGGTATGGTGCCGGGATCGATTCCGCGGCGACCGCCCGCGCCAGCGGCACTTCGCTGTCGCCGAAAAAGGCGAGCATCAGCCGGACGACCTTGGCCGGGTCGATCGTCCTCGGCTGCACGGGCCCGCCAGCGGCGGCGTTCGATCGGCTCATCGCGGCATCCGGCTGGACATTCGCCGGGCTAGAACTTCCGCGGCCGGAACACGCCGACGTCGGCGGTGAAAAGCGTCACGGCGTAGTTCGGCGCGTAGCTGGCCAGCACGTGGCTCGCCAGTTGCGCAGCGACAGCCTCGTCGCAGATCACCTTCATCTCGATCGAACGGTCCGCCTCCCAGCGCGCCTCGCGGTCACCGCGCTCGCCGCCGCCGCGCACCTCGCTGATCGTGTAGCCGTGTGCGCCCAGCCGTCGGGCGTCGCCGATCAGGCGCTTTTCCAGCGCCGCCTCGCCGATGATCACCAGGAGCTTCTTCGCGTGCGTGTGCATCAGGAACCTCCGATCCAGCGCGCGTATTGCAGGTACAGCGGGATGCCGACGAAGATGTTGAACGGGAAGGTGATGCCGAGCGCAACGCCGATCGACAGCGCCGGGTTGGCCTCGGGCACGGCGATGCGCATGGCGGTGGGCGCGGCGATATACGAGGCACTGGCGGCCAGCGTCGCCAGCAGGGCCGTGCCACCCAGGGACAGCCCGATCGCCTGGCCGACCAGTGCGCCGAGCGCGGCCAGGACGAGCGGCGCGCCGAGGCCGAAGGCGAGCAGGAAGGGGCCGGCGCGCTTCAGGTCACCGATGCGGCCGCCGGCGACCAGCCCCATTTCCAGCAGGAACAGCGCCAGCACGCCCTTGAACAGATCGGTGAACAGCGGCGCGATCGGGACGCTGCCCTCGGGACCGATCGCGGCGCCGATGACGAGGCCGCCGAGCAGCAGCAGCACGCTCTTGCCGAACAGCACCTCATGCGCCAGCGCGCCCCAGGCGATGCGCTCGCCGCTGCCGGCACGCGCCAGCACGATGCCGACGACGATGCCCGGCGCCTCCATCAGCGCCACGATCAGCGGCATGTAGCTTTCGGCGTCGATCGCCTGCGCGGCGAGGAAACTCGCGGCCACGGCGAAGGTCACGACCGACACCGAACCGTAGTGGGCGGCGATCGACGCCGCGTCGGCGCGCGGCAGCTTCAGCCGCAGCAGCGGATAGAGCAGCAGCGGGATGGCGGCGCCGAGCGCGATGGCTGCCAGCGCCTGAGGCAGCACCGCGGCCAGCGGCTGCTGCGCCAGCTGCACGCCGCCTTTCAGGCCGATCGCCAGCAGCAGGTAGATGGCCAGCGCTTCGTACATCGCTTCGGGCAGCCGCAGGTCGCTCCTGGCGACGCGCGCGATCAGTCCGAGCAGGAAGAACAGGACGACCGGATCCATGGCGGTCAGCGGCGATCGGCGCTGCGCAACAGGCCATCGAGCGCGACCAGCGCCGACTCGAGCGTGAATTCGTTTCGCTCGATCGCCTCGACCACGGCCGCAACCGGACGCCGCTCGATGGCGGCGACCTCGCCGTCGCGGTTGCGCAGCGCCGTGGTGTCGGCGAGCACGGTGTCGAAGACCTGCACGATCTCGGACTGGAAGCCCTCGGCCACCGGTCGAGTGACGTGCACGCGGCCGCCGCGCACGAGCGTGGCCGGATCGAGATCGAGCCCGGCTTCCTCGAACGCCTCGCGTTGCAGCGCCTGCACTTCGCTTTCTCCGGCCGGCACCATGCCGCCGACAAGGTTGTCCCATAGCCCCGGGTCGATCTGCTTGTGCTCGGCCCGCCGGGCGACGATCAGTTCGCCGCCGGGCAAGAAGGCATTCAGGTGCACCGCCGTCGTCGTGATGCCGAGCGTGCGGCAGGCGGCGCGCTCGATCACCGCCAGCGGCGCGAGCTCCGGTTCGGCGCGGATGTCGAGCCGCTCGTCACGCCAGCCGCGCAGCAGGCCGGCATCGCGCAGCCGCAGCGCGCAGTCGGCGAGCATGGCGCTGCGCCGGGCAGCGTCGAGCCCGTCGTCGAGAAGCAGGAGGCGGTAATCGAGCAGTCCGAAATGCGGCGTGCGCGCGGCGAGGAAGCTCGCCACCTCGGGGCTGGCGACGCCAACTTCGTGGCCGCCGATCACCACCGGCAGCCAGTCGCGCGGCGCTTGCTGCTGCGCCCGTGCCAGCAGCCGCGCCTGCAACGCCAGTAGCCGCGCGGCGTTGGTCGGCTGCGTTCGAAGGTCGGCCTTGCTCATCGGGCGGGCGCGGCAGCTTGGCACTCCGGAACGAGCGCGGCGGCGGGGCCGAGCCTGCTCATCCGCGCTCTTCCGGGCGCATGTGCGGGAACAGGATCACGTCGCGGATGCTCGGCGCGTCGGTGAGCAGCATGACGAAGCGGTCGACGCCGACGCCGCAACCGGCGGTCGGCGGCATGCCGTATTCGAGCGCGCGGATGTAGTCGGCGTCGTAGTACATCGCTTCTTCGTCGCCGGCCTGCCGGGCCCTGGCCTGTTCCTGGAAGCGCGCCGCCTGGTCCTCGGGGTCGTTCAGCTCGGAGAAGCCGTTGGCCATCTCGCGGCCGGCGATGAAAAGCTCAAAGCGCTCGGTGACGGCCGGTTGCGCGTCCGAGGCGCGCGCCAGCGGCGAGACCTCGACCGGGTAGTCGACGATGTAGGTGGGCTGCACGAGCTTGCTCTCGGCCACTTCCTCGAACAGCGCCAGTTGCAGCGCGCCGAGGCCCGCCTCTTCGGCGTGCGTGCTGCCCATGCCGCGCAGCTCGCGGTGCAGGAAGTCGCGGTCGGCGAGCTGCGCGTCGGTATAGCGCGGCGCGTGCCGCCTGACCGCCTCGACGATGGTCAGCCGCGCAAAGGGTTTGCCGAGGTCGATGGTCTCGCCCTGATAGGCGAGCACCGCCGAGCCGGTCGCGCGCAGCGCCGTCTCGCGCAGCAGCCGCTCGGTGAAGTCCATCATCCACCGCACCTCGTGGTAGGCGGCGTAGAACTCCATCATCGTGAACTCGGGGTTGTGGCGCGGCGACAGGCCCTCGTTGCGGAAGTTGCGGTTGATCTCGAACACCCGCTCGAAACCGCCGACCACCAGCCGCTTGAGAAACAGCTCCGGCGCGATGCGCAGGAACATGTCGATGTCGAGCGCGTTGTGATGGGTGACGAAGGGCTTGGCCGCGGCGCCGCCGGGGATCACCTGCAGCATCGGCGTCTCGACCTCGAGGAAGCCCTGCTCGACCATAAACGCGCGCATCGCCGCGATCGCGCGGCTGCGGACCACGAACGCCTGCCGCGTCTCCTCGTTCATGATCAGGTCGACGTAACGCTGGCGGTAGCGCAGCTCGCGGTCCTCGAGGCCGTGGAACTTGTCCGGCAGCGGCCGCAGCGACTTCACCAGCAGGCGCAGGCGGCGGCAGCGGACCGACAGCTCGCCCTTCTGCGTCTTGAAGAGCGTCCCCTCGGCGCCGACGATGTCGCCGATGTCCCAGTGCTTGAACGCGTCGTAGACCTCGGTGCCGACGTCCGCCGGCGTGACGTAGAACTGGATGCGGCCGGAACCGTCGGCGACGGTGGCGAAACTCGCCTTGCCCATCACCCGCTTGAGCATCATGCGGCCGGCGAGCGCCACCTCGACGTTCGCGGCCGCAACCTCGTCGCGGTCGAGCGCGCCGTACTTTGCCTGCAGCTCGCCCGCATGGTGCGTGCGGGTGAAGTCGTTGGGGAAGGCCGGACCCGGCTGCCGCAGCTTTGAAAGCTTGGCGCGGCGCTCGGCGATGATCTGATTGTCGTCCTGCTGCGGCGGGGTGTCGGGAGCGCTCATGGCGTTGTTCTTGTGGTTCAGGCGTCGCGCACGTCGGCGACGGGATTGGCGCCGAAATCAGGCCGCCCGAGATACGCCAGCACCCGGGCTGCGGCGTCTTCGCTGCTGGCCAGCTGGCCGCTGGCCTTCATTTCCTTGAACCGCGGCTGGTCGGGGAAGCCCGCGCCGTCGGCGGAGCGCAGCGCCGCCTGCATGTCGGTGTCGATGACGCCGGGCGCCAGCGAGACGACCTTCGCGCCGTTGGGCCGCCGCGCCTCGTCCTCGGCCATCACCCGCGTCAGCTGATCGAGGCCGGCCTTGGCGGCACAGTAGACGGCCCAGCCGGCAATCGCGCGCCGCCCGGCACCGGAGGAAATGTTCAGCACCTTGCGCGTCGCGCTCCAGGGCTCGGTTGCACGCAGGAAGGCGGCGGCGAGCAGGGCGGGCGCTTCGAGCCCGACGCGCAACGCATCGGCGATGCTCTCGGCGTCGGCCTGCTGCAGCGGTCCGACGCGGCCGAGCAGTCCGGCATTGTTGATCAGCGTTGCCGCGCCGATCGCACGGGCATCCTGCTCGCGCAGCCATGACTCGAGCCGCGCCGCGGCGCCGACGCCGTGCGCGAGATCGAGCGCCCACTGTTCGAGCTTCGCGCCGCGCGCGGCGGCGAGATCCTGCAGCGAGGTGTCAGGCCGGCGCGAGATCGTCAGCAGCAGCCGGTCGGCGGCGAGCAATTGTTCGGCCATCGCGCGGCCGAGGCCGCGCGATGCGCCGGTGAGAATCACGAGTTCCATGTTCGTCGGGCCTCAGCAGCGGCAACAGAACGGAAGTGGGGGTAAGCGGGTGGCGCCACGGAGCATGGCGTCGACTCTCATCGACCGCCGCGGCGCATCCGGCATCACACGCCCTGCTTCAGGCTCGCCTCGATGAACGGATCGAGGTCGCCGTCGAGCACCGCCTGCGTGTTGCCGATCTCGACGTTGGTGCGCAGATCCTTGATCCGCGACTGGTCGAGCACGTAGGAACGGATCTGGTGGCCCCAGCCGATGTCGGTCTTGGAGTCCTCCAGCTTGGCCTGCTCGGCCATCCGCTTGCGCATTTCGAGTTCGAACAGCTTGGACTTCAGCATCGCCATTGCCTCGGCGCGGTTGCGGTGCTGGCTGCGGTCGTTCTGGCTCTGCACGACGATGTTGGTCGGCAGGTGGGTGATGCGCACCGCGCTCTCGGTCTTGTTGACGTGCTGGCCGCCGGCGCCGCTGGCGCGGTACACGTCGATGCGCAGGTCGGCCGGGTTGATCTCGACCTCGATCGACTCGTCGACCTCGGGGTAGACAAAGACGCTGGCGAACGACGTGTGCCGGCGGGCGTTGGAGTCGAATGGCGACTTGCGCACCAGCCGGTGCACGCCGGTCTCGGTGCGCAACGTGCCGAAGGCGTAGGGTCCCGTGACCTTGATCGTCGCGCTCTTCAGCCCCGCGACCTCGCCCTCGGTTTCCTCGAGCAGTTCGGGTTTGAAGTCCTTGCGCTCGGCGTAGCGAAGGTACATGCGCTCGAGCATGGCGCACCAGTCCTGCGCCTCGGTGCCGCCAGCGCCGGCCTGGATCTCGATGAAGCAGTTGTTGGGGTCGAGCGGATTGCTGAACATCCGCTGGAACTCGAGGTCGGCGACCTCCTTGCCGAGTTTGCCGACGTCGGCCTCGATTGCCACCAGCGTGGCGTCGTCGTCGTCGGCGCGGGCCATGTCGAACAGTTCCCGCGCGTCGGCAAGCCCGCTTCCAAGGCGCTGCAAGCGTCCGACCACGTCGTCGAGCAGCTTCTTCTCGCGGCCGAGTTCCTGCGCGCGTTTCGGATCGTTCCAGACGCCGGGATCTTCCAGCGCCCGCGAAACCTCCGTCAGCCGGCGCTCTTTCGCGTCGACGTCAAAGATACCTCCGCAGTTCGGCCACCCGCGTCTGCAGGTCTTCGACGGTTGCGGCGAGCTGGTTCAGGCGTTCGGCTTCCATTGTGGCAATCCTTGAGCAAGGCGCGGATTATAGGAAGTTGTTCACTGCGACAGCGACGCGACGGACATCGACGCCGTCGGCGGAGCGCTCTCGGCGGAATCCGGCCGAAAGGCTCCGCGCGCTGGCGCACACCGCCGCTCACGCGGCGGTGCAGCCGCCATGACGACGATCCGGTCGGCTGCGGGAAGGTTCGAGCGTCTTGCCCATCCGTACGCAAGCCAGTTGCACGCCGGTCAGCGTCCGGTGCACGGCAACGTGGCGGCGTGCGTAGCCGGCCCGCTCGTAGAAGCCTGTGGCATTCAGCGTCGCCGACACCGCCAGCCGGCGCAGGCCGCGCAGGAGGGCCAGCCGCTCAAGTTCGGACAACAGCCGCCGACCGATGCCTTCGCCCTGACGTTGCGGAAGCACGTATACGGCGTCGATTTCGCCTGCGTCGGGATCGAGCTGGCCGAAACCGACGACGGTGTCCGCATCGGTCGCCACGACCAGCAGCCGCCTGCGCATCAGCGTCGTGTAGTCATCGACCGAAAGCACGTTGGTCCAGGCGGCGATCTGCTGCGGCGAATACGAGCGCGAACAGGTTTCGCGCACGGCCCGCAGATGCACGGCGAAGATCCCGGGCCGATCACCGTCGACGGCCAAACGCAGGCTAACGGCCATTTCGCGCTCGACTGTCACGGCCTCGCGCCGGTGGCCTCGCTGGCCTTGTGGAACCGGGCGGGGCGTGCCGCGGGCGGCTCAGTCTCATGCCGCATGTTCGACGAACAGCGTGATGCGCCGCGTCCCCTGGTATTCGTCGGCGGCGGGCCGGTAAGCGAGGCGCACCCGTGTCGGCAACGGTTCCGTTCGCCGGAACCAGATGGCGTTGAAGCGGCTGCCTTCGAGTTCCAGCGTCAGCTTCAGGTGCGCGTCCTTGAGCAGACGCTGTTCGACGACAGCGAACTCGTTGTCGAACAGCGGCGGCGCGAAGCCCTGGCCCCAGATCTGCCGGTCGATCGCCTCGACCAGCGCCAGGTTGATCTCTTCGGCGAGCAAAGGTCCGTCGGTGGCGATGCGGCGCGCGAACAGATCCGCATCGCAGCTGGCGCGCGTCGCCGCCTCGAACGCCTCGCTGAAGCCTTCGTAGTGCTCGGCGGCGAGCGTCAGCCCCGCTGCCATCGCATGGCCGCCGAACTTGTCGACCATCGCCGGTGCCGCCTTGGTCACGAGGTCGAGCACGTCGCGAAGATGGACGCCTTCGATCGAGCGGCCCGATCCGCGCAGGCTGCGTTCGTCGGCGCGGGCGAAGGCGATCGTCGGCCGGTGGTGGCGCTCCTTCACGCGCGAGGCCACCAGGCCGACCACGCCCTGGTGCCAGCCCTCGTTGAACAGCGTGATCGTTCGGCGGTTGCCGACGTCCGCGTCGTCGAGTTCGGCCAGCGCGTCGAGCTGCATGTCGGCCTCGATCGAGCGCCGCTCGCGGTTCAGTTCATCGAGCTGGCGGGCGAGTTCGAGCGCGCGCGCCGGCTCGTCGGTGAGCAGGCACTCGATGCCCACCGTCATGTCGGTGAGCCGCCCGGCGGCATTGATCCGCGGTCCGATCGCAAAACCGAGGTCGGACGCGCGCGCCATGTGCGCGCTGCGGCCGGCCACCTGGAACAACGCGGCGATGCCGGCCACGGACTCGCCGTTGCGGATGCGCTGCAGGCCGGCGGCGACGAGGATGCGGTTGTTGCGGTCAAGCGGCACCACGTCGGCCACGGTGCCGAGGGCGACGAGGTCGAGCAGCACATTCAGCTTCGGCTGCATCGCCTCCGAGTGGCGGCCGCGCGCGCGCAGCTCGGCGCGCAGCGCCAGCAGCACGTAGAACATGACGCCGACCCCGGCCAGGTTCTTGCTCGGGAAGCCGCAGCCGCGCTGGTTGGGGTTGACGATGACCGCGGCGTCGGGCAGCCGCTCGCCGGGCAGGTGGTGGTCGGTGATCAGCACCTCGATTCCGAGTTCGCGGGCGCGGGCCACGCCGGCGACGCTGGCGATGCCGTTGTCGACGGTGATCAACAGGTCCGGGCGGCCTTGCGCCCGGGCCGCAGCCAGATCGACGATCTCCGGCGTCAGCCCGTAGCCGTAGTCGAAGCGGTTGGGCACGAGGAAGTCGACGCGCGCGCCCATCGCCCGCAGGCCGCGCAGGCCGACCGCGCAGGCCGTGGCGCCGTCGCAGTCATAGTCGGCGACGATCAGCAGTCGCGCGCCGGCCTCGATCCGGTCGGCGAGCAGCTTCGCCGCGTCATTCACGTGCGAAAGCTGCGGCGGCGCGATCAGTTCGCGCATCGCCAGATCGAGCTCGCCCGGTCGGGCGACGCCGCGCGCCGCGAGCGCGCGGGCCAACGGCCGCGCGATGCCCTGCGCAGCCAGCCGCTGCGCCGCACTGGCATCGAAAAACCTGTGCACCAGTTGGACCGTCATGGCTCGGTCGCTTCGGCGAGTGCCGACGGTAGCGGCGCGCGGCGCCAGAAACGCCAGGCGTCGCGCCGACGCAGGTGGACCACGCGCGCCTGTCGCCGTCCGCCAAGCACCAGATCGATTTCCTCGTAACCGGAGGAAAAGCAGACCTCGCACAGCGCGCGCAGCGCCGCTTCGAGTTGCGCCAGGCGCGACAGCCACTCGCTCGCTTCGAACTGCGCCGGCAGCAGCAGGTCGCGCCGGAGCGAGACCACGTTGCCGCGCGGCGGTGGCACGGCGCCGTCGTCGAGCAGCGCCTCGGGCGACACTGCCGAGGCGAGCGCCCATCCGCGCAGCACCGCATCGTCACCGACCACGGCGGCAAATGGCTGCTTCGGCAGCGCCGACCAGACGCCGCCACCGTGCAGCCACAGCGCATTGACCGTCCGCTCGCCTCGCGCTTCGCGGAACTCGTTCAGCGGCTCCTGGTGCCAGCGCATCTGCACTTCGGTCAGCAGCCTGCGCCAGGCGGTTGCATCGGCACCCTCGGGCCAGTGCTCATGCGCCGGCCTGCCGATGGCACCGTCCAGCGGCGTGGCCCGCAGTGACCATGGGGCGGACAGCGTCAGCAGCCACTGGCCCCGGTGCAGATGCAGCCGCGGCGCCGCGGGGCACTGCCGGAGCGCCGCGCGCAGGTGTTCGGCAAGCACCGCTTCCTCTTCCGGGCGCAGTGGCGCCTCGTCAAGGGACGTCACCAGCAGGTGATCGAGCGTCACGGCGAAATGCACGGGGTCGACATGCCAGCACTGCGCATCGACATCGGCCTGCAAACCGAACGCGCGCAGTGCGTAAGGCGCGGTCACCGGCTCGCCCGTGCCGCCGAACTGCTGCCACAGCCAGCCCAGGTGCGGCGCGCCGTGGCCGTCGAAAGTGATGGCGGGCCCGGCCAGCGCCCGGGCCAGCACGCTCTGCAGCCATGGCGCGGGCGCGCCGGCGAGCACGTCGGCGGCGATGGGTGAGGGCAGCAGCGCCCCGGGAACGACGACCGTCCAACGCATGAAGGCGATTCTATTGAGCTTTCGCAGGGCCACCGGCGGCATGCGCGATGCGCAGGCGTGTGGGCGGATGCCGCCTCGGCGCCAGCGATGTCGGGCAGAGGGGTTTTGCGCAATCGGCGTCGGACCCTTCGATAGAATCCGCCCGCCTACCGCTCCGGTCCCTGCCTTGAATCTTCCCTACGAAGTCCGCATCGGCCTGCGCTACACGCGCGCCGGGCGCCGCGCGCGCCGCCGCAACGGCTTCATCTCGTTCATCTCGGCAGTGTCGATGGCCGGAATCGCCCTCGGCGTGGCAGCGCTGATCGTCGTGCTGTCGGTGATGAACGGCTTCGTCAAGGAAGTGCGCGAACGGATGCTGGCCGCGGTCTCGCACGTCGAGATCAGCGGCTACGCCGGCTTTGTCGCCGACGCCGACGCGATCATGGCGCAGGCCGGGCGCAACGCCGAGGTGATCGCGGCAGCGCCATTCGTCAACGCGCAGGGCATGTTCGCCCAGGGCGACATCGTGCGCGGCGCGCTGGTGCGCGGCATCGATCCTCGGCTCGAGCCGGCCGTCTCCGACATCGCGCGCAATGTCCGCGGCGGAGCGATCACGGACCTTGCCGACGGCCGGTTCAGCGTGATCCTGGGCGTCGAACTGGCGCGCGCGCTGCGGGTGTCGGTCGGCGACAAGGTCACGCTGATCTCGCCGCAAGGCAACGTCACCCCGGCCGGCGTCGTGCCGCGGCTGCGCCAGTTCACGGTCGCGGGCACGTTCGAATCCGGTCACTTCGAGTTCGACAGCACTCTGGCGATGATTGACATCGGAGACGCGCAGCGGCTGTATCGGGCCGAAGGTCCGAGCGGCGTGCGCCTGCGGCTGAAGGACGCCGAGCGGGCGCCGCAGGTGGCCGCCGACCTCGCCGCCGAGCTTCCGCCCGGACTGCTCGTGCGCGACTGGTCGCGGCAGAACCCGACCTACTTCGCCGCCGTGCGCGCCGAGAAGCGGATGATGTTCATCATCCTGACGCTGATCGTCGCCGTCGCCGCGTTCAACCTCGTCTCGACGCTGGTGATGACGGTGACCGAGAAGCAGTCGGACATCGCCATCCTGCGCACGCTGGGCACCAGCCCGCGCAGCGTCATGGCGGTGTTCATCGTGCAGGGTGCGCTGATCGGCGTCTTCGGCACCCTGATCGGCGTCGGCGGCGGACTGCTGCTGGCGAACAACCTCGACGTGATCGTGCCCGCGATCGAACGGCTGCTGAACGTTCAGTTCCTGCCGCGCGAGGTCTACTTCATCAGCAGCCTGCCGTCCGATCCGCGTGCATCCGACATCGTGCCGATCACGGTGATCTCGCTCGCGCTGTCGCTGGTGGCCACCCTGTACCCGAGCTGGCGCGCCTCGCGCACTCGGCCGGCCGAGGCGCTGCGCTATGACTGACGATGCGGCCGCCGACCGTTGCTCCTCGCCTGCATGGGCAGGACGAAGACGAGGCAGTGCGCTCGTCCATGGCTGACGTCATCGCTGCGCGCGGCGTGTTCAAGGCCTACCGCGAGGGCGGGCTGGCGGTCGAGGTATTGAAGGGCGCGGACCTGAACCTCGCCAGCGGCGAGATCGTCGCCGTCGTCGGCGCCTCCGGTTCGGGCAAGAGCACGCTGTTGCACTGCCTAGGCGGGCTCGATGAACTGGATGCCGGCTCGGTGCAGGTAGGTGGTCGCGATCTTGCAGGCCTTTCCGACGACGAGCGCGGCCGGCTGCGCAACCGCGCGCTCGGCTTCGTCTACCAGTTCCATCATCTGCTGCCGGAGTTCACGGCGCTGGACAACGTGGCCATGCCGCTGGCGATCCGGCGCGTGCCATTGCCGCAGGCGCGTGAGCAGGCGGCCGAGGCGCTGAGTGCCGTGGGTCTGGGCGCGCGGTTCGAGCACCATCCGGCGGAACTGTCCGGCGGCGAACGCCAGCGCACGGCCATTGCGCGGGCCATCGTCACCCGGCCGGACTGCGTACTGGCCGATGAGCCGACCGGCAACCTCGACCGCGACACCGCTCGCGCCGTGTTCGATGTCTTCGTTCAGCTTGCGCGCAGCCGCGGCACCGCGATCATCATCGTCACGCACGACCCGGAACTGGCCGCCAAGTGCGATCGCGTGCTGCGGCTGGTCGATGGACGGTTGCGCGACGCCTGAACCTGGCCAGCAGCAAGCTTGCGGCGCTGCGGCGATACCGGTTGTCAGAACGGCATCAGTTCGGTCCAGGCCATGTCGCGGCCCGCTTCGAACGTGCCGTCGTCGTCGCCGTCCAGTTCGAGCCGCACCATGGACGTGCTCATCACCCTCAGGCGCAGGTGCGACCGGTAGCCGTCGATCGTCACCACGCCGCTGTCCGGAAACTCGGCGGACCAGAGATCGTGCACCGCGGGATCGGTGGTCAGGATGATCCGGTTGCCAAGCGATCCGACATGCACCCTGCCTCTAAGCGCCGAGGTTGAATACGGCGGCAGGCCGTTCGGCACGACGTCGGTCCACACGGCATTGAACCCCGAATCGTGCGTGAGGGTTTCCGTGTATCCCGGAGTCGAGCCGCTGGTGACCAGGCCAGCCGAGGCGACCGTCAGTTCGGTCCGGATCGTCATCGTGCCGGAGGCATCGACCGTTTCGGTGTAGACGGCGTTGGCCGCGCCATTGGCGGAAACCGTGTCGTCGCGGTCGACGAGCGTCAGCTGGCCGAACGTGAACAGGCCGCTGAGCTGCGACGGCACATAGACGGCGATGTCGACCCTGACGCTGCCGTTGATCGAGGACGACGAATCGGGGCGGCAATTATTGAAGGCCATGGTCAGTACGTCGCCGGCGGACGGCAGGCCGTTATTGTCGCGGTCATCGACGGTGATGGTCAGTGAGCCGCCGGCCGGACAGGGCTCGGTTTCCGACTGGATCGCAAGCGGCCCGAATCGGCTGCCGGCCGCGCGCAGCGGCTCGATTGCCGTGCCGAGCGCCTGCTTGGTGATCCCGGCGAGCGCACTGGCCTGAGCGCTGCCCGCCGAGTAATCGGAGATCGGGATATCGCGCATGCTGCCCAGGCTCATGAAATTGACCGTCACTGCCCGCGCGACGGCGATCTGATTCTGACTCGTGATCTGCAGCAGTTCGGGTGGCGCCTCGCCGCCGCCACCGCCGCCGCCGCAACCGGCCGCGAGGATGGCGCTGAGGCAGGCCGCGGCCCGCAGCATCCGGCTGACTGTATGTTCTCTTGACATGCTTTTCTCCGCTTTCGATCGGCCTGGATCGAGCATCCAGGCCGGCGCCGCGCGTGTGTTCGCCACGGCAGGCGGAGCAGAGCAACTCGCCGCCACGGGCGGCGAACATTCCCGAGACGCAAAATCAACCTACTCGCGCCGCGGGATGTTGCATTGACGCAGGATCAATGGCGTTCTGATTGGCAGGGATGCACCAGACGACTTGCATCGCCTCTTATTCGCGCCGTCCGGCAAGCGCGCCCCAGAGCACGCCAAGCAGGCCGAAGGTTGCCAGCAGCAGCGACGCAACGCTGAGCAGGACGCCGACCGGATTGCTGAGGCTCGCCGCCATTTCGCGCACCGACTGGCCGAGCAGGGCGGAAAAGATCGCGGCGGTCAGGCCAAGAGAAAAAGCGCCGGCTAGCGCCAGCGCACCGAGTTTGATCGAAACCGGCCGTTGCGCCATCAGCATGGCGATGAAGGCGGCCACGCCAAGCGCGGCGCCGAGCGCCAATAGGCCAAGGTCGAAGAGATAGACGAGCGCTGCGGCGAGCAGGAAGGGCAGGCCGGTGCGCCAGCGCAAAACGAGTCGCGTCATGCGAGGCGGCGCTGGCGTCGCGCCATCCAGGCCCGACGCAGGTGGATGTTCCACAGCACGCGCACGACGACGTAACCCGCGGCGGCGAGCAGGCAGGCGAGCAGGAAAACGCCGAGCGCAAGCGGCGCGCCGAGGCCGAGGGCCCACTTGCCGAGCGCCTGGATCGAGGCGCCGAGATCCGTCCAGGCCCAGTGCGGAGGCGGCGTCGGTGGCCGGCCGGCGGCGGTGCCGAGCACGAAGCTGCCGATCTTGTACGCCACCAGGTACAGCGGGACGATGGTCAACGGGTTGGTGTACAGCGTGGTCAGCAGTGCCGCCGGCAGATTGACGCGGAAGATGACAGCCGCGATGCCGGCGCCGAGCATCTGGAAGGGCCCGGGAATCAGCCCGCAGAACATGCCGACGGCGACACCGCCGGCGGCGGAGCGCCGATTCAGGTGCCACAGGGCAGGGTGGAACAGCGCGTCGCCGAAGAGGTTGAGCGCGCGCACTTCGCGCACCTTCTCGACACTGGGCATGTAACGCTTGAAGAACTTCCTCGGCATGCGCGGATTGTAGGCAGCCGTATGGGGGCCGCATCGCACAGGCTAGCGGTGCGCGCTGCCGGCGCATTGCGCGCCGACAAGCTCGTAGAACCCATCTCAGGCGCCGCGGCTGCCGTCGGAGATGCTGAGGTAGGTTCTACACTCCCCGCGGGGCAACAGCGCATGTGGATCGATACCCATTGTCATCTGGACGCCGACGCGTTCGACGCCGACCGTGACGACGTGCTGGCGCGCGCGCGCGACCTCGGCGTGTCGATGATGGTGATCCCTTCGGTCGAGGTGGCCGGCTTCGAGACCGTGGCCGGGCTTGCGCACCGTCACCGCTTTGCCTACGCGCTCGGCATCCATCCGCTGTATACGCCGCAGGCGGCTGACAGCGATATCGAGCGCCTGCGCGCAGCACTGGCGTCGGCGCAGGACGATCCGCGGCTGGTGGCGGTCGGGGAGATCGGGCTCGACTACTTCGTCGAAGGGCTCGACCGCGAGCGCCAGGAGTGGTTCTACGCCCAGCAACTGAAACTGGCGCGGCAGTTCCGGCTGCCCGTCATCCTGCACGTGCGCCGCTCGGCCGACGGCCTGCTCAAGTACCTGAACCGGCACGAGGTGATGGGGGGGATCGCGCACGCTTTCAATGGCAGCGAGGATCAGGCGCTGCGCATGATTGCGCGCGGGCTGCGCCTTGGCTTTGGCGGCGCGATGACCTACGACGGTTCGCTGCGCATCCGCCAGCTCGCGGCGACGCTGCCCGACGATGCCTGGGTGCTGGAGACCGACGCGCCCGACATCCCGCCACAGTGGCGGCGCAGGGACGGTGCCTCGCTGCGCAACGAGCCGGGTGACCTGCCGGCGATGGCGCAGGTGCTGGCGCAGCTGCGCAGCCTGCCGCTGCAGCAGGTCGCGCAGGCCAATCGGCGCAACGCCTGCGCGGCCCTGCCGCGGCTGGCAGCGCTGCTGGCCAACCCGGCCTGAAATGCTTGCCCTGGCGCTGGCGGCGTTCGTTGCCGGCGTGTTCGTCCTGCAGCAGCAGCCCGACCTTCCGGGTGCGATGGCGCTCGGCGCTGCGGCAATCGCCGCGCTCGGCTTCGGGGTCCTGGCGCTGCAGGCGCGGCGGCAGGTCGGTGAAAGCGGCGAGCGGCGTTTTGCGGGAGCCGTCCTGGCGGCGTCTGCCATGGGGGCGGGGTTCGTCTACGCCGCATGGCTGGCGCACTTTCGGCTGGCCGTCGAACTGGCGCCGGCCGACGAGGGGCGCGACGTCGAAGTCATCGGCGTCATCGCCGGCCTGCCGGCGACGATGGAACGCGGCGTGCGCTTCGAGTTTGCGGTCGAGCACGTCGCCACCGCCGCTGTGCGGGTCCCGCCGAGGATTTCGCTGGCCTGGTATGCAGCGGACGCAGTCGTGGCGCCGGGCGAGCGCTGGTCGTTCACGGTGCGGCTGCGCCGGCCGCACGGCAGCTTCAATCCGGGCGGCTTCGATCTCGAGGCATGGCTGTTCGAGCGCAATCTGCGCGCCGGCGGCTACGTGCGGGAAAGGCCGCCGGCGCGGCGGCTGGCAACCATGGTTTACACCGCCGGTTCGGCGATCGACCGTGCCCGCGCCGATCTGCGTACGCGGCTGCAGCAACGCATCGGCGGCGAGCGCTTCGGCGGCGTGCTGATCGCGCTGGTGCTGGGCGACCAGCGGGCGATCGCCGAAGCCGACTGGCAGCTGTTCAACCGCACCGGCATCTCGCACCTGGTCAGCATTTCCGGGTTGCACATCACGATGATCTGCGGACTGGCGGCGCTGATGGTCGGTGCCGTGTGGCGCCGCTCACGCCGCGCGCTGGCGCTGGCGCCGGCGCAAATGGCCGCCGCCGTGGCGGCGGTCATTGCCGCGCTGGGCTACTGCCTGCTCGCCGGTTGGGGCGTGCCGGCGCAGCGCACCTTCTTCATGCTCGGCACGGTCGCGGCTGCGCTCTGGCTTCGCCTTGGCACCCGGCCGCTGACCACGCTGGCGCTGGCGGCGGTCGTGGTCTGCCTGCTCGACCCATGGGCGGTGATTGCGCCGGGCTTCTGGCTGTCGTTCGGCGCTGTGGCGGCGATCATGTTCACCGTCGGCGGCCGACCGCGGTCGCGCGAGCGTAGATGGAGAGCGCGGCTGGCCGAGGCCGGCCGCGTCCAGGTCGCCGTCACGCTCGCGCTGGCGCCGCTGACAGTGGTGCTGTTCCAGCAGATCGCACTGGTGTCCATCCTCGCCAACGTGGTGGCGATTCCGCTGGTGAGCCTGCTGGTCACGCCGCTGGCACTGCTCGCCGGGCTGTTCGTGCTGCTCCCTGTTCCGATCGACTCGCTGGCGGTGCCGTGCCTGGCGTTTGCCCACACACTGCTCGAGGCGCTGCACGCCTTCCTGGCGCTGATCACACAGCCGGCGTGGGCCAGCGTGGCCGTGCCGGCGCCTCCCTGGTGGTCGGCCGCACTTGCCTTCATCGGCGTGGCCTGGCTGCTGGCGCCGCCGGGCTGGTCGCTACGCTGGGTGGGCGCGAGCTGGCTGCTGCCGATGCTGGTCTGGCCGGCGCCACGGCCGGGCGCGGGCGAAATGTGGGTCACCGCGCTCGATGTGGGGCAGGGCACCGCGGTGCTGGTCGAGACGCAGGCGCAAGCGCTGCTGTACGACACCGGGCCGCGATTTTCCGGCACGGCCGACGCCGGCGGCCGCATCGTGCTGCCGTACCTGCGCTGGCGCGGCATAACGGCGCTCGATCTGCTCGTGGTGTCGCACCTGGACAGCGATCACTCCGGCGGCGCCGATTCGATCCTGCGCGGCCTGCCGGTGGACGGCGTGTTGAGCTCGATCGATCCGGCGCATCCTTCGCTGCGCGCGGCGAGCGCCGCGCAACGTTGCGCGGCCAGCCAGCGCCTGCAGGTCGGGCCGATGCGCGTCGACGTGCTGCGCCCGCTCGCCAGCGATTACCAGCGGGCCAATCTGCCGAGCAATGCGGCCAGTTGCGTGCTGCGCGTTTCGCTGGGCGGGCGTCGGCTGCTTTTGACTGGAGATCTGCCGGCGCGCGAGGAGGCGGAACTCGTCGCCCGCGAGCCTGAACTGGGTGTCGACTGGCTGTCCGTGCCGCACCATGGCAGCCGCGGTTCGTCGAGCGAAACCTTGCTCGACGCCGCACGCCCGACGTGGGCCAGCGTCCAGGTCGGCTATCGCAATCGCTTTGGCCATCCCGAGGCGGAGGTTCTCTCCCGCTACATGGCACGCGGCGTGCATGTCGTTCGCAGTGATGAATCGGGCGCGACACAGTGGCGGTTCGGAGCCGAGGGGGCGGTGCAGGTGCACCGCTGGCGGGCGCAGGCGCACCGTTACTGGCACAACCGGCCCGGCTCCGGTGCATTGCCGAAGCCAGAGCAGGCCGACGGCGACATCATCGACGACCCGGACGCGGTACTGGCCGAGCCGGTCCAACCCTACTGAGGCGGCGCTTCGGCCGGTTAGACTGGCCGTGCCCATCGGCTCACCGTCGGCAAAGCGCCCATGACCGCCGCATTCGACGAGATGTTCACGGCTGCGGGCGTGTCCCGCCCGCACTACCGCGACTACGAACTCTGGCTGGCCGGGCAGAGTCCGGAGACGATGATCAACAAGCGCGCCGAGGCGGATCTGGTCTTCCGCCGCGTCGGCATCACGTTCGCCGTCTACGGCGAAGCGGCGGGCACGGAGCGGCTGATCCCGTTCGACGTGATTCCGCGCGTGATCCCGGCGGCCGAGTGGCGAGAACTCGAGGCCGGGCTGCGCCAGCGCGTGCGGGCGCTGAACATGTTCCTGCACGACGTCTACCACGGGCAGGACATCATCCGCGCCGGCCGCGTGCCGGCCGACCAGGTCTTCCGCAACTCGCAGTACCGGCCGCAGATGCACGGCATCGATGTGGCCGGCGGCATCTACGCGCACATTGCCGGCATCGACATTGTCCGCGCCGGCGCGGGCGAGTACTACGTGCTGGAGGACAACCTGCGCGTGCCCAGTGGCGTGTCGTACATGCTCGAAAACCGCAAGATGATGATGCGGCTGTTTCCCGAACTGTTCGCGCGCAACAGGATCGCGCCGGTGGCGCACTACCCGGACCTGCTGCTGGAGAACCTGCGTTCGGTGGCGCCGCAGGGCGCCGCCGATCCGGTGGTCGTGGTGCTGACGCCGGGCATGTACAACTCGGCCTACTTCGAGCACGCCTTCCTGGCGCAGCAGATGGGCGTCGAACTGGTCGAGGGCCAGGACCTGTTCGTTCAGGACGATGCCGTGTACATGCGCACCACGCGCGGCCCGCAGCGCGTCGACGTCATCTACCGCCGCGTCGACGATGACTTTCTCGATCCGCTGGTGTTCCGCCCCGACTCGACGCTCGGCGTGCCCGGGCTGCTTGCCGCGTACCGCGCCGGACGGGTGACGCTGGCCAATGCCATCGGTACCGGCATCGCCGACGACAAGTCGATCTACCCGTACGTGCCGGACATGATCCAGTTTTATCTCGGCGAGAAGCCGCTGCTGGCCAATGTGCCGACGTTCAAGTGCCGCAACCGCGACGAAATGGAAGCTGCGCTGGCGAAGCTGCCGGAACTGGTGGTCAAGGAAGTGCACAACGCCGGCGGCTACGGCATGCTGATCGGACCGGCCGCCACAAAGGCGGAGATCGAGGAATTCCGGCAAAAGATACTCAGGGATCCGGCCAACTTCATCGCCCAGCCGACGCTGTCGCTGTCGACCTGTCCGACCTACGTCGAGTCGGGAATCGCGCCGCGCCATATCGACCTGCGGCCCTACGTGCTGTCGGGCAGGGACATCTCGATCGTTCCCGGCGGGCTGACCCGCGTGGCGCTGCGCGAGGGCTCGCTGGTGGTGAATTCGTCGCAGGGCGGCGGCACCAAGGACACCTGGGTGCTGGAGGGATAGATGCTGAGCCGCACCGCCGACCATCTGTTCTGGATGGCGAGATACATCGAGCGCGCAGAAAACACCGCCCGCATGCTCGACGTCAACATGTCGACCTCGCTGCTGCCGCAGTCGGCGGAGGAGGCCGAGCGCGGCTGGCGGGCCATGCTCGGCATCTCGGAACTGCAGGCGGCGTTCGACGCCAAGTACCCGCTGCTTACCGCGCGCGACGTGCTCGACTTCATGGTGCGCGACCCGAACAATCCCTCGTCGATCTATTCATGCCTGCAGGCGGCGCGAGAGAACGCGCGCGCGGTTCGCGGGGCGCTGACGACGGAAGTGTGGGAGACGCACAACGACACCTGGCTCAACCTGCAGCGGGAGTTGAGCCAGGGCGTGCTCGAGCGCGACCCGCAGCGGCTTTTCGAGTGGGTCAAGTACCGCTCGCACGTCTCGCGCGGCGTGACCATCGGCACCATGCTCAAGGACGAGGCCTTCTTCTTCATCCGGTTGGGCACCTTCCTCGAGCGCGCCGACAATGCGGCGCGCATCCTCGACGTGAAGTTCCACGACAGCGGCGAGGCGCAGGAACTGGTGCCGACGGACCGAGTCAACGGCAACGGCGCCGTCCAGCGCGACTTCTACTACTGGGCGGCGGTGCTGCGTTCGGTCTCCGCCTTCGAGGTCTATCGCAAGGTCTACCGCGACGTGATCACGCCCGAACGCGTTGCCGAACTGCTGATCCTGCGCGGCGACATGCCGCGCTCGCTCGCCGCCTGTGTCAACGAGGTCTGCGACAACCTCGAGCGGGTGCGCAACAGCCGCTCGCACGAAACCGAGAGGCGCGCCGGCATGCT
The DNA here is from genome assembly GCA_964509545.1 of uncultured Burkholderiaceae bacterium. GTDB lineage: Bacteria > Pseudomonadota > Gammaproteobacteria > Burkholderiales > Burkholderiaceae_F > JADJWR01. The sequence continues at coordinate 22,260 of CAZDXQ010000024.1, read as the reverse complement.
GCGTGCCGAACTGCGCTACGGCCGCATCGAGGACATCCTGCAGCAAGGCCTGCACGGTTATCTCACCATCTTCCTGGAGCGCATCAACGACCTCGGCGGTCGCATCAGCCAGGACTTCCTGGTGCCACTGGCGGCCAGTTGAACGAAGCTGCCTCCGTAGAATCTGGCTGTCGAACGACCTTGCGGAAAGTGCAATGACCTACTGCGTGGCGATGCGGCTGAATGCCGGGCTGGTGTTCCTGGCGGACTCGCGCACCAATGCCGGTGTCGATCAGATCTCGACCTTCCGCAAGATGACGGTGTTCGAGCACCCGGGCGAGCGGCTGATGGTGCTGCTTTCGGCCGGCAACCTGGCGATCACGCAGGCGGTGCGGCAGATCGTGTGCGAGCGCGCCGGGCCGCACGACGACAGCGTGTGGAACGCCAAGACGATGTTCGAGGCGGTGCGCGTGGTTGGCGATGCCGTGCGCGAGGTGCGCACGCGCGACGCGGCGGCGCTGAAGGACGCCGGCATCGAATTCACCTGCAATTTCGTCTTCGGCGGCCAGATCCGCGGCGAGGGCATGCGCCTGTTTCACGTCTATGCCGCCGGCAATTTCATCGAGGCCACGCCGGAGAACCCGTATTTCCAGATCGGCGAGTCGAAATACGGCAAGCCGATCATCGACCGGGTGATCAGCCCGGCGACGGGGCTGGACGAGGCGGCCAAGTGCGCGCTGATCTCGATGGATTCGACGCTGCGCTCGAACATTTCGGTCGGCCTGCCGCTCGACCTGCTCGTCTACGAGGCCGACGCGCTGCGCGTCACGCGCTTCGTGCAGATCGATCACGCCAACCAGTACATGCAGATGATCCGCAACACCTGGGGCACGCGGCTGAAGCAGGTGTTCCAGGAAATCCCTGATCCGACCTGGCGCGACGCCGACGCGGCGCCCGGCGCGCCGCGGCTGGAAACCGAGATGACGCATCCGGTGCGGGCGCCGCTGCCGCCAAGCGTCGCGGTCGATGTGCACACGGAAACGGCGCATGTGCAGCTGGTCGCACAGGGCACCAACACCCCCCCGCCGCGCTGACGGAAGTGCCGCCCGCGTCGGCCTGCCGCGGCGCCGTGGCGGGGCGACGGTGTCGCCGAGGCCGCTGCCGCGGCGCACCCCGATCTGCCGCTGAAGGGAAAGCGCCGTGCCGATCCACGTCGCCCTGAACCATGTCACCGAGTACCGCTACGACCGTCGCGTTGGCCTGTCGCCGCAGGTGGTGCGGCTGCGTCCGGCGCCACACAGCCGCACGCCGATCCTTTCGTACTCGCTGCGCGTCGAGCCGGACGGGCACTTCGTCAACTGGCAGCAGGATCCTTTCGCCAACTACCTGGCGCGGCTGGTGTTTCCGGAGAAGACCGATCTGTTCCGCGTCACCGTCGATCTCGTCGCCGAGATGTCGGTGTACAACCCGTTCGACTTCTTCCTCGAACCGGCCGCCGAGAAGTATCCGTTTCGTTACGAGGCGTCGCTGCACCACGATCTGGCGCCGTACCTGGCCAAGGCGCCGCTGACGCCGCAGTTCGACCACTTGGTGAAGTCGGTCGACGTCGCCGAGCAGCGGACGATCGACTTTCTCGTGGCGCTGAACCAGCGGCTGCAGCGCGAGATCCGCTACCTGATCCGGATGGAACCCGGCGTGCAGACGCCCGAGCAGACGCTGCAACTCGCCGCCGGCTCGTGCCGCGACACCGGCTGGCTGCTCGTGCAGCTGCTGCGTCATCTCGGCCTGGCCGCGCGTTTCGTTTCCGGCTACCTGATCCAGCTGAAGCCCGACGTCAAGTCGCTCGACGGACCGTCGGGCGCGGAGCACGACTTCACCGACCTGCACGCATGGTGCGAGGTGTACTTGCCCGGCGCGGGGTGGATCGGCCTGGACCCGACGTCGGGCCTGCTGGCCGGCGAAGGGCACATCCCCGTCGCCTGCACGCCCGATCCGGTCTCGGCGGCACCGGTGAGTGGCAGTGTCGACGAATGCGAGGTCGATTTCTCGCACACGATGAAGGTCACGCGCATCTTCGAGTCGCCGCGCGTCACCCGGCCCTACACGGAGGAGCAGTGGGAGAGAATCGTCGCCATGGGCCGGAAGGTCGATGCGGACCTGCGCGACGGCGACGTGCGGCTGACCATGGGCGGCGAGCCGACCTTCGTTTCGATCGACGACCGCGACGGCGCCGAGTGGAACACGGCGGCGCTCGGTCCGACCAAACGCGGCTACGCAACCGAACTCGTGCAGCGCCTGCGCGAGAAGTACGGCCGCGGCGGCTTCCTTCACTTCGGCCAGGGCAAGTGGTATCCGGGAGAACCGTTGCCGCGCTGGGCGCTGTCGGTGTTCTGGCGCACCGATGGCGAACGGTGCTGGAACGATCCGTCGCGCTTCGCCGACGAGCGCCGGCCGTCGTCTTACGGCAATGCCGATGCGCGCCGCTTCATCGAGGCCCTGGCGCGGCGGCTCGGGCTGGCGGCCGGTTTCATCCAGGCCGGCTTCGAAGACACCTGGTACTACCTGTGGCGCGAGCGCCGGCTGCCGGTGAACGTCGATCCCTTCGACGCGCGGCTCGACGACGAACTCGAGCGTGCCCGGCTCAGGAAGGTCTTCGGCCAGGGGCTCGACAAAGAAGTCGGCTACGTGCTGCCGCTGGCGCGCGGGTCGCGGCCGGGGCTGGCCGGGCCGGCGTGGGTTACTGGTCCCTGGCACTTCCGCGACGGGCGGATGTACCTGATCCCCGGCGACTCGCCGATGGGCTACCGGCTGCCGCTCGATTCGCTGCCGTGGGTGTCGAAGGGCGACTATCCCTACCTGCACGAGCAGGATCCGTTTGCGCAACGGCCGCCGTTGCCGTTGCACGCCGATATTCGTGCGCAATACGCGCCGCATGCGGTGGGCGGTGGCTTCGCAGAAGGCGGTGCAGTGGCGATGCAGGCGGGCTTCGAGCGCGAGTGGCCTTCGACCGCGCGCTTCGGCGAGGGGACGGAGCAGGATGCAGCGCGGCTGGCCCGCAGCCGCGCGGAATCGGTCGAAGGCGAGAGCGGACCGGCAGCCTCCGCCAGCAAGACGATCGATGGCTCTCGTTTCCCGTCCCGCTTCGAATCCGCCCACTGGGTCACCCGCACGGCGCTGTGCGTCGAAGTGCGCAACGGCGCGCTGTACGTCTTCATGCCGCCGCTGGCGGCGCTGCCGGACTACCTCGAGTTGCTTGCGGCGGTTGAAGCCACCGCGGTCGAATGCGACGTCGAACTGGTGCTCGAGGGTTATCCGCCGCCGCGTGACCCGCGGCTGACCATGCTGCAGGTCACGCCCGATCCGGGCGTGATCGAAGTGAACATCCATCCGGCGCACGATTGGGACGAACTGGTCGATCACACCGAGTTCCTCTACGAGGCGGCGTTCCAGTCGCGGCTGTCGACGGAGAAGTTCATGCTCGATGGCCGCCACACGGGCACCGGCGGCGGCAACCACTTCGTGCTCGGCGGCGCCACGCCGGCGGACAGTCCGTTCCTGCGCCGGCCTGATCTGCTCGCCAGCCTGGTCGCCTACTGGCACAACCACCCGTCGCTGTCGTATCTGTTTTCGGGCCTGTTCATCGGCCCGACGAGCCAGGCGCCGCGCGTCGACGAGGCGCGCAACGACCAGCTCTACGAACTGGAGATCGCGCTGCAGGAGCTTGCGCGCAGCCGGGAACGCGATGGGCGGGATGCGGCGCCGTGGCGGGTCGACCGGGTGCTGCGCAATATCCTGATCGACGTCACCGGCAACACGCACCGCGCCGAGTTCTGCATCGACAAGCTGTATTCGCCCGACGGGCCGAATGGCCGCCTCGGTCTGCTCGAGCTGCGCGCCTTCGAGATGCCGCCGCACGCGCGGATGAGCCTGGCGCAGCAGTTGCTGCTGCGGGCGCTGGTCGCGCGTTTCTGGCGCGAGCCGTACACGACACGGCTGACGCGCTGGGGCACCGAGTTGCATGACCGCTTCCTGCTGCCGACCTTCGTCTGGATGGACTTCGAGGACGTGCTGACGGAACTGGACGACGCCGGCTATGCCTTCGATCCATTGTGGTTCGCGCCGCATTTCGAGTTCCGCTTCCCGCTGTTCGGCGAGGTGGGGGCGCGCGGCATCCATCTGACCTTGCGCGGTGCGCTGGAGCCCTGGCACGTGCTGGGCGAGGAAGGTGCGGTCGGCGGCACGGTGCGCTATGTCGACTCGTCGCTGGAGCGGACCGAGGTGCGCGCGACCGGAATGAACGACAGCCGTTATGTGATCACGGTCAACGGGCAGCCGATCGCGTTGCAACCGACCGGCCGTGTCGGCGAGTTCGTGGCGGGCGTGCGCTACCGCGCCTGGCAACCGGCCTCGGCGCTGCACCCGACCATCGGCGTGCATGCGCCGCTCGCCTTCGACATCGTCGATACCTGGAATCGCCGCTCGCTCGGCGGCTGCCGGTACCACGTCGCCCACCCCGGTGGGCGAAACTACGAAGCGTTCCCGGTAAACGCCTACGAGGCGGAGAGCCGGCGGCTGGCGCGCTTCTTCCGCATCGGCCACACGCCCGGGCCGATGCAGGTGCCGGCGCTGAGGCCGAGCCTCGAATTCCCGTTCACGCTCGACCTGCGCCGCGTCTAACTCGTAAGATCGGGTGGTGGCGAAGACCGGGACCCAGCTCGACGGCGCGGCCGATCCGCCTGACGCGGCGCGGCGCCTTGCCCTGCCATCGGCCGATGGTCACTATGACGAACTTCGCTCGCCCGACGGCGCGCTGCGGCCGGCATGGCAGCAGTTCTTCACGCACCTCGGCGCGGGCGGCTTCGCCGACCTCGACCGGCGCGCGACGCTGCTGGCGCGTCACATCCGCGAAGACGGCATCACCTACAACGTTTATGGACCCGATGGCAGCGCGCAGCGGCCGTGGTCGCTCGACCTGCTGCCACTGATCATCGGCGCCGACGAATGGGCAGGCATCGAGCAGGGCGTCGCGCAGCGCGCGCGACTGCTCAACGCCGTCATGCGCGATGTCTACGGCCCGCAGCGGCTGCTGCGCGAGAGCTTCCTGCCGCCGGCGTTGGTCTACGGCCACCCGGGCTTCATGCGACCGCTGGCCGGATTCCTGCCGGCCGACGGCGTGTATCTGCATATCGTCGCCTTCGACCTCGCACGTGGGCCCGACGGCGGATGGTGGGTGATCGGCAACCGCACGCAGGCGCCGTCCGGCCTCGGCTATGCGCTGCAGAACCGGATGATCGTCTCGCGCCTGTTTCCGGAAGCCTTCCGCGAACTGCGCGTGCAGCGGCTCGGGGCGAGTTTCCGTCGCCTGCTCGACATGCTCTATCGCGCCAGCCCAGCGGCTGCCGGCGCGGCGCCGCGCGTCGTGCTGCTGACGCCGGGCCCTTACAGCGAAACCTACTTCGAGCACGTGTACCTCGCACGCTACCTGGGTATTCCGCTGGTCGAGGGCGGCGACCTGACCGTGCGCGACGACCGCGTGTTCCTGAAATCGCTGCACGGCCTCGAACGCGTGCACGCCATCCTGCGCCGGCTCGATGACGACTTTTGCGACCCGCTGGAACTGCGCAGCGATTCGGCGCTGGGCGTGCCCGGGCTGCTGCAGGCCGTGCGCAAAGGCGAAGTGCTGGTGGCCAATGGCCTCGGCTCAGGCTTCCTCGAATCTGCAGCGATCGCGGGCTTCCTCCCCGCCATCGCGCAGCGCCTGTTCGGCGAAGCGCTGACGCTGCCGTCGCTGGCGTCGTGGTGGTGCGGTGAAGCGGCGGCGCTGGCGCAGGCGCTGCCGCAGCTGGAGAAGATGGTGGTCAAGGCGAGCGGCACCGCGCAGGCGCGCCGTGCCGGGGACACGGAGATCGTCGCCCGGCTCGATCAGTCGCAGCGCGAGGCGCTTTTGGCGCGCATTCGCGCCCGGCCGGACGACTACACGCTGCAGGAGTTTCTGCCGATGTCGGAAGTCGCCGTCTGGCGTGACCGCCGGCTTTCGCCGCGCGTGGCCATGCTGCGCGTGTACGCGGTGGCCGACGGCGAGGGTCACTGGCAGGTGCTGCCGGGCGGGTTGACGCGCGTGGCCGGCGAGCAGCAGGTCGTGACGATGCAGCGCGGCGGCTCCAGCGTCGATACCTGGGTGCAGACACGCGGCGCGGTGGAAACCTTCTCCATGCTGCCCGGGCCGATGAGCCTGGCGGCGCTGGAATCGGCGCGCCGGCCGGTCAGCAGCCGCGCCGCAGAGAACCTGTTCTGGATGGGCCGCTATGCCGAGCGCGCCGAGTTCGGCGTGCGGCTGGCGTCGGTGACGCTCGAACTGCTCAGCGAAGACGCCGATGCGCCACTGCCGCTACTCGACGCGGCGGCGCGACTGGCGATGATGCAGGGGCTGGTTCCGGCCGGCGTGCCGCTGCCGTCGCAGTCGCTGGCCGTGTTCGAGCGCACGCTGATCGCGGCGCTGCTCGACGAGGTCGACGGCCGCAGCGTCGCCTACAGCCTCGCAGCGCTGGCCCGTGCCGGCGAGCAGATCCGCGATCGGCTGTCGGCGGAACACTGGCGGCTGCTCACCGAGAGACTGATTGAACTGCGTGACGCGCGCGACGCGGCCACGGCCGAAGGCGTGGTCTCCGAAGACGAGGCGCTGGCGCTGCTGCAGCAGGTCGAACTGCGGCTGGCCGCGGTCACCGGTGCGCAGGCCGACCGGATGACCCGCGACGAAGGCTGGCGGCTGCTGACGATCGGCCGCCAGATCGAGCGGCTGATCGCGCTGGCCGGCAGTCTGCAGGTCATGTTCGAGACGCAGCAGGCGCTGACCGAGGGCGGCTTCGACCTGCTGCTGCATCTGGCCGACAGCGTCATCACCTACCGCGCCCGCCACCAGCGCCGGCAGCATCCGCTGGCGCTGGCCGAACTGCTGGTACATGACCCCGCCAACCCGCGTTCGCTCGCCTGCGTGGTGCGAACGCTGCGCGAAGAACTGGCGCAGTTGCCGGCACCCCACGGCGAGGAACTGCTGGCCCGGCTGACGCCGACGTCGCAATGGCCTTCGATCGAGGTCCTGACCACGACCGGCGCCGACGGCCGCATGCATGCGCTGCTCGAACTGGTCGAAGGGCTCGGCATCGCCGGCGTCGGCCTCTCGGAGGCGATCGGCAGCCGATTCTTCAGCCACGCCGAGCCGGGCTTTCACATGGTGCGTGCATGAGCCTGCCGCACCGTGGCACGTTGGCGTTCGCCGCAGCCGCCGCAGGCGCGGCTGCGGGCATGGCGCGCCGCGTCCGTGCCCGGCGCCTGCGTATCGGGCACGCGTTCGTTGAGCGCAGCGGGGCGATTATCCGATGAGTTCGCCGCAGCCGCTGCGCGTCGTGCACGAGACCATCTACCGCTACGCGCCGCGTGTCGACATCGCCTATCACCTGGCCTGCCTGATGCCGCAGTCGGGACACGCGCAGCAGGTGGCCGACGCGGAGATCGACGTCGAACCGAAGCCGGCGCAGCAGACGACGTCGGCCGATGCCTTCGGCAACCTGCGCACCTCTTTCGCACTCTTCGCGCCGCACGACGTGCTGCGCGTGCGCGCCGAAAGCCGCGTCGTGGTCACGCCGCGCTTCGACGATCTCGACGCCGAGCGCAGCGCACGCTGGGAGTCGGTTCGCAATGCGCTGCGCTTCCGCGTGCGTGCGCCATTCTGGCCGGCGTCCGACTTCCTGTACGCATCGCCGTTCGTGCCCCTGCTCGACGAACTGCGTGCCTATGCCGAGCCGTCGTTTGCCGCGGGTCGACGGCTGATCGCTGGCGCGATCGAACTGATGCATCGCATCCACGCCGACTTCGACTACCAGCCGCAAAGCACGTCGATCAGCACGCCGCTGGCAGAGGTATTCGCCCAGCGCCGTGGCGTCTGCCAGGACTACACCCATGTGATGCTCGGTTGCCTGCGGGCGCTGGGCCTTCCTGCGGCCTATGTCAGCGGCTACCTGTTGACCGAGCCGTCGCCAGGGCGGCAGCGACTGCTCGGCGCCGACGCCTCGCATGCCTGGGTGTCGGTGTGGTGCCCGCAACTGGGATGGGTCGATCTCGATCCGACCAACGACATGGTGGTCGGCACGTCGCATGTGACGCTTGCCGTCGGCCGCGACTTCGGCGATGTCACGCCGCTGCGCGGCGTGATCCGTGGCGGCGCCGAGCACACGATGAAGGTGGCGGTCAGCGTGGTGCCGGTTTGAGGCAAGCACCCCACTCGGGCACGGGGTCTTATCCGTCGACGCAATAACGGTAGCTGCGGTTGGTGGTCACTTACCGCTGTGACGTGGTTCGCGGGCTCGTGCGAACTCGTACAAACACGGGTTCGTCGGCGAGTCGCTTCAGCGGGCCCTTCGTGCGAAATGCCCTGCGCAAATGCGTGTGCGAAGTTGACAGCCGCTGCAGCGGTGGGCTACACGTGAGCGCTGCACCGTGCCGTTTGCGGCGCAGTGCCCGCGGCACGCAACGGGTATGCACACCGCGACGCATCAGCATCTGCCCTCGCGTCGCGCCGAGCGCTGATCGCTGGTCGCGCCTGCCCGGGTGATGCCGGCCGGGCGAACGAAGAACAATTCCTCAAGGAGCAAGAGCATGTCTGAATCGAAGTTTGCATTGCCACGCCCGTCGCTCGCCCGCATCGCCGTGCTGCTCGCCGCAGGCGTCTTCGCCGTGGCGCACGCCGAGCAAGGCGAGGAGACTCTCGGCGTCGAATCGTCTGTCAGCCTGCCGGCGCAATCGCAGGGCAAGCCGCCGTCCTGGGCGGGCAGGGCCTTCCAGCAGGGCGTTGTGTCGGTCGCCAACCCGTACGGCGCCGAAGCCGGAGCGAAGATCCTCGAGCAGGGCGGCAACGCGATCGATGCCGCGGTCGCCATCGCCTACGCGCTGAACGTGGTCGAGCCGCAGTCGGCGGGCATCGGCGGCGGTGGCTTCATGATGATCCACGTCGCGAAGAGCGGGCAGACGGTGATCATCGACAGCCGCGAAAAGGCGCCGGCCGGCGCGACGCCGGACATGTTCGTCGGCGTGCCCAGCGCGTCGCTGCAGGGGGTGGCGGTGGGCGTACCGGGCATGGTGCGCGGCACCGAGTTGGCGCTGCAGCGCTACGGCTCGATGAGCCTGGGCAAGGTCCTGCAGCCGGCCATCGATCTCGCCGATCAGGGCTTCGCCGCGACGCCGCGCTTCGTCAGCAGCACCAATTGCAGCAGTTCGACGAGCCGGGCGAAGAACTCGCCCGAAGCGGCCGAGTACTTCTGCCCGGGCGGCCAGTCGCGCGAGGTCGGCTCGCTGGTGACCAACAAGCCGCTGGCCGAGACTTTCCGCCTGCTCGCGCAGCATGGCGCCGACTGCTTCTACAAGCTGATGCCCGAGAAGGGCTGCGACATCGCGCAGGGCGTCGTCGAGGGCCAGAAGTTCAATCGGCCGCAGGCGCCGAACGGCAAGGGCGGCAGCATGACCCTTGCCGATCTCGAGGCATACGAGGCGGCACTGCGCACGCCGATTGAAGGAACGTACCGCGGCTACCGCATCAAGTCGATGCCGCCGCCGTCGTCGGGCGCGTTAACCGTCCTGCAGGTGCTGAAGATGCTCGAGCGCTTCCCGATCGGCGACGCGCAGGCGGGCTTTGGCTTCGGTGCGCCGAACACCGCCAATGTCATGGCCGACGCGATGCGTCTCGCCTTCGCCGACCGCGCGGTGTGGATGGGCGATGACGACTTCGTGCCGGTGCCGGCCAGGGGGCTGCTTAACCCGATCTACGTCGGGCTGCGCAGCGCGCTGATTGTGCCCGGCGTGCGGCTGCAGCCGAACCCCGCGCCGGCCGCCGATCCGCGCCAGTACGAGACTGCCGACGCGGCGCCGGCGCTTCGCCTGGCGGTTTCGAATCCCGAGACGGGGCCTGAGAACGGCACGACACACTTCTCGGTCGTCGACAAGTGGGGCAACGTCGTCTCGTACACGAACACGATCGAATCCGGCTATGGCATCGGTGTGTTCGCCGGCTATAAGCGCGCCGACGGCTCGTTCCGCAACCACGGCTTCTTGCTGAACAACGAGCTGACTGACTTCAATACCAATCCGGCGACTTCGATCAATCCGTTCACCGGCGGGCCGGGTTTCAACGACGTGCGGCCCGGCAAGCGTCCGCGCAGCAGCATGGCGCCGACGATGCTGTTCTCGCCTGACGGAAAACCGGTACTCGCCTATGGTTCTCCGGGCGGCGCGACCATCATCAACTCGGTGATCAACGTGACGATGAACCTGGTCGACCACAAGATGACGCTGCAGGAAGCGATCGATGCGCCGCGGCTGTCGGTGGCGAGCGCCGGCGTCGGCATCTCGGTCGATCCGTGGTTCCCCCAGGCGACCATCGACGCGCTGCGCGCGCTTGGCTACACGGTGGGGCTGACCGACATCGGCTCGGTGCAGGCGGTGCTGATCGATCTGCAGACCGGCAAGCAGTATGGCGCCGCCGATGCGCGGCGCGAGGGCACGGTCGTTGGTCTGCCGCGGCCACGTTCGAACTAAGCCGCAGCAGGCGCCCGGATTGAGCCCGGCGTGAGCCGGGCTTTTTTTGCGCAAGGAAGGCCGTACGCGGGCAAGGCGTGCTCGCCGGTGCCGTGCCTGCATGGCTGCCGGCGAGGCCGGCGCCGTTTGACCTGCCGCTCGCGCGGGACGCGCGCCGCGCTTGAGAGGCGTCAACCCGATGCGACGGGAAAGTCGCATGCTCTGCCTGTGTATCCGGGCGGTCGCCGGGTCGTGGCCTGCGCCTGCGGCGGCCTCGAATCGAGGAGGGCCGCATGGCCAGCAGCCGATTGAAACTTGTCCACGCGCGCGCGCGCAAGGGTGGCGGCGAGATCCCGCCCGCGTCGCCGCGCCCTGTCTTGAAGGCCGTCGAGCCACCGTCGGAGGAGTACCTCGCCGAGCCGGTGCCGCTGGCCAACTACGACCGCGCGATCCGCGCCGCAGTGGCGCGCGCCAGCCGCGGCATCGCTTGGCCGTCGCTCGTTTCGGCGTGGGCCGACTGGTACTGGCACCTCGCGGCAGCGCCGGGCAAGCAGTTGGAGCTGGCAAGCAAGGCTCAGCGCAAGGCAAGCCGGTTCGCGCTGTATGCGATGGAGTGCGCGCAGGGCGAAACCGCGCCGTGCATCGAGCCGTTGCCACAGGACCGCCGCTTCGTCGATCCCGGCTGGCAGCAATGGCCGTTCAACCTCATTTACCAGTCGTTCCTGCTGACGCAGCAATGGGTGTGGAACGCCACCAATCACGTCACCGGCGTCAGCCGGCACCACGAGCGGATGGTGACCTTCACCGCGCGGCAGGCGCTCGACGTGGTGAGCCCGACGAATTTCCTCTGGACCAACCCGGAGGTGCTGACTCGTACCGCCGAGACCGGCGGCGCCAATCTTGTCCGGGGCGGGCTCGACTGGTGGCGCGACGCGCTGGCCGGTTTCGCCGGCAGGCCGCGCGCCGACGGCGTGAGTTTCTGCCCCGGCCGAGAGGTCGCGGTCACGCCGGGCAAGGTGGTGCTGCGCAATGACCTGATCGAACTGATCCAGTACGCGCCGGAAACGTCGACCGTCCACGCGCAGCCGATCGTGATCGTGCCGTCACCGATCCTGAAGTACTACATCCTCGATCTGTCGCCGCACAACTCGATGGTTCGCTACCTGGTCGAGCAGGGACATACGGTGTTCATGCTGTCCTGGCGCAATCCTGACATGCGCGACCGCGAACTGGGCGTCGATCACTACCTGCGGCTTGGCATCCGCACGGCAATCGACGCGGCAAGCAGCATCACTGGCGGGCAGAAGCTGCATGCAGTCGGTTACTGCCTCGGCGGCACGTTCCTGGCGATGCTCGCCGCATCGATGGCGGGTCGCGGTGACGACCGGCTGGCGTCGCTGACGCTGCTCGCCGCCGAGGTCGATTTCACCGAGGCCGGCGAACTGTCGATCTTCATCGACGACAGCCAGCTCGCCTATCTCGAAGACCTGACCTGGGAGCAGGGCTACCTGGACGGCAGGCAGATGGCTGGCGCGTTCACGCTGCTGAATTCGAACGACCTGATCTGGTCGCGCATCGTCCGTCAGTACCTGATGGCCGAACCGCAGAAGCTCACCGATCTGAGTGCCTGGAACGCCGATACGACGCGGTTGCCGCACCGGATGCACACCGAGTACCTGCGCAACCTGTACCTGAACAACGATCTCGCGTCCGGCAGGGCGCGTTACGACGGCCGCGCCCTGGCGCTGGCTGACATCCGCGCGCCGATTTTCCTCGTCGGCACCGAACGCGACCACGTTGCACCGTGGAAGTCGGTCTACATGCTGCATCTGTATGCGGACGCGGACATCACCTTCTGCCTGACCAGCGGCGGGCACAACGTCGGCATCGTGAACCCGCCGCAGGCCGAGGCGCCGCCGCGGCACTACCGCATCGCGACCAAGGCCGCCTCGGATCGCTACATCGATCCCGACCAGTGGCTGGCGCGGCAGGAGCCGCACGACGGGTCGTGGTGGCCGGCGTGGCAATCGTGGCTTGCCGAGAGGTCTGGCGAGCGTGGCCCGCCGCCGCCGATGGGCAATGCGGACTTCGCGCCGATCGGCGCGGCGCCTGGCACATACGTGCTGATGCGCTAGACGGACCGGCCGCGCCCCAGGCAACAAGCATCGGCGCAGCACCGCGCGGCGCTACAGGCGCAGCCACGCTTCTGCGCCTGCAGCGGCGGCCGCGGCGCGCGCGGCAACGACGCCCGCTGCCCGCGGGCGATCCCGAGGTCGCCTTTAAGCCACGCGCATTACGGTCAGGGGTTCGCCTGTTCGCGGCGGCGGCGCCTGTAAACGCGAGCGGACTGACACGACTGAAGGGGGCGCGATGCAACCGAGCGGGGTGGGCCAGGCAGGCTCGCCCGCAACGATTGTGCGCGAGGTCAGATTCGTTCAAACCGATTGCCGGAGACTCGAATGCAGAAGTGCAGACTGTTTGTTGCAGCAATGCTTGCCAGCGTGTCCTTTGCCGCCAGCGCCGACCGCGCCGACAGGCGCGACGAACACTATTTCTGGGAGAAACGCGAAGCCGTGTTGACGGCGACCTCGGCGCCAGCCGGCGAGGTCGGTCAAATCCCGCATGCGCAGGGGCGGCCGCTGGCCTTTGGCGAGCGCGGCTTCCAGTTCGTGATCGGACCGTCGACGCGCAGCCGTGCCGAGGTGATCGCCGAACTGCACGAGGCGCGACGCCTGGGATTGATCACCCATGGCGAGGCAGACCCGCAAGTTCCGACCGCACTGCAGGAAGCGCGCATCGAGGCCGCCGGCCGGGCCGCCTCGGCTGCGCGTCTGTCCTCCCGCTGAGTCAGCGCCTGCGTTCGACGCGGCAGTTCGACGCCGAGGCGCGCAGCCGCGCGGCCGCCGTGTTGTGGCTGCGGCTGGTGCTTGTGCCGCGTAGCGTCGCCCTCAATTCGGCGCCGGCCGCGCTTCAACCACGAGTACGGCATGCCCCGTCCGCGGGTCGGGCCGACGGCGGAAGATCACGTCCGGCAGCACGGCCACGAGGATTTCCGCCATGGTGCGCACGCGCGAACCGAGCCGAAGGTGACCGCTATGAACGTGGCCCTGCGCATCGCTGACGGTGGCATGCAGATGCGGCCCGTCGAGCGATAGCGTGCCTGACAGCGAAATCAGTTCGAGCGGACCGGCAATATCATCGGGCTGTGCTCGGGCCGCAAAGCGAAGACGGGCGTTTTGCAGGCTGCCGACGGCGCAGACGACAAAGGCCGCGGTCCAGCCGTTGTCCTTGCAGGCATCGAGCAGCGACTCGATCGGATCGACGCCCGGCAGGACCCAGGTCTGCAGTGGTTCCGTCCCTGTTCTTCTACTGCGCGTACCAGCCGCCGTCGACGTTGTAGGCCGCACCGCGGATCTGGTCGCCGGCCGGCGAGCACAGGAACACGGCCATCGCACCGAGCTGCTCCGGGGTGACGAAATCCATCGACGGCTGCTTTTCGCCCACCAGCGCCCGCCGCGCTTCGTCGGGGCCCAGGTTGTCACGCGCGGCGCGGGCGTCGATCTGCTTCTGCACCAGAGGCGTCAGCACCCAGCCGGGACAGATCGCATTGCAGGTCACGCCAGTGGTCGCCGTTTCGAGCGCCACCACCTTGGTCAGGCCGACGATGCCGTGCTTCGCCGCCACGTAGGCAACCTTCTGTACCGAGGCGACGAGGCCATGCACGGAGGCGATGTTGATGATGCGGCCCCAGTTGGCCTGCTTCATCCTGGGCAGGGCCATCCTGATCGTGTGGAACGCCGACGACAGGTTGATCGCGATCACCGCGTCCCAGCGCTCGGTCGGAAACTCCTCGATCGGCGCCACGTGCTGGATGCCGGCGTTGTTCACCAGCACGTCGATGCGACCGAAACGCGACTCCACGGCGCGCACCATGTCCTCGATCTGCGACGGCCGACCCATGTCCGCGCCGTGGTACATCGTGGCGACACCGAGCGCCTGCAGTTCGCGCTCGATTGCGGCGATGGCTGCGGCCTCGCCGAAACCGTTGACGACGATGTTGGCGCCCTGTCCGGCCAGCGCGCGTGCGATGCCCAGCCCGATGCCGCTCGTCGATCCCGTGACCAGCGCGGTCTTGCCTGTCAGCATGGTTGCGACCCCCTTCGTTTGCACAGCAATGCGCTGCTAGTATGCCGGCGATTCTGCAGCCGATCCTTTTCCGGGCCGAGGGTGCCGAGATGGCGATGACTCCGCGCTTCGATACCGTGCAATGCCTGAGCCCGGCCGGACTGCACCGGATGGCGTACGCGCAATGGGGTGATCCGCAAAATCCGCGAGTGCTGATCTGCGTGCATGGGTTGACCCGGCTCGGCCGCGACTTCGACCGGTTGGCGCGGGCGCTTGCAGATCACTACCGCGTCGTCTGCCCCGACGTGGTCGGGCGGGGACGCAGCGACTGGCTGCGCGAGCCGGCGCATTACGGCGTGCCGCAGTACGTCGCCGACATGGTGACCCTGATCGCGCGCCTGAACGCGCAGTCGGTGCACTGGGTCGGCACCTCGATGGGCGGCCTGATCGGCATCTCGCTCGCCGGTCTCGCCGCCTCGCCGATCTCGCGGCTGGTGATCAACGACGTCGGGCCGAGGCTCGACGTGGCGGCGCTGACGCGGATCGGCGCCTATGTCGGCAAACCGGCGCGCTTCGCCAGCGTCGACGAGGCGATCGACTACGTTTCGACAGTGGCCGCGCCCTTTGCACTGCGTTCGCGCGACGAATGGCGCGAGATCACCGAGCCTGCGATCCGCCGCGACGGCGACGAATGGGTGCTGCACTACGACCCGCTGATCGCGGTGCCCTTTGCCTCGGTCACGCCACAGGCGGCGGCGGCCGGCGAGGCCGCGATGTGGCGGCTTTATGACTCGATTGCCTGTCCGACGCTGATCACCCGCGGCGAAAACTCCGATCTACTGACGCGCGAAACGGCCGTCGAGATGACGCGGCGCGGGCCGCAGGCGAAGCTGGTGGAGTTTGCGGGCGTCGGCCACGCGCCGATGTTCTTCCACGACGACCAGATCTCAGTCGTGTGCGACTTTCTGCTGCAGGAGTAGGACGATGACGATCAGGCGTTTGCACAGCGGACCGCGGATGAGTCAGGCGGTCGTCTGCAATGGCATGGTGTTTCTTGCCGGGCAGGTGGCCGAGGACACGGACCAGGATGTCAGCGGCCAGACGCGCCAGGCACTGGCTGCGATCGATCGCCTGCTAGCCGAGGCCGGCAGCGACAAGTCGCGGCTGCTCAGCGCGCAGATCTTCCTCGCCGACATGGCGGACTTCGCGGCGATGAACAAGGTCTGGGAGGCGTGGGTCGCGCCCGGGCAGACGCCTGCGCGCGCCACCGTGCAGGCGGCGATGGCAGCACCGGCCTACCGGGTGGAAATCGTCGTCGTTGCCGCGGTGAGCTGAGGGCCGGTCGATCGCCTGCAAGGCGGGCAGGCAGCCGTCGGCTGCGGCAACGAGCCTGACAGCGCGGCAAGGCTGCGCGCCGCTGCGGCGCTCAGGGAAACGCCGGGCCGCCGCAAGTCTCCTTGACCCCCGCAAGGGTCGGGCGGGCCGCAGCCTGGCTTTGGAAGTGACTCAGAACACGCCGGCGGCCAGTCCTGCGGCCAGCCCGGCGCCGATTTCGGCGCAGCGCGCCAGGTCCCCGGCCTTGATCGTCTTCGGCGCAAGGATCGCCTCGGGTGTCTGCGCGTGCGTGATCACGATCAGCGGCGGCGCGACCTGCCGCAGGCGCAGGCCGGTGGCGATGCGCTCGATCTGCCGCACCGCGCCGGTACCGTCGGAGCCGGCGCAGACCAGCAGCGCGTAGGGTCGTCCGTTGACGCGCTCGAGCGCCGCGTAGTAGATGCGGTCGAAGAAATCCTTCATCAGCCCGGCCATCGTCGCCAGGTTCTCGGGCGTGACGAACAAATAGCCGTCGGCGGCCAGGACATCGTCGGCCCGCGTGTCAGCCGCGTGCTCCAGACTCACTTCGACGCCCGCTTCGCCACGCGCCGCCGCGGCGGCTGCCTCGGCCAACTGCCGCGCGCCACCGGTGTGGCTGTGCCAGACGATCAGCAGGCGCTTCATCGTTCGTCTGCGGCGAGAGGGTCCTGCAGGAAAAAGGCCGCGAGCAACGCATACCAGTCGGGAAAGGCGTCGCGCAGACGCTGCGGCGCGACGAAGAAAGCCTCGCTGGAGACGGCAAAGAATTCGCCGGGATTCGTGGCTGCATACGGGTCGAGCGGCAGCCTGGCGTAGTACGCGTCGGCTTCGGCCGATTCGGGATCGACATCTGCCGGAATCTCGGCCTCGATCAAGTCCAGTTCGGCGTTCAACCGCTCGAACGCATCGTCGAGCACCTGCTGCCAATGCCCCGCGCTCAAGCCCGCGTGCCGCCGACGGTCGAAGGGCGGCACGCCATCGGCCTCGCCGTTGGCCATGTCCAGCTTGTGCGTGAACTCGTGGATCACCACGTTGTAGTTGCCTTCGGTGGCCTGCGCGTCGGCCCACGACAGCAGCAAGGGGCCGCCGTCCCAGGCTTCGCCGGCGATCGGTTCGACGTACTCGTGCACGACGCCAGCCTCGTCGGTGATCTCGCGCGGAACGAGGAATTCGTCGGGATAGACGACGATGCTGCGCCAGCCGCGGTACCACTCGAGGCCCAGTTTCAGCACCGGAAGGCAGGCCTGAGCGGCGATGTTCACCTGCATGGCGGCGGTCAGCTGCAACTCGCCGGCCGTAGCCATTTCCTTGTCGGCGAGGAAGCGCCGGGCCAGTTCGCGCAGATGGCCGCGTTCGTCGGCGGTGAGCCTGGCCAGGAACGGCAGCGCCTCGACCACTTCGCGCCACAAGGTCTCGTCGATCTGCACGCGGCGCGCTGGATGCAGGCTGGTCAATAGTGACTTCAGCATGCGGCCATTGTGCCGCAGGGCGATAATCGTGCCGACGACACCGACCTCGCAATGACCGCGCGCGACACCGGCGAAAAAACACTGGCGACACCGGAGGCGATCGATCCGGCCGGTGTGCGTGCCCTCGTGGTGCCCCTTTACGGCGAACGGGCGCTGCGGACGGGCGAGCCGTTTGTGGCCCATGCCGATGGCATGGTCCAGATCGTGCGCGAACTGCGCGCCGATCCCGATCTGCTTGCGGCGGCCTACCTTTTCGGCATCCACGACGTGCTGCGCGACGCCGACGACTGGCTGCGCGGCCGCTTTGGCGGCACGGTGGCGCAACTGGTCGCCGACCTGCGCCAGCTGATGCGCTTGTCGGAGACGACGCGCGCGCGCGGACAGGCGGCGGCGCAGGCCGAGGGCCTGCGCAAGATGCTTCTGGCCATGGTCAACGACGTGCGCGTCGTGCTGCTGCGCCTGGCTTCGCGGGAGCAGACGCTGCGTTATTTCGCTGCGCGCAAGGGCGTCGGCGTCGATGCGCAATTGCAGGCGGCGATCGCCCGCGAGACGCTCGATCTTTACGCGCCGCTCGCCAACCGCCTCGGCGTCTGGCAGCTGAAATGGGCGCTCGAAGATCTCGCCTTTCGCCTGCTCGAGCCGGAGACCTACAGGCGGCTGGCCCGTCTGCTCGACGAAAAGCGCGTCGAGCGCGAACGATTCATCACCGAGGCCGCGGCCGTGCTGCGCGCGCGGCTCGTTGCGGCGGGCCTGCACGGGGATGTCAGCGGCAGGCCCAAGCACATCGTCAGCATCTACAACAAGATGCGCGCGAAGCGGCTGGCGTTCGAGGAGATCTACGACGTGCGCGCGCTGCGCGTGATCGTCGCCGAGGTGGCGCATTGCTACCAGGTGCTGTCGCTGGTGCACGAGATATGGTCACCGGTCGAAGGCGAATACGACGATTACATCGCGCGGCCGAAGGCCAACGGCTACCAGTCGCTGCACACTGTCGTCCGCGACGCCGCTGGCCGCACGCTGGAAATTCAGATCCGCACGCGCGAGATGCACGAGTTCGCCGAGCTCGGCGTTGCCGCGCATTGGCACTACAAGGAGGGCGGGCGCAAGGTGCCCGGGGCCGATCAGCAGCGCGTGGCGTGGCTGCGCCAGCTGCTGGCGTGGCGGGCCGAGGTCGACAAGCCGCAGCCGTCGGCCAAGCCCGACGAGCGCATCTACGTGCTGACGCCGCAGGGCAGAGTGGTCGAACTGCCGGCCGGCGCCACGCCGATCGACTTCGCCTACCACGTGCACACCGAATTGGGCAACCGCTGCCGTGGGGCGCGCGTCGACGGCGCGCTGGTGCCGCTGAACCGGCCGCTCGCCAGCGGGCAGACAGTGGAGATCATCGCCGCCAAGAGTGGCGGCCCGAGCCGCGACTGGCTGAATCCGGAACTCGGCTACCTCGCCAGCGCCCGTTCGCGGCAGAAGGTGAGGCACTGGTTCAATCTGCTCGAGCTGCAGCAGTCGATGGCTGCCGGCCGGGCCGTGATCGAGCGCGAACTGCAGCGGCTTGGCCGAACTGCAGTGAAGCTCGATGACCTCGCCCGCCGGCTCGGGTATGCCTCGGTTGACGAACTGTCGGCGGCCGCCAGCAAGGAAGAATTCAGCCTGCGCAGCATCGAGCAGGCGTTGACCGTGGCGCCGGCAGCACCGACGTCCGAGATCGTGGTGCCGCCGTCGACGAGGACGGAAACCGCCAAGGCGGCAGCGCGCGGCAAGGGCGGCGTGCTGGTCGTCGGCGTCGATTCGCTGATGACACAGCTGGCGCGCTGCTGCCGGCCGGTCCCGCCGGACGAGATCTTCGGCTTCGTCACCCGCGGCCGCGGCGTTTCCGTGCATCGTGTCGGGTGTGCCAACGCCGCAGCGCTGGCGGACCGGCACCCGGAGCGGATGATCGAAGTCGCATGGAGCGCCTCGACCGAGGCCGTCTATCCGGTCGATGTCGTCGTCCTGGCGCAGGATCGCGCCGGATTGCTGCGCGACATCTCGGAGGTGTTCGCGCGCGAGAAACTCAACGTC
This sequence comes from uncultured Burkholderiaceae bacterium, assembly GCA_964509545.1. Classification (GTDB taxonomy): domain Bacteria; phylum Pseudomonadota; class Gammaproteobacteria; order Burkholderiales; family Burkholderiaceae_F; genus JADJWR01. The sequence continues at coordinate 2,713 of CAZDXQ010000024.1, read as the reverse complement.
ATCGGCGTCAACACGCTGTCGAAGCGCGGCGACGCGCAGATGAGCTTCACGGTCGAGGTGGCCGACGGCGCGGCGCTGCGCCGCGCGCTGGCGCAGATCGCCGAGGTCGGCGGCGTCTACTCGGCGCGTCGCCGCTGAACCTGCCGGGCCGAGGCGTGCGGTCGCTGCGCCGACGTGCGCGATGACGCGGCGCCCGTCACGGAACGCTGCGGCCGCTTGTCGCGCTGCGCATTCACTGATCGGACGGCCGGCGCGACAGTTCGGGCGAACGAGGGCCGTCGTGTATCATTTGTATCCGCAGGCGCGTAGCTCAGTTGGTTAGAGCACCACCTTGACATGGTGGGGGTCGGTGGTTCGAATCCACTCGCGCCTACCAGCGCAACATCGAACAAGGGAATCGAAGATGTCGTTCTTCCGAACTACGTTCACCGGCAGCTAGAGCGGCCCGGACGAGTTCGCCTTGCGAAAAAAAGTGCGGCTCGCCCGCACTTTTTTTTCGTCGGAGCCTCTGCACATGATTTCGATTCGCCTTCCTGACGGCTCCAGCCGTCCGTTCGACAGGCCAGTGAGCGTGGCCGAGGTCGCGGCTTCGATCGGCCCGGGACTGGCCAAGGCCGCCGTCGCCGGCAAAGTCGACGGCAAACTGGTCGACACCTCCTATGTGATCGACCGCGATGCGTCGGTCTCGATCGTCACCGCGAAGGACGCCGAGGGGCTGGAGATCCTGCGCCACTCGACGGCGCACCTGCTCGCCTACGCGGTCAAGGAACTGTTTCCGGATGCGCAGGTGACGATCGGGCCGGTGATCGATAACGGCTTTTACTACGACTTCTCCTACAAGCGCCCGTTCACGCCCGAGGACCTGCAGGCCATCGAGAAAAAGATGGCCGAACTGGCGAAGAAGGACGAGGTCGTCACGCGCGAGGTGTGGAAGCGCGACGACGCGGTGAAGTTCTTCCAGTCGATCGGCGAGAAGTACAAAGCCGAGATCATCGCCTCGATCCCGGCCAACGAGGACATCTCGCTGTATCGCGAGGGCGGCTTCATCGACTTGTGTCGAGGGCCCCACGTGCCGTCGACGGGGAAGCTGAAGGTCTTCAAGCTGATGAAAGTGGCTGGCGCCTACTGGCGCGGCGACTCGCGCAACGAGATGCTGCAGCGGATCTACGGCACGGCCTGGGCGTCGAAGGAGGAGCAGGACGCCTACCTGAAGATGCTCGAGGAGGCCGAGCGGCGCGATCACCGCAAGCTGGGCCGCGAACTCGACCTGTTCCATTTTCAGGACGAAGCGCCGGGGCTCATTTTCTGGCACCCGCGCGGCTGGGCGATCTGGCAGCAGGTCGAGAGCTACATGCGTAGTGTCTACAAGGACAACGGCTACCAGGAGGTCAAGGCGCCGCAGATCCTCGACCGCTCGCTTTGGGAGCGCTCCGGCCACTGGGAGAAGTACCGCGAGAACATGTTCACGACCGAGTCGGAGAACCGGTACTACGCGCTGAAGCCGATGAACTGCCCCGGCCACATCCAGATCTACAACGCCAATCTGCACAGCTACCGCGAACTGCCGCTGCGCTACGGCGAGTTCGGCGCCTGCCACCGCAACGAACCTTCGGGCTCGCTGCACGGCATGATGCGCGTGCGCGGTTTCACGCAGGACGACGGCCACATCTTCTGCACCGAGGCGCAGATCCTCGACGAATGCGTCGCCTACACGGCGCTGCTGCAGAAGGTCTACCGCGACTTCGGTTTCGAGCACATCCTGTACAAGGTCTCGACCAGGCCGGAGAAGCGCATCGGCTCCGACGAGTCGTGGGACAAGGCCGAGGAAGCGCTGATGGAGTCGCTGCGCCGCTCCGCCGTCGAGTACACGGTCTCGCCCGGCGACGGTGCCTTCTACGGCCCTAAGATCGAGTACACGCTGAAGGACGCGATCGGCCGCGAGTGGCAGTGCGGTACGATGCAGGTCGACTTCCAGATGCCGGGCCGGCTCGGCGCCGAGTACGTGGCCGAGGACAACACGCGCCAGGTGCCGGTGATGCTGCACCGGGCGATCATCGGTTCGATGGAGCGCTTCATCGGCATGCTGATCGAGAACCATGCGGGAGCGATGCCGCCGTGGCTGGCGCCGGTGCAGGTCGGTGTGGCCAATATCTCCGAAGGCCAGATCGAATACGCGCAGGATGTTGTTCAAACGCTGAAAAAACAAGGCTTTAGGGCCGAGGCCGATTTGCGCAACGAGAAGATCACCTATAAAATCCGCGCCCTTGCGCTGCAGAAGCTGCCCTATATCCTCGTTGTCGGGGACAAGGAAAAGCCGGCAGCGGATGGAATCAAGAGGGTGGCTGTCCGGGCCCGCGGCGGTGTCGACCTCGGCGTGATGACGCTGGAGGCGTTCGCGGCGCGGCTTGACGAGGACGTCGCGCAGCGGCGGCAGGTGGGGCCGGCAGCCTGAGATTTTCTTTTTCGGAGTCACGCACCATCGCACAGGAACACACGCATCGCATCAACCGCGAGATCTCGGTGCCGGAAGTCCGCCTGATCGGCATTGACGGCGAGCAACTCGGCATCGTCAAGCTCGCCGACGCCTTCCGGCTGTCGGACGAGAACGACGTCGATCTCGTGGAAATCGCCCCGAATGCCTCGCCGCCGGTCTGTCGACTGATGGACTACGGCAAGTTCAAGTACCAGGAGCAGAAGAAGGCGCACGAGGCGC
>CAZDXQ010000023.1:0-53943 GCA_964509545.1 uncultured Burkholderiaceae bacterium | reverse complement strand
CATCCGGCCGCTTCTCGTCACAACGCGACCGTCGGGGATTCTGAGATAGGTTCTAGCGATGACAGATGCGGGCGAACATCGCGATGGCCGGATGTTCGGCGCCGGCGATACCGGCCACGCGCGCCGCGTGAGCCAGCCCCGAAACGCCGAAGACAACAATCGCCGCACCGGCCAGCGGCCTGACCCATGCAAGTGATCGCGCGGCCGCCGCGCCGGCGCGGCCGATGCCATGCACGGCAACGTCCACGGCCAGCATGTTCGGCAGCGTGCCGAGGCCGAAGGCCAGCATCACCAGCATGCCCTGCAGCGGGCCGCCGGCGACGAGCGCCAGCGGCAGGGCGGCGTAGACCATGCCGCAGGGAATCCAGCCCCAGGCCAGCCCGGCGAACAACGCCTGCCGGCCGTTACGCGGCGGATAGACGCGCCGCGCCAGTGGCGCAATGAAGCGCCATAACCAGGCCCCCGCCGGTTCGATCCGCTTCAGCCAGGCATTGCGCCCGAACATCGACACGCCGATGGCCAGCAGCATCAGGCTGCCGGCGACGAGCAGCACCGCCTGCACAGGCATCACGTCGGCGGCGTAAAGCGCCGCGCCAAGCAGGCCGACCAAGGCGCCGGCCAGCGCATAGCTCGCCAGCCGCCCGCCGTGGTAGCCAGCCGCCAGCCGGGCGGCAGAGACCCCGCGCGGCCGGTTCAGCTGCAGCGCGCCGACGATCCCGCCGCACATGCCGGCGCAGTGCAGGCCGCCGACCAGCGCCAGCGAAAAGGCGGCAAAAGACTGCGCGGCAAGCGAATTCAGCGACGCCTCCATGGTCGACCTGATCAGTCGTCGCGGCCGCGCAGCGTGGCGTCAGGCGCGGTGATCAGCCCGTAGAACCCGCTTCCGGCCCGACCACGGGCCGTGTCGAAGACGCAAGCGGGGTCACGGACAGCACGGCTGCGCGCCGGCGCCGGCCCGCCCTCAGGTGTGGCCATGAACGCAGACATACAAAGGCTCGTACTTCGAGCAGCGCCGGCGCAAGGTCGGCGCGCGCAGCGGGTTTGATTGCGGAGCGTCAGACGATCTTCGAGTAGCGGCGCTGGCCCTGGTCCTGGCGCAGGTAGCGGTCGAACACCATCGCGATCGCGCGCACGAGCAGCTTGCCCGCAGGCAGCACGCTGATCCAGTCGTGCGTGACCTCGACCAGCCCCGCCTGCTCGAAATCGCGCAGGGCGTCGAGTTCGCGCCGGAAGTACTCGTCGAACCTGATCCGGTGCGCCGCCTCGACGGCTTCCTTGCTGACCTCGAAATGACACATCAGCGACATGATCACGGCCCGGCGCAGCAGGTCGTCGGTGTCGAGCAGCACGCCGCGCGCCGTCGGCAGCACTCCGGCGTTCAGGCGCTCGTAGTACTCGGGCAGTTCGCGCACGTTCTGCGCGTAGGTCGGCCCGACCTTGCTGATCGCCGAGACGCCGAGCCCGATCAGGTCGCAGTCCGGCCGCGTCGAGTAGCCCTGGAAGTTGCGGTGCAGGCGGCCGAGCGCCTGCGCGCGGGCCAGTTCGTCGGTGCCCTTGGCGAAGTGATCCATGCCGATGTAGCGATAACCGGCTTGCGACAGCCGCGTGATCGCGTCGAGCATGATCTGCGTCTTTTCCGCCGACGGCGGCAGCTCGGCGGCGACGATCCGTCGCTGCGGCTTGAAGCGCTCGGGCAGGTGCGCGTAGTGGTACAGCGCGATTCGTTCCGGCGACAGCTCCATGACCCTTTCGAGCGTGCGCGAGAAGCTGTCCCGCGTCTGCTTCGGCAGGCCGTAAATGAGGTCGAGGTTGACCGACTTGAAGCCGGCGTCGCGCGCGGTGTCGATCGTCGCGCGCGTCATCTCGAAGCTCTGCAGCCGGTTGACGGCCTTCTGCACCTGCGGATCGAAGTCCTGCACGCCCACCGACATGCGGTTGAAGCCGAGCGCGGCCAGCGTGCGCACCTTCTCGGGTGGCGTCGAGCGCGGATCGACCTCGATGCTGCACTCGGCATCGGCCGCCAGCGGGAATCGCTGCGTCAGCATCGCCATCACCTGTTCCAGTTCGGCGTTGCTGAGGAACGTCGGCGTGCCGCCGCCGAAGTGCAGTTGCTCGAGATCGCGCGGCCCGGTGAGCAGCGTGCTCACCATGTCGGCCTCGGTCTGCAATGCGCGCAGGTAATCGGCGGCGCGCTCGTGATGGCGGGTCACGACCTTGTTGCACGCGCAGTAGAAGCAGACCTTCTCGCAGAACGGCACGTGAACATAGACCGACAGCGGCGCAGGCACGGCCTGCTCGCCACGCTGCGCCAGGCGCGCGGCAAAGGCTGCCGCATCGAAGGCGTCGACGAAGCGGTCGGCGGTGGGATACGAGGTGTATCGGGGTCCCGGATGGTCGAAGCGGCGCAGCAGCGCTTCGCCCGGCAGTTCGATGTCGTTAACGGTGGTCACGGGCGCAAGCATAGGCCGATTCACAGGTGCAGGCTGCCCGCGCCGGGCGGGCAGCATGGAAGCCGATTATTCGAGGCGCGGCGCGGTCCAGAGTTGACAGGCATCAACCGCAACACCGCGAAAGACCGTCGACTCAAGGGGTTAAGCACCCCGGATAACCCACTATCAGGCAGGGGCTCGGAGCAGAAGGCCCGGATGGCGCAATGTTTGTAAGATACGGGTCCGGTTACTCTTCCCTCGGCTGCAAAGCCCGTCGACGCCTGCGGAGACCAGTGATGAATGCGCCGAGTTTTTCCGCGCTCCATCTGAAAGTGGCCTGTTCGAACTGCAACCTGCGCGAACTGTGCCTGCCGGTGGGGCTCTCGCTCAGCGAAGTCGACAAGCTCGAGGAACTCGTCGCCACGCGCAAGCGGGTCAAACGCGGCGACTCGCTGTTTCGCGCCGGCGACCGCTTCGAGTCGCTGTATGCGGTGCGCCTCGGCTTCCTCAAAAGCACCGTGGTCTCGGCTGACGGGCGAGAGCAGGTCACGGGCTTTCATATGGCCGGCGAGATCGTCGGCATGGACGGCATCAGTTCGGAACAGCATTCGTGCGACACGGTGGCGCTCGAAGACACCGAGGTCTGCGTCATTCCCTATGAACGCATCGAGGAGGTCGCCTCCTCGGTGCCGGCGCTGCGCAGCCACTTTCACAAGGTGATGAGCCGCGAGATCGTGCGCGAGCACGGCGTGATGCTGCTGCTGGGCAGCATGCACGCCGAAGAACGGCTCGCCGCCTTCCTGCTCAACCTGTCGCAGCGCTTCGAAGCACGCGGCTACTCGCGCTCCGAGTTCGTGCTGCGCATGACGCGCGCCGAGATCGGCAGCTTTCTCGGCCTGAAGCTGGAGACTGTCAGCCGCGCGCTGTCGCGTTTCGCCGCCGACGGCCTGATCGAAGTCAATCAGAAGCACGTGCGCATCGTCGACCCCGAAGGCTTGCGCTCGATCATGGCCGGCCAGGGACCGCAGGCCGACGCCCGGTAGCACGCCGGCGGGCGCCGCCTTGTCGCGTCCGCGCAGCGACCGCTGCGTTCTGCCGTCGGTGGCAGGTTATGTCCGCAGGGAAATCGTCCGCACGAACTATTCGCGGACAAGCTCTTGGCCGGCACTGCCCTGTTCGCCCGACCGCTTGGGGCAACCGTAAGGGCGGTTGGCCGCGTCATCGATGGGACAGCGATTGACTTCCACCGGCGAGCGCTGCAGGAACACGGTCAGCGCAGCCGCCGCCGCGCCCAGCGCCCAGAAGAAAAAGAAGCCGATCGTGTAGACGGGCATCCTGCCGGCATCCACCGGGACGCCGAAGATGTGCAGGTCGGCCGGATCGATCACCGCGAAGACCAGCAGTTCGGCGACCGCGGCAACCAGGAACGACGGCCACAGCACCCAGAGTATCCGCTGCGTCAGGCTGCTGCTCGGCATGGGGTCACTCCATCGGACAAAGGCGCACAGTCGCAGTCAAGGCATCGCCTGCAGGCGGAAGCTGCGCACCTCGCCGGCAGCGATGCCGCCGTCGAGCCGCCAGTCGACGCCTTCGAGCACGACGCGCCAGGCAACGGCGGCGTGCAGTTCGGCGGCTTCCGCCCAGTAGCCGCGGTACTCGGCGCTGCGGCCGTCGGCGTCGGCCGCAACTCGGCTGAGCATCGCCATGCGGTCGGCACCCCCGCGCCCCGGATGCACCAGCCGGATGCGCAGCGCCGGCTCCGCCGGCAGGAAGCTCGTGCCGGTGAGGCGGACGTGAACGGCGTCGCCCGTCGCCTCGCCTCCTGCCTGCACCTGGGCGACGAGGCCGAGTTCGGCGGCGCGCCGGCTGCGCGACAGTTCCGCGTTGATCGCCAGACCGCGCTTGTAGTAATCGGCGGCGACCATCCCATCGTTGCTGCGCACCGCCAGGATGATGGTGACGATGGCGCCGATCACCGCAGCCAGCGGCGGCAGCATCAGCAGCCAGGGCCAGCGATGCCGGTACCACGGGCCGCTCTGCGTATGCATGTGCTGCTGCATCGTCAGCCTGCTGCGCTCCGGCGCTCAGCGGCGCAGGCCGAGGAAGGTGGTGGTCTCATGCACCGCGACCCGCGCATCGTCCTCGGCGCGGACCTCGATGGCCACCTTGTGCGATCCCGGCGACACCTGCTCGGCATCGGCCACCAGCCGCAACGGCACCGAAACGGTCGTCGCCGGCCCGACTTCGAAGTGACCGTCCGAGGCAATGGCCAGGCCCGGCAGGCCGGAGGCCGACAGCGCGAAACGCCGCCGCGTTTCCGTCGTGTTCGATACCTGCAGACGGTAGACGTTTTCGACCAGTCCGCCCTCGACCTCGCGCGCCAGAGCGGCGCGGTCGCGGATCACGTCGACCTTCAGAGGCACGCGCAGCACCAGCGCCACGGCCAGCGCGGCGACGATCGACAGCAGGATGGCGCCATAGATCAGCACGCGCGGCCGGAACACGCGTCGCCACATCGCCCGCGGATCGAGACCCTGGCGCATGGCATTGGTCGTCGAGTAGCGGATCAGGCCCTTGGGCAGGCCGGTGCGCTCCATCACGTGGTTGCAGGCATCGATGCAGGCGGCGCAGCCGATGCATTCGTACTGCAGGCCGTTGCGGATGTCGATCCCGGTCGGGCAGACCTGCACGCACAGGCCGCAGTCGACGCAGTCGCCAAGCCCCAGTTCGCGGCGGCTTTTCTTCTTGCTGCCGGGGCCGCGCGGCTCGCCTCGGGCGGCGTCGTAAGTGACGATCAGCGTGTCGTGGTCGAACATCGCGCTCTGGAAGCGCGCGTACGGACACATGTACTTGCAGACCTGCTCGCGCATCCAGCCGGCGTTGCCGTAGGTCGCGAAGCCATAGAACAGCACCCAGAACGCCGACCAGCCGCCGATCTGAAGGGCCAGGATCTCGGCGCCGAACTCGCGGATCGGCGTGAAGTAGCCGACGAAGGTGTAGCCGGTCCACAGCGCCACCGCGATCCATGCCGAATGCTTGGCCGCCTTGAGCAGGAACTTGCGCGTGCTCATCGGCTGCCGGTCGAGCATCATGCGGCGCGCGCGGTCGCCTTCGATGCGCCGCTCGATCCACATGAAGATCTCGGTGTAGACGGTCTGCGGGCAGGCATAGCCGCACCACAGACGCCCGCCGACCGCGGTGAACAGGAACAGCGACAGCGCCGCGATGATCAGGATCGCCGACAGGAAGACGATGTCCTGCGGCCAGAGCACCAGGCCGAAGATGTAGAAGCGCCTTGCCGCGAGGTCGAACAGCACCGCCTGCCGTTCGCCCCAGGTGAGCCAGGGCAGTCCGTAGAAGACGATCTGCGTCGCCCAGATCATCGCCCAGCGCCATTTCTGGAACCAGGCCAGGCCGTCGCCGATCTTCGCCCGCGGGTAGATCTCGATGCGCTTGGCGTACAGCGACTGGACCGCTTCGGCCTGCCGCTGCGTCGAGGCCGCCGCTTCCTGAACCCGCTTGCCTTCGTCGACGGCGTTCATCTTCGGTCCGACCGATCCGGCGCGTCGTGACGCTCAGGCGCCACGACGCGCGCCGGTCATTTCGACGGCGGTGCCGCAGCCACCTGGCCCGGCCGGGCCAGCCAGTGCACATACGCCGCCGCCAGATGGATCTCGGCCTCGCTCAGCGCGCCTTTCCAGGCGGGCATCACGCCGCCGCGGCCCCTGGTGATCGTTTCGGTGATCGTCGCCACGCTGCCGCCGTAAAGCCAGAATTTGTTGGTCAGATCCGGCGCGCCGAGCGCCGGATTGCCCTTGCCCTCCGGGCCATGGCAGGCGGCGCAGGCGGCGAACTTCTCCTTGCCGCGCGCGGCGCGGACCGAGTCGTGCGCCGAGTCCGACAGCGACAGCACATAGTGCGCGACATCGGTGACGTCCTCGACGCCGCCGAGCGCGGCGGCCATCGGCGGCATCGCCGCCGTGCGTCCGGCCGCGATCGAGGTCTTGATCGCGTCGGCCGTGCCGCCCCATTGCCACTCGCTGTCGGTCAGATTGGCGAAGCCGCGCGAACCGCGCCCGTCGGAGCCATGGCACTGGGCGCAGTTGTTCAGGAAGATGCGCGCGCCCATCTGCCGAGCGCGCTCGTCGGCGGCAACCGCCGCCAGGTCCATCTTCAGGTAAGAGGCAAAAAGCGGTCCGTATTTCGATTCCGCCGCTTTGACCTCCGCCGAGTGCTGGCCCGCCGAGGTCCAGTTCAACACGCCCTTGAACTGCGTGCCGAGCCCGGGATACAGGATCAGGTAGGCGACCGAGAAGATGACCGTGATGTAGAACAGCCACATCCACCAGCGCGGCAGAGGATTGTGGAATTCCTGCAGGTCGCCGTCCCAGACATGGCCGGTGGTATCCGGATCCGGTCCGGTACCGACCTTGACCCGCCGCTTGCTTTGCGACCAGAGGAACACGCCGCAGCCGACCACCGATACCACGGTGATGATGGCGACGAAATAGTCCCAGAAAGCGCTCGTAAAGTCGCTCATGGTCAGCGGCTCCTCGTGGTGCGGTCATCCCGCTCGTCGTCGGCGAAGGGCAGACGAGCGGCTTCCTCGAAGCCCTTCTGGCTCTTGCGGTGCCAGGCCCACCAGACGATGCCGATGAACGCGGTGAAGGCCAGCACCGTGCTCAGTGCACGAAGGTCGTTGACATCCATGGTCAGCCTCCGGTGCGCACGCTGCGCATTTCCACACCCAGCCCCTGCAGGTAGGCGATCAGCGCGTCGAGTTCGGTCTTGCCCTTCAGCTCGCCGGACGCCTTGTCGACCTGCTCGTCGGTGTAGGGCACGCCGAGGCGGCGCAGCGCCCGCATCCGCGCCTGCACGTCGGCGTTCTCGACCGTGGTGGCGGCCAGCCACGGATAGGCGGGCATGTTCGACTCCGGCACCACGTCGCGCGGGTTGTTGAAGTGCACGCGGTGCCACTCGTCGGAGTAGCGGCCGCCGACGCGGGCGAGGTCCGGGCCGGTGCGCTTGCTGCCCCACTGGAACGGGTGGTCGTAGACGAACTCGCCAGCGACCGAATAGTGGCCCTGGTAGCGCAGGGTCTCGGCACGGAACGGCCGCACCATCTGCGAATGGCAGTTGTAGCAGCCCTCGCGGATGTAGACGTCGCGGCCGACCAGCCGCAGCGGCTCGTAGGGCTTGATGCCGGCCACCGGCTGCGTGGTCTGCCGCTGGAAGTACAGCGGCACGATCTCGACCAGGCCGCCGACGGCGACGACGAGGACGATCAGGATGATCATCAGCCAGGAGTTGCGCTCGATGAAGTCGTGCGTGAGGTTCATGGCATGGTTCCTCGGGTTGCCCGCTCAGGCGTGCGCCAGCGCCGCCGGCACCGGATCGTCGACCGGCTTGCCCGCCCGCACCGTCCTGTAGACGTTGTAGCCCATGACGCAGATGCCGCCGAGGTACAGCAGCCCGCCGGCGAGCCGGATCACGTAGAACGGATAGGTCGCCTTGATGCTTTCGATGAAGGTGTAGGTCAGCGTGCCGTCCTCGTTCACGGCGCGCCACATCAGACCCTGCATCACGCCGGCGATCCACATCGCCGCGATGTACAGCACGATGCCGATGGTGGCGACCCAGAAGTGCAGCGTGACCAGACGCATGCTGTACATCTCGGTGCGGCCGTACAGCCGCGGCAGCAGGTAATAGATGGCGCCGATCGAGATCAGGCCGACCCAGCCGAGCGCGCCGGAGTGCACGTGGCCGATGGTCCAGTCCGTGTAGTGGGACAGCGCGTTGACCGTCTTGATCGACATCATCGGCCCCTCGAAGGTCGACATGCCGTAGAACGACAGGGAGACGATCAGGAACTTCAGGATCGGGTCGTCGCGAAGTTTGTGCCAGGCGCCGGACAGGGTCATGATGCCGTTGATCATGCCGCCCCACGACGGCGCCAGCAGGATCAGCGAAAAGATCATGCCGAGCGACTGCGCCCAGTCGGGCAGCGCCGTGTAGTGCAGGTGGTGCGGGCCGGCCCACATGTAGGTGAAGATCAGCGCCCAGAAGTGCACGACGCTGAGGCGGTACGAGTACACCGGCCGGCCGGCGGCCTTGGGAATGAAGTAGTACATGATCCCGAGGAAGCCGGCGGTGAGGAAGAAGCCGACCGCATTGTGGCCGTACCACCACTGCACCATGGCGTCGATCGCCCCCGGGTAGGCCGAGTACGACTTGGTGAGACTCACCGGCATCGCCGCGCTGTTGACGATGTGCAGCAGCGCCACCGTCAGGATGTAGGCGCCGAAGAACCAGTTGGCGACGTAGATGTGCGAGACCTTGCGCTTGGCGATCGTGCCGAAGAAGACGACCGCGTAGGCGACCCAGACCACCGCGATCAGCAGGTCGATCGGCCATTCGAGCTCGGCGTATTCCTTGCTCGTCGTGATGCCGAGCGGCAGCGTCACCGCGGCAGCCACGATCACCAGCTGCCAGCCCCAGAACGTGAACCAGGCCAGGCCATTGAGAAACAGCGGCGCCTGCGAGGTCCGCTGCACGACGTAATAGCTGGTGGCGAACAGCGCGCAGCCGCCGAAGGCGAAGATCACGGCGTTGGTGTGCAGCGGGCGCAGGCGGCCGAAGCTCAGCCACGGGATGCCCATGTTCAGCTCGGGCCAGGCCATCTGGGCGGCGATGATCACGCCGACCAGCATGCCGACAATGCCCCAGACCACGGTCATGATCGAGAAGGCGCGGACCACGCCGTAGTCGTAGGTCACTGCAGTGGACTTGCTCATGTTCGCTCTTCCTCCCGGCTGCATTGTTGCCATGACGTCCGCATCATACCCCTACCCGTATCAAGGACATGATAATCCCCCGCTTTCGCCCTTGCGGGCGGCGGCATGGATCGGCGAGATGGCGGGTCGGAGGGGCTGGGTCGCTGCGGATCGTAAGCAGCGCGGCACCGTCACGCTTGACCCAAATCAACCGCCTCCCTGCCACCATTGTGGTGTTGCCGCAGCGTCAGCGGCCGCCCAGCGATGGTGCATCGCGCGGCAGGCGCGGCTCGGGCGGCGGATCGGCGTCATCGAGGATGCGGCTTGCCTCCTCTTCCAGGCTCTCGAACTGCCCGCTCAGGGCGGCCCACACGAGCAGCGCGCCGATGGCCAGCACCAGCACCACCGACAGCGGGATCAGCAGATAAAGCGCATCCATCGGCTCAGCGGCGCGCGCGCAGCGCGTTGGCGACGACCAGCGCCGAACTGGCGGCCATGCCGACGGCGGCCAACGCCGGCGACAGGTAACCGAAAGCCGCCAGTGGAATCGCGCCGAGGTTGTAGACCAGGGCCCAGGCGAAGTTCTCGCGCACGATGCGCATGCCGCGCCGCGCCGCGCGCATGAGCGCGGCGACGTCGCCCGGCTTCGAGCCGAGGACGATGAAGTCGGCACGCGCCTGCGCCAGCGCAGCGCCTTCGGCGAGTGCGATCGACACGTCGGCCTGGGCGAGCACCGGCGCGTCGTTGAAACCGTCGCCCAGCATCGCCACGCGACGCCCGGTGCCCTGCAACTGCGCCACCAGTTCGCGCTTGCTGGCCGGCGTCTGCTGCGCGTAAGCGCGCTCGACGCCCAGTGCCCGCGCGACGCGATCGACAGCGCCGGCGCGGTCGCCGGAGACGAGCAGCACCTCCGCCCCCAGGGCGCGCGCGCCGTCGACCAGCGCCGCCGCGTCCGGACGCAGCGCCTCGCCGAAGGCAAACAGCGCCCGCGCTCCCTGCTCGTCGGCGAGCGCGATCACGCTGTCGTCGCGCGGCAACTGCGCGGCCAGTGCCGGCCAGCGCCGGAACCACGCGTGCTGCGCGTCCTCGCCGGCCATCGCCAAGGCGAATTCGACCTTGCCGATGCGCAGGCGTCGTCCGGCCAAGGTGCCTTCGATGCCCGCCGACGGCGTGATGACGACGTCCTGCGCCGGCGGCACCGCCGATTTCGCCGACGCCGCGGCCTGCGCCAGCGCGCGCGCGAACGGATGCGCCGCCACCGCCTCCAGCGCCGCCGCCTGCACCAGCACCTCGGCGCTGCGATAGCCGCGCATCGGGATCACCCGCGTCAGCGCCGGCTCGGCCGTGGTCAGGGTGCCGGTCTTGTCGCAGGCCAGCACATCGATGTGCGCCAGCGCCTCGAGCGCCGCGCTGCGCGCGGTGAGCACGCCGCGTTCGGCCAGTGCCGACTGTGTCGCCGCCAGCGCCGCCGGCGCCGCCAGCGACAATGCGCACGGACAAGTCGCCACCAGCACCGCCACCGCCGACGGCAGCGCCTGCGCCGGGTCGATCCACCACCAGCCGGCGACCGTCGTCGCGGTGACCGCCAGCACCACCCACAGGAACGCGACCGCGATCCGGTTGGCCAGTTCGACGATGCGCGGCCGCTCGCGGCCGGCGTCATCGACGAGCCGGCGCAGCGCCGCCAACGACGTGGCCTCGCCGGCGCGGGTCACGCGCACCACCAGCGGCTGCTCGAGATTGACGCTGCCGGCAAGCACCGGCGAGCCGTCGTGCTTGTCGATCGGCGTCGCCTCTCCGGTCAGCCACGCCTGCGACACCGACGAGGTGCCCTGCACGATCACGCCGTCGGCCGGCACGCTCTCGCCGACCGGCACCAGCACATGGTCGTCGACGACCAGCTGCTCGGCGGCGACGGATTCGGTCGCCAGCGAAGCCGGGAAGCCGCGCAGCCTTCGCGCCGTCAGCCGCGCCCTGCGCTGCGCGTCGTCGAGGTGGCCGCGCGCCGCGCGCAGCGCCCGCGCCTGCAGCCAGCGCACACCGAGCACCAGCGCGACGAACATGGTGATCGAATCGAAGTACACGGGGCCATGCGCCGTGATCGTCGCCCAGGTGCTGGCCGCGAACGCGGCGCCGAGCCCGAGCAGGATCGGCAGGTCCATGCCGATCGGCCCCGCCCGGACCTGGCTTGCGGCCGCGCGCATGATCGGCGCGGCGGAAAACAGCAGAACCGGCACCGTGAGCACGAGCTGCGCCAGACGCAGCAGCTGCTCGATGTCGGCGGGAATGTCACCCGGCCTGGCGACGTAGGCCGGCACCGCCAGCATCATCACCTGCATCATCAGCAGCCAGGCGAGCAGCACGCGCAACAGTTCGATCCGCTGCCTGCGTTTTTCGCCCTGTGCGCCGACATCGGTGCGGTAGCCGGCGCGTTCGATCGCACGCTTGATCCGGGCCACGTCGGTGCGCTGTGGATCGAAGCCGACGTAGGCGCGCTGCGCCGTGAAGTCCACGTGCGCGCCGGCCACGCCGTCGGTGCGGCGCAGGCGGTGCTCGATCAGCAGCGCGCAGGCGGCGCAGACCATGCCGCGGATCTCGACCTGCGCGCGTGCGCCGGCCGGCAGTTCGCGCCGCGTCGGCCCCTGCGCCAACGAAGCCTCCAGCGCAACGCGGTCCGCATCGCTGGCGCGCGCCAGGTGCAGTTGCTCGGCGATGAAGGCGCAGCCGAGGCAGCAGAAATCCTGCCGCCGCCCGCCGATGGCGCGGGTGACGATCTTCAGCCCGGCCAGTGAATCGCCGCAGTGCGCGCAGGCGGTCGCGGTGCCGCTGTCGGGCGCGGCGCCGGGCTGCTTGGCCTTGCGAATGACGGGGGCGGCGGACATCGGTAAGCGCTGCGCGGCTAGGTCCCTAGCCTACACAACCGCAGCGGCGATTGCGCGCGCCGGCGCCGGCCACGCCAGCGCTTACTTGCATCGGCGGCCGCGGATCAGTTCCTGCGGCCTCGACAATCAGGCAAATGCGGGATCGATCAGGTCGATCCGGTCGGTGCATAGCGCATCCACGCCCCACCGCAGGATCTCCCGCGCCCGCGCAGGGTCATTGACCGTATAGCAGAAGAGCCAGTAGCCGGCGTCCTTGACCGCGCGCGCCTGCTCGCGGCTCAGGTGGCGATGATTGGTGTGCAGCGACACGCAGCGCAGGCGTTGCAGTTCGTCGCGCCAGCCATCGGGCAGCCTATCGACCAGGTAGCCGCGCGGCAGGCCCGGCGCAGCGTCGCGGGCCGCGGCCAGCGCCTCGGCCGAGAACGACGACAGCAGCGGCAGCGCCGGGTCGATCGCCTGCGTGGCGTCAGCCTGCGGCCGATCGGCATACAGCGCCGCAGTCATGCGGGCGACGACTTCGCCGGTGCGTAGCTGCGCCCCCGGGGAAGGCTTGATTTCGATATTCGCCCAGATGCGGAGGGCGCGGCACAGTTCGATGGCCGACGAAAGCGGCGGCACCGGCTCGCCGGCGAAACGTGGCGCAAGCCAACTGCCCGCGTCGAGCGCCCCCAGTTGCGCGGCCGTGTGCTCGGCGACCAGGCCGCGGCCGCTGGTCGTGCGCTCCAGCGTGTGGTCGTGGATCAGCACCGGCACGCCGTCGCCGGCCAGCATGGCGTCGAACTCGACGGCGCGGAAACCCAGGCCGTGGCCGAAGCGGATCGCCGCCAGCGTGTTCTCCGGGGCGAGGGTGCCGCCGCCGCGATGAGCGAGGATGCGCGGGTAGGGCCAGGGGCGGAAGTGACTCACGGGGCCTTTCTCTTGCGCCGGACGTAGACGATCTTTTCCACCTTGGCCACGATCAGCCCTTCGTCGTCGACCACGTCGACGTTGAAGAAATGCAGATGCTTGTCGCCGCCTGCGGTCATCCTGACGATGCGGTCGATGTCGTCCTGGGTCAGCTCGAAGGTGGCGCGCATGCGCGAACGGCCGGGGGCGATGAATTCGATCGAACCCGCCTTGTCCCAGACCACGTAGTCGTCCGGCAGATTGTGCAGCACCATCAGGGCGAAGAACGGGTCGGTCATCGCGTACAGCGAGCCCCCGAAATGCGAGCCGAAGTCGTTGCCGTTGTAGAAGCGCAGCGGCATCTCGACCATGATCTGCCGGTAGTCGGCCGCGATGCGGCGCACGCGGATGCCGGCGCCGACAAACGGCGGCCACAGGTTCATGCGCAGCCTAAGCAGCCAGGACGGGAACTTGCGGGCCATCGCAGATCGCAGGAAAGTGGCCGAACATTAAAGGCATTCGCGGTCCGGCCCCAACGCTGCGTCAGGCCTGACCGAGGCGGCGCCGCCGGACCGCGCCTCCGGCCGGCGCGCGTTAAGCGCTTGACCGCAAATGATTCGTACGCACGCGAACGACTTGCGGACAAGCTCTAAGCTTCGCGCCGACCCCCGCTTATCCCTGCCGCCATGCCGACGACCAAAGCCCTCGAACACCTGCGCGTGCTCGACCTGACCCGGGTGCTGGCCGGGCCGTGGTGCACACAGCTGCTCGCCGACCTCGGCGCCGACGTGATCAAGATCGAGCGGCCGGGCAGCGGCGACGACACCCGCGCCTGGGGTCCGCCGTACCTGAAGGACGCGCAGGGGCACGACACGACCGAGGCTGCCTACTACCTCGCCGCCAACCGCGGCAAGCGGTCGGTCACCGTCGACATCGGCAAGCCGGAAGGCCAGCAACTGCTGCGCAGGCTGGCCGCGGCGGCCGATGTCGTCGTCGAGAACTACAAGGTCGGCCAGCTGGCGAAATACGGCCTCGACTACGCGAGTCTTTCGGCGCTGAATCCGCGGCTCGTCTACTGCTCGATCACCGGCTTCGGCCAGTTCGGCCCGTACAAGGATCGCGCCGGCTACGACTTCATCATCCAGGCCATGGGCGGCTTCATGTCGATCACCGGCGAACGCGACGACCTGCCCGGCGGCGGGCCGCAGAAGGCCGGCGTGGCGATCAGCGACCTGATGACCGGCATGTACGCGACCGTGGCCATTCTCGCCGCGCTGGCGCAGCGCGAACGCACCGGCGCCGGCCAGTACATCGACATGGCGCTGTTCGACACGATGATCGCCATGCTGGCCAACATGAACATGAACTACCTGGTCAGCGGCAAGGCGCCCGGGCGCGCCGGCAACGCGCATCAGAACATCGTGCCGTACCAGGTGTTCGCTGCCGCCGACGGCCAGGTCGTGATCGCGGTCGGCAACGACAGCCAGTACGCCAAGTTCTGCGACATCGCCGGCCGGCCGGATCTGGCAGCTGACCCGCGCTTTGCCCGCAATGCCGACCGCGTGCGCAATCGCGCCGTTCTGGTGCCGCTGCTGGAGGCCATCGTACGCGAACGCCCGGTCGCGTTCTGGAGCGAACGGCTCGAAGCGGCCGGCGTGCCCTGCGGGCCGATCAATTCGATCGCGCAGGCGTTCGCCGATCCGCAGGCGGTGGCACGCGGCCTGCGCATCGAACTGCCGCACCCGCGCGCGGGCGAGGTGCCGCTGGTGGGCAATCCGATCCGCATGAGCGCTTCGAGCGGCGACTACGACCGGCCGCCGCCGCTGCTCGGCGAGCACACCGATGAAGTGCTGCGCGAACTGGCTGGACTTAGCACGGACGAAATCGCCGCGCTGCGCGCGCGCGGCGTGCTCTGAGTCCCGGCCATGGCGGCGCTGCACCTGCTGATCTCCGGCCGCGTGCAGGGTGTCGGTTTCCGCTGGTCGATGTGCGAGGCCGCGCTCGAACACGGTGCGCGCGGCTGGGTGCGCAACCGGCGCGACGGCCGCGTCGAGGCGGTCATCGACGGCCCGGCCGACGCGGTCGAGGCGATGCTGCGCTGGTCCAGGCACGGTCCGCGTGCGGCGCGAGTCGATGCCGTCGAATCGCGCGCCGCCACCGCCGCCGAGATCGCGCTCGCCGGCGAGGGCTTCGAGCCGCTTGCCGACGCCTGACCGCGCCGCCGGGAAAAGCCGGGAGCGCGCAGCCGGTCGATCACGAAACCGAATCCAGCGCCCGCGCCATGTCGGCCCACAACGGCTCGAGCGGCTCGCAGCCGACCGACAGCCGGACGAAGCCCTCGGCCGCCTGATCGCCCCAGCGCGCGCGCCGCTCGGCACTGGTGTGCAGCCCGCCGAAACTGGTGGCGGCGCGCACGAAGCGGCAGCCATCGACGAAACGCTCGGCAGCGGTCTTGTCGGCCAGCGTGACGCCGATGATGGCGCCGAAGCCGCGCATCTGCGCTTTCGCCAGCGCATGCGCCGGATGCTCCGGCAGGCCCGGATAGGTGACGCTGCGCACGGCGCGATGCTGGCGCAGCCGCTGCGCCAGCGCCAGCGCCGATTCGCACATGCGGGCGAAGCGCAGCTCGAGGGTCTCGATGCCACGGTGCACCAGCCAGGCCTCGAACGGTCCCGGGATCGCGCCGGCGATGCGGCGCCAGTCGCGCACCGCGTCGAGCAGCTTGGCGTCGCGCGAGGCGACATGCCCGAACAGCACATCCGAATGGCCGTTCACCGCCTTGGTGTCGGCGCTGACGACGAGGTCGGCGCCGAGCTCGAGCGGCCGCTGTCCGAGCGGCGTCATCATCGTGTTGTCGACGGCGACGATGCTGCCCGCGGCCTTCGCCCGCGCCGACACGGCGCGGATGTCAGCCAGGTCCAGGCCCGGGTTCGACGGCGTCTCGATCATCAGCAGCCGGTAGCCGTCGAAGACCTGCTGCGCCAGCGCCGCGGTGGCGACAAGGTCGAAGGCCACGCCCATCGGCGCGAGAAATCGTTCGGCGAGAATGCGCGTCGTGTAGTAGCCGTCGGCCGGCAGCAGGATGCGGTCGCCGCTTCTGAGCAGGCTGTAGAACACCGCCGCGATCGCCGCCATGCCGGAAGGGAAGGTCACCACCGGCGCGTCCTCGAGCTGCGCCAGCGCCTCATCGAGCGCCGTCCACGTCGGATTGGCCCAGCGCGCGTACTGATACTCGCCGGACGGGTCGCCCGGCAGCACGTAGGCGGTCGTCAGCACCAGCGGCGGCGCGAGCGGCGCGCCGGTCGGCTGCCTGCCCTCATGGTGAAGTGCGCGGGCAACGCGCTCGTCGTTGTCGGAGGCGTCCATAGGCGGTCGGGGAGGCGGCGTTGCCGCGACTATAGGGCGGGCGGATCGGACACGCCGGCGAAGACCGAGGCATCGAAGCGCGGATTCAGCCGCGCGTTGATCACGTGATCGCGCCAGGCGCCGTCGATGAACAGATAGTCGCGCGCCAGTCCTTCGCGCACGAAACCGAGCCGCGCCAGCAGCCGCTGGCTGCGCCCGTTCTCGGGCCGGTGACTGGCCTGCACGCGGTGCAGGTTCAGCGTCTCGAACACCCAGTCGATGCTCGCCGCCAGGGCCTCGGTCATCAGGCCGCGCCCTTCGTGCTCACGGTCGACGGCGAAGCCGAGCATGCAGGAGTGAAACGCACCACGCACGATCTGCGTGAAGTTGATCCGGGCCACGAGCCGCTGCGTCGCCGCCTCGCGCGGCAGCACCACCAGCGGCACGCTGCGTCCGGCCTCGAAGTCGGCGGCCGCGCGCGCCAGCGCGCGCTGCCAGTACACGGCCGACTCGACGTCACCGCGCGGCGGATCCCAGCGCGCGAAGTGCTCACGGTTACGGGCGAAGAACTCCGCGTGCAGCGCTGCGTGCGCCGGCGTGGCCAGCTCGACGTACAGCCGTTCGGTGACGAGCTGCGGCAGCGCCGCCGCACTGCTCACTGGGCTGCCTTCTCGCTGACGCTCGAAGGATTCGCGCTTGGGGCGGCCCGGCGCGCCCATGCGCGCCGTGGCGTTGCGCGCTTCATTGGCATTTCCCACGTGCGGAAGATTTCCGGTGTAATTGCGCCCTTCGCGCCTTCGGCCGCCAGGAGGAGATCCGTGCTTCGACGACTTGTTTTCGCCATCGCCGCCGCCGTCGGCCTCGTCACCTCGCCCGTCGTGCTCGCGCAGGGCGCAGCGTACCCGAGCAAGCCCATCCGCCTAATCGTGCCGTATCCGCCGGGCGGGCCGCTCGATGTCGCTGCGCGCACGCTGGCCGAGCGGGTGAAGGATTCGCTGGGCGCGGTGATCGTCGAGAACCGCGCCGGCGCCGGCGGCAACATCGGCGTCGATTACGTGGCCAAACAGCCTGCCGACGGCTACACGCTCGCCATCGGCGCAGTCGCCACGCACGCGATCAATCCGTGGCTGTTCGCCAGGCTCCCCTACGACCCGATCAAGGACTTTGCGCCGATCACGCTGATTGCGCAGGTGCCGAACGTGCTGGTCATGCCGCCGGAGACGGCAGCGAAACTGGGTGTCGGCTCGGTGCCGGACCTGATCGCCTACATGCGCCGCAATCCCGGCAGGCTGTCGTACGCCTCCGGCGGCAACGGCAGCGGCGGACACATGGCCGGCGAACTGCTCAAGTCGATGGCGCGCGTGTCGATGGTGCACATCCCCTACGCCGGCGCGGCGCCGGCGCAACTCGGCCTGCTCGGCGGGCAGACCGAACTGATGTTCGACAACCTCGCCTCGGCGGCGGCCAACATCCGGGCCGGCAAGCTGCGCGCGTTCGCCGTCACGACGGCAACGCGTTCGCCGTCGTTCCCCGAACTGCCGACGATGGCGCAGGCCGGCGGCGCCGAACTGGCCGGCTTCGACATCTCGACCTGGTTCGGCGTCTTCGCGCCCGCGGGCACGCCACAGCCGATCGTCGCCCGGCTGAACGATGAATTCCGCAAGGCACTGGTCACGCCCGAACTGCGCGAGCGGCTGGCGCGAATGGGTGCCGAGCCGGCGCAGACCTCGCCGGAGCAGTTCGCCGCCTTCGTTCGCGCCGAACTGGCCAGGTACGAGAAAGTGGTGAAGTTCTCCGGCGCCAAGGTCGACTGAGCGCAGGCAGCGCAAAGCAGGCGGCGGAGCAGGACGTGCGCATCAAGCACCAGAAGGATTTTTGGTCGGGCGTGATGTTCCTGGTGGTCGGCACGGCCTTCGTCGTGCTGGCGCAGGACTACGAGATGGGCAGCGCCCAGCGGATGGGGCCGGCGTATTTCCCGACGTTGCTCGGCGGGCTGCTCGCCCTGCTCGGCCTGTTCATCGCGATCAAGGGCCTGGCGCGCGAAGAGCACGGCAGCGACGTCGAGCGCTTCCACTTCGGGCCGCTGGCCATCGTGCTCGGCGCGGTGGTGCTGTTCGGCGCGTTGCTGCGCCCGGCCGGACTGGTCGCGGCGCTGCTGGTGCTCATCGGCGTCTCGGCCTATGCCAGCCACGAGTTCCGGGTGCGCGAAGTCATCCCGCTCGCCGCCCTGCTGGTGCTGATGGTGCTGGCGGTGTTCATCTGGGGGCTGGGGCTGGTGATCCCGCTGTGGCCCGCGTTTCTCGCCGCATGAGGCGCGCGCGCCGATGGAACTGCTGAATCACCTTGCGCTCGGCTTCGCCACTGCCCTGACCCTGCAGAACCTCGCCTACTGCCTCGCCGGGGCGCTGATCGGCACGTTGATCGGCGTGCTGCCTGGGCTCGGCCCGGTGGCCACGTTGGCGATGCTGCTGCCGTTCACCTATGCGTTGCAGCCCGTCTCGGCGCTGATCATGCTTGCCGGCATCTACTACGGCGCGCAATATGGCGGCTCGACCACGGCGATCCTGGTCAACCTGCCCGGTGAAGCGTCGTCGGTGGTCACCTGCCTCGACGGTTACCAGATGGCCCGCCGCGGCCGCGCCGGCGCGGCGCTCGGCATCGCCGCCATCGGCTCGTTCATCGCCGGCAGCTTCGCCACGCTGCTGATCGCCGCCTTCGCCCTGCCGCTGGTGGAGCTGGCCTTCAAGTTCGGTCCGGCCGAATACTTCTCGCTGATGGTGCTCGGCCTGATCGGCGCGGTGGTGCTCGCCTCCGGCAGCCTGATCAAGGCCATCGCGATGATCTTGCTCGGATTGCTGCTCGGGCTGGTGGGCACCGATGTCAACTCCGGCGTGGCGCGCTTCGCTTTCGGCGTGCCGGAACTGACCGACGGCATCGGCTTCGTCGCCGTGGCCATGGGCGTGTTCGCCTTCGCCGAAATCGTCAGCAACGTCGAGAAGCACGAAAAGCGCGAGGTCTTCACCGACAAGGTGAAGAACCTGCTGCCGACCCGCGCCGACGTCAGGGATGCGGCGCCGGCGATTGCCCGCGGCACGCTGCTCGGCTCGGTGCTCGGCATCCTTCCCGGCGGCGGTGCGCTGCTGGCCGCCTTCGCTTCCTACACCGTCGAGAAGAAGACCGCCGGTGCCCGGGCCGAACCGCCCTTCGGCCAGGGCAACATCCGCGGTGTCGCCGGCCCCGAGTCGGCCAACAACGCCGGCGCACAGACCTCGTTCATCCCGATGCTGACGCTGGGCATCCCGCCCAACGCGGTGATGGCGCTGATGATCGGCGCCATGACCATCCACAACATCCAGCCCGGGCCGCAGGTGATGTCGAGCAACCCGGCGCTGTTCTGGGGCCTGATCGCCTCGATGTGGGTCGGCAACCTGATGCTCGTGGTGCTCAACCTGCCGCTGATCGGCATGTGGGTGCAGCTGCTGAAGGTGCCGTACAAGTGGCTGTATCCGGCGATCCTCACCTTCTGCTGCATCGGCGCCTATTCGATCAACAACAACCCCTTCGACGTCTACGTCACCGCCGCGTTCGGCGCCGTCGGCTACCTGTTCTACAAGCTGGGCTGCGAACCGGCGCCGCTGATCCTCGGCTTCATCCTCGGGCCGATGATGGAGGAGAACCTGCGCCGCGCCATGCTGCTGTCGCGCGGCGACCCGACGGTGCTTTTCACCCGGCCGCTGTCGGCCACGCTGCTGGCGATGGCTGTCGCGCTGATCGTTCTGGTGGCGCTGCCGGCGATCAAGTCCGGGCGCGAGCAAGCCTTCCGCGAAGGCGACTGAGCAGCGGCCGGCAAAGCAACGAAAAAGCCCGGCCGAGGCCGGGCTTTCTCACGGTCGGCGCAGCCGCCGGCCGTCTCGGGGGAAACCTCCGTCGCGCGGGCTCAGTTGGCGCGCTGCACGCTCGGCATCGCCGCCAGATGCGCCGACCGCTCGGCGACCACTTCGACCACCGGCAGCACGACGACGTCGTGCTTCGCGGTCAGGCGGGTCAGCTCGTCGCTGAAATGGACCTTGGCCATTAACAGCGTTGCGCTGACGAACGTGGCCATCGCGGCGCTGAAAAGGCGGACGGTTCTGGATGGGGCGAACATGGCGGACTCCGTTGCTCTGTGCTGTCGTTTCGTCGTGGTGCTGCTCGTTCAGGCGCACTGTAGGCAGCGCCACGCCGCCACGCGAGCGGATTGCGACGGAGCGCGCAAATCGAGGATCGAGCTGCGCCACGGCCTTTCGTCGCCAACTGGCACAATCCGCCGCTCGATCCCGCTTTCCGGCGTTTCGTCATGACCAGTTCCCGTTCGTCGCTCATTTCCGGCCTGCTCGCCGTGCTGGCCGGATCGTTCGTCGCCGCGCCGGCGGCAGCCCAGGCCCAGGCCTACCCGACGAAGTCGCTGCGGCTGATCGTGCCGTTTCCGCCGGCCGGCGCCACCGACATCCTGTCGCGCGAACTGGCGCGGCAACTGGGCGAGCGACTCAAGCAGCAGGTGATCGTCGACAACCGCCCCGGCGCCGGCGGCACGCTCGGCAGCGACCTGACGGCCAAGGCCGCGCCCGACGGCTACACGATCCAGATGGCGACCAGTTCGACGCACTCGATCGGCCCGGCGCTGAATCCGAAGATCCCATACAACGCGCAGGCCGATTTCACGCCGGTCGCGCACGTCGCCGACTCGGTCAACGTGCTGCTGGTGGCGCCGAACGTCAAGGCGGGCAACGTTCCGGAACTCGTGGCGCTGCTGAAAAGCCGCCCCGGCCAGTACAACTACGGCTCGAGCGGCAACGGCACCATCGTCCATCTGACGGCGGAGCTGTTCAAGTCGATGACCGGAACCTACGTCGTGCACATTCCCTATCGCGGCACGGCGCTGGTGATCCCCGACATGATCGCCGGCCAGATCCACCTGCTGTTCGACAACATCGCCTCGGCGCTGCCGCACCTGAAGGAGGGCAAGCTGCGCGCGCTCGGCGTCACCTCGACGCAGCGCTCGCCGCTGCTGCCCGACGTGCCGCCGGTGGCCGCGAGCGTGCCCGGATTCGAGTCGGTGACCTGGTTCGGCGTCTTCGGCCCGCGCGGCATGCCCGCCGAGGCAGTGAACCGGCTGAACGCCGAGATCAACGCGGTTCTGAAGTCGCCGGATTTCCAGCAGCGGCTGCGCACGCTCGGCTACGACGCGGCGGGAGGCTCGCCCGCGGATTTCGCCCGCGTCGTGCAGCGCGACCGCGACAAGTGGGCCGCGCTGATCCGCGAGCGCAGGATCACGATCGAGTGAACCACCGTAACGTGCGGCCGGCACGAGGCAGATGAGCAATTTCGACTGGCACAACCCCTATCCGAGCACGCGCCGGCCGGTGTTTGCGCGCAACATCGTCGCCACCAGCCAGCCGCTGGCGGCACAGGCCGGGCTGGCGATGCTGGCGCGCGGCGGCAACGCCGTCGACGCGGCGATCGCCGCCGCCGCGGTGATCGCGCTCACCGAGCCCTGCAGCAACGGACTGGGTTCCGACGCCTTCGCCATCGTCTGGGACGGCCAGCGGTTGCACGGCCTGAATGCCAGCGGTACCGCGCCGGCGGCGTGGACGCCGGAGTACTTCCGCCGCAAGTACGGCAACGACCCGAAGCAAGGCCGGCCGCAGCGCGGCTGGGACAGCGTCACGGTGCCGGGCGCGGTGGCGGGCTGGGCGCTGCTGCACGGCCGGCTCGGCAGGCTGCCCTTTGCCGACCTGATGGCGCCGGCGATCGAATACGCCGAACGGGGTTTTGCGGTCGGCGCGGTGGTGCACGAAAAATGGCGGCTGGCCGAACCGCTGCTGCGCAACCAGCCCGGTTTTGCCGAGCATTTCCTGCCGCGCGGCAGGGTGCCGGAGATCGGCGAGCATTTCGTGCTCGCCGGCGCGGCGCGAACGCTGAAACTCGTCGCCGAAAGCCGTGGCGAGGCGTTCTATCGGGGAGAGATCGCCGCGGCGATCGCCGCGCACGCCCGCGCCCACGGCGGCGCGATGACCGAGGCGGACCTCGCCGCCTACTGGGACTACGCAGCGGACAACGCCTGGGTCGGCACGATCGAACAGCACGTCACCGGCCGCGATGGACGCCGCTACGGCCTGCACGAGATCCCGCCCAACGGCCAGGGCATCGCCGCGCTCGCCTGCCTCGGCATCCTCAGGCACACTGACCTGGCGGCCTTCGCCGTCGACTCGGCCGACTGGCAGCACGTGATGATCGAGGCGATGAAGCTCGCCTTCGCCGATACCTACGCCCACGTCGCCGATCCGCGCGCGATGCATGTGACACCCGGCGCGATGCTCGACGACGACTACCTGCGCGCGCGCGCGCGGCTGATCGACATGACTCGGGCGCAGCCCTTCGCCGCGGGCAGTCCGCCGAAGGGCGGCACGATCTATCTTTCCGCCGCCGATGCGAGCGGCATGATGGTCAGTTTCATCCAGAGCAACTACATGGGCTTCGGCTCCGGCATCGTGATCCCGGGCTACGGCATCTCGCTGCAGAACCGCGGCGTCGGCTTTTCGCTCGACCCGGCCAGTCCCAACTGCGTCGCCCCGGGCAAGCGGCCCTTTCACACGATCATTCCAGCGTTCCTGATGGGCGACGGCCAGCCGGTCATGAGCTTCGGCGTGATGGGCGGCAACATGCAGCCGCAGGGCCACGTGCAGACGCTGGTGCGGCTGCTGTTCGCCGGCCAGCAGCCGCAGGCCGCCTGCGACGCGCCGCGCTGGAAGTGGGATTCGGGGCTGAAGGTCGACATGGAGCCGTCGATGCCAACGGCGGTGCGCGAGGAACTGGGGCGCCGCGGCCACCAGATCGCCCGCGTCGAGGACAGCACCATGGACTTCGGCAGCGGCCAGTTCATCTGGCGCCTCGGCGATGCGGCCGTCGATGGCTACGTCGCGGCCAGCGATTCGCGGCGCGACGGACTGGCCGCCGGGTTCTAGTACGACTCACCGCGCAACCCCAGTTCGCCTACGGAGGCCTGCCATGACCCTGTGCCCGATCGCCGTCGTTGCCGGCTGCCGCAAGTGCCCGGCCTTCCCCGTCTGTCCGCTGAAGACCGTGATCGGCGATCACAAACCGGAGGAGGACAAGAAAGGCGACGCCAAGCCCCAGCCTCCGCGCAGCAGCAAGAAGAAATAGCCGCCGGCGCCGGGTTGCCGGCGCCGGCCGCGCGCCGCGATACTCGCTGCGCCGTACAGCGGGGAGCAGACGGATGGCCAGGGCCGACGCGGTGATCGATGTGCTGAAGGCCGAGTTGAAGGCGCGCGGGCTCACCTACGCCGAGGTGGCGCGCCGCATCGGCATGAGCGAGGCGAGCGTCAAGCGGATGTTCGCCGAGCGCAGCTTCACGCTGGCGCGGCTGGACCAGATCTGCGGCGCCGCCGGCCTCGAATTCAGCGAACTGACTCGCGGCTTCTCGCGCGAGCAGCATCTAATGAACCGGCTGACCGAAGCGCAGGAGCGCGAGATCGTCGGCGAGCCGAAGCTGTTCCTTGCGGCGATGTGCGCGCTGAACCTGATGTCGTTCGACGACATCCTCGCCGCCTACCAGCTCACCACCGCCGAACTGGTCGGGCTGCTGGCGCGGCTGGACCGCATCGGCATCATCGAGCTGCTGCCGAACAACCGCTTCCGGCTGAAGATCGCGCGCACTTTCGCCTGGATCCCGAACGGTCCGATCCAGACCGCGTTCAAGGGCGCCGCCGGCGATTTCTTCGATTCCGATTTCGCTGCCGACAACGAAGCGATGATGCTGCTCAACGGCCGCCTGTCGCGGGCCTCCGGCGCGGCACTGATCGAGCGCCTGCGCCAGGTGGCGCGCGAGTTTTCGGAGCGGCACATCGAGGACGCTCATCGGCCGGCGGAGGAACGCCCGCCGATGAGCCTGCTGCTCGCCTGCCGGCCGTGGCAGCCGCAGTTCATGCGCGAACTCAGCCGCCGGCCGGCCGCGCCGCACTCGCGCCTGATCCGCCGCTGACCACCATGGCGCCGGCGCGACGGCAGCGCCGGGCGCGCGCGGCTTGCCCGTCAACGCAGGCAATCGGCCAGCGGCAGCGCCACGGCCTGCAGCACCTGCCCGCTGCCGCGCGCCTGCGCGAAGGCAACCGCCTCAAAAACGCGCGGCCCGTCTTCGGGCAGCGTGATATCGAGGCGCGCCGTGCCCAGCGGCAGCGGCCCGCGCCATTCGCGCACGACGTGATCGTTGCGCAGCGTCTCGCCGCGGTTCTCGCCGCGCGCTACCGCCGTCGCATGGCCGTGCTGCTTCAGCGCCACGAACAATTCGGCCTCGGCCGCACGCGCCGGATCGAGACTTTCGCCCTGCACGTCGATGGTCATCCGCGTCGCCTGCCGGGAGGCGGCGAGCGCAATCCGCACCGCGGGCCGGCGCTGATTGACCTGCGCAATGGCCTGCGCCAGCGCCGCCCGGTCGCGCCAGTTCGGCCATTCCTGCGCGGCGACGAAGACGCCGGGCGTGTACACGGTGCGGTTGCGGTTCAGCCCGGCGAGCCAGCGCTGCCTGGCATTGAATTCGCGCCGGGCGAACGGATCCTTCCAGCCGATGTAATCCCAGTAGCCCACATGCAGCGCCAGCGGCACGGCGCGGTCGGCCGGCACCTGCCGCGGCAGCTCGGACAGCCAGCGGTCGGCTGGCGGGCAGCTCGAACACCCCTGTGACGTGTACAGCTCGACCAGCGCCACCGTGTGCATCGGGCTGGCGATCGTGCAGGCGGCCGCGGCGGCAAGAATGGAGGCGATCATCGAGATCTCCCGCGATTGACTCCGTCTGGTCGGCGGCGCCGGGTGCGCCTTACACAATGCCGCCGGAAATCACCGATCACGGGCCGTAAAATCGCCGGCTCCGAACGCAGCGCGAACGACGATGACGACGCAGAAAACCTACGATCCAGTGACCCCGCACAAGGTTGCCTTCCTCGGCCTCGGCGTGATGGGCTTCCCGATGGCCGGCCATCTTGCCCGCGCCGGCCACCACGTCACCGTCTACAACCGCACGGCCAAGAAGGCCGAGCGCTGGGCCGACGAGTACGGCGGCCGCATCGCGGCCACGCCGCGCGAAGCCGCGCAGGGGGCGCAGGTCGTCTTTTGCTGCGTCGGCAACGACGATGACCTGCGCAGCGTCGTCCTCGGCGCCGACGGCGCGCTTGCCGGCATGGCCAGGGACGCGATCTTCTTCGACAACACCACCGCCTCGGCGGCCGTTGCGCGCGAGCTACATGCGGCGGCGCGCGAACGCGGCCTGCACTTCATCGATGCGCCGGTCTCGGGCGGCCAGGCGGGCGCGGTCAACGGCATGCTGACCGTGATGTGCGGCGGCGATGCCGAGCCGTTCGCCCGGGCGCAGCCGGTGGCGATGGCCTTCGCCCGCGCGGTGACGCTGATCGGACCCAGCGGGTCGGGGCAACTCGCCAAGATGGTCAACCAGATCACGATCGTCGGCCTGCTGCAGGGTCTGTCCGAGGGCATCAACTTCGGGCTGGCCGCCGGCCTCGACATGAAGCTGGTGCTCGCCGTGATCGGCAAGGGCGCGGCGCAAAGCTGGCAGATGGACAACCGCGGCACGACGATGATCGACGACAAGTTCGACTTCGGCTTCGCCGTGGACTGGATGCGCAAGGACCTCGGCTTGTGCCTGGACGAGGCGCGCCGCAATGGCGCCACGTTGCCGGTGGCGGCGCTGGTCGACCAGTTCTATGCCGACATCCAGGCGATGGGCGGCCATCGCTGGGATACGTCAAGCCTTATCCGCCGCCTGCGCCACAAGAAGGGGTAATGTGCTGCGCGCATTGGTATGACCCATTCCCCGTAAGGGCATGCCGCAGCCGGCCGGCACTCTGGCAGGCCGCGGCCGAACCGTACCAACGATGGATGCCGACGCCCTGCACCGCTCGCTCGAAGGGCTGCGCCCGACGCTGCTGAAGATCGCGCGCCTGCAGTTGCGCAACGACGCCTGGGCGGAGGACGTCGTCTCCGAGACGCTGCTGGCCGCGCTCGAAGGCGCTTCCGGCTTCGCCGGCCAGTCGCAGGTCAAGACCTGGGTCGTCGGCATCCTCAAGCACAAGATCATCGACCAGTTCCGCCGCAGCGGCCGCGAGGTGTCGGCCGAAGCGCAGGTCGAGGCCGCCGGCGTCGAATCGCTCGACGACCTGTATCACGCCAGCGGCCATCGCCTCCAGCCGCCGCAGGACTGGGGCGACCCCGAGGCGTCGCTCTCGCGCACGCAGTTCTTCGATGTCCTGCAGGCCTGTGTCGACAGGCTGCCGGCCAACCTCGGCCGCGTTTTCATGATGCGGGAATGGCTGGAGCAGGACACGGATGAGATCTGTAAGGAACTGGGCATCACCTCGACGAACTGCTTCGTGATGCTGCACCGCGCCCGGATGCGGCTGCGCGAATGCCTGGAAGCGAACTGGTTCGCCTCGCAGCCCGGGAGCTGATCGTGCTCAAGCGCCTGACGAATATCACCTGCCGCCACGCCCATGAACTGCTGTCGCAGCGGATGGACGTGCCCCTGCCATTGTGGGACCGCGTCCGGCTGCAGGCGCATCTGCGCGTCTGCTCCTGGTGCGCGCGGATCGAGCAGCAGATGGATTTCATGCGCAAGGCGATGCGGCGGCTCGGTGAGTGAGGCCATGCCCCGATACGGTGCACCCTGGCGCTGTTGCGACATCATTGCAGGGTTGCCGGCGACTGCGCGGCGCTCCTGCGACTGTAATTTCGCAACTGTTCGGACGACGGATAGGATTTGACCGTTCGATCCCGTCCGGGAGTCCGCCAGTGCACGCCACGCTTGCCCTGCTCAAGGCCACCGATTTCCCCGCCATCCGCCGCCGCGCCGTCGAGACGCTGCAGGTCAACCTCGGCTACACGTGCAACCAGAGCTGCGTGCACTGCCACGTCAATGCCGGGCCGAACCGCAAGGAGCAGATGGATCGGACCACGGTCGACCTCGTGCTCGACGCGCTGGTGGCGAAGGACATCCGCAGGCTGGACCTCACCGGCGGCGCGCCGGAACTGAATCCGCATTTCCGCGACCTCGTGCGCACGGCGCGCCGCCGCGGCGTGCACGTGATCGACCGCTGCAACCTGACCATCCTGTTCGAGCCCGGCCAGGAGGATCTGGCCGAATTCCTCGCCGAGCAGCAGGTCGAGGTCGTCGCCTCGCTGCCCTGCTACCTCGAAGACAACGTCGACCGCCAGCGCGGCGCCGGCGTCTTCGACAGGAGCGTGCGCGCGTTGCAGAAACTCAACGCGCTCGGCTACGGCCGCGCCGAAAACCTGCCGCTGTCGCTGGTCTTCAATCCGCAGGGGCCGGTGCTGCCGCCGGACCAGGTCCGGCTGGAGGCGGACTACCGCCGCTTCCTCGGCGAACGCTTCGGCATCGGCTTCACCCGGCTGTACGCGCTGGCCAACATGCCGATCGCCCGCTTCGGCTCCACCCTGGTCAGCAAGGGCCAGTTCCGCGAGTACATGACAACGCTTCGCGTTGCGCACCGGCCGGAAAACGTCGAGCACGTCATGTGCCGCACGCTGGTCTCGGTCGACTGGCAGGGCTTCCTGTACGACTGCGACTTCAACCAGATGCTCGGCCTGCACCTGCACGAAGGGCAGGCGCGGCACGGCCGCATCCACCTCGAGGACTGGCTGGAGATGGACCTCGACGGCAACCCGATCATCGTTGCCGATCACTGCTACGGCTGCACCGCGGGACAGGGGTCGTCCTGCGGCGGCGCGCTCGCCTGACCGGTGACCGGCGGACCGTCGGACGATGCCGCCACGATGAGCCGCAGGAACGTTGAAGTGGTCGCAGCGGACCGATCGCTGATCGCCGAACACCGATCACCGCCCGCCCCGCCGGGCCGCAGCTGTCCGCCCCATTACGGCTACTCGCCGCAGGTGTTCGCGCGCGCGCCGGATCTTTCGGCCGCGACGCTGTACGTGATCGGCGGTCTGTACGGCAATCCGCTGGCGCTCGACGAGATCGACCGCATGGCGGCGCTGGAGCAGCAGCCGCCATCGCGCCTGTTCAACGGCGATTTTCACTGGTTCGACGCCGAGCCCGCCCTGTTTGCCTCGCTGCAGCGGCGTGTGCTGGCGCATGGCGCGCTGCGCGGCAACGTCGAGACCGAACTGGCCACCGACGATGACGCCGCCGGCTGCGGCTGCGCCTATCCGGAATCGGTGCCGGACGACGACGTCGAGCGCAGCAACCGCATCCTGGCCCGCCTGCGCGGGATCGCCGGCGATGTGCCCGGTGGCCGCGAAACGCTCGCGACGTTGCCGATGCATGCGCTAGCGCAGGTCGGCGGCCTGCGCATCGGCATCGTTCACGGCGATGCCTGGTCGCTCGCGGGCTGGCGCTTCGCCCACGATCACCTGCACGATGAGGCAGACGCGGCGCAACTGCAGGCCGCGTTCGAACTCGGCACGGTGGACGGCTACGCCTGCAGCCACACCTGTGCGCCGGCGCTGAAGGTCACGGGCCGCGGTTTCGTCATCAACAACGGCGCCGCCGGCATGGCCAATTTCCAGGGCGAGACCAGCGGCCTGCTGACCCGCATCTCGGTGCGGCCGCTGCCGGCATCGCTGCAACGCAGGCGCGCCTTCGGCCTGTTCGAACGCGGCGTGTGGATCGACGCGTTGCGCGTCGAATTCGATGTCCGCCGCTGGCTGGAAATCTTCGATGCGCTGTGGCCGGCCGGATCTCCCGCCGCCGTGTCCTACCGGCAGCGCATCGCCGACGGCCCGTCGTTCACGCCGGCGCACGCGCTCGGCCGCGAACGGATCGCCTGCGCGGCGTAAGACCGCCGAGCCACACGCCGACTGAAGGCGCATCATGGCGCATCGCCGATGCGCCGCCGAATCCGCCAGCGGCGCGCAGCCTGCGCCGTCCAACCAAGGGATCTGCCGATGAACAAGAGAAAGCTGCTGCTGCTGCTCGTCGTCGCGGCGGCAATCGCCGCCTTCTTCGTCTTCGACCTGAAGCAATACCTGTCGCTGGAGTACTTCGAGGCGCAGCGCTCGCGCATCGACGCCTACACCGCCGAGAACCCGTGGACCGCTGCTGCGGTTTACCTGCTCGTCTACATCGCCGTGGCGGCCCTGTCGCTGCCCGGCGCGGCGATCATGACGCTCGCCGGCGGCGCGATCTTCGGCTTCTGGACCGGGCTGGTGCTGGTGTCTTTTGCCGCCAGCATCGGCGCCACGCTCGCCTTCCTCGTCGCGCGCTTCCTGCTGCGCGACTGGGTGACGATGAAGTTCGGCGAACGGCTGAAGCCGCTGAACGACGGCATCGCGCGCGAGGGCGGCTTCTATCTCTTCGCGCTGCGGCTGGTGCCGCTCTTTCCGTTCTGGCTGATCAACCTCGCCATGGGGCTCACCGCCATCCGTACCTGGACCTTCTATTGGGTGAGCCAGATCGGCATGCTCGCCGGCACCGCCGTGTACGTGTACGCCGGCACGCAACTGGGCCAGTTCAAGGTGTCCGCCGGGCTGGTCTTTGCCTTCGTGCTGCTCGGCATCTTCCCGCTCGCCGCCAAGAAAGCGCTCGACGCGCTGAAGGCGCGCAAGGTCTACGCGAAGTGGGGCGGCAAGCGCCCCCACAGGTACGACTACAACATGGTGGTGATCGGCGCCGGCAGCGCCGGGCTGGTCTCGGCCTACATCGCCGCGGCGACCAAGGCCAAGGTGGCGCTCATCGAGAAGCACCGCATGGGCGGCGACTGCCTGAACACCGGCTGCGTGCCGTCGAAGGCGCTGATCCGCTCGGCCAAGCTGCTCAGCCACATCGCCCGCGCGAAGGAGATGGGCATCGCCAAAGCGGAGGCCAGCTTCGACTTCGCCGAAGTGATGGAGCGCGTGCAGCGCGTGGTCAGGACCGTCGAGCCGCACGATTCGGTGTCACGCTACACCGCGCTCGGCGTGGACTGCGTCACCGGCACGGCGAAGATCACCTCGCCGTGGACGGTCGAAGTGGCCACAGCCAACGGCACTCGCACGCTGACGACGAAGAACATCGTCATCGCCGCCGGCGCGCGCCCGTTCGTGCCGCCGATTCCGGGGCTGGAGCAGGTCGGCTACCTGACCTCGGACACCGTGTGGAGCCTGCGCGTGCTGCCGAAACGGCTGGTGGTGCTCGGCGGCGGCCCGATCGGCTCCGAGCTGACGCAGGCCTTCGCCCGGCTCGGTTCGCAGGTGACGCAGGTCGAAATGCTGCCGCGCATCCTGATCCGCGAGGACCCCGAGGTGTCGAAGCTGGTGCAGGACCGCTTCGAAGCCGAAGGCATCCGCGTGCTGGTCAACCACAAGGCCAAGCAGTTCCTGGTCGAAAACGGCGAAAAGATCATGGTCGTCGAGCACGACGGGCGCGACCTGCGCATCGCCTTCGACGAGGTGCTGGTGGCGGTGGGCCGCATCGCCAACACCGCCGGCTACGGGCTGGAGGAACTCGGCATCGGCACGACCCGGGCGCGCACGGTCGAGACCGACGACTACCTGCAGACGATCTATCCGAACATCTTCGCCTGCGGCGACGTCGCCGGGCCGTTCCAGTTCACGCACACCGCCGCGCACCAGGCCTGGTATGCCGCGGTCAACGCGCTGTTCGGCAGCTTCCGCCGCTTCAAGGCCGATTACCGCGTGATCCCGTGGGCCACCTTCACTGATCCGGAGGTCGCCCGCGTGGGCCTGAACGAACAGGAGGCGAAAGAGAAGAACATTGCGCACACGGTGACCGTCTACGGCATCGACGATCTGGACCGCGCCATCGCCGACGAGGAAGCGCACGGTTTCGTCAAGGTGCTGACGGCGCCGGGCACCGACAGGATTCTCGGCGTCACAATCGCCGGCGAACATGCCGGGGACTTACTGGCCGAGTACGTGCTGGCGATGAAGCACGGGCTGGGCATGAACAAGATCCTCGGCACCATTCACACCTACCCGACGCTGGCCGAAGCGAACAAGTACGCCGCCGGCAACTGGAAGCGCGCCACCGTGACCCAGGGCCAGTGGGCGTTCCTGACCGCCTTCCAGGCGTGGCGCCGCGGCGAGTACGGCATCGCCGCCGTTCTCGGCAAGGTGGGCGCACTGCTGACCGACAAGCGCAGGGCCTACGCCGCCGACGCGCACTGAAAGTCCGCGCATCGAGCGGCTGCGAACGCCGTTGTCTGCCGCGCGCCTGATCTGACGCTGGCGCTTGCCGGGGCCGCCCCGGCCTTGGCGCAGCCTCGGCCGAGCAGGCGCGGGGGCGCGCCGCGCCGCTGGCGACCGTCCCGATGCAGAATCTCCGCCCGCCGCCATGGCGGACGAAGAGGTGCGGATTGGATCGAATCGAAGTCGTCGTCATCGGCGCCGGCGTGGTCGGCCTGGCCATCGGGCGGGCGCTGGCGCAGTCGGGTCGCGAGGTGCTGGTGCTCGAAAGCGAGCGCCATTTCGGCACCGGCACCAGTTCGCGCAACAGCGAGGTCATCCACGCCGGCCTGTACTACCCGACCGGCTCGCTGAAGGCGACGCTGTGCGTCGACGGCCGGCGCCAGCTCTACGCCTACTGCGCCGAGCGCGGCGTCGCGCACCGGCGGCTGGGCAAGCTCGTCGTCGCCACCCGTGCGGAACAGCTCGACGCCCTGCAGGCGATCCAGCACAAGGCGCTGGCCAACGGCGTGGAGAACTGCCGGTTGATCGATGCCGCCGAGGCCGGGCGACTCGAACCGCGGCTGCGCTGCGTCGCCGCGCTGCATTCGCAGGAAACCGGCGTCATCGACAGCCATGGCCTGATGCTGGCGCTGCTCGGCGACATGGAAGCGGCCGGCGGCACGCTCGCCTGCGCCGCGCCGTTCGAGCGCGCGCAGCGCCACGGCGCGGGCTGGGTCGTGCACACCGGCGGCGAAGCGCCGTTCACGCTCGCAGCCGACTGGATCGTCAACGCCGCCGGGCTGCACGCGCAGCAGGTTGCGGCAAACATCGAGTCGCTGCCCTCCGCGGCGATCCCGCCGCGCTTTCTCGCCCGCGGCTGCTACTTCCAGCTCTCCGGCCGCGCCCCCTTCACGCGGCTGGTCTACCCGGTGCCGGTGCCGGGCGGGCTGGGCGTGCACCTGACGCTCGACCTCGGCGGCCAGGCGCGCTTCGGGCCCGACGTCGAGTGGATCGATGCGATCGACTACACCGTCGATCCGCGCCGCGCCGACGCCTTCTACGCCGAGGTTCGCGAGTACTGGCCGCAATTGCCCGACGGCGCCCTGCAGCCAGCTTACTGCGGCATCCGGCCGAAACTCAGCGGCCCCGGCGACCCGCCGGCGGACTTCGTCATCGCCGGACCAGAGGCGCATGGCGTCGGCGGGCTGGTCAACCTGTTCGGCATCGAATCGCCGGGACTGACCGCGTGCCTGGCCATCGGCAACCTTGTCCGGCGGCAGCTGTCCGACGTCTGAGCGCCGCGCAGTGCGGCGTAATGCGCAGGCACCGGCGCCGACCGATACGTCGGCAGCACCGCCTCCCCGCACCCACGCCATGGTCCGCAAAGTTCTGACGTTTGTCCTCGCAGCTCTCCTCGCCTTGGCGGGCAGCGCCGGCGCGCAGGGTTTCGATCACACGCACGCCGCCTGGGACGCGCTGCTGAAGAAGCATGTGCGTCTGATCGCCGGCGGCAGTGCATCGCAGGTCGACTACCGCGGCTTCGCTGCCGACCGCGCGCAACTCGCCGACTACCTGAACCGCCTGTCGGCGGTGACGCCGGCGCAGTACGCGGCATGGAGCAAGGCGCAGCAGTACGCCTTTCTCGCCAATGCCTACAACGCCTTCACCGTCGAGAAGGTCCTGAGCCGCTATCCGAACCTGAAGTCGATCCGCGACTTCGGCCGCGTCATCGGCAATCCGTGGAAGGACGAGTTCTTCGTCCTGCTCGGCGCGAAGCGCAGTCTCGACTGGATCGAGCACGACACGCTGCGCGCGCCGGGCGCGTTCGACGACCCGCGCGTACATGTGGCGGTGAACTGCGCCAGTGTCGGCTGCCCGATGCTCGGCCGCGATGCCTTCGTCGCCGAACGCCTCGACGCGCAGCTCGACGACCTGTTCCTGCGCTTCATGAGCGACCGCTCGCGCAACCGCTACGACGCGCGGACGCAGACGGTCGAGCTGCTGCAGCTTTTCGACTGGTACCGGCAGGATTTCGAAAAGGGCCATCGCGGTTTCGCCAGCCTGCAGGACGTGGCGGCGAAGTACGCCGATCAGCTGGCCGACTCGCCGGCGGACCGCGCCCGCCTGCGCAGCAAGACCGCGCCGATCCGTTTCGTCGACTACGACTGGCGGCTGAACGACCTGCCGCGCTGAAGCCGTCGCGGCGCCCGGCGGCGCGGCCGCCTGCGGCACAATCGCGCGCTGTGAAGCCGCCTTCGCCTGCATCATTGCGTGCCGCGCTCGCCGCCGATCGGCCGGCCGCCGCGGCACGGCAGCCGCTGCGCTCGGCGCTGGCGCTCGGCCTGGTCGGCGCGCTGGGCGAGGAACTGCTCGCGGCGCTGATCGGCGCCGGCGAATACCGCTCGGTGCACGTCGGCGTGTCGCACCCGATCGGCAGCGCCGCGCCGCGCTTCGTGCCGTGGCTGATCGGCCGCGGCACGCCGGTGGTCGACGATGCCTTCGTCGGCATCACCGGCGAGGAAACCTTCGTGCCGCAGGCCTCGCCGATCCGCCGCTACGGCGTGGCCGATGTGCTGCAGGCGGCGCGCACCGCGCGCGAGGCCGGCGCCACCACGCTGGTCCTGGTGGCGCCGCTGCCGGCGCTGCTGCAGATGGGCGAGGCGACGCGAACGCTGGCCTCGGTCGACGAGATCGCGCTGGTCGGCATGGGCTTCGAACGGCTGATCTTCATCCGCCCGACCGCCGCCGACGACACGCGCCGCCTGCCGATGCCACTGGCGCTGGTGCGCACCGTCGGCCGCACGCTGGCCGACCTGATGCTGCCGTCTTATACGAAGGCGCTGTCGGCGCGCACGGCCGCGCAGGCGATCCTCGCCGTGGTGCGCAGCGCGCGGCCCGGCGTCACCGTGCTCGGTGCCAGGGAACTGGCGGCAATCGTCAAGGCGAAGACGCCCGGCGAGGCGCCGAAGCCGCCGCGACTGCGTTGATCCTCGATGCGTCTGGCCATCGTCATCCCGGTCCTGAACGAAGCGGCGACGATCGAGGCCGCGCTGGCGGCGCTGGCGCCGATGCGTGCCCGCGGCACGGTGCTCGTCGTCGTCGACGGCGGCAGCACCGACGGCACGCCGGCACGCGCCGCGCCGCTGGCCGACCGCGTGCTCGCCGCGCCGCGCGGCCGGGCGCTGCAGATGAATGCCGGCGCCCGCGCCGACGAAGCCGCGGCCGCCGACGTGCTGCTGTTCCTGCACGCCGATACGCGCCTGCCCGAGGAGGCCGACCGCACCGTCGCCCGCGCGCTGGCGAATTCGCCGCGCTGCTGGGGCCGCTTCGACGTCCGCCTCGACGGAGCCGGCTGGCCTCTGCGGCTGGTCGAGACCCTGATGAACTGGCGCTCACGCGCCACCGGCATCGCCACCGGCGACCAGGCGCTGTTCGTCGAGCGCAGCGCCTTCGTCGCGCTGGAGGGGTTCGCGCCGCTGCCGCTGATGGAGGACATCGATTTCTGCCGCCGCGCCAAGCGGCTGTCGGCGCCGCTGGCGCTGCGCAGCCGCGTCGTCACCTCGGCACGGCGCTGGCAGCGGCACGGCGTCTGGCGCACGGTGGCGCTGATGTGGTGGCTGCGCCTGGCGTTCTTCCTCGGCGCCGATCCGGCGCAACTGGCGCGTCGTTACCGCGATGCACGCTGACGAGCGCCACCCCCGGATCGCCGTCTTCGCCCGCGCCCCCGTGCCCGGACAGGCGAAGACGCGGCTGATTCCGCGTCTCGGCGCGGCCGGCGCCGCAGCGCTG
Organism: uncultured Burkholderiaceae bacterium; assembly: GCA_964509545.1. Taxonomy (GTDB): domain Bacteria; phylum Pseudomonadota; class Gammaproteobacteria; order Burkholderiales; family Burkholderiaceae_F; genus JADJWR01. The sequence continues at coordinate 18,630 of CAZDXQ010000023.1, read as the reverse complement.
CAACGGCAGTTGATCGAGCGCACACTCGCCACCGCCTGCGCCGTGCCGCAGGCGCAGGTCACGCTATGGGTGGCCGGCGACGCAGCGCATCCGTTCATCATCGATGCCGCGCAGCGCTTCGATGTGACGCCGCGCAGCCAGGTCGGCGCCGATTTGGGCGCGCGCATGCACCACGCCTTTGCCGCGACCGAGCCGCCGCTGCTGCTGATCGGCACCGACTGCCCGCAACTGCGGCCGCAGGACCTCGTCGCCGCCGCCGCCGAACTGGCGCAGCACGATGTCGTGATACAACCCGCAAGCGACGGCGGCTACGTGCTGATCGGACTGACCCGGGCGCAGGCCGCGCTGTTCGAATCGATACCCTGGGGGACACCCGAAGTGCTGCAACGGACACAGGCCCGCATCGCCGCGCTCGGGCTGCGCTGTGCGCTGCGGCCGACGCTCGACGATCTCGACACCGCCGCCGATTACGAGCAGGCGCTCGCCGCCGGCGTGCTCGCGCCGCCGGTCGGATGAGCGCGGCGGGCCGTTTCTCGGTCGCGCTCGCAGGCGCGGCCGGCTCAGGGCAGGCGAGCGCAGGCCGTTGCGTTCGGCTGAACCCACCCCGCGCCGAGAGCGACACCCTGGCGCGTCGGCGAGACGGCAGCGCCGGCGGCGGCCGCGCAGCGCGGAACGCTCGGCGCGAAGCGCGGACGCAGTTCACATGAGCAGCCAGCTGCTGCTGATCGGCGGCGGTCATGCGCACCTGGCCGTGCTCGAGCTGCTGGCGAAGCGCCGCCGCAGCGGCATCGACGTGACGCTGGTCTCGGCGCACGACAGCCAGATTTACTCCGGCATGCTGCCCGGACATCTGGCCGGACACTACACGATGGCGCAGTGTTCGATCCCGCTTGACCCGGTGGCCGAGGCCGCGCAGGCCGATTTTGTCCGCGGGCGCGTCGTTTCCCTCGACCTTGCACAGCGCATCGCCATCACCGACGGCGGCGGCGTGCTGCCGTTCGATGTCGTGTCGCTCGACATCGGGCCGGCGCCGGACCGCAGCACGATCCCCGGCCTGCAGCACACGCTGTCGGTGCGCCCGGTCGAGCAGCTTCTCGAGGCGTGGCGCACGCTCGAACTGCGCTTCGCCGGCACGCCGCTGGCGCAGACGCTGGCCGTGCTCGGCGGTGGCGCCGCCGGCACCGAGGTGATCGCGGCGCTGGCGTATCGCGCGCAGCAGGCCAATCTGCAACTGAAGCTGAACCTGGTCGCCGGCCGCGCCGGACTGCTGCCGGACATGCCGGCGGCGGCGCGCAGGCTGATGCGGCGCCGGCTCACCGCGCTGGGCGTGCGCGTGATCGAGGCCGATGCCGAGTCGGTTCGCGAAAACGCCGTGATGATCCGTGGTGCCGGCGAGTTCTATGCCGACATCATCATCACCGCGCTGGGCACGAGCGCCGCGACGTGGCCGTCCGAATCCGGCTTGAAGTGCGACAGCAAGGGCTTCATCGCAGTCAACCATTGCCTGCAGTCGGTATCGCACCCGTTTGTGTTCGCCGCCGGCGACTGCGCCTCGATGGTCGGCCGCAAGCACCGCAAGAGCGGCGTCTACGCCGTGCGCGCCGGACCGGCACTGGGCGAGAACCTGCTGCGCGCGCTCACGCAGCGACGCCTGATCAGCCATCGGCCGCAGAAACGCGCGCTTTACCTGATTTCCGCCGGCGCGCAGGATGCGGTCGGCGTGTGGGGGCCGCTGGTGATCGACGGCGCATGGGTCTGGCGCTGGAAGGACCGCATCGACCGCAAGTTCGTTCATCGCTTCAACCCGCGCGTCTGATGCGGCGCGGCCGTTGCACCGCCGCGACCGGGATCCGCCGATGCCGAGGAGGCTGATGACCGTCGTCCTGTATGCGCTCGTGGCGGTGCTGCTGCTGGCCGCAGTACTGCTCGCCGCCGGCCAGGCGGGCTGGCTGGCCGGCAGCGCGCCGGCCGACCTCGGCGTGCGCGACGGCAGACTGAAGGCGCCTTCGCGCACGCCGAATTCGGTGAGCAGCCAGGCCGAGCTGCACACCGGCAGCGGCGCTCTCGTCGACTATGCACGCATACCACCGCTGGCCGGCGGCGCCGACCTCGCCGCGACCATGAAGCGCCTGTGCGCGATCGTCGGCAACATGCCCGGCGCGCGCGTCGTCAGCGCGCGGTCGGACTACCTGTACGTGCAGTTCAGCACGCGCTGGCTTAAGTTCGTCGACGACGCCGAGTTCTGGGCGAGCCCCGGCGAAGGCGTGATCCACGTGCGCTCGGCCTCGCGCCTCGGGCGCAAGGATTTCGGCGTCAATCGCGCCCGCATCGAAGCGATCCGCGCCGCGCTGGCCGGCGCAGGCAGCGGCTGATCGACGGCGGCGCGCGCGTCAAGTAGTGTCGCGGCAACGGCAATCCACGGCTCGGCGCAGCGGCATGCGCGAAGACAGGCTCTGGTTCACGGTGCACAAGTGGCTCGGCATCGCGCTGGGCCTGTGGTTCGCGCTGGTCGGGCTGACCGGCAGCGTGCTGGTGTTCGAGGAGCCGGTCGACGCCTGGCTCAATCCCGATCTGCTGCGCGCGAGCGCGCGCGGCCCATCGCTGCCGCCGGAGGCGATCGTCGAGCGCGCCCGCACCTCGCCCGGACTGGCCGGGGTCGACCGCGTGCGCCTGCCGGCCGCCGCCGGCGAGGTCTACCGGCTGCAGATGCGCACCGCGCCGTCGCGCGGCGGCCGCGAAGAGCGTGTCGAGGCGACCTTCGATCCGGCGAGCGGCAACCTGCTCGGCATCCGCGGCACCGAGACGATGAGCCTTGACCGGCGCCACCTGCTGCGCACCGTCTACGAGTTCCACCGCAACGTGCTGCTCGGCAATACCGGCTCGAACATCGTCGGCATCGCCGGTTTCGCCCTGCTCGCCTCGGCCGTGACCGGCCTCGTCCTCGCGCTGCCGAAGAAGCGCTCGGGCTGGGCGAAGCTGGTGTGGATCAACGTGCGCGCCTCGGCCACGCGCATCTTCTTCGACGTGCACCGCTCGGTCGGCGCGGTGTTCCTCGTGCTGCTGCTGCTGACCACGATCACCGGCGCCACGCTCGTCTACCTGAACTACGTGCGCGATCTGGTCAGCGTCTTCTCCAAGGTGGCGACCTTTCCGGTCATTCCCTGGCGGCAGGGCTCGCGCGACGATCCGGCGCCTTTCGCGCAGGTCATCCACACCGTGCGCACGTCGTTTCCCGACCGCAGGATCACCGAGATCCACATTCCGCTGAAGGCCACGGCAGGCTACCTGTTCTACCTGCAACGCCCGGGCGACGAATACCGGCTCGGCGACACCATCGTCTGGGTGCACCCGATCACGGCCGAGCTGCTCGTCGAGCGCAGCGACCGCACGCGCAATGCCGGCGAAACGCTGATGCACTGGCTGTTCCCGCTGCACAGCGGCACCGCTTTCGGCACGCCCGGCATGGTCGCCATGTGCCTGACCGGCCTGACGCCGCTGCTGCTCGTCTGCACCGGGCTGTGGGTCTGGCTGCGCAAGCGCCGCGGCGAGCGGATCGGCGAGCAACGCCGGCAGCAGCGCAGCCGCGCCGCGGCGGCAGATCGCGTGTCGGCTCGCATTGCGTAAGCTGGCGAGGCCGCAAGGCGGCCGGAGACATCCCATGCACCGCGTGCTGCCCCTGTTCACCCTGATCGCGCTCGCGCTCGCGCTGGCGCTGCCGGCCGCGGCGCAGCCGCCGTCACAGGCGTCGGCGCACGGCTGGCGCAAGAAGAACGACTCCGGCTATGCCGGCTATGCAGGGCGCGCCTGGCGCACCGACTACGGCGTGCTTTCAGGCCGCTGCGACACCGCCGCCGTGCTCGGCGCTGCCGGCGCGGCCATCGGCGGCGTGATCGGCGCGCGCAGCAGCGATCCCGTGGTCGGCGTGATCATCGGCACCGTGATCGGCGCGGTCATCGGCGCCACGGTCGGCCGCGAGATCGACCGCGCCGACCAGGCCTGCATCGGCCACGCGCTCGAGCTGGCTCCGGTCGGACGTGCGGTCAACTGGCACAACACGCGCACGAATGTGGCCTACACGCTGACCCCGGTGCGCGATATCGGCGAAGGCTGTCGCGCGTTCCGCCTCGTCGGCCGGCGCGGCGGCAAGGAGGAGACCAGCACGCAGGTCGCCTGCTCCAGTGGCGACGGCCGCTGGCAAGTGCGCTGACGAACGGCCTGTCGCCGAACGAAGGCCCGCCTCGCGCGGGCCTTCGTTTTCTTACATCCCATCCTTGGGAGGTGCGAATGCCGGCGGCAGGTAAGCGGCGGCGGCATCGCTCGACTGATGGGCACGCAGATGCCGTCGCGCCCGCGGACGCTCCCGGGGCCGGGTTCTCTGTATGCCGATCGACCCAACCTCACCTCGGAGATGACGATGAACGCGAAACAGCTCTTCCTTGCCGTCCTTGCCAGCGTTGCCCTGCCGCTGTCGGCGCAGGCCGCCGCGCAGCAGGACACCATCCAGCTGGCCTCGGCGCAGGCCACCTACGGCTCGACGATGGGCCGGGCCGACGTCGAGCGGATCCCGCTCTATGGCGAAGTGCATCCGGTCGAGCTGCAGAAATCGGACACGAAGCTGACGCGCGAGCAGGTCAAGCGCGAACTGGCCCTTTACGGCGCAGCGCAGATCGGCGCCTGATCGCCAGCCGAAACGGCTGCGTCGCATGCCGGGGCCACGGCCCCGGCATGCGCTTTCGCGTCTGTCGCGCGGGCGCGAAGCCGTGTCGCCGCCCGGTTCCGGCGCAGGCGGCGCGCAGCGATAATCCCGCCCGCGCCGGCCTGCAGCCCGGCGCGCCTCGATCGATGCGCTGCGTACGCGTTGCCCTGATCTGCCTGTACGCGGTGGTCTTTCCTGCCACCGCGGCCGACACCGCAGCCCCATCGACGCCGCGTTCCTGGTTTCCGTCGCATGTCTTCGCACAAGCGGCCTGGGGCGATCACAGCGACGCGCTGACCGCCGGGCTGCTGTGGTCCTGGCATGATCCGCGCCGCGCGGTGACCGGCGGCACCTGGAGCGGCTATACCGAACTGTCGTTGGGCCGCTGGCGGGCCCGCGACGGCAACGGCGGCGATGCCCTCTCGGCCCATGCCGGCCTCGCGCCGCTGCTGCGCTATCACTTCGAACGCTGGCCGAAGCTTTTCGTCGAGGGCGCGATCGGCGCCAATGTGATCGCGCCCGTGTATCGCAACGGCGACAAGCGGTTCAGCACCGTCTTCAACTTCGGCGAACACCTCGGCTTCGGCTTTCGCTCGGCCGACGGCGCTCTGGAGTTGACGCTGCGTTACCAGCATTTCTCCAACGCCGGCTTCAGGAAGCCGAATCCGGGCGAGAACTTCGTCCAGCTGCGGCTGTCGTCGCTGCTTTGACCGCGCCGGCGCAGGCGCTTCAGCCGCGCAGCGCGCGCCTGCCGTCGGCGTAGCCGAGCCGCATGCGCTGCTCGATGGCCTCGTGCGAGAAATCCGCCGGGCCGCCGAGCGCATCGGGATCGTCGGCGCGCACGATGGTCAGCCGGTCGACGCGGCGATGCTGCGACAGCTTGACGTACGCCGGATGACGGCGGACCGGGCTCGACTTCGGCAACGCCCGGTCGACCTCGATCATCAGGTCGAGCTGCGCGTTCATCCACTGGAACAGCTTCAGGTCGTGCTGGAACTTGCCGAAGAAGACCAGCTCGAACGCCCGCTGCAGCACATCGCTCATGTCGCGCGGCGGCCGCGTGCTCGGCGTGAACAGATCGACGACGATCAGTTCCCACAGCGCCGCCCGCGCCTTCTGGTTGTGCTTCTCGATCGCGTTGATCGCCGGCCGCAGCGGCGTGCTGGCGATCAGCCCGCCGTCCCAGTAGTCGCCGCCGTCGACGGAAGTGACCGGGAACACCGGCGGCAGGCTGGCGCTGGCGACGATGTGCTCGGGGCTCAGTCCGCCGCGGTGGCTTGAGAACTCTTCCAGCGTGCCGCTCTTGACCTCGACCGCGGTCACGATCACTTCAGTCGGCGCCGCGTTCAACCGCTCGAAGTCGACCCAGTCGTGCAGCGCTGCCAGCAACGGGCCGGCCTCGTACATGTGCGTGGCCAGCGTCGGCATCGTGAAGTACAGCGCATTGGGCCGGTAGACGTTGCGGCCGCCCGGCACCGGCAGGCTGCTCGCGAACAGGTTGGGCAGGAACGGGTTGACCGGCATGGCGAAGCGGCGCCACATGTCGCGCAGCGTCTCGACCGGGTCGCCGCGGCTGGCCACGACGATCGCCGCCATAAGCGCGCCGATCGAGCAGCCGGTCACCACTTCCAGAGGCCGCCGCGCTTCGATCAACGCCTGAAGCACGCCGGCTTCGTAGGCGCCGAGCGCCGCACCGCCCTGCAGCACGAGCGCGGTGCGCGGGCGGTTGTCGCGGCTCGCCGCGCGTCCGCGCCGCTGCCGCGTGGCCGGCGTCTTGCTGCTGTTGCGCGTCGTCGCACGTCGGGTCGTCATCGTCCCTCGCTCGGATGGCTGGACAAGTGCTCGGCAGTCTGAAACCAATCCCGAAATTCGCGGCGGCCGTGAAGCCCGGATCCGCGCACCGTCGTGTCCGTCGGCCCCGCGCAGGCGGGGAGCCAGTGTCTTCCTGCGACCAGGGCGCCGGATTCCCACGCCCGCGGTGATGACGCCGCCAAGAAACGCAGGCGCTCCGGCGCGCCGTCACACGCTAGACGGCGCCGGACCCGGCCGACTGATGGCGGTCAAGCGGCCGGGTCGAGCGATCCGTCAGTGCAACGCATGGCACACCAACCTTCACGCTCACTCGCTCGCCGGACGGCCGAAGCGCGGCCGCCACACGGCCAGCGCGATCGCCGCCAGCGACAGGACAAGCGCCGCCACTGCCCCGATCCATTCGGCGCGCAGCGCGGAAGTCAGCGGCCCCAGCACCGGCGAGCCTTCCAGCGCCAGTTGCGCCAGCGCTGCAGCGCGCGTCGCCGCCGGGATGACGACCAGCAGCGCGATGCCCGCCACCAGCAGGCCAAGCGCCGCCTTGGCCCAGACCCAGCGCGCCTCGACCAGCGCCGGCTGCTTGACCATCAGTAGCATGCCGGTGAGCGCCAGCAGCACCAGCGACGGCAGGGCAATGTCCTGCGCCGCCAGCGCGATGGCTCGGCGCACGGCCGCGAACGCAGTAGGCGTCGAATCGTCGGCGGTGATCGCCAGCAGCAGGCATACGGCCAGCGTGCCGACGAAGCCGATCGCCGCGGCGAGGTGCAGCAGCTTGAGCAGATGCTTCACGGCCGCGGCCGCCGCAAGGGCGATCGCGCCGGCGCCGGCGCGCTGCGCCCCGCGGCCTGCGGCTCGGCCAGGTCGTGGAGGATCGGGCAGTCCGGTCGTTCGTCGCCGTGGCAGGCGTCGACCAGATGACGCAGGCTGCCGCGCAGGCCCTGCATCTGCTCGATCCGTTTCTCCAGCGTCTGCAGGTGCTTCGACGCCAGCCGGTGCACCTCGGCGCTGCTGCGCCGCGGATTGCGCCACAGGCTGACCAGGGTCGCGATCTCCCTGACCGGGAAGCCGAGCGCCCGCGCCCGCTGGACGAAGTGCAGCGTGTGCACGTCGGCATCGCGGTACAGCCGATAGCCGGCGGCGGTGCGGGCCGGCCGCGGGATCACGCCGATGCTCTCGTAATGCCGGATCATCTTCGCCGACACACCGCTGGCCTGCGCCGCCTCGCCGATGTTCAGGAAGCCGTCGCGCCGCGCCTCGCCCAGTTCGAAGTAGCGCTGCGTCATCACCCCTGCACCGGCCCGCTTCATGGGGCCGGATCTTGGCACGTGCGGCGTGCGCGCGACAGGCCCTTGACCTTGCCATCGTGGGAAGGTTGACACTGCCGGCACTTCACCCACTGGAGACACGCGATGAACACCGAACCGCTGGACGACATCGAAACCGAACTGCGCACCGAGGCCCGGCGCTTTGTGCTGTCGATCGCGCCGATCCTGCTGCTCGCCCTTGCCGCCACCCTGGCCTGACCGCGCCGCTTCCGATGAAGGAGAAGACGATCAACACCGCCGCCACCCACGCGCACCACCCGCACGCCCACGCCGGGCACCACGATCACGCGGCCCACCGCGGCCATTCGGAACACGAGGGGCATGCCGGCCATCATGCGGGCGCGCACGACGCGCCCCCGGCGCCGTCGCTGAACCGCACCGCGTTTTCCGCCACCCTGCACTGCCTGACCGGATGTGCGATCGGCGAAGTGGCCGGCATGGTGATCGGCACCGCGCTCGGACTGAGCAATTCCGAGACGATCGCGCTGGCCGTCACCCTGGCCTTCGTCTCCGGCTACGCGCTGACGATGTTGCCGCTGCTGCGCGCCGGGCTGCCCGTCGCCGCGGCGCTCAAGCTCGCCTTCCTCGCCGACACGGCCTCGATCACGATCATGGAAATCGTCGACAACCTGATCATGCTGGCCATTCCGGGCGCGATGGACGCGCCGCTGTCGAGCCCGCTGTTCTGGGGCAGTCTCGCCGTCGCATTGGCCATCGCCGGCGTGGCGGCGTTCCCGGTGGTGCGCTGGCTGATCGCGCGCGGCAAGGGACACGCCGTGGTGCACGCCTATCACGGGCACTGAGGCCGCGGCAGCGCCGGGCGCAAGGGCTGCGGCTTGCCCGCAGGAGTCGCACCCCGAAGCCGGGCCCGATGGCGGATCGCAATCCGGGCCGCCTCGGCCCGCTGCAGGCGAAGCGAAGGACGCCTACTTCGCCGGCAGCGCCGCCGCAAAGGCCGCGCCGAGACCGACCCAACGCGCCAGCGCGCCGTCGGCGGCCAGACCGCTTTCGGTGACGACGATCCAGCCCTTCATCGGACGGCCGCTCATGTCGAAGACCTTCGTGTCCGGCTCGGCCAGCGCTGCTTCGGCCTGCGCCGGCGACAGGCGCACGATCAGCTCGCCGCCGGTGATGGCACAGCACATGTTGCCGCGAAGCATGAAGGCCACGCCGCCGAACATCTTCTTCTCGGTGAGTTCGCGCCGGCCGTGATGCGCACGGCGAACGCGCGCGGCAAGTGCCTCGTCGTAGGCCATCGCAGGCTCCGCTTGACCGATCGCGATGGCAGCGACGTTACGCCGCACGGCCGCGCGGCTGCAATCCCGCGCAAAGCGAAAGCGGGCGGCACCACCGCGCCGCCCGTCGACCGCTGTCTCGGCCCCGATCAGGCGCCGTGGTAGATGTCGTTGAGCAGGCTCTTCAGGCCGTCGCGGGTCATCATCGTGCCTTTGACCATCTTGGTGTCGCCTTTCATCTTGTCCATCTTCATGTCGAACGCCTTCGACATGGCGTCGAGGAACTCCTGCTTGGTGACCATGCCGTCGTTGTTCTTGTCGGCCATCTTGAAGATGACCGGGAAGGTCAGGTCGTCGGCGCGCGCCTGCGACGGCAGCGCGATCAGCGAGGTGCTCAGGGCGAGGGCCAGCGCGGACGCGCGGAGGAAATTCGATTTCATCGGTCTGTCTCCTGCAGGCATGCTGCATCGGGCGAGCGGTCGAAGTGATGCCCGTCCGCACGCGCTCGTGTTCCGTGGCGGCCGGCATGCGACCCGATGGGTACGCGGCGGGTTGGTCGTGCCAGATGGCTGCGGCTTACAGGTGCAGGAGTCCCGCCACTTCGTGTCGTTCACGTCGAGGCGGGAAAACGGTGCCTTCGCGACAGGAAGCACCGCATCCCCGCCTTCGCGGGGATGACAGTGCGCCGCGGGGATGACGCCGGCGCCGCGGTAATGCCGCTGGCCCGGCCGAGGCGCCGACAACGACGCGGCAGTTTCTTCGGCCGCGTCAGGCGCCGGCCAGCCGCGACGGCGACAGCCCGGCGCACATCCGCCGCGTGAATTGCGCCATTGCGGCGCGCCAGCCGACCACCGGCGCGAGGACGGCCGCCTCGATGTAGGTCTCTACTAGCAGCCGCGCCGGCGCCAGCGCGTGCAGCAGCGTCACGCCGTCGCGGTCGACGACGAAGCTGTCGCCGGGGCTGAGGACGACGTCGCGTGAATCGCGGTCGAGCGTCAGCCACACGCTGCCTTCGACGCAGCGCAGCCGCGCGCCGCGGATATCGGCCAGCGCCAGCAGTTCCTCGCCGGCCAGTTGCACTTCGGTGCGGTGGGTCACGGTCGCCATGACAGGCTCCTTTGCATTCCCGCAGCGCATCTCCGTTTCCGGCGGAATCGATCGGCACGCGGCGGCGATGGCGCTATCCTGCAAGCTGAAATGCCGGCACTCAAACGATCTTTCGGAAGGCTCTGCATGAATCCCGGGAATGCGAAGTGACGACCCGCCTGCCGCCGCTGGACCTGCTGCGCGGCTTCGAGTCGGCCGCGCGCCACCTGAGCTTCACCCGTGCCGCCCACGAGCTGAGCCTGACCCAATCCGCAGTCAGCCGGCAGATCAAGGCGCTCGAAGATCACCTCGGCGCGACGCTGTTCAAGCGCCAGCACCGGGCGCTGCTGCTCACCGAATCCGGCCAGGTGCTGTACCGCGCCGCGAACGACGCGCTGCGCCGGATTGCCGAGGCCACGGCGCAGCTGCGCGCGCCGGGGCGCGCGCTCACGGTGTCGACGACGATTTCGTTCGCCTCGCTGTGGCTGGTGCCCAGGCTCGCCTCGTTCCGCCAGCAGCATCCGGAGATCGACATCCGCGTCGACGCCAACAACCGCCTCGTCGACCTCGCCCGCGACGACATCGAGGTCGCCGTTCGCTACGCGCCGCCGTCGCTGGTGCCGTCCGACGCGATCCGCCTGTTCGGCGAGGAGGTGATGCCGGTGGCCAGTCCCGCGCTGCTGCGCCGGCAGCCGCTGCGCACGGCCTCGGACCTGAACAACCACGTGCTGCTGCACTACGAGCGGCCCGATGGCGGCGCGCCCTGGCTTAGCTGGAACGCCTGGCTGGAAGTGATGCAGCTGCCGCCGCTTGCGCCGCGCGGCGCGCTGCACCTCACCCAGTACGACCAGGTGATCCGCGCCGCCGTCGACGGCCAGGGCGTGGCCATCGCCACCAGCCCGCTGGTCAAGCACCTGATCCGCGAAGGCAAGCTGGTCGCGCCGCTGCGGCAGCGCGCCGCCTCGTCGCGCGCCTACTACGTCGTCGTCGCGCCGCAGGCCGCAAGGCGGCCGGAGGTCGAGGCGTTCGTGCAATGGCTGATCGCGCAGGCGAAGCAGGAAGAAGCGAGGGATCTTGGCGAACGCCCCCGCCGACCGCCGTCGCCCCGGCGAAGGCCGGGGCCCAATCCGCGTCGCTGACCACTCGGGTACCGGCGCCGGATCAGGTCCGAGCCAGGCTCTGCGCCGGGACGACGAGGGCCGATACGACTCCGCGCCGCATCTTCGCCGCCCAAGCTGGGATCCAGCGGTGTCAGGCGTGATCCGCGAGGATCGGTCCGTGTCATCTCCGGGCAGGCGGGGATCCCGCTCTGCGCCTTCCCGCTGCGCACCTCGCGCACTGCATTGCAACACCGAAAGCTACAATGCCGTGACGACGCAGGCGCCCGAAATGGACAAGAAAGCGGCCCGACCGCCCGCTCCCAACTTCATCCGCACCATCATCGCGGACGACCTGTTGCGCGGCACCTACGCGGACCGCAACTGGGCCGGCCGCCCGGGCACTTACGACCTGCACGAAAAGGCGCCGAAGGACCCGGCCAAGATCCGCACCCGCTTCCCGCCCGAGCCGAACGGCTACCTGCACATCGGCCACGCGAAATCGATCTGCCTGAACTTCGGCCTGGCGCGCGATTTCGGCGGGCGCTGCCACATGCGCTTCGACGACACCAACCCGGTCAAGGAAGACCAGGAGTTCGTCGACGCGATCCTCGACACGGTGCGCTGGCTCGGCTTCGACTGGGAAAGCGGCGGCGAGAAGAACCTGTACCACGCCTCGGACTACTTCGAGGACATGTATCGCTTCGCCGAGCACCTGATCGCCACCGGCTACGCGTACGTGGACGAGCAGAGCGCCGAGCAGATGCGCGAAACGCGCGGCACGCTGACCGAGGCCGGCACCAACTCGCCGTATCGCGACCGGCCGATCGAGGAGAACCTGCGCCTGTTCCGCGAGATGCGCGCCGGGGCGCACGCCGAAGGCAGCATGATCCTGCGCGCGAAGATCGACATGGGCTCGCCCAACATCAACATGCGTGACCCGGCGATCTACCGCATCCGCTTTGCCGAGCACCACATGACCGGCAACCAGTGGGTGATCTACCCGATGTACGCCTACGCGCACCCGATCGAGGACGCGCTGGAGAACATCACCCACTCGATCTGCACGCTGGAGTTCGAGGACCAGCGGCCCTTCTACGACTGGACGCTCGAGCGCATCGTGCCGGTGCTGCGCCGGCCGCAGTTCGAGGCCGCGAAGCGCATGCTGGAAGAGATCGCCGCCGAGGGCGTCGAGGCCAAGCGCCAGTTCGCCCTGCACTGCCGGAACTTCGCCGAGAAGCTCGGCCACACCCGCTGGGAGCGCGTGGCCTCCGCGATGTTCGCGAGCTGGAGCCAGAACCCGGACCTGGCAGTCAACGACGCCGACGAGTTCATCAAGCTCCTGCGCAGCCACACCCAGAACTTCACCCCGCTGCTGCAGCACGCGCTGGACGAGCGCAAGCCCAACCCCTTCATGCTGCCGCACCAGCACGAGTTCAACCGGCTGAACCTCAGCTACGTGGTGATGAGCAAGCGGAAGCTCATCCAGCTCGTCGACGAGAAGCACGTCGACGGCTGGGACGACCCGCGCATGCCCACCCTGGTCGGCCTGCGCCGACGCGGCTACACGCCGCAGGCGATCCAGCTCTTCATGGAGCGGATAGGCGTGAGCAAGAGCCTGCAGTGGATCGACTACGCGACGCTGGAGCAGGCGCTGCGCGACGACCTGGACAGCAGAGCGCCGCGCGCGACCGCGGTGCTCAGGCCGATCAAGCTGATCCTCGACAACTACCCGGCAGACAAAGCCGAGGACTGCGTGATCCCGGTGCACCCGCAGAAGCCGGAGATGGGCGTGCGCCGCATCCCGTTCGGCCGCGAGTTGTGGATCGAGGCCGACGACTTCATGGAGAACGCGCCGGCCGATTACTTCCGCCTGAGCCTGGGCAAGAGTGGTGCGCCCGGCAACCCGGTGCGGCTGCGCTTTGCCTACGTGGTGCGCGCCACCCGCGTCGAGAAGGACGCCGCGGGCAACATCACCGTCGTGCACGCCGAATACCTGCCCGAGACACGCAGCGGCTCGCCCGGCCAGAACTCGGTCAAGACCAGGACCGCCATTCACTGGCTGCCGGTCGCCGCGAGCGTGCCCGCCGAGGTGCGCCTGTACGACCGCCTGTTCACCGAAGCGCAGCCCGACGCCAGCGAGCACAGCTTCCTCGAACGGCTGAACCGCGACAGCAAGACCGTGCTGCGGTCCTACGTCGAGGCCTCACTGGCCAACGCGCAGCCGGACGACAAGTTCCAGTTCGAGCGGAACGGGTACTTCGTGGCGGATAGGAGGGATCACCGGCCCGAGGCGCCGGTGTTCAACCTGGCGGTGTCGTTGAGGGATTCGTTCGCCAAGTGAGGGGCGCGCCAAAGGTCGTCGTGCTCGGCGGGCCGAACGGCGCCGGCATGTCGACCGACGCCCCCAACCTGTAGCGCAACGCCTTCGTTCAAGAGGCTGCCGTTTTCAGTGTCACAGGCCATACGTGAGCGCGAGGACCCGATGGCAAAGACTGGGGCTGGCCGCAAGCGCGCGGTAGCCAAGCACACCGCGCGCGTCGATTCCGTCGATCGAGCCATTGCGAAGGCCGTCCAGCGAGCGCGCCGCCAGGCAGCCGCCGAGGGCTTACTCGTGCCGGTGCAGCGGCTCGGCGATCGAGTTGTCCGCTGGATCAAACCATGGCGTCCCAAAGTGCGTATCGGCGAGGCCGGCGTGAAAGATGTCAACGTCACCGAACTGCGGCGCAACCTGCACACTTACCTCGACAAAGTGCGGCGCGGCCAGCGGATCAAGGTGACGACCCGCGGCATGGTCATCGCCGAGATCGTGCCGCCCAACGCTGACAAGGCTGATGTAGATACCGCACGCGCACGGTTGCGCGGCAGCATGATCAGGTACGACTGCCCGCTGGAGCCTGCCTTGGAATCCCTCGAGTGGGAAATGAATCGTTAATCGTTCTCGAAGCCCGTGCGCTGGTCAGGTGGGCCGTGGGTGTTTGCCGCGCGCCGGCCTGCGCGCTGCCCGCGGCACCGGCGTCATCACCCTCGTGAGGCGTGCTACAGGGTTCTCTCGCGCACCGCATTTCAGTACATTCGTACCGTTTTCAGGTACGAGACGGAACAAAGCACGATGCCCGTTCTGCGCAATCTCGTCGACACTAGCAAGTTCAACAGGCAGGCGCGGCTTCCGTTCGAGTTGCGGCTCGAAGATTTCCGCCTCGCGATGCAGGACGTCTACGACTTCTTCTACGACGTCAACATCGGCCTCGTCGAGAAGGGGCTCGACCGGCTCGACGAGATGCTGCGGCCGGCGATCATGTCCGGTGTGCTTTCGGACATGCTCACCGCCAGCCTCGCCAAGCACTCGCGCACGCTGGTTGTGAATTGTTATTTCAACGGCCATCCGGATCTGGTCGTCAAGGGGAAGTATCCGAAGAACGCCGTCAAGTCCGGCGACCAGGGGGTCGAGATCAAGACGACCCGCAAAGCCGGCGGCGCTGTCGACACGCACGGCGCGCGTGATCAGTGGATGTGCGTCTTCGTGTACGCGCTCGACAACGAATCGGAACCGGCAATCGACCGCGCGCCGCTGGCGTTCACCGAGGTCTATCTCGGCCACGTGACCGTGGACGACTTCCGCAAGAACCCCCGCGGCGAACTCGGCACACGAACGGCGACACTGCACGCCGAGGGCATTGCCAAGCTCCGGCAGAACTGGATCTACCGCGCTTAGTCGCCGTTGACTTTCAGCGCGGCGAGCTTCGGTATCGCCGCGACGGCCGTCTTGAAATAGGCGGGATCTTTTTCGATGCCGATGCTGTCGTAGCCGACCGACTCAGCTGCGGCGAGGGTCGAGCCGGCGCCGGCAAAGGGATCGAGAACCACCCCCTTGCCGAGCGGCAGCACGCCGCGGACCAGCTTGCGCAGAAACGCCTGCGGCTTGAGGCTTGGGTGCGGCGCGACGGCGCGTTCCGTCGACCGGGTAGGCGCCGATTCGATGACGTCGCCGAACGGCTTGTCCGCCGAAATGCGGCGGAAACCGCCGGTCCCCCACCTGCGCAGGTTGTCCTGCACCCGGCCTTCGATCGGCTTGCGGAACATTAGCCACGGCTCCCACATCGAGCGCGGCATCACGCTCACGTCGGCAAATTCGACATGCGCGTGCTTGGGCCGGTCGCCGCCGCGCATCGTCATCACCAAGCGGACGAGCTCGCCCCGCCGCTCCAGTCCGGCACGCGACAGCGCACCGGAGACGAGATAGGACAGCAGCGGATTGCTGGCAACGACGACGTTGGCGCCGGGAACGAGAACCCTGTCGAGGCGGCGCGCCCAGGCGAGGAAGAATTGCTCCAGCGCATCGAGGTCCGTCGCCTTGAGCACCGTGAACCGCGGCAGCGGCGAGCGCTTGGCGCCGTCGAACGCAGGCGGAATTCGCCAGACGCCGCCACGGCCGGCCCGCAGCTTGCGCTGTTCCGTTTCCGAGTATTCGACCAGGCCATACGGCGGGTCGGTGACCACGGCGTGGATCGAGTTCGCCGTCTGGCGTTCGAGCCAATTGAGGCAGTCGTCAAGAACCAGCCGGGACTTGCCGATGGCGAATTCTTCGGCAGGCGCGGTGCGGGCGGAACGGACCGGCTCCAGTTCGAGGCCGTTGAGCACGTACTGCGCGCGATCCATCCGGGCGAACAGCTCCGGCGTGTTTAGGCGCAGGTAAGAGCGGATCGACGACGGCGGCACCTCGCCGATCAGCTCGGCGACCTCGTGCGTGATCTCGGCGACGGTCGCCCCGCGCGGCCGATCTTCGAGCACCTTCACGATCGCATCTCGCACTTCTCCGGGCCGCTTTCTCATCGAGTTCTCCCTGCGCAGTCATCACATTAGACGTCCAGACGTCATTCGACAAGTCGAGTCACGATCGTCGACCACGCCAAAGTGTTCGCCTCGCTGGAGAAGGCGCTGGCGATCTACGGCGCCGGCAAAGGCGGCGAGCGGCCGGTGCAGGACAAGCAGCAGCTCGTCGAGGATCTGCGAACCGCGGTGGCGGCGGCGACGGGATACTGCGCCGCGCACGGGGTGAAGCTCGAAGAGATCGAAGCGCAGGCCGCCGGCAGCCTGGAGCGGCCGCAGCGCATCGAGGACGCGACCAACGCGCTGATCTCGCCCGACCCGCTGCGCCGCGACTTCTTCGGCCACGAGCGGCTGGTCGGCACGCTGTACCGCGCGGTGAAGCCGGACCCGGCGGCGCTTCAATATGCCGGCCGCGCGGCGTGCCTCGCCACGCTGGGCGAAGTCATCCGCACGCGGCTGAACCCGAACCCGCCCGACATCGCCGACGTGCTGCGCTCGATCGCCGGCATGCTCGACGAGTCGATCGCCGGCCACGAGATCCGCGAGGGTGGGCCGCCGGCGCTGGATCTATCGAAGATTGACTTCGAGGCGCTGGCCGGGCGCTTCGGCGCGGCCGACAAGTCGAAGCACCGAAACACCGACCTCGAAGTGCTGAAGGCGGCGATCCGCGCCCGGCTGGAACGAATGATCCGCGCCAACCGCACCCGCGCCGACTTCGCCGAGAAGTTCGAGGCGCTGATCGATAGCAACGCCGGCAGCCGTATCGAGTCGCTGTTCGCCGAGCTGCTGGCGCTCTCGCGCAGCCTGGACGACGAGCAGCAGCGCCACGTGCGCGAGGTCATCAGCGAGGAGGAGCTGGTCATCTTCGACATCCTGACCCGCCCGGCGCCGGAGCTGACCGCCGAGGAGCGCGCCGAGGTGAAGAAGGTGGCCCGCGAGCTGCTGGCGCGGCTGAAGGAGCTGCTGGTGCTGGACTGGCGCAAGAAAGCGGGCGCCCGCGCGCAGTTGCAGCTCGCGATCCAGGACACGCTCGACACCGGCCTACCCCGCGCCTACACCCCCGAGCTGTACCGCCAGAAGTGCGCGGCGGTGTTCGAGCACGTGTACGAGAGTTATCCGGAGCGGAGGGCGGGGGCTTACGCGGGCGCTACCTGATGGCCTTCGCAGCGCTTCGTATCTGATCTTTCGCGCTGTGGACCGGAAACCTGGAGGCGGCGCAGGATCGATTTCGGCCGTTGGCAGGGATCCGGTTGTGCACCGGCCGAAGAGGCTGGCTGACCAGCAGCGGGGCGGCTCGTAGAATCGACCGCGGAATTCCCGCAGGGGGCTGTTGTGAGCGAGATCATTTTTGTGGTGGAGGAGGCGCCGGACGGTGGATTCACGGCGCGCGCTCTGGGAGAGTCGATCGTCACCCAAGCGGATTCGGTGCGGGACCTGCACGCACGCGTGCGTGACGCCGTGCATTGTCACTTCGACGAAGGCGAGGCGCCGAAGGTGATTCGGCTGCATTTCGTGCGGGACGAAGTTATCGCGGCATGAAGCTGCCGCGCGATCTGTCGGGTGCGGATCTCGCTTAAGCGCTCAGTCGCCTCGGCTATCGGGTCACTCGTCAGACGGGAAGCCATGTCCGCCTGTCGACGGAGGCGCCGACTACGCACCACATCACGATTCCCGCGCACGATCCGCTGAAGGTGGGAACGCTCGCTGCGATCCTCGGTGACGTCGCTGCCCACATGAAGATCGACCGCAGCGAGTTGCTGCGGCGGTTCTTCGGATAGGTCCCCGGAGCCGCATTGCGGGAATACGACCGCATCGATGCGACCACCGTGTGAGGTCTGTGATGAAACTTCAGCCGATCCGTACCAAACGCGACTACACGGCTGCGCTGCGCGAGACCGAGCGCCTCTGGGAGGCTCCCGAGAAGTCGCCGGAAGCCGAGCAGCTCGAGGTGCTGGCGCTGCTGATCGGGGACTACGAACGCCGGCACTTCCCGATCGACAGCCCCGACCCGATCGACTTTCTGCTGAACGTGATGGAGTGGCGGGGGCTCTCGCGCAGGGATCTGGAGCCGTACATCGGCTCCCGCGCGCGCGTTGCCGAAGTGCTAAACCGCGTCCGGCCGCTGAGCCTGGAAATGATTCGCCGGCTCGCCTCCGGGCTGAAGCTGCCCGCCGACGTTCTGATCCGCGGCTACGCGCTGAGGCGGGCTGCCTGAAGCAGCAGCGATTCGGTAGAACGGGTGCGGCGTGATGATCCGGGTGACGGACGCGAGGCATCTCGGCGCGCACCGGCTGTGGGTCCGCTTCTCGGACGCTAGCGAGGGCGAAATCGATCTCGGCGACCTCGTCTTGAGCGACAAGCGCCCGATCGTCGTCGCGCTGCGCGATCCGGCCGCCTTCGCTGCGATTCGCGTGGACATGGACACGGTGGTCTGGGACAACGGGTTCGATCTCGCACCCGAGTACCTGCACGCGCGCCTGAAAGCCACGCCCGTGGCTTATTGATCCGGCAACATTGCTCTTGAATATTTGCGGGCTGCCATCATGTTGGTC
>CAZDXQ010000022.1:0-54277 GCA_964509545.1 uncultured Burkholderiaceae bacterium | reverse complement strand
CTGCCATCGGTTGAGACATGACTATTATTGATCTATTGAAAGAGAAATAGAATAAGGCCGGCCTGCTCGGCCGGGCGAAGGATCTCGCCACCGCGCTGGCCGAGCGCGAGCGGTTGTTCTTCGCCGAGCACCGCGTCGGCCACCAGTATGCCAAGGCGAACGGCGTGACCTTCGAAGGCGCGGTGCCCGCCAAGCACGAGGTCTACTTCTCCCTGACGGACTCGACGCACTTCCGCGCGCCGACGATGACGCTGACGCACATGGGCGGCATGGACATCGAGGAACTCGACAAGAGCCTGGTTGCGCAGGTGCCGTTCGATCCGTTGACCGGGTTGAAGGCGTTCGTGGTCGCCAACGCGCTGACCGCGCTCAACGCTCCCAAGGAAATCATTTCGCCGCTGGTGCAGCACCTGCCGAAGCTGTGGGAACTGTTCCATGACTACGGCATGACCACGCTCGAGCTGAACCCGATCCGCATGCGGCCGGACAAGTCCGGACGTCTCTCCCCGGTGGCCTGCGACTTCAAGTGCGGCTTCGACCGCGACGACCCGCGCTACCGCCGCCTCGGTCTGCCGCCGCACATCTTCGCGGTGGACTACTCCGACTTCGAGCTGGAGATCAACCAGCTGCGCACGCACCAGGGGCAGAGCGACGTCTACGTGATCAATCCGAAAGGCACGATCCTGGCGCCGACCTTCGGCGGCGGCGCCAACTCGCTGGTCACCGAGCTGCTCGGCGACGACGCCATCATCTCGTCGGACTTCGGCGGCAACCCGCCGTACGAGAAGATGAAGCAGGTGGCGCGGATCTGCTTCAAGCACTGGCTGGCGCAGAGCAACGTGCTGTTCATCATCGGCGGCAAGTCGAACAATACCGACATCTTCGAGACCTTCCGCGCCATGGCCGACGCGCTGCGCGAGCATTTCGGCACGCACGGCGCGCAACCGCTGTACGTGGTGGCGGGCCGGGGAGGGCCGAACCTGGTGCGCGGTTTCGGCGCGCTGCGCGACACCTGCGAGGCGCTGGGGTTGCCGTATCGCCTGTTCGGCTTCGATTCCGACATGAGCGAGGTGATCCAATACGCCAAGCGCGCCGATGCGTGGATGAAGGCCGGCGGGCGCGAGCAGATCGCCGCGCGCCTGCGCGGGCTCGGCCAGGGCGCCTGATCGAAGGAGGACGGCCATGTACAAGCAAGGGGTAGGGGAGTTCAAGTACTTCGTCGGCGTCAGTTCCCTGGCGCAGATCGCCAGCCGCGACGATCGCGTCTGCGTGCTGAACATCCTCGGCGGCGAGTCGAGCGAGGTGACCCCCGTGAGCCACGCGTACTCCGGCGGCAACGTCGTCTTCGGCACCTCGCCCGGCCGGCGCGGCCAGGTGCTGGAGACGCCGATCGGCAAGGTGCCCGTCTACAACAGCGTGCTCGAGGGGTTGAAGGACGGCCACCGCTTCAACTGCGGCGTCATCTACCTGCCGCCTTCGGCGGCGCGCGACGGCGTGGCCGAGCTGATCCGCGTGAATCCGGAGCTCAGGAAGATCTTCATCGTCACCGAGAAGCTGTCGGTGCACGACTCGCGCGAGATCCGCGCCATGGGCCAGAGCAACGGCATCGACATCTTCGGCGGCAACAGCCTCGGCGTGGCCGATTCCTGGCATCAGGTGAGGATTGGCGGCGCGCTCGGCGGCGACCATCCGGAAGACGCGCTGCGCAAGGGTTCGATCGCCATCTTGTCGAACTCAGGCGGCTTCACCACCACCATCGCCACCTACCTGCGCATGGCCGGGTGGGGTACGACGACGCTGATTTCCAGCGGCAAGGACGTCTACATCCACTACGCCGCGCCTGAGTTCGCCTTCGCGCTGGCCAACGACGGGCGCAGCAAGGCGGCAGTCCTGTACTGCGAACCCGGCGGCTATTACGAATACGACGCCGACTTCACCAAGCCGGTCGTCGCCTGCGTGGTCGGCCGCTGGAAGAGCCGGCTGACGCGCGCGGTGGGCCATGCCGGCGCGATGGCCGGCGGCGCCGACGACGCCGCGGCCAAGGAACGCTGGTTCATGGAGAAGTTCGGCGTCGATGGCATCTACACGCCCGAGCGGCCGGTGTTCTCGTACAAGGGCGCGGTGGTCACCAACATCGCGCATATCCCGGCCGCACTCACCGCGGTGATGCGCGAGAACGCGGCCCGGCCGGACTTCGAACCCGAGGGCAGCCTGGCGCTGAAACCGTGGTTCGGCTCCGCACAGGGGCTGAAGCTGCCAGCCGATCTCGAGGTGCCGGTCGTCGAGGCGATGGCGCCGTACAACGCGCAGATCGCGGCGCTGAACCGGCAGATCGGCACCGTGCCGCCGCGTCAGCCGATGAAGGATGCCTCCGGCGCGTCGCAGATGGACCCCGCCACGCAGGTCTCCAGCCTGTACGGCGTGTCGATGCTCAACGCCACCCGGTTTCCGGTGGAGGCGAACATCGCGCTGGCGCTGATGCAGGAGCCAGGGGGGCCGAACGACCGCGCCTTGGTCAATGTCGCCGTCGGCGCCGAACTGAACCTGCACGGCGATCCGGCGTTGGCCGCCGCGCAGGCGGCGCGCGAGGCCGGCAACGCGCCCAATGCGGTGCTCGCCGCGGCCGCCGCGATCGTCGGGCCGCGCCGCGCCGAGCGGGCGCAGGCGGCGCTGCGCGGGCTGATCGATCTGTTCGCGCCGGCCAGCCTCACCAGTGCACTGGACGAATCGTTCGACGTGACCAGGCTGCCGAAGGACGACAGGCTGCGCGAGCTGCTCACAGGCAACGAGGATGTTAAGGCTCGCTCTATGCTCGATGCGCTGGCGGCGCGCAAGGTGCGCTCGGTGTTCGTCCGCTATCTGAACAGCCTGCCCGGTTCTCCGAGCGCCGACGGCGTGCTGGCTGCGATTTGCGCCACGCTGGCCTGGGGGCCGCTGATGCGCAAGCGCATCTCGCGACTGACGGCCGAGTCGACGCCGTGGTGGCTGCGCCTGTTTGGCACGCTGATCGGGGCGTCGGTAGCCGCCGAGCGGCACGAGCCGGGGCGCTTCTGCGGCCTGCCGCTCGATGAAATCCTGTCAAAACGCTCGCTGACCGAAATGGCCTGCCTGGCGCTGTTCGGCCGCGAGCCGCAACCGGCCGACCTGTTCGCGCTGCAGACGCTGGTCGGATTGCTGCTGACCAACGGGCCGGGCTCGATCACCGCGCAGGGCGCCAAGGGCGCGGTCTCCGCCGATGGGCCGGAAACGCCGCAGCGGGTGCAACTGAACAAGGCGATGGTCGGCTTCCTCAGCCACTCCGGCTACACGCACGGCGGCAACGGCTACGAGGGCGTGGCCTTCCTGCTAGAACGCTTTGCCGGCATTGATCTGCGCGATCCGGGTGACCGCGCGCACGGCATCGACCTTGCTGCGCTGGCGCTGAAGTTCGTGCACGAATACGCGCAACACAAGGCGGCGCGCAGGGAAATCGGCGGTGGCGCGGCCCGCGCGATCCCGTGCATCAATCATCCGGTGTTCAAGGATCGTCCCGTGAACATCGACCCGCGCGAGGAATACGTGCGCAAGCTGCTCGACGAACGCGGTGAGTACAACGTCTTCCACGACTTTTATCGAACGCTGGTACAGGCGCTGGCCGACGAGGGCGTCACCCGCAACGTCTTCTGCGTCAACGTCGACGCGGTGATCGCCACGCTGCTGCTGAAGGCGCTGTGGGCGCCTTACCGTGCCGGCAGGCTGGCCAACGCGCAACTCGAAACGGCCGCGTTCACCGTGTTCCTTTACGCACGGATGATCGGCTGCGCCGCCGAGATCGACGACCATCTGAACCGCGGTCGCAACATGGACACGCGCACGGCCGCGTCGCAGTGCCGGTTCGTCAGCTGACGCCGCACGCCGGCAGCGGATGCAGCCGGGCTCGGCTGCCGGGGTCCCGGCATCGTCCTGTACGCAACGACAAGGGCGGTTGCAGGCTGACGAGTTCGACCCGCTCGGCGACGTTCGCGGGGATCGAGCGCTCGCCGCGAGAGGGATCCGCCGCTGCTCGGAGCGGATGCTCCCTTCAAATAATTAACATAATACAGATTATGCGAAATCGTAGATAGCACAGGATCTATGCTCAACACAACATTAAGAAGCCTCCATAACTCCATCTAAAAAAATAGCTTTTTTGTCATCGCCGACACTTCACGACAAACCTAATCTATCGCGTTAGCTTCGTGCGTTAATAGTCTGAAGCAGCGCAGAAAATTGGCCTCGGTCTGCGCTTCGACGGTGTCGATGGAAACGCGGTGCAGTTCCGCCAGCTTGCGGGCCACCCACGGGACATAGGCCGGCTCGTTGGTCTTGCCCCGATGCGGCACCGGAGCGAGATACGGTGCGTCGGTCTCGATCAGCAACCGGTCCAGCGGCAAGGCCTGGGCTACGGCCTGCAGTTCGCGCGCGTTCCTGAACGTCACGATTCCCGAAAAAGAGATGAAGAACCCCATGTCGACCGCGGCCCGGGCGATGTCGAGCGTTTCGGTGAAACAGTGCATGACGCCGCCGACCTCGCCCGCCCCCTCCTCACGCATGATCCGCAGCGTGTCCGCAGCTGCAGCGCGGGTATGGATGATCAACGGCTTGCCGAGCGCGCGGGCGGCGCGAATGTGGACCCGGAACCGCTGCCGCTGCCACTCGAGCGGCTCGGTCAACCGGTAGTAATCGAGCCCGGTTTCGCCAATGGCCACAACCCTCGGCCGCGCCCCCAGTTCGACCAGCCGCTCGACCGTCGGCTCTTCCGTGCCGGTCGTATCCGGGTGCACGCCAACGGACGCGTAGACGCGCACGTCGCGCGCCGCAAGCCCGTGGATGAGCTCGAATTCCTCCAGCCGGGTGCACACGCTCAGTGCCGCGCCGACGCCGGCGGCGGCCATGCGCGCCAGGACGCCGTCAATATCGCCGGCGAGTTCCGGGAAAGCGAGGTGACAGTGCGAGTCGACGTACACGACGCCGCCGTGGCCGCGCCGATGCGGCCGCTAGATCGTGTGCGTCTGCCGGCCGGACTTCAGCGCCGCGCCGAGCGCTTCTTCGATCCGTTTGCGCGCCGCGATCCCGGTTTCGTCGCTCGGAAAATGAACGCCGATGCCCGGCGTACGGGCGGTGCCTCCGGCCGGGCTGATCCAGACCACGCGCCCGGCGATCGGGTACTTGGTCGGATCGTCCATCAGCGTCAGGATCAGGTAGACCTCGTCGCCGAGTTTGTACGGGCGGTTGGTCGGCACGAAGATGCCGCCGTTTTTCAGGTACGGCATGTAGGCCGCGTACAGCGCCGCCTTTTCCTTGATCGCCAGCGACAGCACCGCCGGCCGGCCTCCCGCCGGCGCCATCATGGTGCTGGCGCTCAACGGGTCGGCCGAGCCTCCGAAACGGGTGTTGGGTGAATCGCTCATCTGCGCTCGTCAAAAACCTTCACATAGCCGGCAAGCAGCGCTTCGATCACCAGCCGCGGATTCAGCGGATGCTCGCGCACGGCCGCGGCCGCATTCAGCGCGTCCACCCATCGCCACAGCGCCTGCAGCCCGACCAGTGCGGCAAGCGCCCGTATGCGCGCTTCGCGTTGCGGATGATAACGGACCGATCCGCGCATTCGGTACTGCAGCAGGTCGAACGCCCAGCATTGCAGCAGCCGCAGGCCGGCCGGCACCGACGGGTCGCGGCCAACGGCAGCGACGATCTGCGCCTCGGTCAGTGCCGGCCCCCGCTCGAGTAAGCGGTACAGGGAAGCCGCAGCCTCCGGCGCCGGCGTATCGGCTTCGGCGCAGGCCGCCAACGGCGCCCCTGAGGCCAAGGCGAGCGCCGCGGCCGGCTCGGCGACGCCGTGCGCCGCCAGCCAGGGCAGGCACGCCGCAGGTGCCGGCGCGGGCACCTGCACCAGAACGCAGCGCGAGCGGATGGTCGGCAGCACGTCGTCGAGCGCATCGGACACCAGCACGAACATCGTCGCCGAGGGCGGCTCTTCCAGCATTTTCAGCAGTGTGTTGGCGGCGATGGCGTTCATCGCTTCCGCCGGCGCCAGCAGCACGACGCGACGGCCGCCGCGATACGCAGCAATACCTAGAAAGTCGGACAGGGCACGGATCTGCTCGACGCGAATCTCGCGGCTCGCCCGCGGCGACTTGCCCTCGCCTTCGCTCTCCGCCGACGTGCCTTCGCCCGCAATCGCCTCCTCGTCCTGGACCTGCGGCAGCAACTGCTCGGCCAATGCCTGCGGCAGCACCCAGCGCAGATCGGGGTGGCTGTACGCCGCGGTCAACCGGCACTCGTCGCACTCGCCGCAGCCGTGACCGTCCGCCTGCGGCGACGCGCACAGCAGTGCCTCGGCGAAATCAAGCGCCAGGCTCTTCTTGCCGACGCCACGCAGTCCGTGCAGAAGCACCGCATGAACGCCGCGCGCCGCCAGCGGCGGCAGCCGCGACCACGGTTCGCTCATCCACGGCAGCCGGCGCGGCGTCATATCCAGCGCTGCAGCGCCTGCTGCAACTGTTGCTGTACGACCACCTTGTCGCGACTGGTGTCGACGACGACGAAACGCTGCGCGTGCAGCCGCGCGCGGGCCAGGTAGGCCGCACGGACGTGGACGAAGAAATCGCGCTGCTCTGCCTCGAAGCGGTCGCTGCGCTGCGCCCGCGCCAGTCGCGCCGCGGCGATCTCCGGCATCAGGTCGAACAGGAACGTCAGGTCGGGCTGCAACTGCGGGTGCACCCATCGTTCCAGCGCCGCCACGTCCTCTTCAGGCAAGCCGCGGCCGCCCGCCTGGTAGGCGTAGGTCGCGTCGGTGAAGCGGTCGCACAGCACCCAGCGCCCGGCGGCCAGTGCCGGCTCGATCACGGCGGCAATGTGCTCGTGGCGAGCGGCGAACATCAGCAGGGTTTCGGTCCGCGGCTGCATCGGCCGGTGCAGGATCAGTTCACGTAGCGACTCGCCGATCGGCGTGCCGCCCGGTTCGCGCGTCAGCAGCACGTCGACACCGCGGCCGCG
This sequence comes from uncultured Burkholderiaceae bacterium, assembly GCA_964509545.1. Classification (GTDB taxonomy): domain Bacteria; phylum Pseudomonadota; class Gammaproteobacteria; order Burkholderiales; family Burkholderiaceae_F; genus JADJWR01. Next base: position 47,260 of record CAZDXQ010000022.1, on the reverse strand, counting down.
CAGCCAGCCTTCAACAAAGGCGATCTGCGTGCTCTTGCCAGCGCCGTCGATGCCTTCGAAGGTGATGAAACGGCCGCGACCCATTCAGCGTTTCCGCCCCGATTTCACCGCCTGCCTGCGAGCTGATACCTGTTCACGGCGCGATTGTGCTCGGCCAGCGACTCCGAAAACTGCGACGTGCCGTCGCCGCGGGCGACGAAATACAGCGCGCGCGTCGGCTCGGGCTTCAGCGCCGCTTCGATCGACGCCTGCCCGGGCAGCGCGATCGGCGTCGGCGGCAGACCGCCACGCGTATAGGTGTTATACGGCGTGTCGGTGACGAGATCGCGCTTGCGCAGATTGCCGTCGAATTTGTCGCCAAGGCCGTAGATAACCGTCGGATCGGTCTGCAGCATCATGCCGATGCGCAGGCGGTTGATGAAGACCCCCGCGATGCGTGTCCGCTCCATTGCCTGGCCGGTTTCCTTTTCCACGATCGAGGCCAGGATCAGCGCCTCGTACGGCGACTTCAGCGGCAGCTCGGCCGCACGCTCTGCCCAGGCCCGTGCCAGCCGAGCCTGCTGCGCGCGGTAGGCCTGGCGTAACACGTCGAGATCGCTGGAGCCGGAATCGAACACGTAGGTGTCAGGCGCAAACAGCCCCTCGGGATGCGATTCGACCGCACCGACCGCGGCCAGCACCTGCGCGTCGCTCAGCCGCTCGCTTTCGCGTCTGAGCTGCGGATGCGCAGCCAGGGCCGCGCGCATCTCGCGAAAAGTCCAGCCTTCGACGATCGTCAGCTTTTCCTTCAGCGTCTCGCCGCGGCGCAGCCGATCGATCACGTCGGCCAGCCGCATGCCGCGCGTGATCTCGTAACGGCCGGCGCGCAGCTGTCGCGTCGCTTCCGTGAGCCGTGCCACCAGCACGAAAACGTCGGCATTGACGTCGACCCCCTGCGCGCGCAGCGCCTCGGCAATGGCGCGCGCAGAGGCGCCCGGCGGCACGGTGATCTCGACGCGCTCGGCACGCGTCGGCAGCGGCCTTTCGTACCACTGCCATAACGCGAGCGCCGCGCCCGCTGCCAGCAGCAGGACCAGTGCGGCAGCGGCCAGCAGCCAGCGCCCCTGCTCGCCTGTCGAGCATCGGCCTCGCGTGCCGGCGCGACGCCGCGCCGCTGTTGATCTGTCATCGCGAGGGGCGATTCTGCTCATGCGCGCCTATGATACTTTCGACGTACGGTGAGTCCGACGACCATGACTTCGACGATGGAAGTACCGACCGCTGCAGGCGCCTCTCCAGCACCGCTTGGTGCAGCGGGCAACTGGCGTTTCGATGCGAAGCAGGCTGGCGCCGCGCGGCATGCGCCGGTGCAGGCGCGCCTTGCCGAACTTGGCGTGATTTCGGCGACCGGCGAGGACGCAGCGCGTTTCCTGCAGGGGCAACTGACCAACGATGTCGAGCATCTCGGCGTCGATCAGTTGCGCCTGAACGGCTACTGCACGCCGAAGGGCCGGCTGCTGGCGACGTTCCGGGTCTGGCGCGATGCGACGGGCGTCCACCTGCTGCTGCCGAAGGAACTGCTGCCCGCCGTGCTCAAGCGCCTGTCGATGTTCGTGCTGCGCGCCAAGGCGCGTCTCGTCGACGCCAGCGCCGATTGGGCCGCCGACGCCGTGTTCGGGCACGGCGCGCAGGAGCGCCTGCGCCTGGCTTTTGATGCCGCGCCCGATGCGACTGGCCAGTGCATCACGGTCGGCAACCTGCGCATCGCGCGCCTGCACGGCTCGCCGCGCCTGCCCGAGCGCTTCCTGTTGCTGGGCCCGGCTGCCGGCGCGCCGGCATGGCGGCAAAGCCTTGCCGACCTGTCCGCCGTCGAAACCGGCGCGTTCTGGTGGAGCGAGATCGACGCCGGCGTGCCGACGGTGTTCGCGGCCACGCAGGAGAAGTTCGTGCCGCAGATGATCAACTTCGAGGTCGTCGGCGGCGTCAGTTTCAGCAAAGGCTGCTATCCGGGCCAGGAAGTCGTCGCCCGCAGCCAGTTCCGCGGCAAGCTGAAGCGGCGCATGCAGCTTGCGCACGGCGCCGAGGCCGCGACGGCCGGCGCCGACGTCTTCGCCGAAGGCGAGGCCGAGCCGGTCGGCACGGTGGTGATGGCGGCCAGCAGCCCCGACGGCGGCGTCGACCTGCTGTTCGAGTGTCCACTGGAGAAGATGGATTCCCGGTTGCATCTGCTGTCGCCGGACGGCCCGCCGCTGGCGCTGCGTCCCCTGCCTTACGAACTCGTCGATGTCACCGCCTAGGGCGGCCAAGTTCATGCAGCACTGTTTCATCTACTACAAGATCGAGGCGGCAGCAGCGGGCGATCTGGCGCCACGGCTGCGCGCGATGCTGCAGGACGTCGCCACCGCAACCGGGGCGCGCACGCGGCTTCTGCGGCGCGCCGACGGCAGCGATGGTGCGGTGACACTACTGGAGGTTTACGAAGGCATCGCCGCGCCGCAGGTCTTCGCCAAGGCGCTCGCCGCCGCCCTGCGGCGCGCCGACCTGCCGCAGTCGTTGCTGGCGCAGCGGCGAGTCGAAAAGTTCGAGGACGTCTAGATGTGCCTCGCCGTCGTCGCCTGGCATACGCACCCGGACTACCCGCTGGTGCTGGCAGCAAATCGCGACGAGTTCTACACGCGCAGCACGAGACCGGCGTCGTGGTGGGGACAGAGCGTGGCCCTGCTCGCCGGCCGCGACGAGGAGGCGGGCGGAACGTGGCTCGGCATCACCCGCGGCGGCCGCATCGCGCTGCTGACCAACGTGCGCGCGCCGAGCGAACGCAATCCGCACGCGCCGTCGCGCGGCGCGATCACGGTCGAGGCGCTGCAGAACAGGCAGTCGGTCGCCGACTGGATCGGCGCACAGGCGCAGCGGATGAGCGCCTACAACGGCTTCAACCTGCTGGTCGCCGAGCCTCTGGCCGCGTCGCGGCGCATACCGCAACTGGTGTACTTCACCAACCGCCGCCGCCACGCGCCGCGACCGCTGGCGCCGGGCATCTACGGTCTGTCCAACGCATTTCTCGATACGCCCTGGCCGAAGGTCACGCGCGCCGTGGCCGGATTGGCCTGCGCGCTGGCCAGAAGGGTCGATCTCGATGCGCTGCTGGCGCTGATGGCCGACCGGCAACCGGTCGCCGATGCCGAGCTTCCGTCGACCGGCGTGCCGCTGGATTGGGAACGTGCGCTGGCGCCGATCCAGATCCGGGCCAACGGTTACGGCACGCGCTCGACGACGGTGATCAGCGTGCGCCGCGACGGTGTGGTCAACTTCATCGAACGCAGCTTCGACGTGCAGGCCCCCGAATCGCACCGCGACCGCCACTTCGAGTTCACGCTCGACGCCGCGCCGTCGACGTCGGTGCGCCCGGCCGGAGCCGGCCGGGCCAACCAGCGCCTGCGCTGAGGTGCCGGCGTCAGAGGATCCGCCGCATCAGGCAGTGCGGAATGCCGGCGTCGTCGTACTCCTGTCCCTCGGCGACAAAGCCGAATCGTGCGTAAAACGGCAGCGCGTGCGTCTGCGCGCTGAGCACGACCTCACGGTGGCCGCGCGCCTGCGCCGCATTCATCAGCGCCTGCAGCAGCCCGCCGCCCACGCCGCGGCCGCGCGCTTGAGGCAGCACCGCCATGCGGCCGATGTGACCGTCGGGCAGCAGGCGGCCTGTTCCCAGCGCCCGGCCCTGCGCATCGAAAGCCACGGCGTGCAGGCTCGCCGGGTCGAAGACGTCAACTTCGAGTTCCGCCGGCACCTTCTGTTCGTCGACGAACACGGCGTAGCGGATCGGCTCGGCGTGCGCCCGCAGTGCGGACCACGCGCCGAGCTCGATGCGAAGGCCGTCAGCCACGATCGCTGCCGTCCGCCGGGGCCAGGATCTCGAAGGCGCGAATGCGCCGGCGCAGATCTTCCGGCCAGGCGACCGGCGAGTTGGTGCGATCGACGCAGACATAAACGAGTTCGGCATCGATCAGCGGCCGTGCGGTTTCGCCGGCCCGGAACATCGACAGGGCGAAGCCGGCGCTGCTGCGGCCAAGCCGGGCGACGCGGGCGCAGACGAGCAGTTCGTCGTCGTAGCGGGCCGGCGCGTGGTACTCGATCGTGGCCTTGCGCACGAAGGTGTCGATGCCGAGCGAGGTGAAGCCAACCGGGTACGGCACGCCGAGCGCGCGCCAGTATTCGGTGATGCACACGTCGCTGTAGGTCAGATAATGGCCGTTGAAGACCACCGCCTGCATGTCGACCTCCGCCCAGCGCACGCGCAGCGGCAGTCGATGGCGGAAATGGTCGAACGCCGTCGTCACTTCGCGCCCTTGGCGGCGTCGCCGGCGATCACCACGGTCATCCTTGCCGGGTCGAAGTGCCGGCGCAGCGCCGCATTGACCTCGGCGGTGGCGAGCGCCCTGATCCGCTCTTCGAGCGGCGCCGAAAACGAAGTGAAGCTGCGGCCGAGGTCGAGGTATTCGCTCCACGCCGCCGCCAAGGCGTTGTCGGCCGAGCGGTTGAGCAGCCGTTCCTGCAGCATGCCGGCCTTGGCATCGGCGACTTCCTTGTCGGTGAGGCCGTCGCGGATCAACCGCTGCAGTTCCTCGCGCACCGCCTGCTCGAAGCGGGCCATGTTCTGCGGCGCCACCAGACCGTAGATCTGCCAGCTCGACGCGCGGTCGCGGCTGCTGACCGAAAGCCACGAGCCGGCGCCGTAGGACAGCCCGTCGCGCTGGCGAACGCGTTCGATCAGCCGGTTGGCGAGCAGGCCGCCGCCGCCGAAGACGTGATCGGCGATCATCAGCGGCGCATAGTCGGGGTCATCGTCACGCAGGTTCAGGTTCAGGCGGGCGCGGTAAAAGGCGTTCTCCTTGTCCGGCGTGTCGATCGCGATGCGCGCCGGCGCCACCTCGCGCGGCTCGGACAGGATTCGCGCATAAGGCGCCTTCGACGCCCAGCCTGCGAAAAGCTCGCCGATCAGCGCCTCGGCGGCCTTGTCGTCGAAATCGCCGACGATCGCGATCTCGCCGCGGGCCGTGCCCCAGAAGTCGGCGTGGAAGCGCCTGATGTCTTCGACCGTGGCCGCCTCGACCGCTTTGATCCGTTCCTGCAGCGGGATGTACGCGCGCGGGTCGCCGGGCGGATAGGTGTCGAAGTGCCGCGCCAGCGCATCGCGAGAGCGTGCCTGCGGGTCCGACAGCTGCGACTGCAGCGAAGTGATCGTCTCGCGCTTCAGTTGCTCGAATTCGGCCGCTGGGAAACCGGCCTCGCGCAGCACATGCGCCGACAGTCGCAGCGCCTCGGCCAGATGGCTGCGGTCGGTGCGGAAGCCGCGCAGCGAGCCCTCGATCTTCAGCCGCGTCTTCTCGTCGGCGATCTGCTGTCGCGTGTAGCGGCTCGAACCGCGCTCGATCATCGCGTCGGTCAGCGACGCGATCACGCTCTTGCCGAACAGGCTTTTCTCGTCGCCCCAGCGCGGCTGGATCAGCACGTTGACCGTTTCGCCGCGGTTTTTCTTCGGCAGCAGCGCCACTTTCAGGTCGCCGAAGGCGAGCCGGCGCGTGCGCGCGTCGATGTTCTTCTGCGAAGGGTCGAAGGCCTCGCCGGCGGCGACCTGCTGTCGGGGTTTGAACTCCTTCAGCAGCGCCGTCACCGGCAACGGCGTCGGGATCTCCGCGCGCTGAGGCTGCTCTTCCGGGATGAACTGGCCCACCGTGCGGTTGTCGCGGCGGAAGAAAGCGGCCGCCACGCGCGCGACCTCATCGGCGGCCACTTTGTCCGCCTTGTCGCGGGCGAGGAAGAACAGCCGCCAGTCGCCGTCGGCGATGTAGTCGGACAGCATGACGCCAAACTGCTGCGGATCGGCGAGCGCGCGCTCGTAAGCGGTCGCATTGTCCTGCCGCCGCCGCGCCATTTCCTCATCGGTCGGCGGCTGTTGCACGAAGCCTGACTCGATGACCTGCAGCATCCGCTCGCGGACGCGGTCGAGCGGCTCGTCCTTCTTGACCACCGCCCCGAACAATGCGATGCCCGGATCGCGCAGCAGCAGCGGCCAGGCGAACACCTGCGCGGCCATGCCGGTCTGCACCAGTTCCCTGTGCAGGCGGCCGTTCGGCGTGTCGCCGAGGATCTCGGCCGCCGCCTCGATCGCCGCCGCGCTCTCCGAAAGACGCGAAGGAATCCGGTAGCCGACCATCACCAGCTGCACGTCGCCCTTGCGGCGGACCACGTAGCTGCGCTCGCCGTCCTGGGTCGGCTCGACCGTCCAAAGCGCCGGTAGCGTGCGCTTGGGCCGCGGGATCCGGCCGAAGGTCTGCTCGATCATCCTGAGCGTGCGCTGCGGGTCGAAGCGGCCAGCCACCGTCAGCACCGCGTTGTCGGGCTGGTAGTAGAGGCGGTAGAACGCCTGCAGGTTCTCGATGCGGACATTCTCGATGTCGCTGCGGTTTCCGATCACCGGGTTGCCGTAGTTGTGCCAGGCGAAGACGACGCCGAGCATGCGCTGGTACATCACCTGGAACGGCTGGTTCTCGCCCATTTCGAACTCGTTGCGCACCACCGTCATCTCGGAGTCGAGATCCTTCTTGGCGATGAAGGAGTTGATCATCGCGTCGGCTTTCCAGTCGAGGGCCCATCGCAGGTTGTCTTCGGTGGCCTGGAAGGTCGAGAAGTAGTTGGTGCGATCGAAAGACGTGGTGGCGTTGTTACGGAAGCCGCGCCGGTTGAACTCCCGGTCCGGCTGCGGGTGTCGCTTCGAGCCTTTGAAGATCAGGTGCTCGAGCAGGTGCGCCATGCCGGTTTCGCCGTAGCCCTCATGGCGCGAGCCGACCTTGTAGGTCACGTTGACGGTCACCGTCGGCTTCGACGGATCCGGGTACAGCAGCACCTGCAGGCCGTTGGCGAGCCGGTACTCGGTCACGCCTTCCACCGAGCCGACCCTGGTATACGACGGGCCCTGGGCGCCGGCAGGCGCAAAAGCGAGAATGGCGGCGACAGCGGCCGCAAGATATTGCAGTAGTTTCACAGCAGATCCTCGGAACCCGGCAGCGGCCGGATGGCGCAGGGCGCCGGATTTTGCCTCAATGACGACGCGCCAGCGCACCGCGCTGGCGGCGCAAGCGCCCGCGGCATGACGGCCGCGAATCCCTCCGACCGTTGTCTGCGTCTGCGGTTCCCCAACGCATTCGCGTACTGATGCAGTTCATTCCGACACCCTCGGGCGCGCCTTCGGCCGGCTGGCGAAAGGGTCGGCGGGGGCAACGCCGGCGAGCGCGGCTTCGAAGCGCTCGCGCACCGAGGGCAGGATCTGCGGGTGCGTGAAGACGTAGAAGCGGTTGTCGCGCACCGCCTCGAATGCCTGCGTGGCGACCTGCTCGGCGCTGAGTTTGCCGCCGGCCACTGCCTTTTCGCCGGAAGCGCGCGCCAGTCGCTGCGACGCGGTCTCGGGCCTGTCATTGGCCAGTTCCACCGGTCGATTTCGCTCGGAGGCAAAGATCGACGTCGGCACATAGGCCGGACAAAGCACCGACACGCCGATCTGGCTGCCGGCCACGCGCAGGTCGTGGTACAGCGTTTCGCTCAATGAGACCACGGCGGCCTTGCTGGCGTTGTAGACGCCGAGCAGCGGCGCACACAGCCAGCCTGCGATCGACGCGCTGTTCACGATATGGCCGCTGTCTGCGTCCAGTCCCGCCGCCAGCATGCGCGGCACGAAATGACGGATACCGTGGGCCACGCCGAGCAGGTTGACCCCCAGCGTCCAGCGCCAGTCCGCCTCGCTGTTCTCCCACAGGTAGCCGCCGGTGCCGGCGACACCGGCGTTGTTGAACAGCAGATTGACGGCGCCGAAGCCGTCGTAGGCCGCCTGCGCCAGGCGGGCCACGTCGGCGTCCGACGAGACGTCACAGCGCACGCCGAGGACATCGGCACCTGCGGCGCGAAGCTGTTCGACCTGCTGCTGCAGCGCGCCGGCCTGCACGTCGGCGAGCACGATGCGCATGCCGAGCGCATGCGCCCGTCGCGCGAACGCGGCGCCGAAGCCGCTGCCGCCACCGGTGATGACGGCCACCCTGCCGGCGAACTCCCGCATCGTCAGAGCCTGACCAGTTGCTTGCCGAGGTTCTGCCCCTTGAGCAGGCCGATGAATGCGGCCGGAGCGCTCTCCAGGCCCTGCGCGATCGTCTCGCGGTAGTTGATGCGGCCGGAAGCCACGTGTTTGCCGAGTTCGGCCAGCGCCGCAGGCCACAACTGCATGTGCTCGGAAACGATAAAGCCCTGCAGCTTGAGCCGGCTCACCAGGAACCACGTCGGGTTGCGGATCGGGATCGGCTCGCCGTTGTAGCCGGCGACCAGTCCGCAAAGGGCGATGCGACCGAAGGCGTTCATCCGCGGCAGAACGGCGTCCATGATTTCGCCGCCGACGTTCTCGAAGTAGCCGTCGATGCCGTCCGGCGCGGCCTGCTTCAGCGCCTTGCCGACGTCTTCGGCTTTGTAGTCGATGCAGGCGTCGAAGCCCAGCTCCTCGGTGACGTAGCGGCATTTCTGCTCGCCGCCGGCAATGCCCACGGCGCGGCACTCGGCGAGCTTCGCCAGCTGCCCGACCACGCTGCCGACCGCGCCGCTGGCGGCGGACACGACGATCGTCTCGCCCGCTTTCGGTTCGATGATCCGGTTCAATCCGTACCAGGCGGTGACGCCGGGCATGCCAACGGCGCCGAGATAGGCGGACAGGGCAATCCGCGTCGTGTCGACCTTCATCAGCTGCCGGCCGTCCGAGACGCCGTACTCCTGCCAGCCGAGGTAGCCGACGACCTGGTCGCCGACGGCGAAGCCCGGATGGCGCGACTCGACCACTTCGCCGGCCGTCCCGCCGACCATCGTTTCATTCAGCGGCTGCGCAGCGGCGTAGCTGCGACCTTCGTTCATGCGGCCACGCATGTAAGGGTCGAGCGACAGCCAGCGGTTGCGCACCAGAACCTGGTTTTCGGCCAGCGCCGGCAGCGGCACCGTTTCCAAACGGAAGTTCTCGGCCGTGACCCAGCCGGCCGGCCGGCTGGCGAGCACGATGCGGCGATTCATTGGCATCGATGTCTCCCGCGGAATGCATGCGGCCGCCGCGCGCGACGGCCGTTCAGCAGAGGATGTCCATGCAGTGCCGGGTCTCGCGCACGGCGGCGATGAAAGGCTTGATCGTCGTGTGATGCGGATGATTCCGGTAGGCGTCCAGCGCCGCAAGGTCGGCGAACTCGGAAAGCAGCAGCACGTCGCAGGTCGCCTCCAGCGGCGGCTGCGCCAGCGCCACTTCCCAGCGCAGCATGCCCGGCACCAGGTTCGCGCAGGAGTCGAGCAGCGCCTTCATCCTCGCCGCGTTGGCCTCGCGGTCGGCGCCCTCGGCCTGCGCCTTGAGTTTCCACATCACGATGTGCCGGATCATGGGCGGCGTCCGTCGTTCCGATCAGCGCGCGTCGAAGCGCTTGCCACTGGCCGCACGCTCGGCGAGCAGGGGCGACGGCTGCCAGAAAACGGCGTCCGCGTTGGGCAGGGCGGCGAAGCGATGCATCGCCTCGACCACATTACGCAGGCCGATGCTCTCGGCGTAGTACATGGGCCCGCCGCGCCAGGCCGGAAAGCCGTAACCGGTCAGATAGACAACGTCGATGTCGCTCGCCCGCTGCGCGATGCCCTCGGCCAAGATGCGCGCGCCCTCGTTGACCAGCGCGAAAACGCAGCGCTGCACGATCTCGTCGTCGCCGATCTCCCGCGGCGTGATGCGTTGTTCCTTGCGGTAGGCCTCGATCAGCGTTTCGATCTCCGGGTCGACCTGCGGCGTGCGCTCGCCCGGCGCATAGCGGTACCAGCCCTTGCCCGTCTTCTGCCCGAGGCGGCCCATCTCGACGACGCGGTCGGCAATGCGCGGATAGCGGACGTCCGGCTTTTCCCGGTACCGTCGCTGGCGGATGGCGTAGCCGATGTCCAGCCCGGCCAGATCGCCGACGGCGAAGATTCCCATCGCCATGCCGAAATCGGTCAGCGCCCTGTCGACCTGCTGCGGGCTTGCGCCCTCCTCGACCAGGAACAGCGACTGGCGCACATAGTGCTCGAGCATGCGGTTGCCGATGAAACCGTCGCAGACGCCGGACACCACGGCCACCTTCCTCAAACGGCGCGCCAGCTTCATCACCGTGGCCAGCACCTCGGGCGCAGTCGCCTCGCCGCGCACCACTTCGAGCAGCCGCATCACGTTGGCCGGGCTGAAGAAGTGGGTGCCGATCACATCGGCCGGCCGCTTCGTGACGGCAGCGATCTCGTTGATGTCGAGGGTCGAGGTGTTGGTGGCGAGGATCGCCCCCGGTTTGGCGACGCGATCGAGTTCGCGGAACACCTTCTGCTTGACCGCCATGTCCTCGAACACGGCCTCGATGACGATGTCGGCCGAGCCGAGGTCTTCATAGCGCAGCGTCGGTGCGAGCAGCGCCATGCGCGCTTCGACCTGCTGCAGCGTCATCCGCCCCTTCTGCGCGCTGGCCTCCCAGTTGCGGCGGCACGCGGCCATTCCATTGTCGAGCGCCTCGGCCGACATTTCGAGCACGGTCACGGGGATGCCGCCGTTGGCAAGGCTCATCGCGATGCCGCCGCCCATGGTGCCGAAGCCGATCACCGCGGCGCGCTCGATGTGCCGCGTTGGCGTGTCATCGGGCAGGCCGACAACCTTGCCGGCCGCGCGTTCGGCAAAGAACGCGTGGCGCAGCGCCTTCGACTGGTCGGAGGCGACCAGCTCGAGGAACATGGCCCGCTCGATCTTGATGCCCTCCTCGAACGGCCGCAGCACCGCCGCCTCGACGGCGTCGACGCACTTCAGCGGCGAGATCATCCCGCGCGCCTGCTTTGCCACACGGGCCCGCGCGGCCTTGAAGAAGCTGTCGGCATCGGTGCCGACCGGCAGCAGCGCCCGCGCCGCGCGCAGCCGCGGATGGGTGCGCCGCCCGATCAGTTCCTGGGCGAAATCGAGCACGCCCTGGAACGTATCCGCGGCAACGATCCGGTCGACCAGCCCGGCCTTCAGCGCCTCCTCGGCGCCGATCGGATCACCGGAAACGATCATCTGCAGCGCCAGCTCTGCCCCGACCGCGCGCGGCAGCCGCTGCGTGCCGCCGGCGCCGGGAAGCAGGCCGATCTTCACCTCCGGCAGGCCCACGGTGGCATTCGGCGTGGCCAGCCGATAGTGGCAGGCAAGCGACAGCTCCAGCCCGCCGCCCATGCAAACGCCGTTGATGGCGGCGATCACGGGCTTGTTGCTCGTCTCGACCGCGTCGATCAGTTGCAGCAGATTGGGTTCCGTCACCGCTGCCGGCGTGTTGAATTCGCGGATGTCGGCGCCACCGGAAAACACCTTGTCGGTGCCGGTGATCACCACGACCTTGACCTTCGGGTCGTTGCGCGCGCGTTGCAGTCCCGCGGCAAGGCCGCGTCGCATCGCCAGGTTCAGGCCATTGACCGGGGGGTTGTCGATCTGCAGCACCGCGACCTCGCCGCGGCGCTCGAAATAGACTTTCATATTGTTCTCTCCGTCGCCCGCTTCACACTTCCAGCCATTCCTGGCGGATCAGCCGGTTGCCACGCAGTTCGTCCGGCGTGCCGGCAAACACCATGTGGCCGTGCCCCATCACGTACAGGCGCTGCGAAATATCGAGCGCGATCGTCAGCTTCTGCTCGATCAGCAGCACCGAGATGCCGCGCGCCTGCAGCGCCTTGAGGAACTGGCCCACCAGCGCCACCAGCTTCGGCGCCAGTCCTTCGGTAGGTTCGTCGATGATCACCAGGTCCGGGTCGCCCATCATCGTACGGGCAAGCGTCAGCATCTGCTGCTCCCCCCCGGACAGTACCCCGGCCAGTGTCCGCTCGCGCTCGCGCAGGCGCGGGAAAAGCGCGTACATGTCGGCGTACGTCCAGCGCCCGGGGCGACGTCCCTTCAGCCCCAGCGTCAGGTTCTCGGACACGGTGAGCGCAGGAAAAACATCCCTGCTTTCAGGCACATATCCGAGTCCGGAGCGGGCGATCCGGTAGGTCGGCAGGCCGGTGATGTCGCGGCCCTTGAAGGCGATGCGGCCGGTGCAGTCGACCAGGCCCATGATGGCCTTGGCCGTGGTCGAACGGCCGACGCCGTTGCGGCCCAGCAGACTGACGATCTCGCCCTGCCCCACTGCCAGGTCGACACCGTGCAGCACATGGCTCTTGCCATAGAACGCCTGCAGGTTCTCCACGACCAGCATCACGAAGCCTCCGCCGGTTGGCCGAGGTAAGCCTCCTTGACCCGGGCATCGGCGCGGATCTCTTCCGGCCGGCCGGTGGCGATCACCTCGCCGTAGACGACGACCGAGATGCGGTCGGCCAGCCCGAAGACGACGCTCATGTCGTGCTCGACCATCACCAGCGTTCGGCCCTCGGTGACCTCGCGGATCAGCGCCACCGCGCGCGCCGTCTCGCTGCGGCTCATGCCGGCCGTCGGCTCGTCAAGGAGGATCACCTCGGCGCCGCCGGCGATGGTGATGCCGATTTCCAGCGCGCGCTGTTCGGCGTAGGTAAGCAGCCCGGCGAGGATGTTGCGTCGGCGCTTAAGTCCGATGCGCTCGAGCACTTGCTCGGCGCGGGCCTCGGCGTCGGCGAGCCGGTTCAGGTTGCGCCAGAACGAATAGCGGTAGCCCAGCGACCAGAGTACCGCGCAGCGCAGGTTCTCGAACACCGACAGCCGATGGAAGATGTTGGTGATCTGGAAGCTGCGGGCGAGGCCCATGCGGTTGATTTCGAACGGCTTGCGCCGGGTGATCGATTTGCCCTTGAGCAGGACTTCGCCGCGGTCGGCATGGAATCGGCCGCTGACCAGATTGAACAGCGTCGACTTGCCCGCGCCGTTGGGACCGATGATCGCGTGCCGCTCGCCGCAGCCGACCGAAAGACTGATGCCGCGGATGATCTCGGTGCGGCCGAAGCGCTTGCGCACGTCGATCAGTTGCAGCGCCGGCGGGCACGCGCTCACTTGTCCTCCTCGGGATTGTCGCGTCGCCAGTCCTCGATCTCGACCGCAATCGCGTCCCACTCGCGCTTGAAACGTCGGCGCATGTAGTCGAAGGCGATCGCGCTGGCCACGACCACGGACAGGGCAAAGACCCAGCTTTCACCGCGCGCCGTGTCGAACGGAAAGCCGAAAACCCGGATCGCCGGACCGGTGCCGATGCCGAGCGTCAGGTGGTAGGTCATCTCGATCAGCAGGGCGATGCCGGCGGCCAGAAGCACGCCCGTGCCGAGCACGCCGACGTAGGGATCGCGCAGGCGGCGGAACTTGCCGAACTTCGCCACGCGCAGGTTCAGCAGGATCAGGCTCGACAGCCCGCCCGGCGCGAACATCACCAGCAGCACGAAGAACACGCCGAGGTAAAGGTGCCACGCCGGCGTGTACTCCGACAACGCAAAGGCGAAGAAGACGAAGACGATGGCGCCGAGGATGGGGCCGAAGAAGAACAGCACGCCGCCGATGAATGTCGCCAGCAGCACGCCGCCGGAGACCACGGCGTGCACGGCGCCGCTGCCGACGCTCTCGAGGTTGATCGCCGACAGCCCGCCGGAGATGCCGGCGAAGAAACCGGACAGCATCAGCATGATCCAGCGCACCCGCTGCGCGTCGTAGCCGATGAATTCGGCGCGCTCCGGGTTGTCGCGCACGGCGTTGGCGATGCGCCCGAGCGGCGTCTGCGTCAGCGCGTACATCGCGATCATGCAGGCGAAGGTCCATGCCGCGATCAGGTAGTAGACCTGGATATCGGGGCCGAAGGTCAAACCGGAGATGCCGAGAAACGGGCCGCCGGCAGTGCGGTTGCCGCTGATGCCCGCCTCCCCGCCGAAGAAGCCCGGGAACATCAGCGAGGCGGCGAAGACCATTTCGCCGATGCCCAGCGAGATCATCGCGAACGTGGTGCCGGCGCGGCGCGTGGTGAGGTAGCCGAAGACGACGCCGAACAGCAGGCCGCCGACGCCACCGACCAGCGGCAGCAGCGACACCGGAAAGGTGATCGCGCCCCTGCCGATCGCCGCCAGCGCGTGGATCGAGAAATAGGCGCCGAGGCCCGAATACACCGCATGGCCGAACGACAGAAGCCCGGTCTGGCCCAGCAGCATGTTGTACGACAGCGCGAAGATCACCATGATGGCCATCTGCGCCAGCAGCGCGCGGGCAAAGCCGCTGTCGAAGACCTGCGGCGCGACGATGAATGCGGCGGCGGTGAAGCCCCAGAGTACCCAGCGGCCGAAGTTCAGCGGCCTGAAGCGCAGTTCGCCGAGCTCGCCCGCGGACAACTCAGCTCTCCCGGGTGCCCATCAGGCCGCGCGGCCGGAAAATCAGGATCAGCACCAGCAGCAGGTATGGCAGCACCGGCGCGACCTGGGCCACCGTCATGCTCGCCACCGGGTAGCCGAAACTCGACGGCGTCATGTCGACGCCGAGCGAGGACAGCAGACCGAGCAGCGAGGCGCCGCTGGTCTTGCCGAAGGCGTCGACCAGGCCGAGCAACAGCGAGGACAGGAAAGCGCCGGCCAGCGACCCGAGGCCGCCGAAGACGATCACCACAAAGACGATCGCCCCCACGGTGCCGGCCATACCGGGTTCGGTGACGAAGGCGTTGCCGCCGATCACGCCGGCCAGCCCGGCCAGCGCGCAGCCGGCACCGAAGACCAGCATGAACACCCTGGGAACGTTGTGGCCGAGGGCCTCGACCATCTCCGGATGCGTCAGCGCCGCCTGGATCACCAGGCCGATGCGCGTGCGCTTCAGCAGCAGCCATAGCGCGCCGAGCATCAGGATCGCCACCCCCATCATGAACAGCCGGTACTGCGGAAACGTGACGCCGGCGGCCTGCAGCCACGCCACCGGGCCGTCGAGCTCGGGCGGCACCGCGTAGGGCACCGGCGCGCGGCCCCAGATCACCTGCACCAGTTCGAAGACGATGTAAGACAGGCCGAAGGTGAACAGCAGTTCCGGCACGTGCCCCCACTTGTGCACGCGGCGCAGGCCCCATTGCTCGACCGCCGCGCCGAGCAGTCCGACCAGCACCGGCGCGACGGCGAGCGCCGGCCAGAAACCGATCCACACCGACAGCTGGTACGCGAGATAGGCACCGATCATGTAGAAGCTGGTGTGGGCGAAGTTGAGCACGCCCATCATCGAGAAGATCAGCGTCAGGCCGGCGGCGAGCATGAACAGCAGCAGCCCGTAGCTGACGCCGTTGAGCAGCTGCACGAAGAACAGTTCGGCGGTCATCAGCGGATGCGCGACCGGCCCGTTGGCCGGGCCGGTCGATTCAGGCAGGGCGGCCGGCAGGCGGCCGGCCTTGATCTGAAGATCCCCGGTCGCGTGCTACGGCTTCGGTGGGCGCTTCATGTTGCACGAAGTCGGCGTCGAGGCGACGTAGGTCGGGATTACCTTTTCGGTTCGGAAGCCGTAGCCGGTCTTCTCCGCATCGTGCCTGACCGCGCCGCCGGCCTTGGTGAACGTCGAGATGAAAAGCGGCTGCTGCAGCTGGTGGTCGGAGGCGCGCATCTCGATCTCTCCCATCAGCCCGTTCATCTTCATGCCCGACATCGTGTAGGCAACCTTCAGCGGTTCAGCGCCGCCGGCGCGCTTGATCGCTTCGGCGAGCATCGCCAGCGCGTTGTGCGAGGCCAGCACGTACCACTCCTCGTTGAAGCGCTTCTTGAAGTCGAGATAGATCGGCTCGGCCAGGTTCTTGTCGACGTTCGCGTGCCAGTAGGAGACCTGGCGCACGCGGTCCGCGCCCGAGGCGCCCATCGCCGTTGGCGTGCCGATCACGCCGGCATAGTACGTGTACATGTTGGCCGTCAGGCCTGCGTCGCGCGCGGCGCGCACGAAAAGCACGAGGTCGGTGCCCCAGTTGCCGGTGATGACGGTGTCCGCATTGGCGGCGCGGATCTTGGCGATGTACGGCGAAAAATCGCGCACCTGGCCGAGCGGCACCAGGTCCTCGCCGACGATCTTCACGTCGGGCCGCTTGCGCGCCAGCAGTTCCTTGGCAAAGCGCGCCGTCTGGTGGCCATGCGAATAGTTCTGGTTCAGCAGGTAGACATTCCTGATCTCCGGCTTGTCCTTGATGTAGTCGGTCAGCGCCTCCATCTTCATTTCGGTGTTGGCGTCGAAGGCGAAGTGCCAGAAGTTGCACTTGCTGTTGGTGAGGTCCGGGTCGATCGCCGCGTAGTTCAGGAACACGATCGACTGATCGGGGCTGCGCTCGTTGTTGCGCGCGATCGCCTCGGACAACGGAATCGCCACGTGCGATCCCTGTCCCTGCAGCACGTAGTGGATGCGCTGGTCGGCGATGGCCTTCAGCAGGGTCAAGGCCTCCTGCGGCGAGCCCTTGCTGTCGAACGGCACGATCTCGAAGCGGACCCCTGGGCCGGCCAGTTGTCTGTTCGTCGCCACCTCGGCGGCAAACTGGAAATGCTTGAGGATGTTCTGCCCGACCGCCGCGAACGGACCGGACAGCGGATCGAGGTAGGCGATTCTCACCGTCTGCGCCGCCGGTGCGGCGGCCTTCGCCGAGCCCTTGGTTTGCGCCACGGCGCTGCCCGTCAATACGGCGACGGCCGCCGTCAATGCCCATGCAGCATGCATCATTGTCTGTCTCCCCTGGGCTCCTCGCCCGAGCGCGGGCGCAGAATACCGAAAGCGTTCTGCCGCGCAAGCCCGCGCCGCGGCGGCCTTACGTGCCGGGCAGCCGGTAGTCGCGGAACTGCTCGCGCAGCTTGTGCTTGAGCATCTTGCCGGTGGCGCCGAGCGGAATCGCATCGACGAACACGACGTCGTCCGGCACCTGCCACTTGGCGACCTTGCCCTCGTAGAACGCAAGAAGCTCGCCGCGCGTGACCTCGGCGCCGGGCTTTTTCATCACCACCAGCAGCGGCCGCTCGTCCCACTTGGGATGCGCCGCGGCGATGCAGGCGGCCATCGCCACGGCCGGATGGGCGACGGCGATGTTCTCGATCTCGATCGAGCTGATCCACTCGCCGCCGGACTTGATCACGTCCTTGGTGCGGTCGGTGATGTGCATGTAGCCGTCGCCGTCGATCGTGACCACGTCGCCGGTCGGGAACCAGCCGCGCTGGCGATCGTCAGTGTGCAGAGGGTTGCCGCCCTCACCCCTGAAGTACTCGCGCAGCACCCACGGCCCGCGCACCAGCAGGTTGCCGAAGGCCTTGCCATCCCAGGGCAGGTCGCCGCCATCTTCGCCGACGATCTTCATGTCGACGCCGAAAATCACGCGCCCCTGCTTGGCCTGCAGGGCGCGTTTTTCGTCGTTGCCGAGCGCCCCGTGCTTCGCCTTGAACGAACAGACCGTGCCCAAGGGGCTCATCTCGGTCATGCCCCAGGCGTGCAGCACCTGCACGCCATACTTGTCCTCGAACAGCCGGGTCATCGCCGGCGGACAGGCGGAACCGCCGATGACGGTGCGGTTCATGGTCGAGAACTTCAGGCCGTTGCCCTCGGCGTGCGCGAGCAGCCCCTGCCATACCGTCGGCACGCCGGCCGAAACGGTGACCCTTTCGGTCTCGAACAGCTCGTACAGCGACCTGCCGTCCAGATTCGGCCCCGGCATCACCATCCTGGCGCCGACCATCGGCGCGGCGTACGGCAGACCCCAGGCGTTGACATGGAACATCGGCACCACCGGCAGCACGGTGTCGCGGCTGGAAAGGTTCAGCGCATCGGGGGCGACCGCGGCATAGGCATGCAGCAGCGTCGAACGGTGGCTGTAGAGCACGCCTTTCGGGTTGCCGGTCGTGCCCGACGTATAGCACAGCGACGAAGCACAGCGCTCGTCGAAGACCGGCCAGGCGAACTGGTCGGAGTGCGTGTCGACCAGGTCCTCGTAGCAGCGCAGGTCGACCCTGGTCTGCGTCGGCATCCTCTCGCGGTCGATCATGGCGACGAAGCTGCGCACGCTCCGGCAGTGCGGCGCGATCGCCTCTATGATCGGCAGGAACGTGAGGTCGAAGAACAGCAGCCTGTCCTCGGCATGGTTGACGATCCAGGCGATCTGTTCCGGATGCAGACGCGGATTGATCGTGTGCAGCACGGCCCCGCTGCCCGACACCGCGAAATAAAGCTCCATGTGCCGGTAGCCGTTCCAGGCCAGCGTGGCGACGCGGTCAGACTGCTTGACCTCGAGCGCGGCCAGCGCATTGGCCATCTGCCGCGCCCGCCGGTGCAACTGGCGGTAAGTGCTGCGGTGAATGTCGCCCTCGACCCGTCGCGACACGATCTCGGCATCGCCGTGATGCCGATCCGCATGCTCGATCAGCGAACTGATCAGCAGCGGCACATCCATCATCAGTCCATGCAGCATGGCCTTCTCCCCCCAACCGCCCGCCGGTGTGCCGGGTCAGTTTACAAGCGGTCGCTAGAATCCCCGATTCGTTGCGGAGCCGCTTATTGAACGCCCCCGAACGCCCGGCACCGATCCTGTCGTCCTCGCCGTTGTCCGACCTGGCCTGGGACAATGCCTTCGGCCGCCTGCCTTCCCACTTCTACACGCGGCTGCCGCCGACGCCGCTGCCCGACCCGTACTTCGTCGCCGCGTCGCCGGCGGCGGCCGAACTGATCGGCCTCGATCCCGCGGCGCTGCGCCTTGCCGCCGCCGTCGCCGCGCTCGCCGGCTCGGCGGTCGCCGCCGGCAGCGATCCGCTTGCCGCCGTTTATTCGGGCCACCAGTTCGGCGTCTACGTGCCGCAGTTGGGCGACGGCCGCGCGCTGCTGCTCGGCGGGGTGCGCGGACGCGACGGCGAGCTCTGGGAGCTGCAGCTGAAGGGTTCCGGCCGCACGCCGTACTCGCGCATGGGCGATGGCCGCGCCGTGCTGCGCTCGTCGATCCGCGAGTTCCTCTGCTCAGAGGCGATGCACGCCCTCGGCATTCCGACCACGCGGGCGCTGGCGGTCATGGGGTCGGACCTGCCGGTGTTGCGCGAGACCGTCGAAACCGCCGCTGTCGTCACGCGCATGGCGCCGAGCTTCGTCCGTTTCGGGTCGTTCGAGTTCTTCTTTTACCGCGGCGAGCACGCGGCGCTCAAAGTGCTGGCCGACTACGTGATCGACAGCTTCTACCCGGCCTGCAGGCAAGCCGGCACTGGTGCTGCGCCGTATCTTGCGTTACTGCGCGAGGTCGCGCGGCGAAGTGCGCGGCTGATCGCGTGCTGGCAGGGGGTGGGTTTCTGCCACGGCGTGATGAATTCGGACAACATGTCGATCCTCGGCCTGACCATCGACTACGGCCCCTTCGGCTTCATCGACGGCTTCGACGCCGGCCACATCTGCAACCACTCCGACGACGAAGGCCGCTATGCCTACAACCGTCAGCCGCTGATCGCGCACTGGAACCTGTACTGCCTGGGCCAGGCACTGCTGCCGCTGACCGGGGACGTCGAGGCCACCAAGGCGGCACTCGATTCATTCAAGGACGACTATGCACAGGCGCTCGACGAAGTGATGCACGCCAAGCTCGGCCTGGCCACCGTCGAGCCGGACGACGAGGCGTTGGTCGAGCGCCTGATCGACCTGCTGCACGCCGGCCGCGTCGACTGGACGCTGTTCTGGCGCGGGCTCGCCGCACTGCCAAGCAGCGGAACGCCTGCCGTCGGCGGCGCTTCGGTGCGCGATCTGTTTGCCGACCGTGCGGCCTTCGACGCCTGGGCCGAGGACTACGGGCGACGGTTGCGGCGGGAAGACAGCGTCGATGCCGAGCGCGCGGCGAGGATGAACCGTGTCAACCCCAAGTACGTGCTGCGCAACCACCTCGCCGAGGTCGCGATCCGCATGGCCCGCGGCGACGGTGGTGAACCGGCGGATTTTTCCGAGGTCGAACGTCTGCTGCGCGTGCTGTCGCGGCCCTATGACGACCAGCCCGAATTCGACGACTACGCCAAGGCGCCGCCGGATTGGGCGAGCGGCCTGAGCCTGTCGTGCTCCTCCTGACATCGATGAAGAAGATCAGCAAGAGCGATGCCGAATGGCGCGAGCGTCCGCCGAGCGCTGCCTACGCGGTGACGCGGGGCAAGGCAACCGAGCCGCCTTTTTCCGGCCGCTACTGCAACCACGAGGCCACGGGCATCTACCGCTGCGTGTGCTGCGGCACGCTGCCGTTCGCCTCCGACAGCAAATTCGTTTCCGGCTGCGGCTTGCCGAGCTGCTTCGAGCCGATCGACCCGGCGCACGTGCGCGAGGAGCCGGATCACAGCTGCGGCATGGTGCGTACCGAAATCCTGTGCAACGTCTGCGATGCGCACCTCGGGCACGTCTTCGACGACGGCCCACCGCCCGCCGGGCGGCGCGATAGCATCAACTCGGCGTCGCTGGCCTTCGCGCCGATCGAGGCCGGAGCCGGTCGATGAAGGTTCTGTTCGACCTTTTTCCGGTCATCCTCTTTTTCCTTGCCTACAAGCTCGGCACTTCCTACCCGCACGAGGCCGGCCAGATCGCGGCCGCCTGGCTCGGCGCGCTGATCGCCTCGGGCAAGGTCTCGGAAGCCCAGGCGCCGATCCTGCTTGCCACCGCGGTGGCGATCGTCGCCTCGGTCGCGCAGGTCGGCTGGCTGCTGGCGCGACGCAAACGCGTCGAGCCGATGCTGTGGGTGTCGGTGGGGGTGATCGTCGTCTTCGGCGGCGCGACCATCTGGCTGAACGACGAGACCTTCATCAAGTGGAAACCGTCGATCCTGTACCTGCTGTTTGCCGGCGCACTGGCCGCCGGACACCTCATCTGGCGACGCAATTTCGTGCGCAGCGTGCTCGGCCAGCAGATCGAACTGCCCGAGCCGGTCTGGGACCGCCTGCTCTGGGTCTGGAGCGGCTTCTTCGGATTTCTGGCGGCCGCCAACCTGTTCGTCGCTTACCGCTTTTCGACCGACACCTGGGTCAACTTCAAGCTGTTCGGCCTGATGGGGCTGACCGTGCTGTTCATCGTCGGGCTCGGCCTGTGGCTGTCGCGCCACGTCAAGGAAGCGCCCGATGCCTGAGGGCACCATCGAACGGATGCGCGCACGCCTGCAGGCACTGCAGCCGCAGCGGCTTGCGCTCGAGGACGAAAGCGACAAGCACGCCGGACACGAAGGCGCGAAAGGCGGTGGCGGTCACTATCGCCTGCACATGGTCAGCCATCGGTTCGAGGGCTTGTCGCGGCTGGCCCGACATCGCCTTGTGTATGATGCGCTGGGCCAGCTGATGCAGCGCGAAATCCACGCCCTGGCGATGGTCCTGCAGACGCCCGATGAGGCCGGCGTCGCTCCCCCTCCCCTTTCAGGAAAGTAGATTTATGTTGCGAGTTATCGCCTTTTCGGCCGCTCTGGCGGCGAGCACCGCGGCGTTGGCGCAGAACGTGGCCGTGGTCAACAGCAAGCCGATTCCGAAGGCGCGCGAAGACGCGTGGATCGAGCAGCTGAAAAAGCAGGGTCAGCAGGACACGCCGCAGTTGCGCTCGCAGATCAAGGACCAGCTGATCCAGCGCGAGATCCTGATGCAGGAAGTGCAGCGGCGCGGCCTGGCCGAGAAACCCGACGTGAAATTCCAGCTCGACGTGCAGCGGCAGAACGCGCTGATCCAGGCGCTGATGCGCGACGAACTGGCCCGCAACCCGGTCACCGATGCCCAGGTCAAGGCCGCCTACGAGGAGCAGACCAAGGCGTCGGGCGACAAGGAATACAAGGCGCGCCACATCCTGCTCGAGTCGGAGGCCGAGGCCAAGGACGTGATCGAGCAGCTCAGGAAAGGCGGCAAATTCGAGGACCTAGCCAAGAAATCGAAGGATCCGGGCTCGGCGCAGAAAGGCGGCGAACTCGACTGGGCCGGCCCCGGGGCCTACGTCAAGCCTTTCGGTGACGCGATGGTCAAGCTGGAAAAAGGCAAGACGACCGACGCGCCAGTGCAGTCGCAGTTCGGCTGGCACGTGATCCGTGTCGACGATGTTCGCGAGGCGCAGTTCCCGCCGCTCGAGCAGGTAGCGCCGCAGATCCGCGAGGCCTTGCAGCAGCAGCGCGTCGGCGCTTTCGCCGAGGAACTGCGCAAGAAGGCCAAGATCCAGTAGACAGGCCAGCGGCCGCCAAGAAGGGCGCCGCGGCGCCCTTTGTCTTTTGCGCCGGCGCTATCCCAGCCAGCGCCGCGCATTGCGGAACATCCGCATCCACGGCGAGTCCTCGGCGAGCCCCGGCGGCGGCCACGACATCTGCACCGTGCGCCGCACCCGCTCCGGATGCGGCATCAGGATGGTGAAGCGTCCATCGGGGGTGGTCAGTCCGGTGATTCCGCCCGGCGAGCCATTGGGGTTGTACGGATAGCGCTCCGTCGGCTGTCCGACCGAGTCGACGTAACGCACGGCGACGAGCCGGTCGCGCTCGGCCTGCGCTCGTTGCCTAGCCTCGGCAAAGGCGGCGTAGCCCTCGCCGTGGGCGTTGGCGATCGGCATCCGGCTGCCGGCCATGCCGGCGAAGAACAGCGACGGCGAGTCGAGCACCTCGGCCATCACCAAGCGGCCTTCGAACTGCTCCGAGCGGTTGCGCGTGAACCGTGGCCAGCACTGCGCGCCGGGAATCATCATCGACAACTGGCTCATCATCTGGCAGCCGTTGCACACGCCGAGGGCGAAGCTGTCGCCGCGCAGGAAGAAGGCGGCGAATTCCTCGGCCAGGCGCGGGTTGTGCAGGATGGTCTTGGCCCAGCCGCCGCCTCCGCCGAGCACGTCGCCGTAGGAGAAGCCGCCGCAGGCGGCAAAGCCCTTGAACTGTGCAAGGCTGGCGCGGCCGGCGAGCAGATCGGTCATGTGCACGTCGACGGCGGTGAAGCCGGCGCGGTCGAAGGCCGAGGCCATCTCGTAGTGGCTGTTCACGCCCTGTTCTCGCAGGATGGCGATGCGCGGCCGGCTGCCGCTGGCGATCATCGGCGCGGCGATGTCTTCGGCCGGATCGAAGGTGAGCTGCATCGACAGTCCGCGATCCTCCGGGTCGGCGGCGCGGGCATATTCGGCGTCGGCGCACTCCGGGTTGTCGCGCAGGCGGGCGATGCGCCACGACACGTTGCTCCATTCCTGCTGTAGCTCGGCGCGCGGCATCGCGAAGATCGGCTTCGCATCGCGCCAGATCTCGATCGTGTCGCGCGCCTGGCCGCCTGACTGCACGCGGGCGATGCTGTGGCTGAGCGCGCCGAGTCCCGCCGCGCGCAGGGCGTCCATCACCACGCTGCGCTCGGCGACGCGCACCTGTATCAGCAGGCCGAGTTCCTCGTTGAACAGCGCGCGCAGCGTCTGTTCGTCGCGCCGCACCGAGACCTGCTCCGGGCGGATCTTGAAATCGCCCCAGTCGCTGGCCAACGGATCCATCGCCAGCACGTCGATGTTCAGCGTGACGCCGCAGTGCCCGGCGAAGGCCATCTCGCACACGGCCGCGAACAGGCCGCCATCGGAGCGGTCGTGGTAGGCCAGCACCCTTCGCTGTGCCGCCAGGGCGCGCACGCTGCGCACGGCCGCGGCGAGCCTGTCCGGATCTTCGACATCGGCAGCTTCGTCGCCGATCTGCTGCCTCACCTGAGCGAAAATCGAAGCGCCGAGCCGCTGCCTGCCGTTGCCGAGGTCGATCAGGATCAGTTCCGTGTCGCCGCAGTCCGTGCGCAGCTGCGGCGTCAGGCTCAGCCGCACATCGCCGACTGCGGCGGCCGCGCTGACGATCAGCGACACCGGCGCCGCCACCTGCTTGTCCTCGTCGCCGTCGCGCCAGACCGTGCGCATCGACAACGAATCCTTGCCGACCGGAATGCTGATGCCGAGGCGCTGGCAGAACTCGGAGGCGGCGCGCACGGCGTCGTACAGCCGCGCGTCCTCGCCCGGCAGGCCGCAGGCGGCCATCCAGTTGGCTGACAGCTTCACCCGCGACAGGTCGATGTCCGCCGCCGCGAGATTGGTCAGCGCCTCGCCGATCGCCAGCCGGCATGCCGCTGCCGCGTCGATCACCGCCACCGGCGTGCGTTCGCCCATCGCCATGGCTTCGCCGCGATAACCGTCGAAATCGGCCAACGTCACTGCGCAGTCGGCCACCGGAACCTGCCACGGCCCGACCATCGGATCGCGGCAGTTCAGGCCTCCCACGCTGCGGTCGCCGATCGTGATCAGGAAGCTCTTGCTGGCCACCGTCGGATGGCGCAGCACGTCGACGGCAACCTCGCGCAGATCGAAGCCCGCAGTGTCGATCGGCGGCAGCGCCGGCGACAGCCGAGTCGCGTCGCGGTGCATCTTCGGCGGCTTGCCGAGCAGCACTTCCATCGGCATGTCGACCGCCGGCTCCCCGGTGCCGCTGTCGACGACCAGTTGCCGGTCCTCCGTGATGCGGCCGATCACGGCGTAGGGTGCGCGTTCACGCCGGCACAGCGCGTCGAACTCGGCCAGCCTGCCCGGCGCCACAGCCAGCGCATAGCGCTCCTGCGATTCGTTGCACCAGATCTCCAGCGGGCTCATGCCGCTTTCTTCCACCGGCACACGCGGCAGCTCGAAGCGCGCGCCGCGGCGGGCACTGTCGGCCAGCTCCGGCATCGCATTGGACAGGCCGCCGGCGCCGACATCGTGGATCGACAGGATCGGGTTGTCGCTGCCCATCATCCAGCAGCGGTCGATCACCTCCTGCGCGCGGCGCTGCATCTCGGCATTGCCGCGCTGGACCGAGTCGAAGTCGAGCTGCTCGGTGTTGTCGCCGGCGCCCATGCTGGAGGCCGCGCCGCCGCCCAGGCCGATGCGCATGCCCGGCCCGCCGAGTTGGATCAGCAAGGTTCCGGGCGGAAGATCACGCTTGTGCGTCTGGTCATCGCGGATCGCGCCCACGCCGCCCGCGATCATGATCGGCTTGTGGTACCCGTAGCGGCGCCCCGCAACATTGGCCTCGAACGCGCGGAAGTAACCGACCAGGTTCGGCCGGCCGAACTCGTTGTTGAACGCTGCCGCGCCGATCGGCCCGTCGATCATGATTGCGAGCGCGCTGCTGATGCGCGACGGAAAGCCGTAATCACGCTCGCTGCGCGGCCCGCCGGCGACGTCGCTGTCGTTTTCCCAGCGCATTCGGTAGCCGGGCAAGCGCAGCGCGGAGACCGAGAAGCCACACAGCCCGGCCTTCGGCTTGGCGCCACGGCCAGTGGCGCCCTCATCGCGGATCTCGCCGCCGGCGCCGGTGGCGGCACCGGCAAACGGCGAGATCGCCGTCGGGTGGTTGTGCGTTTCGACCTTGAAGACGAAGTGGGTCAACTCTTCCGCAGCGGCAAACTCGCAGGCGCCGTCGCCGCGCGCGTAGAAGCGCCGCGCCACAGCCCCCTCGATCACGGCGGCGTTGTCCGAGTAGGCGACCACCGTGGCCTGCGGCGCCGCCTCATGCGTGGCGCGGATCATGCCGAACAGGCTGGCCGGCTGTGGCTGGCCGTCAATGGTCCAGCGGGCGTTGAAGATCTTGTGGCGGCAGTGCTCGGAGTTCGCCTGCGCGAACATCATCAGTTCGACGTCGGTCGGGTCCCGCCGCATCGCCGAGTACGCGTCGAGCAGGTAACCGATCTCGTCGTCGGACAGTGCCAGCCCCATTTCGACATTGGCCCGCTGCAGTGCCGCGCGTCCCTGCGCCTGCACCGCGATACGGGCCATCGGCTTGCCCGGCAGTTCACGGAACAGCTGCGCGCAGTCGGCATCGACGTCGACCACGCTTTCGGTCATCCGATCGTGCAGCAGCAGCGCGATGCGCTGCGCGGCTTCGGCGTCGATGGCGCGCTGGCCGAACAGCCCGCTCCTGAACTGCAAGCCGTAGCGGGTGCCGCGCTCGATGCGCACCACCTTGTCCAGACCGCAGTTGTGCGCGATGTCGGTGGCCTTGCTGGCCCACGGCGAAATCGTGCCGAGTCGCGGCACCACCAGCCACTGCCGCAGCGACCCGCCTTCGACCGGCACCGCGGCCGTGCCGTAGTCGAGCAACGCGGCGAGCCGCGCCCGTTCGTGCGTGTCCAGCGCCGCGCTGACGTGGACGAAATGAACGTGCTGCCCGTGCAGCTGCGCTGCTGCCGGCTCGATCGCCCGGATGCGGGCCAGCAGCGCCTCGGCGCGAAATGCAGACAGCGCGCCCGGACCGTCGAGCGCGAGGAACAGATCGTCGGAAGACATGCGGGAAGCAGGACGCGCCCGCCGGAAGCGGACGGCAACTGGATGCGCGCGAAGTATAGCCGCGCGCTGCGTCGCGACCCGGCTTTAAAGGTCGCCGTCGAGCAGGTCGGCGGTACCCAGCGCCTGCAGCAGCGCGATGTTGCACTCGACCACCGGCATCGCCAGCTCTTCCAGCTTCTCGACCACGCCGATCGGATCGGCGCGCTCGATCGACTCGACCAGCGACAGGTAGCAGGCGTGCGGTCCCTGCCGGTTGCGGATCGCCTCGACCACGTTGTCCGAAAGCGTGATCAGTTCGAACAGCTGATCGAATGAAGCGCCGGTGATCCGGTCGAGCAGCGAGAAGGCACCGGTGATGAACAGCTCGTCGCGCCGCTCGGCGTCGTTGGTCGCGGCCAGCGACTCGAGGAAAAGGCCGCGCCGGATCGACGCGTGCATCAGCGGAAAGGTGTTGGCGTCCTTGGTCGCGGTGGCCAGAAGCAGCGACAGCCAGCGCGTCATCTTCTTGTAGCCGAGCATCATCACCGCGTGCTGGAAGCTGGTGATCTGCACCGCCAGGCCGAAGGCGGCCGAGTTGACCAGGCGCAGCAGCTTGAACGCCACGGCCGGGTCGCGCTTGAGCACCTGGTCGATCTTGGCCAGTGGCGCGTCGTCGCGGACCAGGCGCAGCAACTCGAGCACAATGGCCTGGCCCGCCTGCAGCGGGCGGGCGCTTCGATACAGCGCCTCGTCCAGCGGCCAGCCGACGGTCGCCGTGGCGCCGCGCGAGAACGCCCCGTCGATCTCGGCGACGCTCTTCACGCCGGTGATGATGAAAGGCATGCGCCGCTTCACGCCCGCAGGCGCCGCGGTCGCCGTGCCGTCGGCATTGATGCGGCGGTCCTCGCTGATGTGGATGATCGAATATTCGAAGCACGACAGCAGCGCCGGCGGCAGCGGCGCCTCGGTGCGGCCGCGCAGCGCCAGCTTCTTGCCGTCGCGAAACAGGATCTGCACCGCGGATTGCAGCACCGGGTCGGAGAGCTGGATGCCCGGAATCTCGAGCACCGCGTTCGCCGGCGGCTGCCAGCCGTTGACCGAGTCCTCGATCGCCGTATCCAGCGGCGCGATCAGCGTCGGCGGCCCCTGCGCCGGCCAGACCTGGTTCAGGTCCGCCAGCAGCGTGCCAAGATCGGCCTTGTTCTGCGTGTCCACGGACAGCAACGTCAGCCGGTTACCGATCGCCTTGCGGTTCTTGTCGATCAGCGGCGCATAACAAAGCGCCACTGCGCCGAGCGCGCGGCCGACCCCGGTCGGAAGTCTTTCAGGAGCGTTCATCGATGCACGCCAGCGCGGCCGCCGACTGAGAGCAGCCTTCTTGCGGCGATTATCGGCAGCCGGCGCGGTCGCCTAAGCGCGGAATAGGCCCGGCCGGCCCGCCGTATTGGGGCGATCGGACGCCGGCGCGGTTCAGCCCTTCGGCATCCCAAAGCCGCCGCCTCCCGGCGTTTCGATCACGAACACGTCGCCGGGCTGCATCTGCACGGTGCCGATATGCGTCAGCGCCTCCACACGACCGTCGGCTCGCTCGACGGTGTTGCGCCCCGGCTCCCCGGGTTCGCCGCCGGCCAGTCCGAATGGAGCAATGGCGCGGTTGTTCGACAGGATCGACGCGGTCATCGGCTCGAGGAAACGGACGCGGCGCGTGCCGCCGGCCCCGCCGTGCCAGCGACCTCGGCCGCCCGAACCGTGGCGGATGGCGTAGCTGTCCAGGCGCACGGGAAAGCGGAATTCGAGCACCTCGGGGTCGGTCAGCCGCGAGTTGGTCATGTGTGTCTGCACGACATCGGTGCCGTCGAAGCCCGCCGCAGACAGCGCGCCCGCAGCCAGGTCAGCGATGCCGGCGCCGGAGCCGCCGGAGATCGTCTCGTAGTACTGATGGCGCTCGTTGCCGAAGGTGAAGTTGTTCATCGTGCCCTGGCTCGAGGCAAGCACGCCGAGCGCACCGAACAGGGCATTGGTGATGCAGCTCGAGGTCTCGACGTTGCCGGCAACCACCGCCGCCGGATAACGCGGGTTGAGCATCGAGCCTTCGGGAATGACGATGGCGAGCGGCTTCAGGCAGCCGGCGTTCAGCGGGATCTCGTCGTCGACCAGCGTGCGAAAGACGTACAGCACGGCGGCCACGCAGATCGCCGACGGCGCGTTGAAGTTGTTCGCGAGCTGCGCCGACGTGCCGGTGAAATCGATCGTCGCGCAGCGCTCGGCGCGGTCGACGGTGATCTTCACTCGGATCAGCGCGCCGTTGTCGAGCCGGTAGTCGAAGGCGCCGTCGCGCAGCACCGTGATCACGCGCCGCACCGACTCCTCGGCGTTGTCCTGGACGTGCCGCATGTAGGCCTGAACGACCTCGAGCCCGAACTGCTCGACCATGCGCAGCAGTTCCTCGCGCCCTTTTTCGTTGGCGGCGATCTGCGCCTTCAGATCCGCCATGTTCTGCTGCGGGTTGCGCGCCGGATGCGGTCCGCCGGTGAGGATCGACAGGCACTCGGCTTCGCGCAACCGCCCGGGCCGGTCCACACCCTGCCCTTCGACCAGCTTGAAATTCGTGAAGAGCACGCCCTCTTCGTCGAGCGAGGTCGAAAACGGCGGCATCGACCCCGGCGTGATGCCGCCGATGTCGGCATGGTGGCCGCGCGAGCCGACGTAGAACAGGATCTCGCGCCCCTGCCGATCGAAGACCGGCGTGATCACGGTGACGTCAGGCAGGTGCGTGCCGCCGTGGTACGGATCGTTGATCACGTAGGCGTCGCCGGGCACCATCGTCCCGGCGTTCTCGCGCATCACGGTCTTGATCGACTCGCTCATCGAACCCAGGTGCACCGGCATGTGCGGCGCGTTGGCGATCAGATTGCCCTCGGCGTCGAACAGCGCGCAGGAAAAGTCGAGCCGCTCCTTGATGTTCACCGAGTAGGCAGTGTTCTGCAGCCGCATGCCCATCTGCTCGGCGATCGACATGAACAGGTTGTTGAAGATCTCCAGCAGCACCGGGTCGACCGCGGTGCCGATCGCCGTGCCCGACTTCCGCGGCGCGACGCGCGTTAACACCACGTGGTCCAGCGCCGTGACCTCGGCCCGCCAGCCGGGCTCGACCAGCGTCGTGGCGTTGCGCTCGGCGATGATCGCTGGCCCGACGATCGCATCGCCCGGCCGCGTGTCCTCGCGCACGTAAAGCGGCGTTTCTTGCCAGCCGCCGTCGAAGTACGTCTGCACTTTGCGCGCAGGCCGCAGCGGGCCCGCGCGCGGCGGCATCGTCACCGGCTTCTCGTCGGCGGCGTCGCCGGCGCCGATCGCCTCGACCGACACCGCCTCGATGATCAGGCCGCGTTCTGGCATCAGGAAGGAAAAGCGCCTGCGGTAGGCGGCCTCGAAGGCCGAGCGCATCGACTCGACGCTGCCGAAATCCACCGCCAGCGACGTGTCCGTGCCCTCGTACTTCAGGTGCGCGCGGGCGACACGGCGGATGCGCTGCTGCGCCACGCCCTGCCGGCGCAGTTCCGCCGCCGCCGCTTCGCCCAGCCGATCGACCGTGGTCGTCGCCTGCGCCATCGCCGCTTCCGCCAGCGGCAGTTCGACGGTCGTCTCGCGCATCGCGGTCTGGTCGGCCAGACCCATGCCATAGGCCGACAGCACGCCGGCCAGCGGATGGGCAAGGATGCGCGTCATCGCCAACTGATCGGCCACCGAGCAGGCGTGCTGGCCGCCGGCGCCGCCGAACACGGTGAGCGTGTATCGGGTGACGTCGTGACCGCGTTGCACCGAGATCTTCTTGATCGCCTCCGCCATGTTGCGCACGGCGATGTCGAGGAAGCCGGCCGCGACCTCCTCCGGGCTCTTGCGCGTGCCGGTGGCTGCGGCGATCTCGTCGGCCAGCGCACCGAACCGGGTCACGACGACGTCGCGGTCAAGCGGCGCATCGGCCTGCGGGCCGAACACGTGCGGGAAGAACTCCGGCTGGATCCGGCCGAGCATTACGTTGGCGTCGGTCACCGCCAGCGGCCCGCCGCGCCGGTAGCACGCCGGGCCGGGATTGGCGCCGGCCGAATCGGGCCCGACGCGCAGCCGCGCGCCGTCGAAGTGCAGGATCGAGCCGCCGCCGGCGGCGACGGTATGGATGCTCATCATCGGCGCGCGCATGCGCACGCCGGCCACCAGCGTGTCGAACTCGCGCTCGTATTCGCCGGCGTAGTGCGAAACGTCGGTCGAGGTGCCGCCCATGTCGAAGCCGATGACGCGATCGAAGCCGGCCATGCGACTGGTGCGCACCATGCCCACGATGCCGCCCGCCGGCCCGGACAGGATCGCGTCCTTGCCCTGGAAGCGGTGCGCATCGGTCAGGCCGCCGCTGGACTGCATGAACAGCAGCCGCGTGTCGGGCAGTTCGGCGGCCACGCGCGCGACATAGCGACGCAGGATCGGCGACAGGTAGGCGTCGACCACCGTGGTGTCGCCGCGCGCCACCAGTTTCATCATCGGGCTCGCCTCGTGCGACACGGACACCTGCGTGAAGCCCGCCGCGCGCGCGAGTGCGGCGGCGCGCGCCTCGTGCTGCGTGTAGCGGTAGCCGTGCATCAGCACGATGGCGCAGGAGCGCAGGCCCGCGTCGAAGGCGGCGCGCAATTCATCGGCAAGCTTCGGCTCATCGAGCGCGACGACGACTTCGCCGCGCGCGCCAATCCGCTCGTCGGCCTCGATCACGCGCGAATACAGCAGTTCCGGCAGCACGATGTGCCGGTCGAACAGGCGCGGCCGGTTCTGGTAGGCGATGCGTAGCGCGTCGCGGAAACCGCGCGTGATCACCAGCGCGGTCGGCTCGCCCTTGCGCTCGAGCAGCGCATTGGTGGCCACCGTGGTGCCCATCTTCACGGCGTCGATCGCCGCCGCCGGAATCGGCGCGTCGCGATCCACGCCGAGCAGATGACGGATGCCGGCGATGGCCGCGTCGGCATACTGCTCAGGATTCTCCGACAGCAGCTTGTGCGTGGCCAGTGTGCCGTCGGGCCGCCGCGCGACGATGTCGGTGAAGGTGCCGCCGCGGTCGATCCAGAACTGCCAGGCCCCCTGCGTCATCGCCACTTCCTCCGCGCCATGGCGTCAGGCGACGACCGGCAGCGTGGCGACGCTGTATTCGTGCGCCAGGCTGCGGCGACGGCGCGCATCCTCGATCGCCAGACGCAGCCGCGGCGTCGGCCGTACGCCGCGGCCGGTCGCATCCGGACGCACGGCCAGCGTGCCGCAGAACATCACCAGACCGTCTGCCGGCGAAGCGCCGCCGACGTAGCCGCCGACCAGATCCGGCAGCGGCCGGATGCTTGCCAGCGTTCCCTGCTGGTAGGCGACCCATCGACCGCCCTCGTACACCTCCGAGCGCAGAATCAGTTCGTCGGCATAGGCTTCGACGTCGTCCCAGCACCACGCCTGCCGG
Organism: uncultured Burkholderiaceae bacterium; assembly: GCA_964509545.1. Classification (GTDB taxonomy): domain Bacteria; phylum Pseudomonadota; class Gammaproteobacteria; order Burkholderiales; family Burkholderiaceae_F; genus JADJWR01. The sequence goes on along the minus strand of CAZDXQ010000022.1, from coordinate 15,578 downwards.
GCCAGCGGCTTGGCGCACATCTGCTTGGACACGGCCACGGAGTACGCCTCGACCTTGCGATCGGTATGGTCGGAGCCGACGGTCAGCCACCAGCGGCCTTGCACGCGCAGCAGTACCGGCTCCGCTTCGCCCGAACTCGCCTCGCCGAGCGCCTCGATCCGATCGGCCTGCGTCAGAGCGGCGTGGCTGACACGGTAGTACAGCGGCACGGTCGACGGCCGCGGCACGCCGAGTGCGGCCAGCTCCTCGATGTGATGCTCGATCGCCGCCCTGTCGCGGCCGGTCCAGCCGGCGATCACGAGCGTGTCGACGGCAGCCGCCAGCGGCGCCGCCTCGGGAATGTCGAAGTTCAACGGGGTCATTGCGACAGCACGGTGGGAAGCCACAAGGCGAGATCGGGGAAGAAGGCGAGCGCGGCCAGCAGCAGGAACAGCGCGGCGACGAAGGGCGCGCTGCCGATGATCACGTCGTTCATCGAGCCGCGGGCGCGCAGGTTGTGGACGACGAACAGGTTCAGGCCGACCGGCGGCGTGATCAGCGCCGTTTCGACCAGCACGATGATGACGATGCCGAACCAGATCATGTCGAAGCCCAGCGCCGCCATCACCGGCGCAATGACCGGGATCGTCGTGATCATCAGCGACAGCGTTTCCATGAAGCAGCCGAGGATCACGTAGAAGACGATCACCGCCAGCAGCATTTCCCATTTCGACAGGCCGAGGTTCTGCACCGTGTCGGTCAGGCGCGTGGTCAGGCCGATCGAAGACATCACGAAGTTCAAGAAATAGGCGGCGACGATGATCAGAATGATCATGCCTGTCGAGCGCATGGTGCCCAGCAGCGCCGTGCGCAGCATGGTCCAGGTCAGCGCCTTGTTCCACCACGCCAGCAGCATTCCGGCCATCACCCCGAGCGAGGCCGCCTCGGTGGGCGTGGCCAGGCCGGCGTAGATCGATCCCACCACCACCAGGAACACGCCCAGCGGCGGCAGCAGGTGCACCAGTCCGGCGATGCAGGCGGCCAGCGTCGCCCGGATCCGCTGCCCGCCGAGCGCCGGTCGCCAGGCGCAGGCGATGGCGACGATCAGCATGAATGCCAGCGCCAGGAGGATGCCGGGAACGATGCCGGCGAGATACAGCTTCGGCACCGAGGTATTGGTCAGCACCGCATAGATGATCATGTTGATCGACGGCGGAATCAGGATGCCGAGTGTGCCGCCGGCGGCCAGCGTGCCGAGGAACAGCCGCTCGCTGTAGCCGAAGCGGCGCGCCTGCGGCAGCGCCACGGTGCCGACGGTGGCGGCGGTGGCCACGCTCGAGCCCGAGGTCGCGGCAAACAGCGCGCAGGCGGCAATGTTCGAGTGCATCAGGCCGCCCGGCAGCCACGACAGCCAGTTGGCCAGCGCGCCGTACATCCGTTCCGCCAGTCCGGAGCGCAGCAGCAGTTCGCCGAGCAGGATGAACATCGGCAGCGCCACCAGCAGGAACTCGTTGCTCGAACTCCAGGCGATCTCTCCGGCTGCCCGCGACACCGGCAGGAAGGCGAAGAACTGCGCCAGCACGATGCCGAGCACGCCGAGCGAAGCCGCCACCGGAACGGCCAGCCCCATCAACAAGAGAAGCGTGAACAGTGCGGTCGGGATCATCGCCCCGCCTTCAGGCTTTCGCTCGCGGCGTGCAGTTCGTCGGCCGCCTCGTCCTTCACCGAGCGGGCGCCGATCAGCCGGTTGACCTCGGCGAGATCGCCGCCGGCGAGCGCGGCGATCGAGCGGGCAAGCAGCAGCATCCCGCAACCGACGAACCATGCATAACCCGCCCACCAAAGCGTCAGCGGGATTGCCAGCGGCACGGCAAGTGACGAGTTCGAGCGCGAGCCAATGTCCCACGCGTAGCGCATCACGCCCCAGCCGTGCCACGCCACCATCGTCACGAAGGCGAGCAGCGCCAGCACGGCCGCCAGATCGCAGGCGGCCGCCCCCACACGCGGCAGGTGCTGGTACAGCGCGTCGATGCGGACATTGCCCCGGTTCAGCATCACGAAGGCGAACGCCCAGGTCGAGCCGATGGCCAGCGCATAACCGGAAAGCTCGTCGGCACCGCCGACCGTGACCGTGGTGAACTTGCGCAGCAGCACGTCGACGGAAACGATCACCGCGGCGGCGAGGATCAGCAGCCCGCCTGCAAGGGCCGCCGCGGTCGAGCCGCGGTCGGCCGCGCGCAGTGCCGCATCGAGCGCGTCGCGCATCGTTGCCTGCCGGCGGCCCTCGCCGCGTTACTTCTTCGCCGTCACTCCGGTCGCCTTGCCGACCGTGGCATTGAAATCGGCCAAGCACTGCGCCGAGCAGCGCGCCGCCCACTTCGGCAGCGTGACCTCGTTGATGATCTTCTTCAGCAGTTCGCGATCGGCCGAACTCGGCTGCACCAGCTGCATCCTGCCTTTCTGGCCCATCGTGCACTTGTCAGTGCCGGCGTTGCACTCGTAGCCCTGTACGGTGAAGGCATCGGCCGCGTCCCACACGTCCTTCTCCAGCCGCTGGATTTCCTTGCCCAGGAAGGCGCGCACCTCGGGCTTGTAGCCGGCCCAGGCCTTGCCGTTGACGGCATAGACGATCTGGTTCCACGACAGCGGCAGCACCAGCAGGTGCGTGGTGACCTCGTGCCACTTGGCCAGGTTGCCCGACAGCGACCCGGTAATGGCGCAGTCCACCGTCTTGTTCTGCAGCGCCGGCACCACCTCGCCGAAGGACATCGTCACCGGCGTTCCGCCGAGCGCTTCGATCAGCTCCGACAGCGAACGGCCGGCCACACGGATCTTCTTGCCCTTGACATCCGTAAGCCCCTTGACCTCACCATTGCAGAACAGTACCTGCGCCGGATAGGTGCCAAAGCCGAGCAGTTCGACGTTGAACTTTTCGCGGTACAGCTTCGCGTACACGGGCCGGGTCGCCTCGGTGACGCGGCGCGCAGTGGCCACGTCGGGCAGCAGGCCGGCGAGATCGACCATCTCGTTGGCCGGATCGTCCGCCGCCAGGTAGGAGATCACGGTGGCGCCGATCTCGACCACGCCCTGCCCCATCAGCCGCAGCACCTCGGGCCCCTTCAGGCCCATCTCGTTGAAGCCCTTGATCTCGGTGGTAATCGCGCCGCCGGAGCGCTCGGGCAGCTGCTTGGTCCAGAACGGAAGCTCGTAGTCCTTGTACTGCGGCAGACTGGAAATCGAGCCGACGACGCGCAGATGCGTCTTCGGCAGCGACTGCGCCGCTGCCGGCATCGCCACGACGGCCGCAGCCGCAAGCGCCAGTGCACCAACGATGTGTTTCATGCAAACCTCCGTCGAAGAAGAGAAGGCGCGAGCGCGCCGAGCAGGTAGACGTTCAGAGTGCGGCAAGACGTTCGTTCAGCAGGTCGGTCACCAGCATGCAGCCCGGCGCATGGGTGATGGCCAGCGGCAGCCGCGCGGCCGTCAGCGCCGCCTGCGGCGTGACGCCGCAGGCCCAGAAGACCGGGATCTCGCCCGGCCGGACTTCGACCGGGTCGCCATAGTCGGGGCGGCTCAGGTCGTCGATGCCGATGCTCGCCGGGTCGCCCAGATGCACCGGCGCGCCGTGCACGCTGGGAAAGCGCGACGTGATCTGCACGGCGCGGATTGCGTCGGCCGGCGAAAACGGCCGCATCGTCACCACCAGCGGACCGCGGAACGGCCCGGCCGCAACCGTCTCGATGCCAGTGCGGAACATGGCCACGTTGTCGCCGCATTCGACATGCCGCAGCGGCACGCCGGCGGCAATCAGCGCCTGCTCGAAGCTGAAGCTGCAGCCGAGAACGAAGCTGACGAAATCGTCGCGCCATAGCGCCGTAATGTCGGTCGGCTCCTCGACCAGTTTGCCATCGCGCCAGACCCGGTAGAGGGGCACGTCGGTGCGGATGTCCAGATCCTCGCCCAGCGCGGGCAGTCGCGGATCGCCGGCATCGCCGACAGCCAGCAGCGGACAAGGCTTGGGATTGCGCTGGCAGTACAGAAGGAAGTCGTAGGCCTGCGCCTGCGGCAGGATCACCACGTTGCCCTGCACATAGGTCGGGGCGGCAGCCACGGTGTGGCCGGCAAGCCGGCCGCTGCGCGCGGCACGTCGGACCTCGGCGCCGGTAGAAAGCGCGGCGGATGACTCGATCATCGGCGGACGCCTTGCATGGAATCGGGATAGCGCCGCACTGTGCGGCGCGCCCTTCGCGGCGTCAATCAAGTTTTTCTTTTGACCACTGATAAGCGCTGCGGTCCCGTTGTGTGCTGCACCACGTCGGGCCGGCCGGCGGCGAGGAACTCGGTGCATGTCGTTTCCGCCAGTGCGATCAGCTCGTCGATCTCGGCCAGCGCCGGTTCGGCACGCTGGCTGGCGTACACGGGCAGCGGCGGCAGCGGCGGATCGACATCGAGCAGCACCAGTTCGCCGCGCTCGACCTCGCGCTGAACGACTGCCACCGGCAGCGGCGCGACGCCGAAACCGGTCTTGGCCAGTTCGATCATCGCCGCCAACGATGAAAAGAAGCTCACCCGCAGCGGCGTGCGCAGCGCGCTGTCGCCAGCGGCCGCCAGCACGCTGCGATAGACGATCGACTCGCGCTGGAAGCTGATGATCGGCTGCTCGGCGATGTCCTCCAGCCGCAGCGTCCCGGGCGCGAGCGGCAGCCCAGGGGCGGCCACCCAGCGCATCGCCAGCAGGGCGATGCTGCGGTTCTCGATGAAGCCCTCGCTGATCGACTCGGTCTGGAAGGCGACATCGAGACGGCCGCGCAGCAGTTCGTCGCGCAGTCTGGGCGAGGTGTCCGACTGCAGTTCGATGGTGATCTGCGGATAGCGGCGCGAGAAGCGCGACAGCAGCGCCGGCAGCCAGGTATGGACCACCGTTTCCATCACGCCGATGCGCAGCGTACCGGAGGAAACGCCGGGCGAACCGACCGCAGCGCGCATCTTCGCCTGCAGTTCGAGCATCGACTCGGCCATCGGCAGCAGTTCGCTGCCCTGGAAGGTGAGCGTCACCGAGCGCCGGTCGCGTTCGAACAGGCGCACGCCCAGTTGCTCCTCCAGCGTGGCGATGCGGCTGGAGATGCCCGCCTGCGTCGTGCACAGCCTGTCGGCCGCCGCCTTGAAGCTGGACAGCCGGGCGACCCAGACAAAGGCTTCCAGGAAGCGCAGGTTCATCTGATCTCCTCGCCGAAGCCGCGCACGGCACGGTCGGGCCGTCCGCCCGGGCCGAGTATGCCCTGTTTGCGCCGGCGCGACGGCAGGTCGCAGCCCGGCCTCCTCCGCCGCTGCACCCGTCGTCGGCTCGCGGTACAGTGCGCACGCTTTACCCGGACATCGAACAAGGAGGCTTCAATGAATATCGTTCGTTCGCTCGCCGTCACGCTGCTGGCGGGCGTGACGCTGGCTGCTTCGGCGCAGACCAAGTGGGATCTCCCTGCAGGCTATCCCGCAGGCAACCCGCATACGCAGAACCTGAACCAGTTCGCCGCCGACGTGGCCAAGGCCAGCGGCGGCAAGCTCACGATCACCGTGCACCCGGGGGGTGCGCTGTTCAAGGCGCCCGAGATCAAGCGCGCGGTGCAGACCGGCCAGGCGCAGATCGGCGAGGTGCTGATGAGCCTGCTGGAAAACGAGAACCCGATCTTCGGCGCCGATTCGATCCCGTTCGTCGCCACCGGCTTCGACGCCTCGTTCAAGCTGTGGCAGGCGCAGAAGCCGGTCGTCGAGAAGAGCCTTGCCGGCCAGGGCATCAGGCTGCTGTACGCGGTGGCCTGGCCGCCGCAGGGCATCTACTCGAAGAAGCAGTTGAACTCGACGGCCGACATGAAGGGGCTGAAGTGGCGCGCCTACAACCCGGCGACGACGCGCATCGCCCAGGCCGTCGGTGCGCAGCCGCTGACGATCCAGGCGGCCGAACTGTCGCAGGCGCTGGCCACCGGCGTGGTCGATTCGTTGATGACCTCGGGCGCCACCGGCGTCGACTCGAAGGTTTGGGAGAGCCTGACGCACTATGCGACGGCCGACGCCTGGCTGCCGAAGAACATGGTGATCGTCAACCAGAAGGAATTCGACAAGCTCGACAAGGCCACCCAGGAGGCCGTGCTGGCCGCCGCCAGGGACGCGGAGGCGCGCGGCTGGAAGCGGATGCGCGAATACACCACCGAGGCGGTCAACACGCTGCGCGCCAACAAGATGACCGTCTATGAACCGAGCGCGCAGTTCAAGGCCGAACTGGCCAAGATCGGCGAGTCGATGCTGGAGGAGTGGCTGAAGAAGACCGGCGCCGACGGCCAGGCGATCATCACCAGCTTCCGCAAGTAGACGTTCCGGAGGCGCCTGCGCGAGCCATCACGCAGGCGCCCCGTCGCCGACAGAATCGCACGCGACCGCGACGACCAAGTGCGCACCTGGCTCGACCCACTTTACAAAGGGCTCGGTGCCCTCGGCGCCCTGTTCATCCTGGCCACGCTGGCGATCGAGGTCGTCAATATCGCCGGCCGACTGATCGGCTATTCGATGGCCGGCGTCGACGCCTACGCCGGCTATACGCTGGCTGCCGGCTCGTTCCTGGCGCTGGCCGCCGCGCTGCGCCATGGTGATCACATCCGTGTCACGCTGATCATCCAGCGCGTCACCGGCCGGCCGCGCTGGTGGATCGAGGTGTTCTGCCTCGGGCTGGCCACTCTTCTGTCCGGCTATTTCGCCTGGTTCGCCGGTAAGCTGGTCTGGGGTTCGTACGTCTATCACGACGTGTCGCAGAACGTCGACGCCACGCCGCTGTGGATCCCGCAGCTGTCGATGGCCGTCGGCCTGGCCGCCCTGTTCCTCGCCTTCCTCGAACAGTTGATCATCACGCTGCACACGCGCCGCGTCATCGCCTCGGCATCGAGCCAGATCGAGTAGACGATGGACGCGCTGATCGCCACGGTGCTGATCGTCGCGATGTTCGCGATCCTCGGCGCCGGCGTCTGGATCGGCATCGCCGTGCTCTGCGTGGCCTGGATCGGCATGGAACTGTTCACCACCCGGCCGGGCGGCGACGCCCTGGCGCTGACGGTGTGGGGTTCGCTGTCGAGCTGGACGCTGACCGCGCTGCCGCTGTTCATCTGGATGGGCGAAATCCTTCTGAAGACGCGCCTTTCGGAAGGGCTGTTCCGCGGCCTCGCGCCCTGGCTGCAGCGCATGCCCGGACGGCTGCTGCACGTGAACATCGTCGGCTGCACGATCTTTGCCGCGGTGTCGGGTTCGTCGGCGGCGACCTGCGCCACGATCGGCAAGATGTCGCTTCCCGAGCTGAAGCGGCTCGGCTACCCGGAGATCATGTCGGTCGGAACACTCGCCGGTGCCGGCACGCTGGGGCTGCTGATCCCGCCGTCGATCATCATGATCGTCTATGGCGTCGCCGCCGATGTCTCGATCGGCAAGCTGTTCATCGCCGGCATCGTTCCCGGCCTGCTCGTGGCCGGGCTGTTCATGGGCTACACGGTGTTCTGGTCGCTGCGCAGGCCGGCGGACATACCCCCGGCGGATGCGTCGCAGACATTGCGACACAAGCTGGCCGAATCGCGCCATCTGATCCCGGTGATGCTGCTGATCCTTGCCGTGCTCGGCTCGATCTACGCCGGCATCGCCACCGCCACGGAGGCTGCCGCGCTCGGCGTGGTCGGGGCGCTGGGCGTGGCGGCGGCGCAGCGATCGCTGTCGTGGCAGAGCTTCTGGAACTCGCTGATGGGCGCCACGCGCCTGTACTGCATGATCGCCCTGATCCTCGCCGGCTCGTCGTTCCTGTCGCTCGCGATGGGTTTCATCGGTCTGCCGCGGCACCTCGCGGAGTCGATCGGCGCCCTCGGCCTGTCGCCCTTTGCACTGATCGTGCTCCTGATGTTCTTCTACATCGTGCTCGGCTGCTTCCTCGACGGCATCAGCATGGTGGTGCTGACCATGGCGGTGCTGCTGCCGACGCTGCAGACGGCCGGCATCGACCTGTTGTGGTTCGGCATCTACATCGTGATCGTCGTAGAGATGGCGCAGATCACGCCGCCGGTCGGCTTCAACCTGTTCGTGCTGCAAGGCATGACCGGGCACCAGATCAGCTACATCGCCCGCGCCGCGTTCCCGTACTTCCTGATGATGGTGATCGCCGTGCTGATGATCTGGTTCTTCCCGCCGCTCGTGACGTACCTGCCGAGCCAGATGAAGCTGTAAGCACGAGGCGCAGCAGAACAACGATGCACGTCCTCGTCATCGGCGCCGGCATCATCGGCGTCACCACGGCCTACGAGCTGCGCGCCCGAGGCTTCGAAGTCACCGTGCTCGAACGCAACCCGGGCGTGGCGCAGGAGGCGAGCTTCGGCAATGCCGGCGTGATTTCCATCGCCTACACCGCGCCCTGGGCACAGCCCGGAATGCCGGGCAAGGTCCTCGGCTATCTGTGGCGTTCCGAATCGCCGGTCATCTTCCGTCCCAATCTCGACCCGGCGCTGTGGCGCTGGGTGGGACGCTGGCTCGGCGAATGCCGGTTGCAGCGCTTCCGCATGAACAAGCTGCGCATGCAGCGGTTGGCCGAGTACAGCCGCAGCGTGCTGCACGAACTTCGCGCCCGCCACGCGTTCGACTATGAGCAGGCCCAGGGTTGGCTGAAGCTGTACCGCAGCAAGGCCGAACTCAAGCTGGCCGGACCCGTGCTGGACATCCTGCAACAATGCGGTGCAGCGCACCGGCTGCTGACGGCGGAGCAGTGCCGGGCGCTGGAGCCGGCGCTGGCCGAGGGCACGGAACTTGCCGGCGGCTTGCACCTGCCCGACGACGAAACCGGCAACTGCGCCTACTTTGCGCGCCTGATCAAGGATCTCGCCGAGCGCGACGGCGTGGCCTTCCGCTTCGACACGGCGGCAACCCGGCTGGCGCTCAAGGACAGTCGCGTGACCGAAGTCCAGACCTCCACCGGGGGCATCCGCGCCGACGCGGTGGTGCTCGCCGCCGGCGTCGACAGCGCTCGCCTGCTTCGCGGTACGCGAATCCGGGTGCCGCTGTATCCGGTCAAGGGCTACTCGCTGACCGCGCCGATCAGCCGCCTCGAATACGCGCCGATGCTGTCGCTGATGGACGAAGCCTACAAGGTGGCAATCACCCGGATGGGCAACCGGTTGCGCATCGCCGGCACGTCGGAACTGGGCGACCGCAGACTGGTCCTGCGCGATTCGGCGCTGGGGACGCTGTTGAAGGTGGCGCGCGACTGGTTCCCTTCCGCGGCGGCGTACGCGCAGGCGCGGCCCTGGGTCGGGGCGCGCCCAATGCTGCCCGACGGACCGCCGGTGCTTGGCCGAACGCCGGTCACCAATCTGTTCTTGAATCTGGGCCACGGCTCGACCGGATGGGCCATGGCCTGCGGTTCGGCGCGGATCGTCGCCGGCGTCGTCGCCGGCGAGAAACCGCCGATCGATCTCGACGGTTTGACTGTGGACCGGTTCGGCGGGCGACGTTCCGCTTAGCATCTGCGCATGGGACAGGCGCTTTATTCGGTCGCTGAACTGCGTGCGCTGGAGCAGACCGCGCAGGCGCAGCTGACTGCCGGAGCGCTGATGCAGCGGGCAGGCGAATCCGCTGCCGCGATCGTCGCCGCCGGCTTGCCGGGAGCCCATTCGCGCGTGCGCGTGCTCTGCGGTCCGGGCAACAACGGCGGCGACGGCTACGTCTGCGCGGCAGAGCTCATGCAGCGCGGCGTCCAGGTGCAGTGCGTTGCGCTTGCTCCGGCCGCCACGGACGATGCGCGGGCCGCCTTCGCGCGCTGGGCTGCCCTTGGCGGCGTGACGACAACGCAACTGTCAACGGAGGATCGCTTCGACGCGGTGATCGATGCCATCTTCGGCATCGGCGCGACCCGCCCGCTGGCCGGCGACTATCTGCTCGCGATGCAGTGGATCAACCGGCAACCCGCGCCGGTCTTTGCGCTCGACGTGCCCAGCGGACTCGACGCCGACCGCGGTTGCTGGGTCGGTGGCGTGGCTGGCGTCAAGGCCACCACCACGGTCACCTTCATCGGGGCCAAACCGGGCCTTTACACCGGCGACGGCTGCGACGCCGCGGGCCGGGTCATGGTCGAGCCGATTGGCGTCGCACCTTCGACCAGTCGGGGCTCGCTGCTGGCGCCGGACGACTTCGCCGCGCTATGCACGCCGAGGGCCCGCAATTCGCACAAAGGCAGCTTCGGCCGCGTTGCCGTCGTCGGCGGCAACGTCGGCATGGTCGGCGCGGCATTGCTCGCGGCGCGGGCTGCGCTGCGCCTAGGCGCCGGTCGGGTCTACGTCGACTGCATCGGCGCGCCGGAAATGCGCCTCGACCCGCTTCAGCCCGAACTGATGTTCCGGCCGCTGGCCGGCGTCGGAACGCCCAGCGCGTGCGTCGTCGGCTGTGGCCTCGGCGACGACGGCAACGCGCGTGCCGCGCTGGCCGCCGCGCTCGGCGTCGATACGCCGCTGGTCATCGACGCCGATGCCTTGAATCTGCTCGCGGCCGATGCCGGACTGGCCGCAGTCTGCCGTGCCCGCCAGCGCACCACAGTGCTCACGCCGCATCCGCTGGAAGCGGCCCGGCTGCTGCGTATCGAACCTGCGCGCGTGCAGGCCGACCGCATCGGCCACGCGCTGGCGCTGGCGCACGACTTTGGCGCCCTCGTCGTGCTCAAGGGCGCGGGCAGCCTCGTCGCGCGCCCTAACGGTCACTACGCGATTAATCCGACCGGGTCGCCGGCCTTGGCCAGCGCCGGCAGCGGCGACGTGCTGGCCGGCATGATCGGCGCCCTGATCGGCCAGAGCACCGAACCACTGACGGCAGTCGCGGCGGCGACCTGGCTGCACGGCGCGGCGGCCGACGACTTCGGCGCCGACATCGGCATGGTGGCGGGCGACATCGCACCGCTGGCCGCCCGTCGTCTGGCGCGCCTTCGCGCCGCGCGCTGACCCGGCGCCGGTCGAGGTGTAGCGCCGACCTCGTTCAGCGCTGAAAATGCCGCCGGAGGCGGCGCCGCTTGCCCGTCGGCGAAAGAGTCTCCTTCGCCATGGCCCGACGTGACCGCGCACGCCCCTCAGCTGCGCGCGATGCGGCCGGCCTGCAGTTCGATGCTTCGGCCGCAGCGGGCGGCGATCTGAGGATCGTGGGTGACCATAACGAGCGTGGAGCCGCGCTCACGGTTCAGTTCGAACATCAGCTCGATCACCGCCTCGCCGGTGCGCGCATCGAGGCTGCCCGTGGGTTCGTCGGCGAGCAGCAGCGGCGCACGCAGCACGAAGGCGCGCGCCAGCGCCACACGCTGCTGTTCGCCGCCCGACAGCGTCTTCGGATAGTGCCCAAGGCGCTGTCCCAGCCCGACGCGAGACAGCATCTCGCGCGCCGCGCGCACGGCATCGACGCCATCGGGCGTCCGTCCTGACAGCTCCATCGGCAGCAGCACGTTCTCCAGCGCGCTCAAATGCGGCAGCAACTGGAAGGATTGGAAGACGAAACCGATCTTCTGCGCGCGCAGGCGGGCGCGGCCGTCTTCATCGTTGGCAAAGAGATCGGCGCCGAAGAGTTTCACTTCGCCGCGCGTCGGCACGTCCAGTCCGGCGAGCAGTCCGAGCAGCGTCGACTTTCCCGAGCCCGAAGCGCCGACGATCGCAACCGTCTCGCCGCCGGCGATGGTGAGGTTGATATCATCCAGAATCGTCAGACTGCCGGTGGCATCCTGCACGATCTTGGTGAGTCCGTTGGCCTGCAGCGCCACGATCGGCGCATCGGCTCCTTGTCCTGAATTCATCTGCCGTGCTGAAGACGATGGGTGCGTGGCTGCGCATGGCGCTGCTATGCGTGCTGCTTGCGTCAACCAGCGCAGCGAGCGGCAAGGCAGCGCGGATCCTGGTCGTCGGCGACAGCCTGTCCGCAGAATATGGCCTGCCGCGCGATACGGGGTGGGTGCGTCTGCTCGCCGACCGCCTCGTCCGAGAAGCGCCGCAGTATAGCGTCGTGAATGCGAGCATCAGCGGCGACACTACCAGTGGCGGTCGCACGCGCCTGCCGGCGCTGCTGCGCCAGCATCAGCCGTCGATTGTGATCCTGCAACTCGGCGCCAACGACGGCCTGCGCGGCCTGCCGCTGCCGGCGATGCGCGACAACCTGGCAGCGATGATCAGCGCCAGCCGCGACGCCGCGGCGCGGGTGCTGCTGGTCGGAATGCGCATTCCGCCGAACTACGGCCGCGCCTATGCCGAGCGCTTCAGCGCCGTCTTCGCCGACCTGGCGCGCGAGAAGCAGACGCCGCTGGTGCCGTTCCTGCTCGAAGGTTTCGCCGAGGACCTGCAGTACTTCCAGGCCGACCGGATCCACCCTGCCGAGCAGGCGCAGGCGCTGATGCTGGAGACGGTCTGGCGCCGTCTGGCGCCGCTGCTGCGCGCAACGCAGCGCTGACATGACGCGCTCGCCGATCCCCTGCGCCGAGGCGATGGACGACCTGGCCGCGTTCGATGCCATCATCGACGTGCGCAGCCCGCAGGAATTCGGCCTCGACCACATCCCGGGCGCGCTCAGCTGTCCGGTGCTCGACGATGACGAGCGCGCACGCGTCGGCACCATGCACAAGCGCGAGTCGGCATTCGCAGCGCGTCGCTACGGCGCGGCGCTGGTCGCACGCAACATCGCCCGCCACCTCGAGGACTGCCTCGCCGACAAGCCGCGCCACTGGCGTCCGCTCGTGTACTGCTGGCGCGGCGGGCAGCGCAGTGCGGCGATGACGCATGTGCTGTCGGCGATCGGCTGGCCGGCCCGCCAGCTCGAGGGCGGCTACCGCGCCTATCGCCGGCACGTGGTCACCGAGCTGCAGTCGCTGCCGCGACGCTTCCGACTGCGCATCGTCTGCGGCCCGACCGGAAGCGGCAAGAGCCGGCTACTGCGTCACCTGGCGCAGGCCGGCGCACAGGTGCTCGACCTCGAGGAGATCGCGCAGCACCGCGGTTCGGTGCTCGGCGCGCTGCCGGCGGCGCCGCAGCCGTCGCAGAAGATGTTCGAAACCCGGCTGTGGTGGACGCTGCGCCGGCTCGATGCGGCGCGGCCGGTGTTCGTCGAATCGGAAAGCCGCAAGGTGGGACAGTTGCGACTGCCCGACGCGCTGATCGATCACATGCGTGCGGCCGAGTGCGTGCGCATCGATCTTCCGCTGGCCGCGCGCGTGCGCCTGCTGCGCGACGAGTACGCGCACTTCGAGGCCGACGCGCCGTCGCTGCTGCAGCAGCTCGATTGCCTGGTCGGCCTGCACGGACGTGAACGGATCGAAACCTGGAAGCACCTGGCTGCGCAGCAGCACTGGGACGAGATGGTGACGAGGCTGCTCGACGAACACTACGACCCCGCCTATCACCGTTCGATCAGCCGCAATTTCCAGCGCGCCGCCGATGCGGTCGTGCTGGCGCTGCAAACCGGCCAGGAGGCGGAGTTCGCGCGCGCCGCCCGGACGCTTGCCGGCTGAGCCGGGATCGCCCTACTTCTTCGCCGTCGACGCGCTCTGCGCGTTCAGGATCTCGGCCTTGTACTTCCGCTTCAGCTCCTCGACGTAGGCCTGATCGTCGGCCGCGGCGAGCTGCTGCTCGATGCCGCGGCGAAGCTGTTCGGCGGTCTGCGCATCGGGCTTGTCGGGTTGCCTGGAATCGAGGACCCAGAGAACGGCCTGCGCCCCGCCATCGACTTCGGCGACGACGAACGCCGGCAGTTGATCGGCCGGCACTTGCATCACCCGCTTCACGGCGTCGGCGGTCAGTCCCGGCGCCTGGGTGCGGGTGACCTGCCGCGCCGGCGAGAAACCAGCTTCGGCCGGCGACTTGCGCAGCGCCTCGGCGGCGGCCTTCGCCGCCTCGCGCGCAAGGGTCATGGCCTGCGCGCGCTGAAGCTGCTCGCGGACCTGCGCGCTGACCTCCTCGAACGGCCGCACGCTCGCCGGCCGGTGTTCGGCAACGCGCGCCGACACCAGCGCGTTGCCGCCGACCTCGACCGCAGCGATGTTGCGCTTCTTCACCAACGCATCGTCGGCGAACAGCGCCTGCACGACGGCCGGCGTCAGAAGCGCTGCGGCCGGTGCCTGGCGCGGCGGCCCTTCACGCGTGACGTTGGGTACGGTCTGCAGCTTCAGGGCCAGCTTGTCGGCGGCCGGCTGCAGGCTGTCGGCCTGCTCGTAGACCAGATTGGTGAACTGCTCGGCGGCCTCGGCGAACTTCTTCTGCGCCTGCTGGCGCCGGTAGGTCGCTTCGATCTGCGATCTGACCTGCTCGAACGGCTGCACCGCGCCACCCTTGACCTCGGTGACGCGAATGACGTGCAGACCGAACTCGCTTTCGACGATGTCGCTGATCTCGCCCGGCTTCAACGAGAAGGCGGCATCCTCGAACGGCTTGACCATCATGTTGCGGCCGAAGAACCCGAGATCGCCGCCGTTGCCAGCCGAGCCCGGATCCTTCGAGTACTGTCGCGCCAGCGCGGCAAACTCCTCCGGCTTCGCACGCACGCGCGCAAGCAGATCCTGCGCCAGCTTGCGCGCGCCCTCCTTGTCCTTCGCCGAGCCGCCCTCACCCACGGTCAGAAGGATATGGCTGGCGCGTCGCTGCTCAGCCTCGGTGAAGCTCGCCTTGTTCTGCTCGTAGTAGGTCTGCAGCTCGGCGGGCGGAACGTTAATCTGCCGGGCGATGTCGTCGAGCGTCAGGGCAAGCAGCTGCACATCGATGCTCTCCCTGATCTCGAACTGCGACCGGTTTGCCTCGTAGTGCGCCTTGACCTGGTCGTCGGTCACCTTGACCTGGGCGATGAAATCCTCGGGACGGAAGCGCTTGTCGCGGACAGAGCGCGTCTCCTGCACCAGTTGCGTCAGCCGCTGCGCCACGGCCGCCGGCACCAGTGCCGAGCGCGCCACGCCCTCGAGCAGCGTCTGCCGTGCCAGGTCCTCGCGCAAGCGCAATTCGAAGCTCGCTTCGCTCATGCCCTGCGCGGCGAGCAGCGTCTTGTAACGCTCATAGGAGAACTTGCCCTCGTCCTGGAAGGCCGGAATCGAGCCGATCACCTGGCGCAGGCGGTTCTCGCTCACGGCCACATGCGCGCTGGCGGCCTCCTTGCGCAGGGCGCGGTCAGCCAGCATCGCCTCCAGCGTCGCCTGACGCGCGGCAGGCGTGTCGAAGATCGACGGATCGAAGTTCTCGCCGAGGCTCTGCCGGATCTGCTGCAGCCGCTCGCGATGCGCCGCCTCGAACTGCTGCGGCGTGATCGGTTCGCCGCCGACCCGCGCCACGGCCTGCTCGTTGGACATGAAGCGGTTGTAGCCGTAGATGCCGGTGGCGACGAACGATGGGAACACCAGCAGCACGAGAAAGAACATCAGCCAGCGGCGATGCGAGCGGATCGAATCGAACATCGATGGTCCCGTGATCAGTTTTTCGCCGTCGGCCGGCGCGCAAAAACAAAAAGGCGAACTTGCGTTCGCCTTCGGAAGTGCTGGCGGAGTGGACGGGACTCGAACCCGCGACCCCCGGCGTGACAGGCCGGTATTC
>CAZDXQ010000021.1:0-56325 GCA_964509545.1 uncultured Burkholderiaceae bacterium | reverse complement strand
CGCTCGATCGCCGACCAGGCGCGCACGATCCGCATCCCGGTGCACATGATCGAGACGATCAACAAGATGAACCGGATCAGCCGCCAGATGCTGCAGGAAACCGGCCAGGAGCCGGATCCGGCCACCCTGGCGCTGAAGATGGAGATGCCGGAGGACAAGATCCGCAAGATCATGAAGATCGCCAAGGAGCCGATCTCCATGGAGACGCCGATCGGCGACGACGACGACTCGCACCTCGGCGACTTCATCGAGGACACCACGACCGTCGCCCCGACCGACGCCGCGCAGTACTCGAGCCTGTCGGACGTCACCAAGGACGTGCTCGACTCGCTGACTCCGCGCGAGGCCAAGGTGCTGCGCATGCGCTTCGGCATCGAGATGTCGACCGACCACACGCTGGAGGAGGTCGGCAAGCAGTTCGACGTCACCCGCGAGCGGATCCGCCAGATCGAAGCCAAGGCGCTGCGCAAGCTGCGCCACCCGAGCCGCTCGGACAAGCTGAAGAGCTTCCTCGAATAGGGCCGCGATTACGGTGCCGGATTCAGCCCCAGGGCCTCTAGCTCATGCCTGGTTAGAGCAGCGGACTCATAATCCGTTGGTGCCGGGTTCGACTCCCGGGGGGCCCACCAGCCCAACCTGCCGAAGCGCCGCCCTGCGCCGCTGACGGATGTCCGACTACCACGACTTCGACCACTTCGGCCTCGACCCGCGCATCGTCGCGGCGGTGAAGGCCATGGGCTACACCAAGCCGACGCCGATCCAGAGCAAGGCGATCCCGATCGTCATGCAGGGCCGCGACGTCATGGGCGCGGCGCAGACCGGCACCGGCAAGACCGCCGGCTTCGCACTGCCGATCATCCACCGGCTGCTGCCTCAGGCGAGCACGAGTGCGTCGCCGGCGCGGCATCCGGTGCGGGCGCTGATTCTCGCGCCGACGCGCGAGCTCGCCGAGCAGGTGGCCGAGAACGTCAAGATGTACATCGCCGGCACGCCGCTGCGCTGCGCCACCGTCTACGGCGGCGTCGACATGGACCCGCAGACGCAGGCGCTGCGCAACGGCGTCGAGATCATCGTCGCCACGCCGGGACGGCTGCTCGACCACCTGCAGCAGAAGAACACGTCGCTCGCGCAGGCGCAGGTGGTGGTGCTCGACGAGGCCGACCGGATGCTCGACATGGGCTTCCTGCCGGACATCTCGCGCATCCTGAACCTTCTGCCGAGGCAGCGGCAGAGCCTGATGTTCTCGGCCACGTTCTCCGAGGAGATCAAGAAGCTCGCCGCCAACTTCCTGCGCGATCCGCTGCTGCTCGAGGTGGCGCGGCGCAATGCCACCGCCGACAACGTGCAGCAGGAACTGTATCGCGTGCACGAGTCGGAAAAGACCGGTGTGCTGCTGGAACTGCTGCGCAGCCGGGAACTGAAACAGGTGCTGGTGTTCGTCAACACCAAGATCGGCTGCCGGCGGCTGGCGCGCGAACTGGTCAAGCACGGCATCAATGCCGACGCCATCCACGGCGACAAGTCGCAGGACGAGCGGATGAAGGCGCTCGAAGGCTTCAAGCAGGGCACGATCGACGTCCTCGTGGCCACCGATGTCGCCGCGCGCGGGCTCGACATCGTCGAGCTGCCGGCGGTGATCAACTACGACGTGCCGTTCGCGCCCGAGGACTACGTGCACCGCATCGGCCGCACCGCGCGCGCCGGAGCCTCCGGGCTGGCGATCACCATCGCCACCGGTTCGGAGGATCGGGCCGTCGCCGGCATCGAGCGGCTGATCAAGGGCACGATCGACGTCAAGTCCATCGAACTGCGCCGCGCCCCGCGCGCCGATCGTCCGCCGCGCACGCGCGAGCGGGAACCGGGACGCGATCGCGATGTGGCGCGCGAATGCGAGCCGGCGCGCGAGCGCGGCCGGTCGACCGGCCCGACGGCACGCCCACCGGCAGCCGACGACTTCTTCAGCAAGCCGTACGAGCCGGCCGCCGAAACGGCAGCCGCAGGTGCCGAACTTGAGCAGGCGCCGGAAACCGCCGGCAGGAAGCCGGCCAAGGTCGCGACGCTGCTCGGCGGCGGCAAGCGCTGATTCGCCCGCTCTCCCCGGCGAACCGGGAACTCCGGCAGCGACGCAAGGCGCGCCCGGTTTGAACGGCACCGCGCCGTGAGCGGCGGGCAGGCTGCCCGCCCGCGCGACGCGCCCTGAAAGCGGAAGGTCAGGCCGCCTCGAGCAGCCGTTCCGCCGCATCCTGCAGCGTCGCCTGCGTGTCGAGCCAGCCGGCCAGCCGCGCCGTGACCGCGCCCGCGTGTGTCACCGGCCCCATGTGGCCCATGCCGGCCAGCATCTCGTGCGTCGCCCCGGGCATCGCCAGCCGCAGCAGTTCGCCGATCCGGCGCGTCGACGCCCTGGTGCGCGCGCCGGTCAGGCACAGCACCGGCATCGGCCGCCGCGCCAGCTCCGAGCGCCGCAGCGCATCGCTGAACAGGGCGGAGAAGTGTGGCGTGATCGACGGCATCCGCGAGACCACCATGTGCCGACGACTGATCGGCATCGCCTCCCAGGTGCCTTCGCCCGACCAGTAGTCGATGAAGTGCGCGGCGGCGCGATCGATGCGGCCGACCAGCAGATTGGTTTGGATCTTCGCGGCGACGATCATCACTTCGCGCGCCGCCGGCTGCCGCGGGTTGTAGTCGAACAGCAGGCGGAACGAGACCGGCTCGTACACGGCGACGCTGTGGACGAGTTGCGGATACAGCCGCGCCAGCTTCAGCGCCACCGCGCCGCCGTAGGAATGGCCGACCAGGTGCGCGCCGCCGGCCGCCGCCAGAAGCGGTGTTGCCAGCGCCGCATCGTCGTCGATTGCCAGCGGTCGGCTGCCGTTCCATGCGGGCGTGCCGCCGTGGCCGTGGAAGTCGACTGTCTGCAGGCGAAAGCGCGACTGCAGCCTGCCCACGAGCGTGTCCCACTGCGAGCCGGAGCTTCCGCTCGCGTGCAGCAGGATCACCGTCGGGCCTGCGCCCGTGGTGCGGATGTTCGGTTTGACGTGAATCATGGGGTCCCCCGTTGGTGGAAGTGAAGCGGTTGCGCGGACGGCGCGGCGGGCGCTGTCCGCGGATTCAGGCGGCCGCCGTCGACGGATCGACGACGGTGCGGGCTTCGAACACGCGGTAGGCCGGCAAGCCGCTGCGGCGCGCGTGCTCGTGGATCGGTGACTCGTCTTCGGCCACGAAGACGCAGCTGGTCCTGCCGGCAACCACGGACGACTGATGCCAATGGATGCCGGCGCCGCGGGCGCGGTCCAGATCGAAACCGGTCGGGCAGGCGATTGCCATGGCGGCCTCCTTTTCCGTCCCGCGGTCAGTGCACGTCCTGGCCGGCCAGGATCGGGGCCAGGGCGCTGGCGATGCGTTCGAACTGCGCCGGGCTGATCAGCGCGCCGAGCGCCTTCTGAAAGCGCGGGTCCTGGACGCCGGAGACGATGTACTGCCAACGGTAGGCGCGCAGCAGGCAGGGCTCGACCTGCGCCAGTTGCCCGACGCCCAGCGAGCGCGCGTTGGCATTGGCGAAGTACTGCGCGTCGGCCTTCGACTGCGCCACCAGAATGCCGTCGACGGCCGCCACCAGCGCGATCAGGTCGTCGACCGCGGCGTCGCGCTCGGCTTCGCTCAGCTTCTCGTCCTCGCGCTTCCACTCCAGCTCGTCGAGGATCGCGTGCTGCGCTTCCTCGCGGGCGTGGAACAGGAACACGTCCTTCCACAGCGGGTCGAGGTCGTGGTCGGGATCGATGCTCTGCCGGTAGTGCTCCTGGGTGAACAGCTCGATGTGGCAGGTCAGCGCCAGCACGGCCCAGGTCGACTTGCCGAGCACGAAGCCGGCGACCTCGTTGGGCTGCGGCTGGTAGCTGTAGCCGGCCGGCATGCCGGCGGCGGCCATCGCGTCGAGGCGGCGGAACAGTTCCTGGTGCTTCAGCTCCTCGTCGGTGAAGCGCACCAGCGCCTCGAAGGCGGTCTGGTCGCCGAGCCAGTGGTCGCGGCTGACTTCGGCGATCTTCGGGCCGATGAAGCGCTCGACGAGGCCGAAGGTGTTGGCGTAGGTGCGGCCCTGGATCTGGCTCAGGAAACGCCGCTCGGCGGCGTTCAGGAACGACAGTTCGCCGATCTTCGACAGGCCGTCGGGCAGGAACATCCTGCCGAAGTCGAAGTCGCGGCCGCGGATGACGTCGCGGTCGATCTCCCAGCGCACGCGCTTCGACGCCGCCACGCACCTGGCGTAGCGGTCGGAGTCGTCGGCGAAGTTGCGCGGCCAGGGGCTGTACTGAGTTGCGGTCTGCATGGTGATGCTCCTTGTCTCGGGGTGGATGGGGCGTTGCCGTGCGGCCGCGGACTGCCGCCGCGGCCGGTTTCGGTTCAGATCGAAAGAAAGCGCAGGGTGCGCAGCGCCTGCATGCGCGTGCGCTCGGCGCGGCCGGCCAGTTCGGCGGCGATCGAGCCGGCCTCGCCGGGGCCGAAGCCGATGTCCTTCAGCGTCCGCTCGTCGAGGTCGGCGAGCGCCAGGTAGGTCCGGCGCAACGCGCGGTACTCGCGCCAGCCCGCCACCTGGCGGCCGATCGCGGTGCCGATCGCCTCGCCGATGGCCACGCAGATCTGCCACAACGAAGCGCTGCGATGCCGCGGCGCCGTGGCCCGAACGTCGGCCACGTCTCGGGCCGTTGCCGCCAAAGGCTCGACGCCGGCATCGCCGAAGCCGTTGGCGGCCATCGTGCGGCGGGCCCAGAGGTCGAGTTCGGCGGCGCCGGAGAACTCGGCGTCGTTGACCGCGGCCACGGTGACATCGATGCCCGGATACGTGGTCTTGACGATCCCGAGCACCGGCTGCGGCGTCGAGTCGGGGGTCTGGATGGCGGCTGCGTGGTTCATCTCGTCTCTCCGGTTGTCCCGCCGACCGCCGGCGGGCTTCGATGGAGAGGCACTGTAGGCAGCCGCTGTAGCGCACCGCTTTCAGCCGCGCATCGCTGTGTATCGCTGTGTATCGGCGGCGCCGTTCCTATAATCGGTCGGCATCGACGGCAGGAGAACGAGGCGTGGCGATCGCGAAGGTGCTGGTGGTCGACGACGATGCGGACATCCGCCGCATGCTGGTCGAATACCTTGGCGGGCACGACTACGACGTCGACGCGGCAGCCGGCGGCGCCGAGATGCGCGAGAAGCTGGCGCTTGCCGTTCCCGATGTCGTGCTGCTCGATGTCGGCCTGCCCGGCGAGGACGGCCTGTCACTGGCGCGCTGGCTGCGCGAGCGGCATCCGGTCGGCATCATCATGGTCACCGCCGCCGACGGCGTCGTCGACCGGGTGGTCGGGCTGGAGGTCGGCGCCGACGACTACATCGCCAAGCCGTTCGACCCGCGCGAGCTGCGGGCGCGGCTGAAGAGCGTGCTGCGGCGGCTGAAGGGCGCGGCTGCGGCGGCCGCTCCGGCGGCGCAGGTGCGCGCCCGCCGGCGCATCGGCCGATGTTCGCTCGACCTCGACTCGCGCCAGCTCTTCGGCGCCGACGGCGCCGACATCGCCATCACGGCGATGGAGTTCGACCTGCTGAAGGCGTTCGTCGACAACCCCAACCGCGTGCTGTCGCGCGACCGCCTGCTGACGCTGACCCGCAACCGCGAGTGGGAGCCGTTCGACCGCTCGATCGACATCCGCATCGCCCGGCTGCGGCGCAAGATCGAGGCCGACCCGGACAACCCGCTGGCGATCCGCACCGTGCGTGGCGCCGGCTACATGTTCGTGCCGCCGGTCGATTGACATCGCGGCGGTATCCGCCGTGTTTCGCTGTGTTTCAGTTGCGTAACAGTGCACGCCCGCCGCGGCGGCCGTGACTAGACTGGCTTCGACCCAGCCACCGCCGGCGCTGCCGGCACAAGCCGATGAACGACGCCCGCGGTTCTCCCCCCGCCGATGAGCGGCTGCGGCAGGTGCTCGACCGCACGATGGCCGCCGCGCTGGCCGTCTCCGGCGCCTCCGCCGGCCGCGTCTGCGAGGACCTGGTGCGGTCGCTGGCCTCGATCCTCGGCACCGACGCGGCGCTGATCGGCGAGTTCATCGATCCCGGCCGCACCCGCATGCGCACGCTGGCGGTGTGGTACGACGGCCGCCACCTGCAGAACTTCGACTACGACGTGGCGCACTCGCCGTGCCGCCACATCGTCGGCCGCGATTCGCGCCTGGTCGCCGCCGGCGTCCATGGCGAGTTCGCGCCGGGGACGCTGTTCGCGGAGCAGGGCTTCGACGCCTACGCCGGCTATTCGCTGTTCGATGACAACGACGAGCAGATCGGGTTGATCGTCGCCCTCGGCCGCCGGCCGCTCGCCGATCCGGAGCTGACCGAAGCGCTGATGAAGATCTTCGCCGTGCGCGCCGGCGCCGAGCTGCAGCGCCGGCGGGCGGCGGCGGCACTGCAGGTGTCGGAGACCAGCTACCGGGCGATCTTCGAGGCGGCGCAGGACGCGATGTTCGTCCATGACTGGGACACCGGCGCCCTGGTCGACGTCAATCCTCGCGCCGGCGAGGTCTACGGTTACACGCGCGAGGAGATGCTGCGGCTGTCGGTGGCCGAACTGAGCAGCAACGTGCCGCCGTACACGCTCGACGAGGCGGTCCGGCACATCGAGGCGGCGAAGAGCGGCCGGACGGTGCGCTTCGAGTGGCACCGCCGCAACAAGGACGGCACGCTGCACTGGGACGAGGTGGTGCTGCAGCCGGTGCAGCTGGGCGGGGTGCCGCGTATCCTGGCGGTGACGCGCGAGATCACCGAGCGCAAGATGGCCGAGCAGGCGCTGCGCGCGTCCGAGGCGAGGCTGCGGGCGACGGTCGACTCGGCGCTCGACTGCGTGCTCGTCGTCGATGCCGAGGGGCGGGTGGTCGAATTCAATCCCGCCGCCGAGGCCACCTTCGGCCGCCGCCGCGCCGACGTGATCGGCTGCGAGATGGCCGAACTGCTGATCCCGCCACGGCTGCGCGAGGCGCACCGCGCCGGCATGCGCCGCGCGCAGGCCGGCGGCGCGCACCGCATGGTCGGCCGCCGCGTCGAGATGGCGGCGATGCGCGCCGACGGCGGCGAGTTTCCGGTCGAAATGGCGATCGCCCAGGTCGAGTCGCCCGAAGGTCCGCTGTACGTAGGCTTCCTGCGCGACATCACCGAGCGCAAGCGCACCGATCAGGCGCTGCGCGACAGCGAGGCGCTGTACCGGGGCCTTTTTAACGCCTCGGCCGACGCGATGGTGCTGCGCGACGCCGACTTCCGCGTCGTCGACGTCAACCCGTCGTACACGGCGATGAGCGGCTACTCGCGCGAGGAGACCATCGGCATCGACCGCCTGCTGACGGTCGGCGAGGCGGAGAACCGGCAGTGGCGCGCCGCCCACCAGCGCATGCTCGCCGGCGAGCAGCTGCGCTTCGAGTTCGCGGCGCGGCGCAAGGACGGCACGCCGTACGAGGCCGAGGTGCGCGGCATGCCCGTGAGCTGGAACGAGCGGCCGCACGTCCTGTACGTGACGCGCGACGTCACCGAGCGCAGGCAGGCCGAGCGCGCGCTGGCGGCGAGCGAGGAGCAGTACCGCGGCATCTTCAACGCCTCGGCCGACGCGCTGGTGCTGTGGAACTCGGAGCTGCGGGTGGTCGACGTGAATCCGGCCTACCTGCGGATCTACAGGCAGCGCCGCGAAGACGTCGTCGGCTTCGGTTACCCGGCCCATTACCCGAAGGAGTATGTCGAGACCCGCCAGCGGCTGATCCGGCGGGCGCTGGCCGGCGAGACCTGCGAGCTGCAGACGCAGTCCTACCGCGGCGACGGCGAGCTGTTCGAGGTCGAGTGGCGCGTGGTCCCGGTGCTGCACCGTGGCGAGCCGCACGCGCTGGCGATCGCGCGCGACATCACCGAGCGCAAGCAGGCCGAAGCGGCGCTGAAGCTGCGCGAGGAGCAGTACCGCGTCATCTTCGACGGCTCGGCCGACGCGGTGGTGCTGTGGAACGAGGACATCCGCATCGTCGACGTCAATCGCGCGTTTACCGAGATGTACGGCTTCTCGCGCGAGGAAGTGCTCGGCGCCACGCTCGACAGCCGGATGGCGGCGGACGAGGTCGCCAGGCGCGTCGCCTGCATCCGCGCCGCGCTCGAGGGCCGCGAAGGCGTGCTTGAAACGGAGACCATCGGCAAGAGCGGACAGTCCTTCTTCGTCGAGCTGCGCTACCTGCCGATCACGCATGTCGGCAAACCGCATGTGCTGGCGATCGCACGTGACATCACCGAACGCCGGGCGGCCGAGGCGGCGCTGCGTGCCAGCGAGGAGCAGTACCGGGCCATCTTCAACGCGTCGGCCGACGCGCTGGTTCTTTGGGACGGCAACTACCGCCGGGTCGACGTCAACCCCGCCTACGAGAGAACCTATGGCTGGTCGCGCGCGGAGGTGATCGGCCGGGGCTACGAACACCTGCAATACCCGGCGGAATACGCGCGGCCGCGCTACGAACTGGTCCGGCGCGCGCTGGCGGGCGAGACCTGCCGCGCCGAACTGGAGGCGGTCCGCAAGGACGGCGGACGGATCCTGACCGAGGTCCACGCGATCCCGTTCCGCCATCGGGGCGAGCCGCACGTACTGGCCATCGCAAGAGACATCACCGAGCGCAAGGCCGCGGAGGCGGCGCTGCGCGCCAGCGAGGAGCAGTACCGCTCGATCTTCGAGGTCGCCACCGACTCGCTGCAACTGCTCGACGCGCAGTGCCAGGTGGTCGACGTCAATCCAGCCTACGAACGCATGTATGGCCGGCGGCGTGCCGAAGTCGTCGGCAAGGGAATAGCCGACCTGGTGCCGCCGGATTTCCGCGCCGAGCGGCTGGCGCTGGTGCGCCGTGCGCTGGCCGGCGAGGTCGTCGAAGTGCAATCGACGGGGTTCCGTTCCGACGGCAGCGCCTTCGACCTCGAGGTGCGCACCATCCCGTTCCAGCACCGCGGCCAGCCGCACGTGCTGGGCATCGCCCGCGACATCACCGAACGCAAGCGCGCCGAGGAGCGGCTGCGGGCGAGCGAGGAGCAGTACCGTGCGATCTTCAGCGCCTCCGCCGATGCGATGGTGCTGCGCGACGAGCATCTGCGCGTGGTCGACGTCAATCCGGCGTTCCTGGCGCTGGTCCAGCGGCCGCGGGAAGAAATCGTCGGCCGCGTGCATCCGGCATTCGTCATCGCGCCGGAACGCGACGCGGCGGAGGAGATGCTGCGCAGCGCGCTGGCCGGCCGCCCCGGCAAGCTCGAGGTGCAGACGGTCAGTGCCGACGGCGTCAGGCGCGAAGTCGAGGTGCGCGCGGTGCCGATGCAGTACCAGGGCCGGCCGCACGTGCTGGCCATCGCGCGCGACGTCACGGCCGAGCGTCGTGCCGAACGCGAAAGCCGCCGCCTCGAGACGCAGTTGCGGCAGGCGCAGAAGATGGAGGCGATCGGCCAGCTCACCGGCGGCATCGCGCACGATTTCAACAACATCCTGGCGAGCGTGATGGGCTACGTCGTCCTCGCCGAGGAACGGGCCGCCAACGACGGCGATGCCAAGGCCGTCGAATACCTGGGTCAGGCGCTGGCGTCGTGCCGTCGCGCCCGCGACCTGATCCAGCAGATGCTCACCTTTTCGCGCGGTGGACGCGGCGAGCCGCGCGCGCTCGACCTCGCGGCGCTGGCGCACGACGCGCTGCCGATGCTGCGCGCGTCGCTGCCGTCGACGCTGCAGCTCACCCTCGACTGCGCGCCGCAGACACCGCCGGCGTGGACCGACGAGGTACAGGCGCACCAGGTGCTGCTGAACCTCGT
Organism: uncultured Burkholderiaceae bacterium; assembly: GCA_964509545.1. Lineage (GTDB taxonomy): Bacteria > Pseudomonadota > Gammaproteobacteria > Burkholderiales > Burkholderiaceae_F > JADJWR01. The sequence continues at coordinate 46,485 of CAZDXQ010000021.1, read as the reverse complement.
CATCAACGCCCGTGACGCGATGGCCGGCGTCGGCGAGATCCGCATCACCGTTCGCCTGTGCCAGGTCGCCGGGTCGAGTTGCTCCAGCTGCCGGCACACGCTGGCGGGCGACTACGTCGAACTGGCTGTGGCTGATCGTGGCGGTGGCATCCCGCCGCAGGTGCTCGACCGCATCTTCGACCCGTTCTTCACCACCAAGGCGCCCGGCAAGGGTTCCGGAATGGGGCTGTCGATGGTGCACGGCATTGCGCACGAGCACGGCGGGCATGTTCTCGTCGACAACATGCCCGGCGTCGGCGCGGTCTTCCGCGTCCTTTGGCCGGCGAGCGCGGCGCCGGCGCAGGCGCCCGCGCCCGCCACGTCCGGGCGGCGACGCCGGCGGCTGCAGGGGCGGGCACTGGTGATCGACGACGAGCCGGCCGTGCTCGGGGCGATGCGCGAGATGATGTGCCTTTGGGGCCTGCAGGTCGATGCGCACACGCACGCCGAGGCGGCGCAGGCGGCATTCGAGGCGGCGCCGGACGCCTACGATCTGGTGGTCACCGACCTGGCGATGCCGCAGTGCTCGGGTCTCGAACTGGCGGCGCGGCTGCGCGCGCGACGAAGGGTGCCGATCCTGCTCGTCAGCGGCTTCGTCGACGAGCGCAGCCTGGCGGCAGCGCGCGAGCTCGGCCTGGACGCCGTCCTGCACAAACCGGTCGAGGCGGAACAACTGCGCGCGGCGGTCGAGGCGGCGCTGGCTGCGGGGGCCGCGGCGCAGTCCTGAAGTGCGCGCCGCATAATCGGCCGACAAACAGCGCCGCGGCCTGGCAGCAGCCCGCTGTCGGCGCTGGCTGGCCACTGCTTCTGAGGGAGGTCCTGCAACGATGAAACTCGCCCGCTTCGCCCGGTTGCGCATCGCCCACGCACCGACGCCGCTGGAGCCGCTGCGGCGGCTCAGCGAGATGCTCGGCGGCCCCGAACTGTGGATCAAGCGAGATGACTGCACCGGGCTCGCCACCGGCGGCAACAAGACGCGCAAGCTCGAGTACCTGATGGCCGATGCGCTGGCGCAGGGTGCGGACACGGTGATCACCCAGGGCGCCACGCAGTCGAACCACGCCCGGCAGACAGCGGCGATCGCGGCCAGGCTCGGACTGCAGTGTCACCTGATCCTCGAAGACCGGACCGGCTACCGGCATGGCGACTACCGCAACTCTGGCAATGTATTCCTCGACCGTCTGTTCGACGCACGTCTGTCCGAAGTGCCTGGCGGCACCGACATGGACGCGGCCATGGCGCAGCTCGCCGGGCGGTTGCGCGGCGAAGGACGCAAGCCTTATGTGATTCCCGGCGGCGGATCGAATGCGATCGGCGCGCTCGGCTACGTGACCTGCGCGCTCGAACTCGTCGATCAGGCCAACAACGCCGGGTTGGCCATCGACGCGCTCGTCACCGCCACCGGCAGTGCCGGCACGCAGGCCGGGCTCGTCGCCGGTCTCGAGGGTGCACGCGCCGGCATCCCGGTGCTCGGCATCGGCGTGCGCGCGGCGAGGCCGGCGCAGGAGGAAAAGGTTTATCAACTTGCGGCGCAGACAGCGGAACTGCTCGGCGTGGCCGGTGCGGTGGCGCGTGAAACGGTGGTCGCCAACTGCGATTACGTCGGTGCCGGCTACGGCGTGCCAACACCGGCGATGATCGAGGCCGTAACGATGGTCGCCCGCGCCGAAGGCATCCTGCTCGACCCGGTGTATTCGGGCAAGGCGATGGCCGGACTGATCGACCTGATCCGCAGGGGCCATTTCCGCAAGGGACAGAAGGTCGTTTTCCTGCACACCGGCGGCGCCGTCGGCCTGTACGGCTACCTGCACGCCTTCGGGGCGGCGTAGCCCCGGGGGAACCGAGAGATGCTCGGCATCATCGGCGGCATGGGGCCGCTGGCCACGGTGGATTTCCTCGCCAAGCTGCTCGAGGAGACGCCGGTGGCGAGCGAAGAGGAGCATGTTCCGACGCTCGTCGTCTCCGACCCGCGCCTGCCGAGCCGCACCGCGGCGATCCTGGGCGATGGCGCCTCGCCGCTGCCGGCGTTGCGTTCGATCCGCGACCGGCTGCTCGGCGCCGGCGCGACCGTGCTCGCCATGCCGTGCAACACGGCTCATTTCTGGTACGACGATCTGGTTCGTGACTGCGCGGTGCCGTTCATCAGCATCGTCGAGGCGAGTTGCGCGGCGGCGGCCGAAATTGCCGCAACAGGTAGCGCTGTCGGTGTGGTGGCCACAAGGGCGACGCTGGCGGCAAGAATCTTCGAGCAGCCACTGACCTCGCGCAGTTACCGGCCGCTGCTGCCGACCGGAAGTGAACTGGCGCAGTCGATCCTGCCGGCGATCCGGCTGGTCAAGGACGGCGATGCGCGGCGGGCCGGCGAGCGCCTCGCGCCGGCGATGCAGGCGCTGCTCGAGCGCGGCGCCGCCGCGGTCATTCTGGCCTGCACCGAGACGCCGGTGGCGCTCGATGCGATCCGCTCGCCGCTGCGCGCCCGGTGCATCGACTCGAACCGGGCGCTGGCCAGGGCCTGCGTCGCGCACTGGCGCGGCGCGGCGCAGCCGGCGGCCGGTCAACCGGCCTTGCGCAGCGCCTGATCGAGATCCCAGAGAATGTCGTCGATCGATTCGAGGCCGACCGACAACCGGATCATGTCGGGCGAAACGCCAGCCTTCAGCTGATCTTCCTCGGAAAGCTGCCGGTGCGTTGTCGACGCCGGGTGGATCACCAGCGACTTGGCGTCGCCGATATTGGCCAGGTGCGACAGGAACTGCACGTTGTCGATGAACTTCTCGCCGGCCGCTGCGCCGCCCTTGATGCCGAAGGTCAACACACCGGCGGCGCCAGGCTCGCCGTCCACCGCCCGCAGGTACTTCTTCGCCAGCGGGTAGTACGGGCTCGACTTCAGCCCCGGCCAGTTCACCCATGAGACCTGCGGATGCGCGGCAAGGTACTCGGCCACGCGGCGGGCATTGGTGCAGTGCCGCTCCATGCGCAGGTGCAGCGTTTCCACGCCCTGCAGAAGCAGGAACGCTGAAAGTGGCGCGAGCGCCGCGCCATTGATGCGCAGCACCTCCATGCGCGCCTTCATCGTGTAGGCGAAGTCGCCGAAGGTCTCCCAGAACTTGACGCCGTGATAGCCCTTCGACGGCAGCACCATGTCGGCGAACTTGCCGTTGCCCCAGTCGAACCTGCCGCTTTCGACGATCGCTCCGCCGAGCGTGGTGCCGTGGCCGCCGAGGTACTTGGTGACCGAGTGCACGACGATGTCGGCGCCGTGGTCGAACGGCCGGGTGAGGTACGGCGAGGCCATCGTGTTGTCGATCATCAGCGGCACGCCGTGGTCGTGCGCGATCGTTGCCACGGCCTCGATGTCGAAGACGTTGATCTTCGGATTGCCGAGAGTCTCGCCGTAGACGAGTTTGGTATTGCCGCGCAGCGCGCGGCGGAAGTTCTCCGGCGCGTCCGGGTCGACGAATGTGATCTCGATGCCGCGGCGGCGCAAGGTGACGTCGAACTGCGAATACGTGCCGCCGTAGAGCAAGCTTGAGGCGACGATGTGGTCGCCGGGGCCTGCGATCGTGTCGATCGCGGTCATCTGCGCCGCCATGCCGCTGGCCACGCACAGCGCGGCGCGGCCATTTTCCAGCGCCGCGATGCGCTCCTCGAGCATCGCCACCGTCGGGTTGCTGATCCGCGAGTAGACGTTGCCGAAGGTCTGCAGGTTAAATAGGCTCGCCGCATGGTCGGCGCTGTCGAAAACGTAGCTCGTCGTCTGGTAGATCGGCGCGGCGCGGCTGCCGGTCACCGGATCGGGCAACTGGCCGGCGTGCAGGCAGAGGGTCTCGATTCCGTAGGCGTGATCGCTCATTGCGGCTCCGTGTTCGGTGATCGGCTCCAGTGCGGCGGCCTGCGGCCAATCGATCGCTGCGCAACGATCGCCAGTCCACTCAATAGGGCAGTTGCCTCGGCCGCCGCGACGAGATCACGCGCGTGTTGACGCCGGCCCAGTTCAGCCCGCCGAAAAGTCGTCCGTGCTCGATCTTCACGCAGCGGTCCATCACGACGTCGAGTCCGGCCGCGCGTGCCTTCTGCGCCGCGGCCGGGTTGACCACGCCCAGTTGCATCCACAGGCACTTGGCGCCGACGGCGATCGCCTCGTCGGCGATCGGGCCGATGTCCTCGGCGCGGCGGAAGCAGTCGACCAGATCGATCCGCTCGCCCGCTGCCGCCGCCGCGGTGACGCTCGGATGGCACTTGCGGCCGAGGACCTCGGTGTACTTCGGGTTCACCGGGATCATCGAATAGCCGTGCTCGAGCAGATACTTGCCGACGAAATAGCTCGGCCGGTGCCATTCGGCGGAGATGCCGACGACAGCGATGTTCCGGCAGCGGCTCAGGATGCGGCGCAGGGTTGCGACGTCGGTGTCATCGGCCATCGTGTGCTCCGGGCTGCAGCGTCATCGTCCGCCGGGCAAAGCGGCGCCGCGCCACGCGGGCTGCGGCGAAGGTGACTGTGGGCGCCGATTATGCCGAGCACCACCGCTCGCGCCACAGTTCGGTCGCCTGCTTCAGGAACGCCTCGACGCTGTTTGCCCCGAGTCGTGGAAAAGCGAGATGCCGCCACGCGCGCTCCAGTTCGGCAAGCGGATCCGCGGTGTCCAGCGCTGCGGCGCCGGTCTGCTTCGACAGCTTTTCGCCCTGCGCGTTGTTGACCACCGGCACGTGCAGGTAGCGCGGCGTGGCCAGGCCGAGCGCACGTTGCAGCCAGATCTGGCGCGGCGTGTTATCGAGCAGATCGGCGCCGCGAACGACATCGCTGATCCGCTGTTCGGCATCGTCGACGACCACCGCAAGCTGGTAGGCCCAGAGGCCGTCGGCGCGGCGGACGACGAAGTCACCCACGTCGCGTGCCAGGTCCTGGTCGAAGCAGCCAGCCGCCCGGTCGACGAAGCCGACGGTTCGATCGGGCACGCGCACCCGCATGGCGCGTACCGCCCGGCCCGCCGTGCCGTCGCGGCAGGTTCCGGGGTACAGATGGGCGGGCAAACCAAGCGACCGTTGTGCGGACGAGACATCGGTGCGGGAGCAGGCGCAGCCATAGACCAATCCTGCCTCGGCCAGTCGTTCGAGCGCCCTGCGGTACAACTCGCCTCGAGCACTCTGCCAAACCGGCGGCTCGTCGCTGCTCATGCCGAAGCCGGCCAGCGCAGAGAGGATCTGCTGCGCAGCGCCTGCCGCCTCTCGCGGCGGATCGAGATCCTCGATCCGGATCAGCCAGATGCCGCCGTGCGCGCGGGCATCCAGCCAACTCGCCAGCGCGGCGACCAGCGAGCCGGCATGCAGAGGGCCCGTCGGCGACGGCGCGAACCGGCCGCGGTAGGCAGCGGGACCGCTCATCCGTTCGTATATCGCAAGTGACCGCTGATCCGCAGAAAATACCGTGTTATGAGTACCGTGATCGCGCCATCCCGCCGACCATGAGCCGCGACGAAGCCCGCGTCTCCCTGCAGCTGGTCCGGCTGTCGATGCAGTCGGGCCATTACTCGTGGGTCGGCAATGTAATGCTCGCGGTGCTCTTCGCGCTGGTGTACTGGCGTGAAGGACGCTCCACCGCCGCCTTTGTCTGGTGCGCGGCGCTGGCCGTGCTGCTGCTTGGGCGTGGCTTGCTGTGCTGGCGCGTGCTGGCGCAGCCGCAGGGACCATCGCCCAAATGGGTGCTCGCCTACACCGGCTTTGCGGCGGCTGAAGGCGTGGCCTGGGCGCTGGCTCTGGTGCTGTTCGGCGCCACCGACCCGTTCGACTTCCTGTTCCAGTTCACGCTGACCCTGGGCGTGTCGATCGGCATGCTGCTGCCCTTCGGTGCCGTGCCGAGGATCTGGCTGGCCGGCGTGCTGCCGCTGGCGGCAGGCCAGCTGTTCGCGCTGCTGACCACCGGGTTGCCGCACGTCGACCTGGTGCTGCTTGCCTGGGTTTCGGTGCTCGGTCTGGCCGGCTATGCCTGCGTCAAGCTGCACACGGGCGTGACCGAGACGATGCGGCTGCAGATCGACAGTGAGCACGCCGCGGTTGCGCAAAGCCAGGCGCTGGCTGACCTGAACGACAGCCGCGAACAACTGCGCCTGGCGCTGGAGGCGATCGATGCCGGCGTGGCCGATACCAACGTGATCAGCGGCGAGCGTTTCTTTTCTGTGCGCTACACCGAGATCCTCGGCTTCACCGACCGCGCGGCGTTCGTGCGCGACTACCGGTTCTCCGAGTCGCTGCATCCGGACGATCGGGCGCGGGTGCTGGCGGCGCGGCGTGCGCACCTGGATAGCGGCGCCCCGTTCCGTCGCGAATTCCGCGTCCGCAACGCGCAGGGCGAGTACATCTGGGTGCAGGCGCGCGGCGAATCGTTGCGCGACGCCCGCGGTCGGGCCACGCGCTTCGTCATGTCGATCGTCGACATCACCAAGCGGCGCGAGGCCGAGGCCAAGCTGGTGGCGAGCGAGCGCCGCTACCGGGCGCTGGTCGACGCGACGCCGTCGCTGATCTGGACCTGCGACCGCGCCGGCAAGATCACGCTGGTCTCCGGCCGCGCCTGCCGGCTGATCTACGGCTTCGAGCCTCGCCAGGTGCTCGGCCGGCACGTCACCGCCTTCAACGCGCCGGAGTTCACGCAGCGCCTGTTCCTGCGCCGCTTCATGCCGGTGTTCCGCGGCCGGCCGGTGTTCGACGTCGAGGCGATCCACCAGACCCGTGACGGCGCGACGCTGTACGTTACGGTCAGCGCGATTCCGACCTTCGACGGCAACGGCGAGCTCGAATCGGTGCTCGGCGTGTGCACCGACATCACGACGCAGAAGCGCCGGGAGCGCGAACTGGCGGTGGCGCTGCGCAATCAGCAGGTCATCTTCGACGCCGCCGGCGAGGGCATCGCCTTCATCAGGTCGGGCCGGATCGAGAATGCCAACGGCGCGCTGGCGCAAATGCTCGGCGTGTCGCGCTCGTGGCTCGGCGGGCGCCCGGCGGCCGACCTCCTCGCCGACGCCGCCGACTGGCAGCGCATCCTCGAGATCACCCGCGCCGCCGCCCAACGTGGCGAATCGGCCAACCACGAGGTGATGCTGCGCGCGCCCGAAGGCGCTGCCGCGGCGCGCGGCGTGTGGTCGCAGCTGACCGCCAGCATGGTTGGCAACGAGGACGAATCGGAAGCGATGATCCTGGTGCTGACCGACATCACGCCGCTGAAGCAGCGCGAAGAGCTGGCCTGGCACCAAGCCAACCACGACGAACTGACCGGACTGCCGAACCGGCGGTTGCTGGTTGAGAACGCGCGCCGCCTGCTGTCGGTGGCGATGCGGCGCGACCGGCTGGCGGCGCTGATGGTGCTGGACCTCGACGGCTTCAAGGAGGTCAATGACACCTTCGGTCACGCCTATGGCGACGCGATGCTGCGTCGGGTGTCGATGCGAATGTCGATGGCGCTGCGCGAGTACGACCTGATCGCCCGCACCGGCGGCGACGAGTTCGTGGTCCTGCTGCCGGAGATCGACGACCTCGATGCGGCGCGCGCGGTGGCCGACAAGCTGATCGCCGCTGCCGGCGAGGACATCTCCACCGGCGACCGCCTCGCCCACATGGGCGCCAGCGTCGGCATCGCCGTGTTCCCGACCGACGGCCACGACTTCGACGCGCTGCTGCGCTGCGCCGATGCGGCGATGTACCAGTCGAAGCAGGCCGGCAAGAACCGCTACACCTTCGCCTCCCGCGAGGCAGCGGAATTCACGACAGCAGCGCCTGCCGAACTGCGGCCTCATTGAGCTGCGCCAGCCACCAGGCGATCGCCTTGCCGCGCGCGTCGGCCCGCCAGGCGACGAACAGCGCCATTTTCTCGCCGTGCTCGCGCTCGGCCTCGGTGGCCTTCTCGACCAGTTCGCCGCGCGCCAGGTGGCCGCGCGCGAGATGCAGCGGCACGTAGCCGGCGCCGAGGCCGGCGGCCTGCGCCGCGATCTTGTCGGTCATGCTCGGCACGGTGATCGAGTCGGCCGCGCCGAACAGGCCGACGGTGCGCGGCGCCAGTTGCTGCGACGTGTCGCCGACGACGATCTGTCGATGCGCGCGCATCTGCGCCGCCGACAGCGGCGCCGCGGCAGCCGCCAGCGGGTGCCCGGGGGCGACGGCGAAAACGAACTGCACGTCGCCGAGGCGGCGCGCCCGGCAGCCGGCGCCGTGTCCGGCGGCAGGCGTTCCGGCGCAGGCGCCGATCGCCAGGTCACAGCGGCCCGCGACCAGCGCATCCCAGGTGCCGCCGAGGACTTCGTGCGTGATCTTCAACTGCGTCGGCGCGGTGCCGCAGAACGCCTCGAGCAGCGGCAGCAGCCGCGCGAACGGAATGAGCGAGTCGAGCGCGATGCGCAGCTCGCGCTCCCAGCCCTTCGCCACCCGCTGCACGCGACGGCGAAGGTCCTCGGCCGCGGCCAGCAACTGGCCTCCTTCGCGCAGCAGTTCCTCGCCGGCAGGCGTCAGCCGCGCGCGGTAGCCGCGGCGATCAAACAGCAGCACGTCCAGTTCGCCTTCGAGCCTGCGCGCCGCATAGGTCACCGCAGAGGGGGCGCGGCCGAGTTCCTCGGCCGCACCGGCAAAGCTGCCGCGGCGTGCGATCGCATCGACCAGCTGCAGCGACTCGAGGGTCAGCGGGGTTGCCACAAGGACGTTCGATCCGATTGAACGGGTCGTTCGAAGTCTAGGCGATGTGTTTTTGGCACGCGGCGCTCATTATCGGGCACGGGGGCGGCAATCTCGTTCAGCCGTCTCGTCCGAATCCAGCGAAACACGATTCCGAGGAGCACCGATGATCACGTTGCGCAGAAGCGAAGACCGCGGCCATGCCGACCATGGCTGGCTGAAGTCGTTGCACAGTTTCTCGTTTGCCGACTACTACGACCCGGCGCACATGGGCTTCGGCCCGCTGCGCGTGATCAACGAGGATCGCATTGCCCCGGGCACCGGTTTCGGCACGCATGGCCACCGCGACATGGAGATCATCAGCTACGTGCTCGACGGCGAACTGGCGCACCGCGACAGCATGGGCAACGGCTCGGTGATTCGTCCCGGCGATGTGCAGCGGATGAGCGCCGGGCGCGGTGTGCGCCACTCCGAGCACAACCATGCCGATGGGCGCACGACGCATTTCCTGCAGATCTGGATCGAACCGGACGTCACCGGCATCGAACCGAGCTACGAGGAGAAGCGCTTCAACGATGCCGACAAGCAGGGCCGATTGCGCCTGATTGCCTCGCCCGATGGCGCCGACGGATCCGTGCGCATCCACCAGGATGCGCGGCTATACGCGGCACGGCTGGCCGATGGGCAGGCGTTGACGCATCGGCTGGCCGCCGGCCGCCTCGGCTATGTGCACCTGATCCGCGGCGCACTCACCGTCAACGGCCAGCAGCTTGCCACCGGCGACGCGGCGAAACTGGTCGACGAGGCCGAACTTGCGATCGCCGCTGCCGGCGACTCGGAACTGCTGCTGTTCGACCTGCCGCCGACCCGCTGAGACAGCGCCCGGTCGCGCGAGGGTTTCGCCGGCTACGCTCTCAGCCGAGGCGATCGCGCAGGAAGCGGGCGATGGCCTCGATCTCCTCGGCGCAGACCGAATGCGGCATCGGATACTCGTGCCAGTCGACCGCGTAGCCGAGTCCACGCAACAGGTCGCGCGAGGCCACCGCGCGCGCCATCGGCACCACCGGGTCGTCGCGCCCGTGCGCCATCAGCACCGGCACCGCGGCGCTTGCCGGATGCCGCTCGGCCTGCAGCCGCTCGGCCAGCGGCAGGTAGCCGGACAGCGCGACGAGGCCCGCCAGCGGCTGCGCCTGGCGCAGCCCGGTGTGCAGCGCGATCGCCGCGCCCTGCGAGAAGCCGGCGAGCACGATGCGCCGGCGAGCCACGCCGCGCGTGATTTCGCGCTCGATCAACCGCTCGACCGCGGCCTGCGAGTCACGGATGCTCGCCTCGTCCTCGCGATGCGCGAGGTCGGCGGTGCGGATGTCATACCAGGCCCGCATCACGAAGCCGTTGTTGATCGTCACCGGCCGCATCGGCGCATGCGGAAAGACGTAGCGGGCGGCCGGCGCACCGAGGGACTCGAGTTCCCTGACCACCGGGACAAAGTCGTAACCGTCGGCGCCGAGCCCGTGCAGCCAGATCACCGCCACCGCCGGCGCGCCTGTCGTCTGCAGTTCAACGCACTCGAGCGGTGCTCTGTTTTCCACGTTTCTACCGGCGCTTCATTTCGCCCGCAGCGCCGACTTCGGCCGGAAGCTCTTGACCACCGCCTCGCGCGTTTCGATGTACGGCCCGCCGATCAGGTCGATGCAGTAGGGAACGGCGGCGAAGATGCCGGCGGCGATCGGCCGGCCCTCGCCATCCTTCAGGCCCTCGAGCGTCTCGGCGATCGCCTTCGGCTGTCCCGGCAGGTTGATGATCAGCGCTGCGTGATCGCCGGTTTCGCGCAGCACCGCCACCTGCCGCGACAGGATCGCCGTCGGCACGAAGGCAAGTGAAATGCGGCGCATCTGCTCGCCGAAGCCCGGCATCTCGCGCGTGGCCACGGCCAGCGTCGCCTCCGGCGTCACGTCGCGCCGCGCCGGTCCGGTGCCGCCGGTGGTCAGCACGAGGTCGCAGCCGACCTCGTCGACCAGTTCGGTGAGCGTGGCCTCGATCTGCGCGCGTTCGTCGGCGATCAGCCGCTCGTGCGCCTGCCACGGCGAGGCCAGGGCCCGCGTCAGCCAGTCGCGCAGTCCCGGCAGGCCCTTGTCCTCGTAGATCCCGCCCGCAGCCCGGTCCGAGACCGAGACCAGGCCGACGATCAGCTCGTCCGGCTGCCTGCGTTGTGCCTTCATCCGCCCTCCGTCGCCTGCGAGTACTGCTCGTGCAGCCAGCGGTAAAGCTGGCGCGCGTGCCTCGGCGGCAGACCCTGCTCGTGCTCGCGCCGTGCCGCCCGGATCGTCGAGCGCAGTTGCTGCGCATCGGTGCCGGGCAGCTCGGCCATCACGTCGGCGAGCGCGGTGTCGTCGACGAGCAGGCGGTCGCGCAGTCGCTCGCAGCGGTGCATCAGCGCCACCGCCTGCCTCGATTCCCCGGTGGCGTCGGCGATCGCCGCAGCCAACGGCTCAGGGTCCACCTGCCGCATCAGCTTGCCGATGTACTGCAACTGCCGGCGCCGCCCTTCGTGCGAGCGCACGCGCGCCATCTCGGCGATCGCTTCGCGCAGCGGCTCGGGCAGTTCGACACGCGCCAGCTCGGCGGCCGAAAGCCGCAGCAGCGACCCGCCGAGCGCCTGCAGTGCCGTCATCTGTCGCTTGCGCTGCGACTTGCTGGGCCGATCGGCACCGCGCCCGACCGCGGCGTCGTCCGCGTCGGGCTCCGGCGGGCGCGAAGGATTTCGACTCATCGCTGGCTATCATAGCGGCCCGATCTCGCGGCGCCCTTCGCGCTGCACCGACTCCAGGCAATGCGATGGCCGTGCTTTTTGCCCTGACCGACGAGCAGCTTCGCGCGACCGCTGAACAGGCGCTAGAACTGGCACGGGGCTTCGGCGCCACCGACGCCGCGGCGGAAGTCAGCGAGTCGGTGGGGCTGTCGGTGACGACGCGCAAGGAAAAGGTCGAAACGATCGAGCACACGCGCGACAAGGGTCTCGGCATCACCGTCTACCTCGGCACCCGGCGCGGCAATGCCTCCACCTCCGACCTGGCGCCGGCGGCGCTGCGGCAGGCGGTCGAAGCGGCTTTCAACATCGCCCGCTTCACCGCCGAGGATCCGGCCGCCGGCCTGCCCGACGAGGACAGTTTCGAGCGCGACCCGCGCGACCTCGACCTGTTCCACCCCTGGGACCTGCAGGTCGAGCAGGCGATCGAACTGGCGCAGAACGCGGAACAGGCCGCTTTCGCGGTCAGCCCGATGGTGGTCAATTCCGAGGGCGCCAACGTGTATACGTCCTCGGGGCACTTCGTGCTCGCCAACACGCGTGGCTTCTGCGGCGGCTTCCCGTACTCGCGCCATTCGCTGTCGGTGACGCCGATCGCGCAGGACGCGCACGGCATGCAGCGCGACGATTGGTACAGCGCCTCGCGCGTGGCCGACGAGCTGGCCTCGCCGCAGGCGCTTGGCCGGTACGCGGCACGACGGGCCCTGGCGCGGCTGTCGGCGCGCCGGCTGCGCACGCGCAGGGTGCCGGTGCTGTTCGAGGCGCCGCTGGCCTGCGGGCTGCTCGGCAGCTTCGTGCAGGCGGCCAGCGGCGGCTCGCTGTACCGCAAGGCTTCGTTTCTGGTCGATGGGCTGGACCAGCCGCTGTTCGCGCCGCACATATCGATCCATGAGGATCCGTACCTGCCGCGAGGCATCGGTTCCGGTGCATTCGACGAAGAGGGCGTTCGCGGCCACCAGCGCGACGTCGTCGCCGACGGCGTGCTGCGCGGCTACTTCCTGTCGACGTATTCGGCGCGCAAGCTCGGCATGAAGAGCACCGGCAACGCCGGCGGCGCCTACAACCTCGAACTGCGCTCGAAGCTCACCGAACCGAGCGACGATTTCGAGGCGATGCTGCGCAAGCTCGGCACCGGCCTGCTCGTCACGGAACTGATTGGCCACGGCATCAATTACGTCACCGGCGACTATTCACGCGGCGCCAGCGGCTTCTGGGTTCAGCGTGGCGAGATCGCCTATCCGGTCGAGGAGATCACCATCGCCGGCAACCTGCGCCAGATGTTCGGGCACATCGTCGCCGTCGGCGCCGACCGGGTGCAGCGTGGCGGGCGCAGCAGTGGCTCGCTGCTGATCGACGGCATGACGGTCGGCGGCGCCTGAGCGCGCCTGGCCGCCCCAAGGGCGAAGCCATCGAGCGTCAGCGAGAAGGAAACCTGACCTTTCCGCCCGCGCGCTGCGCAGCGTCCGGTGCGGATCGTGCTGCGCGCAGGGCGGTCGGAGTCCTGCCGCTGGCCGCCTGCATAAGCGGCCATCGCCGGGATCGGCTCTGGATCTAGAATGCGCGCCGGGCAAGGGGGGCCGGATTCGCCCGCCACCCGGTCGTCAATCTCGAACCCAGAACGCAGCAGCCATCCAGGAGACTCCATGGAACGTCGTTCGTTTCTTCACAAGGCCACTGTCGGCGCTGCGGCGACTGCCGCGGTGGTCGCCGCTCCCGCGGTGCACGCGCAGCAGCAGATCCGCTGGCGCCTCGCCTCCAGCTTCCCGAAAGCGCTCGACACCATCTACGGCGCCGCCGAGGTGTTCTCGAAGTCGGTTGCCGACTCCACCAGCGGCCGGCTGAACATCTCGGTGCATCCCGGCGGCGAACTGGTACCGCCGTTCGGCGTCGTCGACGCCGTGCAGAACGGCACGGTCGAGTGCGCGCACACGGCGCCGTATTACTTCTTCGGCAAGGACGAGACCTTCGCCTTCGACTGCGCGGTGCCGTTCGGCCTGAACTCGCGCCAGCAGACCGCCTGGCTGTACGAGGGCAACGGCATGAAGTTGCTGCGCGAGTTCTACGCCCAGTACAGCATCGTCAACTTCGTGATGGGCAACACCGGCGCCCAGATGGGCGGCTGGTACCGCAAGGAGATCAAGACGCTGGCGGATCTGAAAGGCCTGAAGATGCGCATCGGCGGCTTCGGCGGCAAGGTGCTGGCCGCCGTCGGCGGCGTGCCGCAGAACATCCCCGGCGGCGAGATCTACCCGGCACTGGAGAAAGGCACCATCGACGCCACCGAGTGGGTCGGCCCGTACGACGACGAGAAGCTCGGCTTCTACAAGGTCGCTCCCTTCTACTACTACCCGGGCTGGTGGGAAGGCGGGCCGCAGCTTTCGCTGTACGTCAACAGCAAGGCCTGGGAGGCGCTGCCGGCGGACATGAAGGGCGCGGTGACGGCGGCCGCGAGCCATGCTCACGTGGTGATGCAGGCGCGCTACGACGCCAGGAATCCGGACGCGCTGAAGCGGCTCGTCGGCGGCGGCGCCAAGCTGCGGCCGATGCCGCGGCCGATCATGGACGCGGCCTTCAAGGCGTCGCAGGATCTGTACTCGGAACTGTCGTCGAAGAATCCCAACTGGAAGAAGGTCTACGACGACTGGTCCCGGTTCCGTGCCGACCAGGTGCTGTGGTTCCGCGTCACCGAACGCGAGTTCGACAACTTCATGGCCGGGCAGAAGCTCTGACCGCGCGGCAGTCGGCAAAGGAACGCCCCGCCGAGGCGGGGCCTTTTTTGTGTTCGCGCCCGGTACGGGCGCGATCTCGACGACGCAAGTCCTCGGCTCCGACCTGCCGCCAGCTGATCGCGGCGCGGCGGCAGCCGGCGCACGTCACTTCTTACCGTCGCGCTCCAGCGACCGCAGGATGGCGGCGTTGGGGTCTTCGGTTTCACCGGCCTTGTCGGCATCGGCGCCCGACTTCTCTTCGGCGGGGCCGCCGAAACCCTTGGTGGCGTCGATGTCCTGCCCTTGCGTCTCGGGGATCTCGATCTGGATCTTGTCGATGTCGACCGGCTTGAGGTCGCCCAGCGCGGAGGTCACGAGGCCAGGGAAGGCGATGACGATCGCCACCATGATCAGCTGGATGCAGACGAAGGGCACCGCGCCCCAGTAGATCTGGCCGGTGGTGACCTTGGCGATCTTCTCGCCGGTGACCTTGTCGACGTAGTCGTCCTGCGCCGCCACGCTGCGTAGGTAGAACAGCGCAAAGCCGAACGGCGGGTGCATGAACGAGGTCTGCATGTTCACCGCCAGCAGCACGCCGAACCAGATCAGGTTGATGTCAAGCTTTTCGGCTACCGGCGCCAGCAGCGGCACGATGATGAAGGCCAGTTCGAAGAAGTCGAGGAAGAACGCCAGCAGGAACACCAGTACGTTGACCACCACCAGGAAGCCGAGCTGGCCGCCGGGCAGACCGGACAGCAGGTGCTCGACCCACTTGTTGCCGTCGACGCCCTGGAAGACGAGGTTGAAGATCGTCGCGCCGACGAGGATGAAGATGACGAAGGTCGACAGCTTGGCGGTCGTGTCCATCGCCTGCTTCATCAGCGACCACGTCAGGCGGCGCCGCGACACGGCCATCACCAGCGCCCCGACCGCGCCCATGGCGCCGCCCTCGGTCGGGGTGGCAATGCCGAGGAAGATCGTGCCGAGCACGAGGAAGATCAGCGCCAGCGGCGGGATCAGCGCGAAAGTCACCCGTTCGGCGATCTTCGACAGCATGTTCAGCTTCAGCGCCCGGTTCGCGACCGCCAGCACGAAGGCGCAGCCGAGCGAGGCCATCATCGACAGGATGACCCGTTCCTCGGTGCCGGCGTTCGGGTAAGCGCCGTCGTACCAGGCCTCGAAGGCGAACGCAATGCCAATCGAGGCGAGCGTCAGCAGGCCCAGCGAGCGCATGCCGCTGGCGCCGTTCGGCTCGCGGTGGGCGCGCGCTTCCGGCGGCAGCGCCGGCGCCATGCTCGGCCGGAAGATCGCGACCAGCGCCACGTAGCCGATGTACAGGCCGGTCAACACGAAACCGGGCAGGAAGGCACCGCGATACATGTCGCCGACGCTGCGGCCGAGCTGGTCGGCCATGATGATCAGCACCAGCGACGGCGGAATGATCTGCGCCAGCGTGCCGGAGGCGGCGATCACGCCGCTCGCCACGCGCCGGTCGTAGCCGTAACGCAGCATGATCGGCAGCGAGATCAGGCCCATGCTGATCACCGACGCGGCGACGACACCGGTCGTTGCCGCCAGCATCGCGCCGACGACGATCACCGCGAAGGCCAGGCCGCCGCGGATCGGGCCGAAGACCTGGCCGATGGTGTCGAGCAGGTCCTCGGCCATGCCGCTGCGCTCGAGGATCAGCCCCATGAAGGTGAAGAACGGGATCGCCAGCAGGGTGTCGTTCTGCATGATTCCCGACAGCCGCAGCGGAATGGCCTGCAGCAGCGTCGGCGGCAGCACGCCGAGCTCGATGCCAATGGTGCCGAACACCAGGCCGCAGGCGGCCAGGGCAAAGGCGATCGGGAATCCGAACAGCAGGAAGAACACCAGCCCCGCGAACATGATCGGCGCCATGTTCAGCGCCATCCAGGCGGTCATTTGCGCTTCTCCCCGGCGGTGCCGATGCTGACCTCCTCGGCGGCGATGTCGCGCTCGGCCTGGGCGCGGATGGCTTCGGCGAGTTCCTCCTCGGCGGTCTTCTCGCCGGCGCGCCGGGTCGGATCCTCGATCAGCCCCATCAGGAAGGCAATGCGCTTGATCAGTTCCGACACCCCCTGCAGTGTCAGCAGCGCGAATCCCACCGGCAGCAGCAGGAACACCGGCCAGCGGATCAGGCCGCCGGCGTTCTGCGACATCTCGCCGGACTCATAGGCGCGCCAGAACAGCGGCCAGGCGAGCCACGTGATCAGCAGCGTCACCGGCAGCAGGAACAGGACCAGGCCGACGATGTCGATCCAGGTCTGCCCGCGCTTGGAGAACCGGCTGGAGATGACGTCGATGCGCACGTGCTCGTTGCGCTTCAGCACGTAGCCGGCGCACAGCAGGAAGATGGCCGAGAACAGGTACCACTGCACCTCGAGCCAGGCGTTGGAGCTGATGTCGAACAGCTTGCGGATGACGGCGTTGGCGGCGCTGATCAGCACCGCCACCAGCACCAGCCACAACATCGATCGACCGAGCCGTTCGCTCAGCCAGTCGATCCCCCTGGAAAGCCGCAGCAGGCCTTGCATGAAAGTCTCCTCCTTGCATCCGGCGCCGCGGAACGGGCTCTCGGCCTCTGCACTCCCGCCTGGCGCGCCGCGATTCTAGGCGCGAAACCCCGGGACGACGGCGGCGATGTTACGGCGCCGGCGGCGGCCCCAGGCGCTGCTGCCAGCGCCGCACCTGCGACCGCACCTGCGCCGGCGCCGTGCCGCCGATGTGGGCGCGGGCGGCGATGGAGCCGGCTGGCGACAGGCAGGTGTAGACGTCGGCGGCGACGAGCGGCGCCACCGCCCGCAGGTCGGCGAACGGCAGCTCGGCGAGGGTGCAGCCGCGCTCCGCCGCCCGGCGCACGACCTGCGCCACCGCCTCGTGCGCGTCGCGAAACGGCATCCCCTTCTTCACCAGGTAGTCGGCGAGGTCGGTGGCGGTCGAGAAGCCCTCTTCGGCGGCCCGCCGCATTGCCTCCGCGTCGACCTCGACGCCAGGGATCATCTCGGCGAACGCGCGCAGGGTGTCGAGCACGGTGTCGACGGTGTCGAACACCGGCTCCTTGTCTTCCTGGTTGTCCTTGTTGTAGGCGAGCGGCTGCCCCTTCATCAGCACCAGCAGCGAGGTCAGGTGGCCCACCACTCGGCCGCACTTGCCGCGTGCCAGCTCGGGCACGTCGGGATTCTTCTTCTGCGGCATGATCGACGAGCCGGTGGTGAAGCGGTCGGGCAGGCGCACGAAGCCGAAGCGCGGGCTCATCCAGATCACCAGTTCCTCGGCCAGGCGCGACACGTGGATCATCACCAGCGATGCCGCGGCGGCGAACTCGATGGCGAAGTCGCGGTCGCTCACCGCGTCGAGCGAGTTCTCGGCGAGCCCCTCGAAGCCGAGCCGCCGGGCGACGAACTCGCGGTCGATCGGGAAGGTCGTTCCGGCCAGCGCCGCGGCTCCCAGCGGCAGCCGGTTCAGGCGCCGGCGGGCGTCGGCGAGGCGTTCGCGGTCGCGCTCGAACATCTCGACATAGGCCAGCAAGTGGTGGCCGAAGCTGACCGGCTGCGCCACCTGCAGGTGGGTGAATCCGGGCATGACCGTGTCGGCGTGCGCCTCGGCCTGCACGACCAGGGCCCGCTGCACGGCGGTGAGCGCGGCGCCGATCGCGTCGATGCCGCCGCGCAGCCACAGGCGCAGGTCGGTCGCCACCTGGTCGTTGCGCGAGCGTCCGGTGTGCAGGCGCTTGCCGGCGTCGCCGACCAGTTCGATCAGCCGCCGCTCGATGTTCAGGTGCACGTCCTCGAGATCGAGGCGCCACTCGAAGCGGCCGAGCTCGATCTCGCTGCGGATGACGCCCAAGCCGCGCTCGATGTCGCCGAGGTCCTGGGGCGACAGCACGCCGACGTGGGCCAGCATCGCCGCGTGCGCCAGCGAGCCGTCGATGTCGGCGAAGGCCAGCCGACGGTCGAAGCCGACGCTCGCCGTGTAGCGGAGCACAAAATCGGCCACCGGCTCGTTAAATAGGCCGGACCAGCCGCTTTCTTTTCGATCCAGGGAAGAAGTGTGTGCTGACATAATTTGCCGCGCTGTCGTTCGGACATCCATCGGGCGCGCCGCCGGCCCGGACTTCGGCGGGGAGGGGTGGTTTGCAAGCGACGTCACGCCATCGGCAGTGTAAGAGCATGCTGGCCCGCGGCCTGTGCGGTCGCTTTCTCGGCGACGGCGAAGGCGCCGCGTGAAGACTCTGTCTGCACAGTCCGTCGCCAGCAGCCGCGAAGAAACGGCTGCGCCGACTCCGGCTCTGGTCATCCCGGACGGCTGCAACATCGGCACCGTGCTGCGCGTCGCGGTCGGCGTCAACGCCGGCGTCGCGATCGCCGTGCTGGCCAGTCATTCGCACTGGCGCCAGGCGGCGGCACGATTCCTCGAGCTTTCGGCGCTGCTCGAGGTCGCGCTGCTGATGACGCTGCTCGCCTGGTGCGGTATGCGACGCTTCCTGCCGCCGTTGCCGCTGGCGGCGCAGCGGCTGGCCGCCTGGCTGGCGCCGGTGCTGTGCACCGCCGTCACGCTGCGGCTGACGGGGCCCGCGGCGCCGGATCTTTCCGCTGCCCCGACCTGGTCGGCATTCGCCGTCGCGCTCGCCGTCGGCGTGGCCGTGCAGCACTACTTCGAACTGCGCGGCCGCGCGTTTTCGCCGGCGGTGACCGAGGCGCGTTTCCAGGCGCTGCAGTCGCGCATCCGGCCGCACTTCTTCTTCAACAGCCTGAACGCCGTGCTGGCCGTGATCCGCTCGGACCCGGCGCGCGCCGAGCGGATGCTCGAGTCGGTGGCTGAACTGTTTCGCGCCGTGATGGGCGACGTGCGCCGTCTGGTGCCGCTGGAGCAGGAACTCGAACTGTGCCGGCGCTACGTCGAAATCGAGCAGACGCGGCTGGGCGAGCGGCTGCAGGTCGACTGGGACATCGGCGCCGTGCACCCGCGGGCGCGCGTGCCGCAACTGCTGCTGCAGCCGGTGATCGAGAACGCCGTGCGCTACGGCGCCGAGCGGCTGGCAGGCGACTGCCGGATCGTCGTTCGCATCCGGCAGGTGGGCTTCCGGCTCGAGATGTTCGTCAGCAATCCGCTGGCCAAGGACCCGCTGCAGCGTGAAGGCAACCAGATCGGGTTGGCCAACATCCGCGGCCGCCTGGCTTTGATCTACGATCTCGAAGGGGAGTTGTCGACCCGGGTTCGGCACGACCGCTTCGAACTGACGATGACCATTCCCGTGGAAAAGCGAGCCAACGGATGACGACAAAAGTCCTGATCGTCGATGACGAACCGCCGGCGCGGCTGCGCATGCAGCAACTGCTGGCCGAGATCGCCGCCCAGTTTCCGTCGCAGGTCGTCGGCGCGGTGGATAGCGGCACCGCCGCCCTGGAGGCGGTCGACCGCGATGCGCCGGACATCGTGCTGCTCGATATCTCGATGCCCGGCATGAACGGCATCGAGGTCGCACGCCATCTGGCCGCGCGCGAGAACCCGCCGGCGGTGATCTTCGTCACGGCGTTCGACGACCATGCGCTGGAGGCCTTCGAGGTTCGCGCCCTCGACTACCTGCTCAAGCCGGTCCGCGCCGAGCGGCTGGCGGCATCGCTGGCGCGCGCCAGCCGGCTGGCGCAGAACGAGCCGCGGCTGCAGGAAGTGGCACGCGCGCTTGGCTCGCAGCGCACGCACCTGACCATCTCCGAGCGCGGCCGCATGTCGCTGGTGCCGGTCGACGACATCGTCTTCCTGCGCGCCGAACTGAAGTACGTGACCATCCGCACGGCGCAGCGTGAACACCTGACCGAGGAGTCGCTCACCTCGCTCGAGGAGGAGTTCGGAGCGCGCTTCGTGCGCATCCATCGCAACACGCTGGTAGCGCGCAAGTCGATCCGCGCCTTCGAGCGCGTGCGCGGCGTGGTCGACGGCGACGGCGAGGGCGGCGAGGGGCACTGGGAGGTGCTGCTGAAGGAACTGCCCGATCGGCTGCCGATTTCCCGCCGGCAGTGGCCGCAGGTCAAGTCGACGACGCTGACCTGAGCGCGTGACTTCAGCCGCGGCCCGCAGTGTGCCGCGACGTGCGATGGTCCAGGCGCAGCGGCTTGGCACGGAGCTGCCGCGCTGCCCGAGGCATCGTCGATCTGCGCAGGGGCGGACTTGGCACGGGCCGGCCCTGGGCGCTTTCAAGGAAACGCAGGGCCGCCCCAAGGTTCCTTGACCCCCGCGGGGGGCGGGCTGGGCGCAGCCCGGCCCTGGGAGCGCTCAATAGGTGTCGGCGAAGCGATGCACCGGCACGCCGGCTACCGACACGCGCAGCATCAGCACGCGCCCGGCATCCGGGTGCTGCGCCAGCGTCGCAGCGTCGAGGCCGTGGCGCGCGGTGGTGACGAACAGCGTTTGCATGTCCGGGCCGGCAAAACACGGCATCGTCGGCCGAGGCGAGGGCAGGTCGATCCGCTGAACCAGCTTGCCGTCGACGTCGAAGCGATTCAGGCACCCGGCGCTGATACCGGCGCTCCAGTAGCCGCCGGCCATGTCGCAGGCGCCGCCGTCGGGCCGGCCGATCTTGTCGGTCAGCGTGCGGATGGCGGTGCGCGTGCCGACGATGCCGGTGGCCGGATCGAAATCCCAGCGGTCGATCGTCGGCCCGCGTGAGTCCGAATGGAACATCGCGCGGCCATCGGCGGACCACGCCAGTCCGTTGGAGACGCGGTAGCCGGTGCTGATGCGACGGCAGCGGCCATCGGCGCTGATCCGGTACAGGCTGCCGACGGGGGCCCGCTCGGGCGAGTCCTCGATCGAGCCGACCCAGAATGCACCGTCGGGTCCGACCTTGCCGTCGTTCAGCCGGTGCTCCGGCCGGTCGGACTCCGGTTGCACCAGAAGCTCGAGCACGTTGCCGACCGGGGTGTAGAAATACACGCCGTCGGCCAGCGCCAGCAGCAGCCGCCCGGAACGTGCGAGGCCGACCGCGCAGGCCTTCTGCGCAAAGCGGTAGCTGTGCATCAGCCGCGGCGAAAGCCGGCCGTCGGCGCCAACGTCGAAATCGAGCGAGTGCAGCGACTGCCCTTCGATGTCGACCCACCACAGGCGCTGCTCCTGCTCGTCCCAGATCGGCGATTCGGCCAGGTCGAACGGACCTACGGGCTCCCCGGCAACGTCGACGATCGCCGATGGCGGCTGAAGAATCTCGACAGGGGCAAGTGAACTCATGCGGAGCGTTGGGCCGGGCCACCATCACGGCCGGCCACACACGGTCAAACGCGGCAACCATACACCCGGTCAACCCACGATGAGATTGGCAGTTTCATAATGCGAAGATCGGCGCGACCCCTGGCGCGCACTTCACCCCGTATTGCGCAAGCCGGCCGAAATCCCGTTGATCGTCAGATGGATACCGCGCCTGCCACGTTCGTCGATGCGGCCCTGGCGGTGCCGCTTGATCAGTTCGACCTGCAGATGGTTCAGCGGATCGATATAGGGCAGGCGGTTGCGCAGGTTGCGCGCCAGCGTGGGGTTGGACTCGAGCAGCGTGCGCTGGCCACTGATCGTCAGCCAGTGCCTGACGGTGCGCCGCCACTCATCCTGGATCGCGCCGAAGATCTGCGCGCCGCGCTTGCGGTCGGAGGCCAGTTGCGCATAGCGGCTGCCAATGGCGATGTCGGTCTTGGCCAGCACCATCTCCATGTTCGAGGTCAGGGCGCGGAAGAATGGCCACTCGGCCAGCATCCGCCGCAGCAGTTGCTGCTTTGCCCGCCGCGTGGCGGCGGACGCGGATCCGAGGAAGCCGTCGATGCCGCTGCCGAAGCCGAACCAGCCGGGCAGCAGCAGCCGACACTGGCCCCAGGAGAAGACCCAGGGGATGGCGCGCAGGTCCTCGATGCGCCCACTGGCCTTTCGCGACGCCGGCCGGCTGCCGATGTTCAGTTCCATGATCTCGCCGATCGGTGTGGCGCTGAAGAAGTACTCGGCGAAACCATCACTCTCGTGAACCAGCGCGCGATAGGCGCGGTGCGCGTGGGCTGCGATCTGCTCGAGTGCAGCCTCGAAGTCCGCTTCGCCCCCGCCGGCTGCGGCGTCGTCCAGCAGGCTCGACTGCAGCACGGCCGACACCAGTAACTCCAAATGGTGGTAACCGATGCGCGGGTCGGCATACTTGGCGTGGATGATCTCGCCCTGCTCGGTCAGGCGGATCGCGCCGCCAACGCTGCCCGGCGGCTGGGCGAGTATGGCTTCGAAGCTCGGTCCGCCGCCGCGGCCGACCGTGCCGCCGCGGCCGTGGAACAGCCGCAGCCGTACGCCGTGCTCGCCGAACAACCGGTGCAACTTCTGCGTGGCCCTGTACAGGGCCCAGTTGGACGCGAGGAAACCGCCGTCCTTGTTGCTGTCCGAGTAGCCGAGCATCACTTCCTGCGTCGGCCGTCCGCCGATGGCCGGCACCAGCAGATGGCGCAGCCCGGGGTGTTCGAGCAGTTCGCGCATCACCTGCGGCGCACGCTCGAGATCGTCGATCGTCTCGAACAGTGGCACCACCATCAGCGCGCAGCAGCGCAGTTCGGTGCCGGTGAGCAGTCCGCATTCCTTCTGCAGCAGTGCCGCTTCGAGCAGGTCGCTGAGCCGCTCGCTGTGCGAAACGATGTGCTTGTCGATCGCGCGCGCCCCGAAGCGGGCGCGCAGTTCGCGCGCGCGGTCGAACACGGCCAGTTCGGCGCGCGTGCGCTCGCTGTAGGCCAGATGCGGCGACACCAGCGGCCGGGTGTGGGCGAGTTCGCGCGTCAGCAACCGCACACGCTGCGCTTCGTCGAGCCGGCGATACTCGGCCGTGACCTCGGCGGCTGCGAGCAGTTCGGCGACGACCGCCTCGAAGACGTCCGAGCTTTGCCGCAGATCGAGCGTGGCGCCGTGCCAGCCGAACACGTCAACGGCGCGAGCCAGCGGCGCCAGCCGCGGTCTGGCCAGCGCCGCCGCGCCCTGGTGCGCGAGAGCATCGGCGATCACCTGCAGATCGGCGGCGAAGGCGGCCGCATCGGCATAGGATTCGGCCTCACCCAGGGCCGGGCGCGCGCGTAGATCGAGTCCGAGCGCCTGCGCCGTCGCCAGCAGCCTGGCGTAGACGCCGGTCAGCGCGCGCCGGTAGGGTTCGTCGGCACGGTGCGCCGAGCGGTCGGGGCTGCGCTCGGCCAGCTGCGCCAGCGCAGGATCGATCGGCCCGAGCGTGGCGGAAAGCGGCAGTTCGGCGCCGAGCGCATGCACTTCGCCGGCGTAGTGCTCGAGCATCAGCTGCGCCTGCGCCGCCAGTGCGCTGGCCATCGTCTCGGCGCCGACCTGCGGATGGCCGTCACGGTCGCCGCCGATCCAAGAACCCAGCCGCAGCAACGACGGAAGGCGCGGCGCCTCGAAAATCGCTTCGAGCCCGGCATACAGCCGCGGCATCTGTGGCACGAACGTCGAGCGCCAGTAGGCGAGCGCGTTTTGGATCTCGTCGAGCACGGTGAGCTTCGCCGGCCGCAGCATGCGCGTCAGCCAGAGCGTGGCCACCTGCGTGGCCAGCCGCTGCTCGGCCGCCGATGCCGCTTCGGCATCGCCGCCGGCCAGCGCCTGGTCGCGCGCATCGAGCGTGGCGGCGATGTCGCGTTCGGTGTCGAGGATGCTCTTGCGCTGCACCTCGGTGGGGTGGGCGGTGAGCACCGGCATGATGTCGGCGTGCGCGAGCAGTGCGTGCACGCGGGCCGGAGCGACCGCTGCCGCGGCAAGGCGCTGCGCCGTATCGGCGAGGCTGCCCCGCGCCGCCTCGCCGTCGCGGCGCTGGCGGCGCAGCTCGCGGATCTGCGCCAGGTCCTCGGCAATGTTGGCCAGGTGGGAGAAATAGCTGAACGCGCGCACGACGCTCATCGTCTCTTCGCGCGACAGCTTCTTCAGCAGCCGATCGAGCTGGCGCGCATCCTGCGCCGCCCCATGGCGACGAAAGCGGGTGGCCGTCTGCCGGATCTCCTCGACGGCCTGGTACACCGCTTCGCCCTCGAAGTGCCGCACCGTCTGCCCGAGCAGGCGGCCGAGCAGGCGGATGTCCTCGCGCAGCGCGTTGTCGTCAGGAACCGGTGGGCTCATCGGATGGTGCGCGAACGGGGTGCGCGCGCAGCATCGCCGGTCGATCCGACCCCGGCAACACCCGGTTTCAGCTGACGCAACCGGCTTCCGGTGTCGGGGCGGCGCCGACGCGCTCGGGCGCGGGAATGCGGTAGCCGTACTTGACCGCGGTCATCTCGGCAAGGATCGACACCGCGATCTCCGGCGGCGTGCGCGCGCCGTTCTTCAGTCCCACCGGCCCGTGCAGGCTGGACAGTTGCGCTTCGGTGACGCCGAATTCGAGCAGCCGCTCGCGCCGCTTGGCCTGGTTCTTCTGCGAGCCGATGGCGCCGACGTAGAACGCCTCCGATTTCAGTGCCTCGATCAAGGCAAGGTCGTCGAGCTTCGGATCGTGGGTCAGCGCGATGATCGCCGTGTTGCGGTCCGGCTTGAACTCGAGCACGGTGTCATCCGGCATCGTGCGCAGCAGTTCCGTGCCGGGCACCAGCCAGCCGTCGGCATACTCCTCGCGCGGATCGCAGATCGTCACCTGGTAGTCGAGCGCCAGCGCCATCGTGGCCACGTAATGCGTCAGCTGTCCGGCACCGATGATCAGCAGCCGCAGCCGCGGGCCGTGCGCGGTGACCAGCTGCTCGTCGTCGCAGACCAGCACGTCGGTGCCGCTGCCGTCCGACAGCGTCACCGCGCCCGTCTTCAGGTCGAGGCGGCGCAAGGTATGCCGGCCGGCGCCGACGCGTTCGAGCAGTTCGCCGATCCTGGAGCCTGCGCCCACCGGCTCGAGGATCAGCTCGATCGTGCCGCCGCAGGGCAGGCCGAACTGGAACGCTTCATCCGCGGTGATGCCGTACTTCACCCGCTGTGGCCGTTCGGCCGCGACCTTGCCGCCGCGCACCTTGTCGACCAGGTCATCCTCAATGCAGCCGCCGGAGACCGAGCCGACCACCAGCCCGTCGTCGCGCACCAGCACGTGCGCGCCGACTGGCCGTGGCGCCGAGCCCCATGTCCGTACGACGGTACCAAGCACCGCGCGGTGCCCGGCAGCGCGCCACTCCTCCGCCTTCTTCAGGACCTGCGCATCGACGTTGTCCATGACCTTCTCGCTCTTGCCCGTGTCGTCAGTGCCCGTCCGGAATCAGCACGCCCCATGGCGTGTTGCCGACGTTGATCTGCTTCAGCTCCTGCCGCTGCACCGTATCGATCACCGACACCGTGTGGCTGCGGCCATTGGCGACGTACAGCCGGCTGCCGTCGGCGGTCAACGCCATGTTCCACGGTCGCGCGCCGACCTTGATCGTCTGCGTGACCTTGTTGCTGGCCGTGTCGATCACCATGACGGTGCCGTCGGCTCCGTTGGAGACATAGACCTCCTTGCCCGATGGATGCACCTTGATGCCGTTGGACCGACCGCCGGCGGCAATGGCCGCCAGCACCTTTCGGCTGGCCACGTCGATCGCATAGACCGTGTTGGCCAGCTCGCAGGCAACATAGGCGCGCGCGCCGTCCGGCGTGAAACCGATGCCGCGCGGCCGCTTGCCGACCTTGATCGAGCCGGCCAGCCTGCGCTGCTCGACGTCGATCACATCGACCACCTGCGATTCCTCGGCGCTGACGAACACCCACTTCGAGTCGGGGCTGAACACGGCGTGCTCGGGGTTCTCCCCCTCGACCTTGACCTTGAAGGCGACCTTCTCCGTCGCCGTGTCTATGAACAGCACCTGGTGGTCTTCCTCGACCGCCACGGCCACCCACCTGCCGTCGGCGGAGCGGCCGACACCCTCCGGGGATTCGCCGAGGTCGATGCTGCGGACGGCCTCGCCACGCGCCAGATCGACGATGCGCAGCGCATTCGATTTCTGGTCGCTGACATACAGCGACTTGCCGTCGATGCTGGCGGCCATGCCGCGCGGCGTCTTGCCGGCCTTGATCGCGCCGGTAACAGCGTTGGTGCGGGTATCGATCACGGAGATTGTGCCGTCCTTCTCGTTCGATGCATAAGCAAACTGGGCCGCGGCCGCCGCCGGCACCAACAACACGACAGCAAGGAGCCAGGCGACTCTGTTCATGTTTTCTCCTGCGCGCACTGCGCTGTCACAAGCATCGGTGCGCGAGGCGGACGAGCTGCGTTGGCCTGCGGCAGGGACATCGCCGTCGAGCCGGCGAGCGGAAACCCGCCGGAGCGCGGCCTGCAGGCCCGCGCCGCTTTCGGTGCGCGCGCGTTCACGGGCGGGCCTCCCTGGGAACGGTCCTGGCGCGCTCGGCGGCGAGTTTCCTGGCCGCCGCGAGCTGCTGTTCGTTCATCGTCTTTGCCAGTTCCGATCGATATGCAAAGCCGTCCATCACGCTGTTCTCCCCTGCCAGTTGGAACCACGCGTAAGCCTCGACCGGATCCGGCGCCACGCCGGTTCCGTCGCGATACATGCGGCCGATCGAAAGCTGCGCGATGCCGACGCCGGCCTCGGCGGCAGCGCGCAGCAGCGTTGCGGCCTCCTTTGCGTCGGCAGGTACGCCGCGTCCGAGCCGGTACATCGTTCCGAGTTCGGCCTGCGCCAAGGCGTGCTTCTGGTCGGCGGCGCGGCGCAGCATCGCCGCAGCCGCCGCGGCATCCCTGCCCACGCCCCAGCCGAAGCGCATCATCAGTCCGAGCCGGTATTGCGCCTCGGCGTCGCCGCGCTCGGCGCGCGGCCGGTACAGGGCTGCGGCCGCCGCGTAGTCCTCGCGCTCGAACGCCGCGCGTGCCTCGTCGGGCTGCGCCGCTGCCGACGATGAAGCAAGGGCAATCGCGGCGGCGACCAAGCGAAGGCGGTGCAAAATCATGGCCAGCGTGTTGACGGATTCACTTGTCTTGCGGATTCTGCCGCGAGTTCTGGCCGCCGTTGTACTGGGCGGGGCGACCCTCGGCGCGGCGCTTGCGGCCGATGTCGAGGCGCTGCGCATCGAGGCTGGCCGCCGGCTGTTCTTCGATGCCCGGTTGTCCGAGCCCCCCGGTACGGCCTGCGCATCGTGCCACGATCCGGCGCGCGCGTTTTCCGGCGACAACGGCTCGGCAATGGCGGTAGCACGCGGCAGCCGGGCGGAGCAGTTCGGCACACGCAATTCGCCGACGCTGATGTACCTTGCCGGCGCGCCGCCCTTCGGCTGGCGCGAGCGCGACGGCCGCCGCCAGCCCGTCGGCGGCCTGTTCTGGGACGGCCGCGCGGCAGGCTTCGCCGATCAGGCGCGCTTTCCTTTGCTGGCCGCCAACGAGATGAACAACCCCTCGCTGGCGGCCGTCGTGGCGAAGGTGGCCGCGAGCGACTACGCCGCGACGCTGCGGGCGGCCTGGGGCGATGAGGTGTTCGCCACCGTCGACGGCGCCTGGAAAGCGATCGCTGTCTCGCTCGAGCGCTTTCAGAAATCGGCCGAATTCGCGCCGTTCAGTTCGAAATTCGACGCGGTGCTGCGCGGACAGGCGAGCTTCACCGAGCAGGAGCAGCGCGGGCAGAGCCTCTTTCTGATCGCGCAGAAGGGCAACTGCGCCGCCTGCCACACGCTGAACGCCGACAGCCGGCGGCCGGAGGATTCGCTTTTCACCGACTTCGGCTATCACGTGCTGGGCGTGCCTCGCCATGCCGCGATTGCACAAGCCGGCGAGTACGACCTCGGCCTGTGCGGTCCGGCGCGCAGCGACCTCTCCGCCGACAAGCAGTGGTGCGGCAGCTTCAGGACACCCACGTTGCGCAATATCGCGAAGACGGCGCCGTACATGCACAACGGCCGCTTTGCGACGCTGCGCGAGGCCGTTGCTTTCTACGCTACCCGCGATACCGAACCACAGCGCTGGTACCCGGGTGCCGAGCCCTTCGACGACCTGCCGCCGCCGCTGCGCGGCAATGTCGACCGCGACACGCGGCCCTATCACCGCCAACCCGGGCAGCGGCCAGCGCTGCGCGACGACGAGATCGACGACATCGTCGCCTTCCTGCATACGCTGACCGACGGCTTCAGCGCCCGGCCGTGAGCTTGCTGCCAGCGGGCATCGCCGGTGGGTGCGGCCCCGGCAACATGCGGGCGAAGATGCCGTCGCGCGTGAGCAGATGCCGCAGGGCAGCGGCCACGTGCACCGCGATCAGCGCAACAAACAACCAGGCGGCCGACCCGTGCGCGAGGCTGGCGAGTTCCTTTAACGTGTCGTCCTTCCAACCCCACCCCGGCAGCACCATGCCGAAGTACCTGATCGGATAGCCGGAAAACGTCGATCCAACGTAACCGGACAGCGGCATCACGATCATGCAAAAGTAAAGCAGGCGGTGATTGGCCTGCGCAGCCAGCCGCTGCCAGGCGGGCAGCGATCGCGGCAGTGGCGGCGGCCGGTGGGTCAGACGCCAGGCCAGCCGAGCGATGATCAGCAGCGCCAGCGTCAGGCCGATCGACTTGTGCAGGTTGAACCAGTGGGCGCGCACGCCGACCGGCTGCTTCGGGATCTCGATCATCCACAGGCCGAGCGCGATCTGGGCCAGCACGCCTGCCGCGATCACCCAGTGCAGGGTTACGGCGACGCCGTCATAGCGCGGGTTCGATGGAGACATCAGAGGATCTCGATGCAATGGAGAGCGATCTTGTGCGCTGCGGCTAGATGCCTTTCGCGCCGCCATCGTAGCGTCTGTCCGGCGGCTCTTGCATCGACGGCGACGGCGGGCGCGATAACGGGCTTGACGCTGAGACAGCGTTCGGTGACAGTCTCCGCGCTTTCGGGGCGGGCGACTTCAAATCGTTGAAATCGACCGCCGATTCTTTCATCATCAGTGCCGAGATTCCGACGAGAATCACTGTTGAACAGGAGACTTCAATGCGCGTAGCGCTGTCCTTCAAGGTCAACGGCAAGGCGGTGTCGACCGAAGTCGAACCCGACACGCTGCTGTCGACTTTCATCCGCGAACACCTGCGCCTTACCGGCACGCACATCGGCTGCGACACCGGCCAGTGCGGCGCGTGCACCGTGCACGTCGACGGCCGCGCGGTGAAGAGCTGCAACGTGCTGGCGGCGCAGATGCACGGCGCCGAGGTGACGACCATCGAAGGCATCACCCCCGCCGACGGCTCGATGCACCCGATGCAGGCCGCCTTCAAGGCCTGTCACGGGCTGCAGTGCGGCTTCTGCACGCCGGGCATGGTGATGAGCGCGATCGATCTGGTCATGCACCATCCGCATGGCAGCGAGCGCGAGATCCGCGAGGGGCTCGAAGGCAACTTCTGCCGCTGCACCGGCTACCAGAACATCGTCAAGGCGGTGGCGCAGGGCGCGAAGGCGATGGGCCTGTAGATGGCACTCGTCGTGTACGCGACCCTTCGGGTCGCACGTGCACGACGAGTGGATCAGTCGGGCAAACGAGCTTGGGGCGGCCCGGCGCTCGTTTGCATAGGCGGACGCTGGCGCGTCCGCGAGGACGAAACAAACGGAGACGGACATGGGAGAACCGAAGGCGGGGTTCATTGGCAAGGCGGTCGAAAGGCGTGAGGACTATCGGTTCCTCACCGGCGCCGGGCAGTACACGGACGACGTGGCGCTGCCGGGGCAGACCTACGGCTACTTCCTGCGCAGCCCGCATGCGCACGCAAGGATCCTGAAGGTCGACACGGCGGCGGCGGAGAAGGCCGAGGGCGTGCTGGCGGTCTTCACCGGCAGGGACTTCGAGGCGGTGGGCGGTCTGCCCTGTGGCTGGCTGATCACGAGCCTCGACGGCACGCCGATGAAGGAGCCGAAGCACCCGGTGCTGGCCGCCGAGAAGGTGCGCTACGTCGGCGACCACGTCGCGCTGGTCGTGGCCGAGACGGCTGCGCAGGCCAAGAGCGCGGCAGCGCTGATCGAGGTCGACTACGACATCCTGCCCGCGGTGGCCGACACGGCCACGGCGAAGTCGGCGCCGGCAGCGGTGCATGACATCGCGCCCGACAATGTCTGCTACGTCTGGGGCTGCGGCGACAAGGCGGCGACTGACGCGGCCTTCGCCAAGGCCGCGCACGTGACGAAACTCGAGTACGTCAACAACCGGTTGATCCCGAATGCGATCGAGCCGCGCGCCGCCAACGCCGTCTACAGCCGGGCTGACGACTCGTACACGCTTTACGTCGCCAACCAGAATCCGCACGTCGAGCGGCTGCTGATGACGGCCTTCGTGCTCGGGCTTCCCGAGCACAAGGTGCGGGTGATCGCGCCCGATGTCGGCGGCGGCTTCGGTTCGAAGATCTTCCTGTACGCCGAGGAAACCGCGCTGGTGTTCGCAGCCAAGCGGGTCGGCCGGCCGATCAAGTGGACGGCGGAGAGAGCCGAAAGCTTCCTGTCCGATGCGCACGGCCGCGATCACGTGACCGTGGCCGAACTCGCGCTCGATGCGGACGGCAAGTTCCTGGCGCTGCGCGAGCACACCACCGCCAACCTCGGCGCGTACCTGTCGACGTTTGCCTCGTCGGTGCCGACGATCCTGCACGCGACGCTGCTCGCAGGGCAGTACGCCACGCCGGCCATCTACTCCGAGATCACTGCGGTGTTCACCAACACGTCGCCGGTGGACGCCTATCGCGGCGCCGGGCGGCCCGAGGCGACCTACCTCGTCGAGCGCCTCGTCGAGACCGCGGCGCGGGAGATGAAGATCGATCCGGCCGAACTGCGACGGCGCAACTTCATCAAGACCTTCCCCTACGCCACGCCGGTCGGGCTGACCTATGACACCGGCGACTACGACGCGACGATGACCCGCGCGCTGGAACTGGCCGACGTCAAGGGCTTCGCCGCGCGCAAGGCCGACAGCGCCAAGAAGGGCCTGCTGCGCGGCATCGGCTATGCCGCCTATATCGAAGCCTGCGGCATCGCGCCGTCGAACATCGCCGGCGCGCTCGGCGCGCGCGCCGGGCTGTTCGAGGCCGGAGAGGTGCGGGTGCACCCCACGGGCAAGGTGACCATCTTCACCGGCACCCACTCGCACGGACAGGGCCACGAGACCACGTTCGCGCAGGTGGTCGCCGACAAGCTCGGCATCGGCATGGACGATGTCGACATTCAGCACGGCGACACCGGCAAGATCCTGTTCGGCATGGGCACCTATGGCAGCCGCTCGCTGGCGGTGGGAGGCACGGCGATCGTCAAGGCGGTGGACAAGATCATCGCCAAGGGCAAGAAGATTGCCGCCCATCTGCTCGAGGCGTCTGACGCCGACATCGAGTTTGCCAACGGCGAGTTCCGCGTCGCCGGCACCGACCGCAAGAAGACCTTCGCCGAGGTGGCGCTGACCGCCTACGTGCCGCACAACTACCCGCTCGACAAGCTCGAGCCGGGGCTGAACGAGAATGCCTTCTACGACCCGACCAACTTCACCTATCCGGCGGGCACCTACATCTGCGAAGTCGAGGTCGATCCGGACACCGGCAGGGTGACGATCGACCGCTTCGTCGCGGCCGACGATTTCGGCAACGTGGTCAACCCGATGATCGTCGAGGGCCAGGTGCACGGCGGCCTTGCACAGGGCATCGGCCAGGCGCTGCTCGAAGGCTGCGTCTACAACGAGGACGGGCAACTGGTCACCGGCAGCTACATGGACTACGCGATGCCGCGCGCCGACGACCTGCCCAGCTTCGTCGTCGAGACGGTCAAGGGCACGCCGTGCACGCACAACCCGCTCGGCGTGAAGGGCTGCGGCGAGGCGGGTTCGATCGGCGCCACGCCGGCGGTGATCAACGCCGTGGTCGATGCGCTGGCCCATCTCGGCATCCGTGACGTGCCGATGCCGGCCAGCCCGCACAACGTGTGGAAGGCGATCCAGACGGCGAGAAGCCAACACTGAGGCGGAGGACACTCATGCATCACACCCACTATCACCGTCCTGCCACGATCGCCGAGGCGGTCAAGCTGCTGGGCGAGCATCCGGAGGACAAGGTGCTGGCCGGCGGCCAGTCGACGCTGCCGTCGATGAAGCTCGGCCTTCTGGCGCCTGAAGGATTCATCGACCTGTCGGGCATCGGCGAACTGCAGGGCATCCGTGTCGAAGGCGCCAGCGTGCGCATCGGCGCGATGACCACGCATGCCGCGGTGGCTGCCTCGAAGGACGTGCGGGCGATGATCCCGGCGCTGGCGCAGCTCGCCGGCGGCATCGGCGACCGCGCGGTGCGCAACCGCGGCACGCTCGGCGGCTCGCTCGCGCACAGCGATCCGGCCGCGTGCTATCCGGCCGGCGTGCTCGGCCTCGGCGCGACGATCCACACGAATTCAGGGCAGATCGCCGCCGACGACTACTTCAAGGGCCTTTACGAAACCGCGCTGAAGCCCGGCGAACTGATCACCGCCGTCAGCTTTCCCAAGCCGCAGAGCGCGGCGTGGATGAAGTTCAGGCAGCCGGCCTCGCGCTTTTCCATCGTCGGCGTGTTCGTCGCCAGGACTTCCGGTGGCGTGCGCGTCGCAGTGACCGGCGCCGGCGCCTGCGCGTTCCGTGTCAAGGCGCTCGAAGACAGGCTCAACGCGAAATTCGCGCCGGAGGCGTGCGACGGCGTGACGATTTCCGCCGACGGCCTGAACAGCGACCTTCACGGCAGCGCCGAATACCGGGCGCACCTGATCGGCGTCCTGACCAAACGCGCGGTGGCGGCCGCCGCCTGACCGAGCCCGTTTGCTTCCAAGGCAGAGGCGACGCTTGCGTCGCCTCTTCGCTCTTCTGGGCGCCCGGCAGGCCGCCCGGTGAGGAGGCGGCGTGAGTTGGATACGGCCGACCAAGGCGCCTTGGTCCCGCCGTCACGCAGTGGCGCAGAGCGATTCAAACCGCAGGGAAGCGACGCCGGACCGGTAGGGCGACGGAGATGCTCGGCACGCGGCGCATGCGCGGTTCAGACCCGCCCTGCGCTGAAGGCATCGCCGTGTGTACGCGCGGTGCGAGATCGGCGCAGGACCTTGGCAGGCTGCGGCAAGTATCGCTACTTGGCGGTCGCCGCGGCCCGCAGCAGGGCTACCGCCCCGCCTTGCTTTTCGCGTTCGGCGATCGAAAGTGCCGACTCGCCGCGCTCGTCGCGAATCGTCGGATCGGCGCCCCGCGACAGCAACAGCCGGACCGTCTCGTCCTTGCCATAGGCAGCGGCCCACATCAGGGCCGTCGCATCGTGCGCGTAGCGTGTGTTGACGTCGACGCCGGCAGCCAGCAGCGCCTGCACGCATTCGGCATTGCCATTGCCGGCGGCGTAGATCATCGCCGTCTTCTCGACGCGGTCGGCCGGCCGCACATCGGCCTTCGCATCGAGCAGCAGCTTGACGATGTCGGTGTGGCCGCCGTAGGCAGCGCTCATCAGCGGCGTCACGCGGGCGAGGTTGGCCAGGTTGACGTCGGCGCCGCGTTCGAGCAGCAGCTTGACCATGCCGAGGTCGCCGTTGCGCGCCGCGCTGTTCAGCGGCGTGTCGCCGAGCCGATTGCGTGCGTTGGGGTTGGCGCCCTGATCGAGCAGCGCGCGCACACCGGCCTCGGAGCGGCCGCGCACGGCCTGCAGCAGATCGAAGTTGATGTTGCGCTGCTGCGCCGCGGCGGCTGCGCAGATGCAGGCGATCAGGACGGCGCCGATTGCATCTTTCGACTTCATGGTGTCTCCGATTGGTCTGACCAATTTTCTTGCGCGTCCCGCGTCTGCGGGAGAACCGTGTCGCCGGCGCGCAGCCCTGCCTATTATCCGAACGCCCGTCGTACCCAGGGGAATTCCCAGAGCCGGGTAGCAGCAATGAGGGACGTGCTGCGTGGATGCGTGTTGTCGGAGGGCGCTGGCCGCGAATGCCGTCGGCGCCCGTTTTCGGCGTCGGCTGCGGACGTCAACTTGGAGCGGAGGAGCGGACGGTGAAAAGTCGAAGCGTGGCAATGCTCGGCATGGTGGCGGCGATGGCGCTGGGTTCGGTATCGGTCGTGGCGGCGCAGGAAGTCAGCGGCCAGAAAGCGGCGGCTGGTGCCGGCGTGCCGAAGAACGTCAGCGTCAGCCAGGCGCAACTGAACGATGCCGGCCGACAGAACGTCAACTGGTTGCACACCAACGGCGATTACGGCCAACTTCGCTACTACGGCGGCAGCCAGATCAACACCAAGAACGTCAAGAACCTGAAACCCGCGTTCGTCTTCCAGACCGAAGTCGTCGAGTCGATGGAGACGGCGCCGATCGTCGTCGACGGGGTGATGTATCTGACCACCTCATACAACCATATCTACGCCATCGATGCCGTCACCGGCAAACAGTTCTGGCATTACAAGCACAAGATGGGGCCGGTCACGACATTCTGCTGCGGCCCGAACAACCGTGGCGTCGCGATTTCCGGCGGACGCGTCTTCATGGGGACACTCGACGCGCGCCTGGTGGCGCTCGATGCCAAGTCCGGAAACGTGCTGTGGAACGTCGAGATTGCCGATCCCGAGAAGGGCTACAGCGAGACGATGGCGCCGACGGTGGTCGACAACAAGGTCCTGATCGGCACCAACGGTGGCGAATACGGCATCCGCGGCTTCGTCAAGGCGTTCGACGTGGCCGATGGCAAGCTGCTCTGGACCTTCTACACGATTCCGGAGAAGGGCCATGAAGGCATCTGGAATCCGAAGGACGCCACCGGCCGCGACATGAAGCGCGACCTCGCCGCCGAGAAGGCCGCCCTGGCCAAGGACAGCTCGTTCTGGCAGACGCTCGGTGGCGGCGTGTGGATGAACCCGTCGGTCGACCTTAAGAACCGCACGGTGTGGTTCGTCGTCGGCAATCCGTCACCGGACCTGTACGGCGCCGAGCGGCCCGGGGACAACCTCTACACCGATTCGCTGGTGGCGATCGACCTGGACAAGGGCACCTACAAGTGCCACTTCCAGTACGTCGCCCACGACGTGTGGGATCTCGATGCCGTCAGCCCGCCGATCCTGGTCGACGTCAAGGACAAGAACGGCAAGATGATTCCGGGCGTGATCCACGGCGGCAAGACCGGGCACATCTACGTGCACGATCGCAAGGACTGCTCGCTGATCCGCTTCTCCGAAGCGATGATCCCGCAGGAGAACATGTGGGTGCTGCCGACGACCGAGGGCGCGCGCATGCTGCCCGGAGCCAACGGCGGTGTCGAATGGAGTCCGATGTCCTGGGATCCGAAGCTGCGCCTGGCCTTCGCGCTGAACCTGCACCAGCCGATGACCTACCACGTCGAGCCCGCCAAGTACCCCGGTGGCAGCAAGCTGTGGCTCGGCGGCGCGTTCAAGGTAATACCGGGCGAGAAGCAGTGGGGCCGGGTCGCGGCGGTGAACGTCGACACCGGCAAGATCGCGTGGAAGCACGACACCGAACAGCCTCTGATCGGCGGCGGGCTGGCCACCGCCGGCGGTCTGTACTTCTTCGGCGAGGGCAACGGCAGCTTCAACGCGCTCGACTCGAAGACCGGCAAGAAGCTGTGGAGCTTCAACTGCGGCGCCGGCGCCAACGCCATGCCCGTGTCCTACATGGTCGGGGGCAAGCAGTACATCGCGATGGGCTGCGGCGGCAATACCCAGCTCGACTTCAAGCGCGGCAACAGCGTTTTTGTCTTCGCGCTTTGATCGATTGATTGTTGATCCGACGACGGGCCGCCTGCAGGCGGCCCGTCTTTTTGTCCGGAGGTTTTTCTGGTGCGATTCTTCTTCCCTGCAGGGCTGCTGATTGGCTCACTGCTGGCCGGCATGCCGGCGATGGCGCAGGATGTCGAGGCCGGCGGCAAGAAGGCCGAGGTCTGCGTCCCCTGCCACGGCCCCGGCGGCAATTCGACGGCGCCGGCCTTTCCGATCCTCGCCGGGCAAACCGCGCGTTACATCTATCTGCAGCTGAAGGATTTCAAGGAGGGTCGTCGCAGCGAACCGCAGATGGATCCTTTCGTCAAGGATCTGTCGCGGCAGGACATGTTTGACCTGGCCGCGTACTTCGCGGCGCAGAAGCCGCGGCCCAACTCCTTTAGGGCCGATCCGGGGCGCGCTGCTCGCGGCAAGAAGAAGGCCGACGAGACGCTGTGCACGATGTGCCATCTCGGCGGTTTCCTGGGCCAGAACGAGATCCCGCGCGCCGCCGGCCAGCACTTCGAGTACACCGTCAAGCAGCTGCGCGACTTCAAGACCGGCAAGCGCACCAACGACGCCGGCAACATGGCCAGCGTATCGAAGACGCTGTCGGAGCAGGACATCGAGGATCTCGGCCACTATCTGGCGAGCCTGTTCTGACCGCATCGTGCGCGGCTCGCCGGTCGAGCACTCAGCGAGGCTCGGCGGCGCCCGAAAGGATCGACTGAGGCGGCCTGCCTAAGCTATTGTGGGGCGTCTCGATGCGCATGGAGCCCGGCACACTTCGGCTGCTCACTACGCCCCGCTGGCTGGCTGCCGATGCGGATGGACGGGACGTTCCCGACACCCTGCCGGGCTATCTGCTCGTCTACCTCGCTTACCGCGGTGACTGGATCACGCGCGAAGCGCTGGCCGCCGCCTTCTGGCCCGAGCGGCCGCAGGACGAGGCGCTGCACAACCTCCGCGCCAACCTGCACCGTGTGCGGGCGTTGCTCGCGGGGTGGGGCCGAGAAGGCGCTCTTCATGCCGAGCCGCGGCGTGTGCGCGTCGATCTGCCGACCGACGTCGAGGCGTTTCGGTCGAGCCTAGCTCGACGCGACTGGGTCGCGGCGGCCGACGCCGACGGGGATGCACTGCTGGCAACGCTGTCGTTTCGCGGGTTTGCGCTGATCGAGGAGTGGGCGAGCGAAGAGCGGCGCGCACTGGCGGCGTCCTGGCGCAGGGCTGCGATGATGGCGGCGCAGGCCCATGAACAAGTCGGCGATCCCCAGCGCGCGGCTGCCCTGCTGCTGCACGTTCTCGAAGGGGAGCCTTCGAACGAAGCGGCCCTGAAGGAACTGCTCCGGCTGGCCGTCCGGGCCGGCAAGCGCGACGAGGCACGGGCCGCATTCGGCCGGTCACGGCAGTGGCTGCGCAACGAACTGGGCGTCGAACCGGACCGGGCAACCGTCGCGCTGTTCGAGGAAATGAACCGCGCGCAAACGGAAGACATCCAGGGGGGCGGGACGTCCGACAGCCCGGCAGACCGCGAGGCGAGACTGCTGCTTTTCGGTCCGCCGCTGCTCCGGTTTTCGACGGCGATGCCGTTGCTTCCCGAACGGCGCTTCCAGCTCCTGGTCATCCTGGGGCTGCGCGCAGGCGAATGGGTTCCGCGCGAACAGATCGCCACGCTCCTTTGGCCGGAGCAGCCGACGTCCGACGCGCGTCGGAACCTGCGCCACACGCTGTTCAAGGCGCGCGAGATCCCCGGTGCAGGCGGCATCGACGGCAACGATCACGCGTTGCGCTGGAACGTGGCGACCGATCTGCAGGCGTTCCACGCGGCCTTGCACGAGAAGCGCCTGGCCGATGCCGTGGCGCTGCGCCGCGGCTCGCTGGCGGCGGGTGTCGACGACCCGGGCAACCGCGCCTTTTCCGACTGGATCGCGACCGAGCGCGCGCGGCTCGATGCCCAGTGGCACCAGGCGGCGCTCGAGCACCTTGCGGCGCTGAAGCCGCCGGAACAGCGCATCAAACTGGCGCAGCGCCTGCTGCAGGCAGACCCCTTGGACGAGTCCGCCGTCGAGGCGCAGCTCACCGCGGAACTCGAACTGGGCCATCGCGCGCAGGTGCAGCGGCTGTACCGGGACTATGCGGCGCGGCTGGCCGAGGAACTCGGGGTGGAACCGCCGCAGCACCTGCGCGATCTGCTTTCTGACACAGCCGGTGCCGCGGCGGGACCCGCCTCCGATGACGGCAGTGCGTTCGTCGGCCGCAGAATCGAACTCGCCGAACTTGCACTGCTGCTGGCACAGCCGGATTGCCGGCTCGTCACGATCCTGGGGCCGGGTGGCGTGGGCAAGAGCAGCCTCGCCCGTCGCGCGCTCGCGCAGGTCGCCGCGAGCTTTGCGGGGGGCGCGGTATGGATCGAACTGCAGGATCTCGACGGCATTGCGCCCGTGTTGACCCGGCTGGCCGGGCAGCTGAACCTGACACTGAACGATGCCCAGGATCCGCTCGTGCAGATCGCGCGGCAGCTGCGGGGCAAGCGCACCCTTGCCGTGCTCGACAACGCGGAGCATCTCGCCGAGCTGCCGCTGATGCTGCAGCGACTGATCGAGGAAGCGGAGACGCTCTCGATCATGGTGACGTCGCGGATTCGGATGCGCGGCCGTCACGAACGGGTGCTGCCGCTGGAAGGACTGGCGGTGCCAGACGACGAAAGCCGTGACCTGGAGGTGGCGTCCACCTTCGACGCGGTGCGGCTGTTCGAGTTGCGTGCGTCGGCGGCACAGCGCGGCTTCCGCCTTGCGTCGTGCCTGCCGGCGGTGATCGATATCGTCGATGCGGTCGGCGGGTTGCCGCTGGCGATCGAACTGGCCGCGAGCTGGGTTCGCCTGCTTCCTGCGGAAGAAATCGCCCGCGACCTGCGCGGCGCCATCGACGTGCTCGAACGCGACCCGGCGGCGTCCGGCGCGCCCTCCCGCCCCGAGCACGCCAGCGTGCGTCAGGTGCTGGAGCGCTCCTGGCATCTGCTGGCGCCACGCGAACGCGAAGCCATGGCCGCACTATCGGTGTTCCAAGGCGGCTTCACCCACGTGGCGGCACGCTCCGTGGGCGGCGTGCCCTTGCCCGTCCTGTCGTCGCTGGTCGACAAGAGCATGCTGGAGACAGACGGGGTCGGCCGGTTCGACATGCATCAGCTGGTGGCCGCTGACACCGCTGGACGGGCGAAAGCCGACAAGGTGGGGCTCGACGCGTTTCGCGACCGACACGCGGAGTACTTTGCGCAGTACCTCGAAGGCAGTCTGGGCGAGCACTCCGCTGATTCGCGGTCAATCGTCCCTGCCGTGGCGGCCGAGGAAACGAACTGCCTACTTGCCTGGAGGCGCGCGATCGACCGCGGCCGCCACGATCTCGTGGCGCGTATGCATCCGGCTTGGCGCGCCTACTTCAAGGCGTCGGGTAAGTTCCGCCAAAGCGTCGGCCTGTTCGATCAGGCGTTGGGAATGAATGCGCCGCCGCAGACCGCAGCGGAACTGCGCGCGACGCTGGCGTATTTCCTCTACCGCAATCGGCAGCCGGAGCGCGCCGTCACACTCGCTTGCGAGGCACTTGCGGCGGCCGAGTTGCTCGGCGATGTCGCGCTGGCGCAGCAGTGCGCTGCCACCATCGGCGGCTGCAAGCTGATCCTGAGCCAATGGGCTGAAGCGCGGGACTGGGTCGAGCGGTCGCTGGCACTGGCGCGCCAGCGTGACATCCGTCAGGAGATCGCGACCGAGCTCGGCAACCTGGCCCTGATTACGACCTTCCTTGGCGAGTTCGACCGGTCGATCGCGTTCTACGAAGAGAGCATTGGCATCCAGACGGAACTCGATAACAGCGTCAGCGCAGCGCGGGCGATGTGCAACCTTGGGTTCGTTTATGTGGCCCGCGGCGACTGGTCGCGCGCCCAAGGCGAGCTCGAAAGGGCGCTGCGTTACGCGCGGGACCGCAACGTCAACTCGGTAGCGATCGAAGCCGAGTTTCTGCTCGGCTCGGTACTGGTCGAACTCGGCCAGCTCGAGTCCGCGCAGCGCCATCTGGAGCGCGCACGCGATGGCTTCCGCGCCACCGGGAACGCCGGCTTCGAGCTGAAGACCGGCTATTACCTGGCCCGGATCATCGCGCGGCGTGGTGCATTCGACGAAGCAGGCCGCGACCTGATTGCGGCCGTGCGAACCGCGCGCGAAAAGGGCTGGACCTATGACGTGTTCTACGCCTCGATCTTCCTCGCCGAAGTGTTGGCGCGACGGGGCTTGCCGCTGGAGGCCGCGCGAATTCTTAACGGCATTCGCGCCGCACCGCGGGCGCACGCGTTCGTCGGTACGCTGGTTGATGTGGGCCTGCGGGCGCTGCCCGCCGGACTAGACGGCGTCCGGTCGCCGGGACGGGTGGCCGAATCGTTCGACGCCATTGCTGACCAGATCGTCGCCAGCAGCGGCATTGACGACCTCGTCGAGCGGCTG
Organism: uncultured Burkholderiaceae bacterium; assembly: GCA_964509545.1. GTDB lineage: Bacteria > Pseudomonadota > Gammaproteobacteria > Burkholderiales > Burkholderiaceae_F > JADJWR01. The sequence goes on along the minus strand of CAZDXQ010000021.1, from coordinate 6,125 downwards.
CGCTGCGAATCGCGGTCGTTCTTGACCGCCGCTGGCGAAGGATCAAACGCCCGACAAACGCGTCCCGACTAAGGTTACGCCAGCCGTAGACGGAGCTGGCCATGGGCGACGTTCATCTGTTCGTGATCCGGGTCTGGCGGCACCTCAGCCAGTTCCGCGCCTCCGTGCGTTCCGTTGACGAGGAAAAGCCGCGCTTCTTCCAGGAGCCGGAGCAGGTCAGCGAGTTTCTGCGTCAGGTATCCGAGAAGCCGCCGACCCGCGCAGAGAAAGAGTCAGCGGAAGGCGACGCGGGACATTGAGTGCGCTCCGCGCACCGGCGCATCGCGCAAGCGAGCGAACTTGCTCGCGCGGCGGGAGCCGCTGCGTCGTAGGCGGCGGTGTGCCTGCAGGCGCGCGACATCGGTTTCCGGCGGCTATCCGTTTCGGCAAGAGCAGCGCGAGAAGCGGACCGTCATCGCCTCGCCGAACCCGCGCGTGCGCCGTCGCATTGACGCTGAATTGACGCGGCGACCGCAAGCTGAGATCTGCAGCGGCAAAGATTCGCAGCTGGCCAAATCAGAGGAGGAAGTCGATGAATCGCGCCAACCTGTGGCTGTTCGTGGGCGCCGCCGTCGCCAGCGCCGTGCTGACTTCTGCTGCTGCGGCGCAGACACCTGCGCTGAATACGGCACCCAAGATCACCCTGCAGTGGCTGCGCGGCGTGAGCGTGGCGCCGGTGAGCATCACCGCGGGCGCTACGGCGAAGGGGACGGTGACGCTGCTACGGCCGGCGGCGAACAACATGAAGATCAATCTGCAGTTGTCCGGGGCGTCGCCGCAGGAGGCGCTGAGCAACCTGCAGATGTCCGGCGGCGTGGTCACCATGCCGACGAGCGTCACGATCACCTCGGGCAGCGATCGCGCATCCTTCGACATCGGCACCAGTGCCAGCGGCACCTGGGCCGGAACCAAGTCGTTCTCCGTCTATGCCACTTACGGTTCGGAGAACGTCTCGACCAGTTTCACGGTTTCGCGCTGATGCGGGGCTTGGTGCCCGCATCGCTCGCTTGGGCTCGAGGAAGAGTTGCATCCGAATCGGGTGCCGCTGCACGGGCCGCCGGGCCGGAAGCCGATCGCCGCCGCAGTGGGGCGGTGTGGGACAGGCGTGCAGGCCGGTGTCGCCGCCGCGCTGTCCGCTAAAGATGCGTTCGCACCATGCGTGGTTGGCGTGCCGCCGAAGTCGCCCGCCATCGAAGGAGGATCCGATGAAAGCACTGATGGCTTCAATCCTGATCGGCGGCGCGCTCGCCGTTGCTGCGCCGATGGCGCATGCCGGCCCGCAACAGGGCGTGCGCTGCCCGAGCGGGTTCACCGCGGAAATCAGCGACGGCAACAAGAGGCTCGTCTGCCGCAAGGTGATCACCTTCGAGCGGGACGCCATCTGCCCGCCTTCGCAAATGGTCGGCCTGCCCCCGTACCAACTCGTCAACAACGGCACAGCACTCGACACGTGTGTGGCGACAGTGCCGAACACGAACCCGCCCGCTAGACACTCGGTGGCACCGACCGCGCTGCCGATCGTGACGACGCCCTGGCAGAAGGTCGCGTCGGAACTGAAGCAGGTGGCGAATCCGAACGGACTCGACAAGTTCGTCGCGACCGTTCACGAGTTCGCCTTCCCGGAACTGGGCAGTGTCTACGTCGGCGACGCCAGCAAGGGCGTGGTCTGCCCGGCCGATTTCGACGGCGACAAGGCCTTTGACGGCCGCGGCATCCGCTGCGACAAGCTCGATGGCTCTCCGCGTTCGGCCGACTGCGACGGCATCGTCGGCTGGGAGTGGAAGCAGGACCTCTCCGGCGCTGAGGATCGGTGCCGAAACATCGTCACCGGGGAGACGGGTCCGACCAAGCCGGACGGGATGACGAAGGTCCAGCACGATCTCGAGCGCAAGTCGGATGACATCGGCTGGGTGCTGAACAAGCGGTCCGGCGCGCGCGACACCTGGCAGCGCAAGGTCTACCGGTTCCCGGTCCAATGAGCGCGCACGGCCGCTCCGAAGCGCTCATGCAGGAGCGCGAAGCGCGCAGGCAAGCCCGATGAGCGCGCCGATGCGGTGCTTCGCAATGCCGCGCAAGGAGCGCGGGCGGTCGATGCGTTGTCTGACGAGGCTGTCTTCGCTTGCGGCCCTTGCCCTGGCTGCGGTGGCAGCGCCCGTCTGCCTGGGCCAGACGCCGGTGCCGGCGCCGTCGATCACAATGGCGTGGCTCGCCGGCGTCAGCGTCGACCGCGCCAAGGTCAGCGGCGGCGCCACGGTTCGATGCACAGTGACCCTGCTGCGTCCGGCGGTGAAGCCGATCGTCGTCGGCGTGGCGGTCAGCAAGACGGTCACCCAGTTTCCGATGGACCCGAATAATCCGCTTGCCCTCCCGCCGACACACAAGCTTCAGGTGACGGACGTACCGGCGACGCTGACCGTGCCCAGCGGCAGTTCCAGCGCGACCTTCGAGATCCGCACCAGAAGTCCAACTGGGGCTCATGGCGTGCCGCTTGGAATGTCATGCCCTGTGACCTACGGAATCACGGTCATCTACGGCAGCGAGCGGCGTGAAGCCGGGTTTGCCGTTTCGAACGAGCCCGGCGTGTGAGGAAGATCGACGCCGTGAGTCCGCCCCTTGCTCCGCTCGCGATCCGGCCGCGCGCCGTCGCGCGGCGAGGGCGGACCAACGCTGGCGTCAAGGCGCCGCTGCGCGCGTTGGCTGGTTCGCTCGCGCTCGCGTTGCCGCCCGCGGCGCTGGCGTTGGGCGTGGTCGAGGCGCCAAGCGGCAGCATCCGTCCCGGCGACCCGATCGTGCTGAAGCTCGACCGCGCGCCGACGCCGAGCGATGGCGCACTCGTGGTGTTCATCGGGCCGACCGACGTCACCTCGCTGTTCCGCCTCGCCGGCAGCGAACTGTCGCTGACCGGGAAGGAGTTCGCCCTGGCTGCCGGCGAGTTGCCGCTGGTCGTCTGGCGGGTGCAGGGCGGTCAGTGGCAGGAGATCGATCGCCGCACGCTGACGATCGTCGCCGAGCAGCCGGCGGCGGACGCGCCGGCAGAAGCGCCGGCGCGCCGGCTGCTGGCGCCGACGCTTGACCTGGCGGTCAAGGCGCAGTCCGTCGAACGCACGCGCGGCAGCGCCTCGCGCCCGCCGCGGCCGACCTTCAGCGATCTTGCACTGCGCGGCGGCGTGGCCGTCGACGGCGAACTGGGCGGGCTTGGCGTCAAGGGCAACGCCAATTTCTCTGGCTCGAGCTTCCGCCAGGAAGCGCTGCAGTTCCTCAGCCGCGGCACGCAGGCGGCGAAGGTCGATCTGGCCGACTACCGCTTCGACGTCGGCGACCCGGCGGCGCAGCTGTCGGTCGGCCACATCGGCTGGGGCAATCACCCGTTGCTGCTCAATTCGTACGGCAGCCGCGGGCTGATCGGCGCGGTCAAGCTCGGCCAGCGCTTCGACGTCTCGGTCAACGCGATGAACGGCACCAGCATCGTCGGCTTCCAAAATCCGCTCGGGCTGAACGACGGCAGCCATCGGATCTACGGCGCCGCCGTCGGCATCGAGGCCGATCCGTCGCAGGCCGGCTGGCTGCGCGGCGAGCTGTCGTACGTCGACGCATCGCTGAGGGCGCAGGGCAACTTCAATCGCGGCGAGATTCCGGACGCCGAGCAATCGCGTGGCTTCGGCCTGCGCCTGCTCGGGCGCATGATGGGCGGCCGGCTGCGCAGCGACATCGCGCTGGCGCGCAACGAGTACCGGCCGGCCGACGATCCGCAGCTGTCGCAGGGGCAGAGCCTGACGCCGCTGCAGGCGACGACGCGCTCGGCGCGCATCGTCGACCTCGCGTTCGACCTGCTGCAGGCCTGGTCGCTCGGCGAGGGCTGGCCGCTGACGGTCACGCCGCTGCTGCGCTACGAGCGGATCGCGCCGCTGTACCGGATGGTCGGCGCCGCCATCGGCGCCGACCAGCAGCTGCGCCGCGCCGGGTTGACCGCCCAGCTTGGCCCGCTGCAGGCAAACCTCAGCCGCACGCGGCGCGAGGACAACCTCGACAACATCGCCTCGCTGCTGAAGACGCGCACCGACAGCGACGAGTTCACGTTGTCGGTGCCGCTGGCCGAAGCGCTGCGCGCCGCCTCGGCGGCCGACAGCCTGTGGCCAAGGCTGTCGCTGCAGTGGCAGGACCAACGGCAGTTCGCCGTCAACGCGCCGTCGTTCGACGCGTCGGGGCTGCTGCCGACGCATCGTCCCGATCAGGCCAACCGGACCGCCACGCTGGCGCTCGCGTGGACGCTCGGCCGCTGGGCGCTGAACTACGCTGCCAACCAGGCGCACCAGGACAACCGCCAGGCCGGCCGCGAGGCCGCCGACTTTCGCAACACCGGCCACCAGCTGTCGCTGAACGTCGTCTGGAGCGACACGCTGAGCCTGAACGCCTCGGCGCAGCGCAACCGCCAGTACAGCTACGAAAAGGCGCTCGCCGGCTACACTTGGGGCGGCGCTTTCGGTTTCGACTGGCGCTTCGCCGACGTGTGGACCCTCGGCGGCAACTATGCGCTGACGCGCGGCGACGACTCGCGCGACCTCGCCGTCAGCCGAGGCAACACCGTGCAGACGCAACTGGGTCGCCGCTTCAGCGTGCCCGGGCCTTTCGCCACACCACTGGCCGGCCAATGGTTCGTCCGCCATGCGCTGCAGGGTTTCGCCAACCGCGACAACAGCGTCGGTTTGAACTCCGGCGGCCGCAACTGGGCGCTTAGCCTCGGCGCCAACGTGACGGTGTTCTGACATGACGACGCTTGCCCGCCTCGTCTGCGCCGCCGTCCTTTTCGCCGTGGTCGCGCCGGTGCGAGCCGTGCTCACCGTCAACCCGAACGGCGTGAACGTGCGCGCATCGGGGCCGACCACGGTGTTCCTGACTTTCCAGGGTCTCGATCCGAACGAACGCGCGGTCGAAGCATTCTGGTGCGGCGCCGTGCAGCCCGGCGTGGTCGGCGGAGCGGTGACGACGTTAAATCCCTGCGTGCCGGGCACGCTGTACGGGCTGCTGCCGCTGCGCCACGACCAGTCGCGCGTCAGCCAGTCGGGCAGCTTCACCAACCTGACCGACATCATGACGATCCCGGCCACGGTGGCGCGGCGCGCCTACCAGGACGCGGCGGCCGGCCAGCCATCGGACTTCTTCTACGTGCGCCGCTTCACCGGCGGCGTCGGCGGCGACAAGTTCGTTGTCGTCACCTGCCGGATGTCGGCGGCCGGCGCGCGCACGCCGCTGGCGCTGCTCGACGTGCGCCTGGCCTTCAGCGACGAACGCGGCGAGACGCCGGTGCTGGCCGTGGCGCGCGGCACGCCGCTGCCGAAGTTCGGCGCCACGATCCTGTACAACGGCACCGGCGAACTGCGCGGCCGCTGGGAGCTGGTGCTGCCCGGCGACCTGGTGCCGACCGAGCAGGACCTGCTGACCGAGGGCACGCTGCCGGTCGAGCAGCGGCCGCTGCAGCGGCGCTACCTGCTGCTCGAGCGCTTCAGCCGCTTCCTGCTGCCCGATGGTCGCGTGTTCATCCCCGGTCCCGATCCGGGCCGGATTCCGGTAACCGCGGAAGGGCCGTACCAGATCCTGCTGCGCATCGAAGCGACCGACGACAAGGAAGGGCAGTCGGCGCTTGGCAACGGGCCGGTCGTGGTCAGCGGCGGCGTGGCCGGTTTTCCGCTGCCGGTGCTGCGCTTCTTCGTCGGCTCGGCCGAGACCGTTGCCGCGCTGGCGACGCGTCCGCCGGCGCGCATCGAACTGATGCTGCCGATCGAGGGCGGGCGGATCAACGGCGAGGCGCCGGCCGTGTTCTCGTGGATCGACATCGACGGTGCGGCGCTATACCGGCTCGATGTCGACGCCGGCGGCGAGATCGCCCTGTCCGCCTACGTGCGTCCCGGCGTGTCCAACTACGTCGCGCCGCCGTGGCTGAAGGAACGCCTCGGTGCCGAGGCGCGCTGGCGCGTCGTTGGCCTCGACAGCCGCGGGGCGAACGTCGGCGAGAGCCCGTGGCGGTCGCTGCGCCGGCCATGAGACACCCTGTGTCAACCCCCGGTCGTGTTGAGCAGGAGTTGAGCGGC